>DATHZQ010000026.1:0-5519 GCA_035458525.1 Acidimicrobiia bacterium
TCGTTGCGGTCGGCGCCGTCACGACGCTCCCAGCGCTGGATGCCAACGGCCATGAGACTCCTCGTCTATCGATCTCCTGACCATACACAAGGCGAGCGGGGCACGTCGTTGCAGACCGGAGCCACCTGACACATGGCGGACGTCGATGAGCGCACATCGACCATCCCCCTTCCGAGCGCACGAGGTGCCGATCCCGGGCACTCAGCGGAGTGTGCATTCGGGTACCGGATTGGGTGATCGGGGCGGTCGGTGTTCATTGCATTGACGACCCATTGCCGCTCGGGTGCGAGACGATGAGCAGCCGTTGGGCGGAGTGCCGTCGACCGGGGGTATCGAGGGCTTCGAAGGATGAGGAACTCGCTTGGACGACTTCATGCAGGTTGCGCTGCGGCGTCGCTGAAACAGTTCGAGGTGGAGCGTCCTGGAGAGCGATTCGGCCGCGGTCTCGTCCGTGCATCCCGAGTGCCGGGTATTTCGGCCCTTCGAGGGACGTACTCGGATCGTCGTACCGACCCGTGTACGCGAAAGGATGTGGTTGCGCAGAGGCCTCCCGTTCCCGAGGTCACGGCGCGTTGCGCAAGGTCTGGCTGGGGAGCTCTTCATAGAGAGATCGGTAGCGACCGGCGACCCTACCGAGCTGGGTCACACCGAGCGACATCGCAATCTCGGTCACGGACGTGCTGTCCGGCCGGGCTTCGATGAGTGCGCTACGCATCGCAGAGAGCTGCCGCATTTGGAGGTACCGGATCGGGGGAACGCCAACCACGTCGATGAATGCCCGTCGCACACGGCTCTCTGACGCAAACGCAGCTCGGCACAGGGCACGCATCGCCGGCTGGCGCCAACCGGTTGACTCGACGTAATCGAGGCAGTTGCGCACGATCGTGCGACTGTCGAGGCGTCTCGAGCGGTGTCCGTTCGAGATGTCGTGCCGGGTTGCGACCCGGACGGCGTCCTCCACCAGTCCGGCCAAGGCGACCTGATCGGCGAGGAACTGCGGCCGCTCGAAGGAGCGCTTCATGCTCAATGCCAGCCGTTGCACGGCCGGGCTGGCGGGCAGTGGAGCCACACCGCGGCCAACCTCCGGGTCACCCAAGCCCAAATCCGATGCGATGCTCGCTGCATAATCGGTGGGTAGGACGAGAATCGTTGCGGCGGCTCTGGCCGGCTCGACACCGAAGAAGGTCGTTCCGGGGGCATATGCGAAGACATCTCCCGGCCGCAACTCAACTTCGTTCCACCTGGCCCCGGGTGGCGCTGCTCTGATCAGAGCAAACACGTTGCGGTCCAGCGGAATCTCAGTCTGGGCAATCACTGAGAACCCCACCGAGCCCACGCTCACCGCGGCATCGCCGGTAGCCGCAAATGTCGCCACGCATGGCCGCTCGCCGCCGTCGGTACGAACGTACTCGATATGGAGACCGGCGACGGCCGATTCGAATGTGTCTACTTCGCAAGCACTGACCGTCGTCGGATCGGCGCGTTTGGCGATCTGTCCACTACCCACGCGAACCGAATCTGAATAGACGGAATCTGTTGACGAAACGTACGGTGTGCACGCCTACCTCGGAGGTGAGTTTTGCTCGTCATCCTATCGATCGCACGACATCGAGGGCGTGTGTGATGGGTGGCATCGATAACATCCCCACGAGCCCGCATGACAAAACGACGGCCGATCCAGGGACCGACCTTCGCTCGCTGATTCCGTCCGGGGATCTGGGGGTCCGGGGACGGGAACTGCCACTCGAGGAACGTGCCCGGATTCTCGATGAGTTGTTCTTCGAGGAAGATCGCCGGGTGCCATATCTGTGGCGGTTCGTTTCGTTGATCGTGTTCTCGAGTTCGATTGCGGCTTTTGGGCTTGTGAACGACAGCGGCGCGGTGGTGATCGGCGCGATGCTGGTCGCACCGTTGATGACCCCCATCCTGGGATTAGCGGCGGCGACTGTGCAGGCCTGGCTGGCACGGCAGGTCGAGTCGCTGGCGATCATCGGCGGAGGGGCGTTGCTCGCGGTCGGGGTTGGGTGGGTCGTGGCGCGCGTCCTTCCGGAGGTTGATGCGGATGTCACGTTGCCGGGTGAACTACTCGCTCGAACGGCGCCGAACCTGCTGGATCTCGCCATCGCCGTCGCGGCGGGCGCTGCCGGTGGCTACGTGTTGGTGCGCAAGGAGGCCGGATCGGCGCTGCCTGGCGTGGGCATCGCAGTGGCGTTGGTGCCACCGCTCGCCACGGTCGGGATCACGCTTGGCTTGGGACGGACCGACCTGACCGATGGGGCGGCATTGTTGTTCGTCACGAATCTGGCGTGTATCACGTTGGCTGCTGCATTGGTTTTCGTCTTCGCCGGGTTCGTGCCCCGCCTCGACCGGTTGCTGAGTCGCCGCCGGCGGCTGACTTCCTTGGTGGTCACCAGCATCGTGGTCCTCGCGGTGGCGGTCCCGCTCGCGACCTACACGTCCATCCAATGGAACGAGGGGCGCACCAGGGACCGAGTCGACGAGGCGGTTGCCGAGTGGGACCCGACCCTCATCGTCGATGCCGTCGATGCCGACCATTCGGCATCACCGCTCCTGGTTTCTGTGGCCGTATCCGGCCCGCAGCCGCCCACCGACCCTGATGCCTTGGCAGCCCTGTTGAGCCGGCAGGAGGGCGAAGAGGTCACGGTCTCAGTCCGCTACACGGCGCTGCTCAGCGGCAACGGCGGTGACGTGCCGCAAGGCGAGTAATGGTCGACATGCTCATATTCGGCGGCCTGTTGTTGACGTTCGCGTTGACCTCCGGCAAATTGGAGCGGATCTGGATCGGCGCGCCGATCGCCTTCGTCATCGCCGGCTTCCTAGTGGTCGAGCTACGCGACGAAGCATTCGCGCTTCCACCGTCACTGTCCCATCCACTGGCCGAAGCGGCGCTCGTCATCCTGCTGTTTCACGACGCGTCGAAGATCGGCCTTCCTGAGCTACGAGCGGAGGCTGGCATCGTGGGCCGGCTGTTGCTCGTTGGGTTCCCGCTCACCGTCATCGCCGGATATTGGCTCGGCTGGCTGGTGTTTCCCGGGCTGGAGGTCGGGCTTCTGCTGTTCCTGGCGGCCGCGCTTGCTCCAACCGACGCCGGGCTTGGCGGCCCTACCATTACCAACCCGGCAGTTCCGCGGCTCGTCCGGAGCTCTCTGAATGTTGAAAGCGGGCTCAACGACGGGCTTGTCACCCGGTCGTCGTTGCAGCCCTCGCGGTGGCCGCCGGGCACGCGACCGAACCGATCGGCATCGTCTTCGACATCGTCGCAGCGGCACTCGTTGGCTCTGCCATCGGCATCGTGGGCGGCCGATGGATGACCTTCGCCGATTCCGCGGACTGGACCACGAATCAAGGTCGCGCCCTCGCCACATTGACCCTTCCCTTCGTCGCCTTCATGGCAACGGAGCTGCTCGGCGCCAATGGATTCGTCGCCGCTTTCGTGGCCGGTTTCGCATTCGCCACCGCGACGCCCCTCGCCAACGCAGAGGACACCGAGGTCGTGACCGAATCGCTGACCGACGGCCTTGGGGCCGGGATTTGGTACGTGTTCGGGGGCGCCGTCGGCCCAATGATCATCGAAGTCGCCGGATGGGAGCACGTCTTGTTTGCATTGCTCTCGCTCACCGCCCTGCGCATGGTTCCCGTCGCCGTCTCGTTGCTCGGGTCCGGGTTTCGACCCCAGACCGCGTTGTTCATTGGCTGGTTTGGACCGCGCGGCCTCGCCTCGCTCATCTTCGCCTTGCTGTCCATCGAAGAGGTGGCCGGCGAGGCGACTTCCCTTGCCCCCGCACACCAAGACGTGCTCACCACCATCGGACTCACTGTCCTCTTCAGCGTCCTGGCGCATGGCCTCTCCGCTGCTCCCCTGGCCGAGACGTATGGGCGATGGTTCGTGAAGCAAGGTCCCCCGATCGAGGTTTCCAAGTCGTGAACTCACCACACGTCCGGGTCGGCGATGCCTTTGAAAGCGCAAGCAAGTCATATCGCTCCGGCCATGCCTGGTGCGAGGACGCGTCGGAAACGGACGACAACCACGGCTCGGACCCGCTGATTCCGAAAGTGGCGGCCGAGCACCACGGAACACAACGAGGAGGTAGATGAGGATGGGAATCGAATCAGAGTTGGCAGGCATCTCGACCCCTGATGCTGTAGAAACGTCGATCGGTAACTTGCGGTTTCGTGATGGTGCTCCACTGCTGGACACTGCGGAGCTGGTGTATGACTACCTGGACCGGGCTCGCGGTGTCGAAGTGTTCTTGAACGCGATGCCGGGGGCGTCGGTGTACGCGCTCGTGAAGGGCCCCGAGGCCCTTGGTGTGTCGCAAGTGGGGCAGGTGCTGCTGTTCGACGGGTTGATGGATTCAGCGTCGTTGTTCCTGACCGGGAACACCTCCACCCTGTACGCACTGCCGTTCATCGACCTGGGCGCCGACGGTCCCACCGTCGTGGAGGTGCCCCCCGGGATGCTGGGGGCGTTCAACGACATGTGGTTCCGCTACATCGGCGACGTCGGACCAGCCGGACCCGACAAAGGTGCGGGTGGCAGCTATCTGCTGCTCCCTCCCGGCTACGACGGCGATGTGCCCGACGGATATTTCACCCTGCGGCCTCGCAGCTTTCGGGTGTGGACGTTCATGCGCGGCTCGGTGGCGAATGGTCTCGACGCCGGTGTCGCCAACATCGTCGGCAACCTCAAGGTGTACCCCCTCGCTCGCCGGGACAACCCACCCGAGATGGAGTTCACCAGCGGCTCCGGCAAGGCGTTCAACACGATCCACCCGAACACCTACGAGTTCTACGAACACGTCAACGAACTCGTGCAGAACGAGTCCGACGAGATGCTCGACGTCGAGACCCGAGGCCTCCTGGCTTCGATCGGCATCGTCAAGGGCCGGCCGTTCGAGCCCGACGAGCGGATGAAGCGGATCCTGACCGACGCGGTTGCGATCGGCAACGCCATCGCCCGATCGATCGTGTGGTATCCCCGCATGACCGGTGCCCGGATCTATCCCGATACCGATAGCGCCTGGATGATGGGTTGGGTCGACAAGGACGTCTTTTTCGAGAAAGACGGTGCCCGTAACCTCGATGCTCGGGTGATGTTCCACTACCCGTACACCGCGGTGACCCCGGCGATGGCGGTCAGCGTCCCCGGCAAGGGATCGGACTACGGGATTGCGTATCTCGACGCCGCCAAGCAGCCCTTCGACGGAGCAGCCACCTACCGGCTCCACCTTCCACCCGACGTGCCGGTCAACAACTTCTGGGCGGTGACTGTCTACGACACCCAGACCCGGTCGCAGCTCCAGACCAGCCAGAGGTTCCCCACCGTTGGCAGCAACGATCCCGAGATCGCAGCCAATGATGACGGGTCCTACGACATCTACTTCGGTCCAGAGCCGCCTGCCGGGCACGAGGACAATTGGCTCGAGACCCTCCCCGGCAAGAGCTGGTTCGTAGCCCTCAGGATGTACGGCCCGGAGCAGCCGTGGATCGACAAGACC
>DATHZQ010000027.1:0-31389 GCA_035458525.1 Acidimicrobiia bacterium
CTCGACGGGACGAAGCCACCTCGGATCAGGCGGCGTCGCCACCAAGATCGCAGCGGCCCGCATGGCGGCGTGGTCGGGGATCCCGACGGTGATCGCGGAGGCGCGCGACGAGCGTGCCGTGGGCCTCGCCGTGTCGGGAGGCGATGTCGGCACATGGATCCAGCCGCACGATTCCAAGCTGTCGGCCCGCAAGCTCTGGATTGCGTTCGGCTTGCCGCCGCAGGGGCGGGTAACGGTCGATGGCGGAGCCGTCGATGCGCTCGTGAGACACGGTCGCAGCCTGCTTCCGGTCGGCGTGACCTCGGTCGTGGGCGACTTCGACGCCGGAGAGGCGGTGGAGGTGCTGGATCCGGACGGCGCCATGATCGGCAAAGGGCTGGCGAGCTTGAGTGCGGCAGAGCTCGAGGAAGCCGCAGGACAACACAGCTCCGTGGCCGGCGGTGTGGGAATCCACCGCGACGACCTGGTCGTCTTGTGGTGACGCAGGTAGGTCTCGCGAACGGTTGGCAGGGCGCTCGGCCTCCGATAGCGTGCTGCCCATGACCCAGGGGAATGTGCTCAGTTCATTGACGGCCGGCATGGCGGTGATCTACGGAGGTGACCGCGTCACCTTCGTCACCGAGGAGCTCGCTGCGGCCTTCCGACCCGGCGACCGGCTCGTCGTCGTGCAGACGACGGGCGACCTGCTCCACGTCCCGGCGGACGTTCACGCGGTGGCGACCCGCGCCGTGAACGCCGCGGTGAAGGCGTTCGAGCTCATCGGCACCGTGACCGACGACCAGATAACGGACTTCTACGAAGCGTTTGCCCTCCGCCTCGCCGACGAGGCGTCTTTCGCCCCGATTGCGGCAGCGAACCAGGCCGACGTCGAGGCCGCAAAGGCGAGGGGCCGTTCCACGACGCGGCTCGTGCTGTCCGACAAGATGCGCGCCGACATGATCTCCGGGTTGAGGGCGTGGCGAGATGCAGCGTCGGGCCGCGGCTCCGTGCTGGAGACGGTCACCCACGATGGATGGAAGGTCGATCAGGTGCGGTCGGGCCTCGGCGTCGTCGGGTTCGTATTCGAGGGCCGGCCCAACGTCTTTGCGGATGCGACCGGAGTGCTTCGCAGCGGCAACACCGTGGTGTTCCGGATCGGTTCCGATGCTTTGGGCACCGCCAAGGCCATCGTCGAGAATGCGCTCGACCCGGCGCTCGCCGCAGCGGGACTTCCGGCCGGATCCGCCTCGCTCGTGGCGAGCCCGGCTCGCGCCGCCGGTCACGCGCTCTTCTCGGACACCCGGCTGGCACTGGCCGTGGCCCGCGGTTCGGGGTCGGCGGTGGCCCAACTGGGTGCGGTGGCCCGGCAGGCCGGAATCGCCGTGAGCCTCCATGGAACCGGGGGAGCGTGGATCGTGGCCTCTGCGCAAGCCGACGCCGACGCTTTTGCCTCGATCGTGTATCACTCGCTCGATCGCAAGGTCTGTAACACCTTGAACACCTGCTGCATCGTCGCATCGGCTGCCGATCGTCTCGTCCCGGCATTCCTCGATGCGCTCGATCGCGCCGGCCATCGCCGCGGCGCCACGACGAAGCTGCACGTGGCGGAGGGGGACGAGCGTCACATTCCCGCATCCTGGTTCGAGCCCGCCACCATCGGCCGAGCCGAGGGCCCCGTGGAGGAACCGAGGACGGAGCTGATCTCCAGCGACCTCCTCGGCGAAGAATGGGAGTGGGAGGACAGCCCCGAGGTGACGCTCAAGATCGTTGCAGACATCGACGAAGCGGTGGGACTCTTCAACGACCAGAGCCCGCGCTTCGTCGCAAGTCTCGTGTCAGACGATTCCGCCGAACACGATCGGTTCTTCGCAACGATCGACGCCCCGTTCGTCGGCGACGGCTTCACACGATGGGTCGACGGCCAGTACGCCCTCGACAAGCCGGAGTTGGGCCTCTCCAACTGGCAGACGGGCCGCCTCTTTGGCCGTGGCGGGATCCTCAGCGGCGATTCGGTCTACACGGTGCGTAGCCGGGTGACCCAAGAGGACCCCAACATCGGTCGGTGAAGACCGCCACCGGGTTGGCGCAGCCAACCCGCGGCATAAGATGCGGCGATGTCCTGGACCAATGCCGCCGACGCCGGCTCTGCACTGAAATCCGTCGGGTACCTACCGGACGACCGGATCGCACAGGTGGCGTTTCTCGCCGAGCGGCTCGGGAAGCCAATTCTCGCCGAGGGACCTGCCGGCGTGGGCAAGACCGCTCTCGCACTGGCGGTCGCCGAGGCCACCGGCCGGCGGTTGGTCCGGTTGCAGTGTTACGAGGGCCTGGACGAGGCCAAGGCGCTGTACGAGTGGAACTACCACAAGCAGCTGCTGCGGCTGCAGAGCGACGAGGGCCGGCGCTGGGATGAGCTCGAAGGCGACATCTTCACCGAGGACTTCCTCCTGACCCGCCCGCTCCTCGAGGCCATTCGGAGTCCGGAGCCGGTGGTGTTGCTGATCGATGAGGTCGATCGGGTCGAGGTCGAAACGGAGGCGTTGCTGCTCGAGGTGCTCGATGCCTTCCAGATCACCATCCCGGAGCTCGGCACCATGACGGCCGCCACCCGGCCCTTCGTCTTGCTCACGTCGAACAACACCCGAGAGCTCTCTGAGGCGTTGAAACGCAGGTGCCTCTTCCTGCACGTCAACTACCCGACGATCGACCGCGAGCGAGAGATCCTGCTTTCCCGCGTGCCGGAGCTGTCCGAGGAGCTGGCGCAGCGTGTCGCCGAAGTCGTGCGCTCGATCAGGCGGATCCCGATCCGCAAGGCACCGTCGGTCAGTGAGACCATCGACTGGGCACGAACTCTGCTGGCGCTGGCGGCCGCTGAAGTCGACGGGGCCGTTACGGCAGACACGCTGCACGTCCTCCTGAAATACCAATCCGACATCGACAAGGTGACCCGCGAATTGGATCTGGTGCCAGCCCCGGAGTCGGGCACCTGACATGCTGTCGGCCCTGACCGACTTCTCCCACGAGCTGCGGGAGGTCGGGATACCGGTATCGATGGTGGAGGTCATGGATGCGGCGGATGCGCTGCGACACATCGATCTCACCCATCGAGAAGGTCTGCGGGCAACGTTGTCGGCAACGTTGGTGAAGAACGCCCGGCACCAGCGTGCTTTCGACACGGCATTCGATGTGTTCTTCGGCGTCTCCATCGAACCAGCCGACGTTCTGATGGACGCCCTGCAACCGGGCGAACCGGTACGACCCGACGGCGGTGGCGGAGGCGCCGGCGATGCCGAGCTACGGGAACTCGTCGACTCCATCATCGCCGCGCTCGGCGGCAACGACCGGGATGCGTTGCGGGCGCTCGTGCGGCGGGCCGTCGATCGCCTGTCTGGTTTTCAGCCAGGACGGCCGGTCGGGGGCCGCTACTACCTGTACCGCGTGATGCACCGGCTCGATGCGGAAGCCATCCGGCGCCGCCTGATCGACGAGGCGATTGCGGATGGCGGCGACGATCCCTTCGGCGAACGTATCGCGCGCGAAGCGGCCGAGGACCGAATCCAGACGCTGCGCACCGAGGTGCAGGACGAGATCTTGCGGCGTCTGGTCGAGGATCGGGGCGCCGAGGCGGTGGCACAGACGCTGCGGGCTCCGCTCGTCGAGGACATCGACCTCATGCATGCCACCCGCGAAGAGCTCGAGGAGATCTCAGAACGCATCGGGCCGCTCGCCCGCAAGCTGGCCAGCCGCCTGGCCGCACGCCGCCGCCACGGGCGCAAGGGACGCCTCGACGTGCGGCGAACCATTCGCAGGTCCCTGGCTCACGGTGGTGCGCTGATCGATCCGAAATGGAAGCCGCGCAGGATCTCGAAGCCAGAGCTGGTGCTGCTGTGTGATGTGTCGGGTTCGATGGCGACCTTCGCCCGCTTCACCATGCAACTGACCTACGCCATCGGTCATCAGTTCTCCAACGTGCGGTCCTTTGCCTTCATCGACGGACTGGACGAGGTCACGCGCTTCTTCGGTCCCGGGACGGATTTCCACGACGCGATGGCGGAGATGTCGGCGGAAGCCAAGCTGGTCCGGCGCGACGGTCACAGCGACTACGGCTCGGCACTCGAGACGTTTGCCGCCGAGTTCATGGATGCGGTCACGGCGCGCTCGACGGTCATCGTCACGGGCGACGCCCGTAACAACTACCGAGACTCGGGGCTTGCAGTCCTGACCAAGATTGCCGGAGAAGCCCGTGCGCTGCATTGGCTGAATCCTGAAGCGGCCCGCTATTGGGACACCGGAGATTCGATCATGGCAACGTACCGCGAGGTATGCGACGAGGTGCACGAGGTTCGCACGTTGCGACAGCTCGAACGCTTCGTGGAGCGGGTGGCGCTCCAGCCGACCGCAGTGCGGCGAACCCGGTTGGCCGCCCAATCCGGCTGAGTCGGGGGGTCAGGTGCCGGCTCCGTGCCGGCCGGCCCCTCCGCTGAAGCGGGCGGCGCCCTCCGCTGCGGTGTCCAGCACGGCGATCCCGAGTTCGCGCTCGATGGCCAGGCCCTTGCGCAAAGGCCTGCCGGCGCCGCCGA
Source organism: Acidimicrobiia bacterium (assembly GCA_035458525.1). Lineage (GTDB taxonomy): Bacteria > Actinomycetota > Acidimicrobiia > Spongiisociales > UBA5794 > DATHZQ01. The sequence continues at coordinate 4,560 of DATHZQ010000027.1, forward strand.
GTACAGAGAGGCGGTCGGAGCGAACCGTCGGCTGTGGGAACCTGGCGATCCGCGCTGCCAGGTCCGTCGCCATCTGCAGAGCCTCGCCCGGCGGTGACACGCGATTGGCGAGTCCGATCTCGAGTGCTTCTGCTGCGAGCACGCCGCGGCCGGTGAGTATGAGGTCCATCGCCCTGCCCATCCCCACGATGCGCGGCAGCCGTTGGGTTCCGCCGTCGATGAGCGGAACACCCCATCGCCGCTCGAAACACCCGAGTTCGGCGTCGGCGGCCATCACCCGCAGGTCACACCACAGCGCGAGCTCGAGACCGCCCGCCACGGCGTGGCCCTCGATGGCTGCGATGGTCGGCTTCCCCACCTCGAGCTTGCTCATGCCCAGGTGGCCCTCGGGCCGGTCCACGAGATCGAATCGCTTCAGGTCGGCTCCCGCACAGAACGTACCTCCGGCTCCGGTGAGGATTCCGACGTCGGCGTTCGCATCGGCGTCGAAGCGGCGCCATGCCGCCAGCAACGCATCAGCCGTCGCCAAATCGATGGCATTGCGGGTTGCCGGCCGATCGATGGTGACGGTGGCGATCCGGTCGGCTACCTCGTAATGAACCGTCATGGTCTCCTCCCCGATGATGCGCGGCAACGTACCATGGGTAAACAAAACACCCTTCCCAGCGCCCGGCCTTCCGTGTAGCGTGCCGGGTGGCGGTGGCGGGAAGAGATCGCCATGCCCGCCGTCGTTGCATTGTCCCTCATGGTGTCGGTTGCGTTGGGAACCACCGTCACCTGCGCAGGACTCCAGCCCCCCGTCGTTGGCTACGTCGCGCGCCCGTTTGCTCCGATTGGTGCGTACGCCGGGCACTGGGGCGTCGACTTTGCGGTTCCGGTCGGCACGCCCGTCGGTGCTGCGGGCGCAGGCTGGGTCACGTTCGCCGGATCGGTTGCCGGCCGGCTGTCCGTCACCGTCGACCATGGCGGGGGTCTCAAGACCTCGTATTCGTATCTCGACACGGTGGGCGTTGCCTCGGGTTCGTTCGTCTGGTCGGGCCGCGTTCTGGGAACGTCGGGCTGGCACGACGACGCTCCGGCGCTGCATTTCTCGGTTCGGGTCGATGGTGTCTACCAAGATCCGGAGCCGTGGCTTGCGTGCCACCCGCCGCACCACGCGTTGTGGCTGGCTCCCCGGCTCGGACCCGCCGGGTCCTATGCTGCCCGCCGTGCATCGCGGACTCCTGGGCGGAACCTTCGATCCGCCCCACGTGGCTCACCTCGTGGCGGCGGAGGCTGCCTATCGACAGCTCGGCCTCGACGTCGTCTCGTTCGTCCCGGCGGGAGCACCCTGGCAGAAAGCCGGAGACGACATCGCGGCGGGCGAGCACCGCCTCGCGATGACGCGGCTCGCTTCCGTCGATGTCGAGTACTTCGAAGTGGACGATCGTGAGCTGCGTCGCGACGGCTGGACCTACACGATCGACACCCTGGCGTCCTTTCCGCAAGGGGAGCGGATCTCGTTGCTGCTCGGAGCAGACGCAGCGCGTGGGGTTCCGTCGTGGCATCGCGCCGGCGAGCTGCTGGCAACCGGGCACTTCGCCGTGGTACCCCGTCCCGGCGTGACGCAAGACGAGGTTGCGGATGCGTTCGGCGACGCCGATTTCGTCTGGCTCGACATGCCGGAGCTCGACATATCGAGCACGGACCTACGGCGCAGAGTGGCGGCCGGCGCGAGCGTCCGATTTCTCGTTCCGGAGGCGGTGAGGGAGTACATCGACGCCCATGGGCTCTACCGCCACCACTGATTCCCGATGGCGGTAATATCCGGCCCACAGCGTCGCAGGAAGGTTTGAACCATCAGCGCCGATCAGGAAGCCATCATCGCTGCCGAAGCCGCCGCCGCTGCGATCGCCGACAAGAAGGGCATGTCCATCGCCCTGCTCGACGTATCCCGACTCGTTGTCCTGACCGACGTGTTCGTCATTGCCACCGGCACCTCGAACCGACATGTCAAGACCCTGGTCGAGGAGGTCGAGCTCGGGTTGAAGCGCGACCTCGACCGGCGGCCCCTGCGCCGGGAGGGGGAGAATCACGGCCGATGGGTGTTGCTCGACTACGGCGACGTGGTGGTGCACGTCTTCGATCAGGAGACGCGGGACTACTACGACCTGGAACGGTTGTGGGGCGATGCGCCGCGCCTCGACTTCGATCAGGTGGTCGCAGAAGCCTGATAGACTCACGCGTCGCTTCGGCGATCCAGGGGCTGTAGCTCAGTTCGGCAGAGCGCTTGCATGGCATGCAAGAGGTCACGGGTTCAATTCCCGTCAGCTCCACATTCGAGAGAGCCCCTGAGCCACAACAGGTTGGGGGCTCTTGGCCTCACCTCGTCTCGCCCATGAGCGTCCATACTTATCCCATACTTCCTGTCGCCGGTTGCGCGTGTCGCCAGACCGCTTCGGAGGTCCGAGTCCTCGCTTCGAGGTCGGAAAATCCCCGTGCAGCGCAGGATCGGTCACCACAGACTGAGCGCACCGACTCTCGCCACCGGAACCTGCTCGAGCGCACCGTCAGCGGATACATCCCTTCTGGGTCCGGCGATTCTCGGCGAGGCTGCGGGCCTCACTCGAGACGTTGCCCATTGGCTCGACCTTCGACGTGCGAACGTCCTCGCCGACCACGTGTAGCGAGGGTGGCTCGCAGAATGAACCTGCGCAGCAGCGAGATCCACTTCAGGTCGGTTGATGGTGTCGTCGAGCGGTAGAGCGCCCACGTGACGACGCCCGCAGTTCGGATCCTGAGTGGAACCGACTGCCCGTGGAGCCTTACGTGCGCATCGGTCCATTCACCGTCGGGCCCGCCGGACGACCACAAGTCGATTAGTCGGGCGATCTCGGTAGGGGGTCTCCCGTACCGGTATACGCAACCTCGTAGTCGATGCCCTTGAGGTGGAGAATCCACGTCAAGGCGGGACGGACCTCCTACTCGTCGTGTTGTCCCTCCGCCGCTTGCTGCCTGAGCCAGTCGAGGACTTCGTCTCGGAAGTACCGGATGTTCTTGCCCCACCGGTAGGCGGGATCTCACCTGCAGCCACCTTGGTGCGCACCACTTCGCGCGTCGATCCGAGCATCTCCGCAACCTGCGTCGTGTTCAACGTCGGCGGGTACTGCTCCCGGTAGCCCTCAAGAATCTGGTCGAAGTCCAACGGCATCGGTGCTCCTATGGCTTGCCGATGGTGGCGGGAGCCTCGGCGAACACGTCCCAGGCTGCTCCCGTTTCATCGGTGTGCACGGCCTCCGCCACACGATGGCCTCCGTGGCAATGCAGAACGGCACCGATATCGCCACCGTCTCCCAACGCCTCGGTCACTCGGACACATCGGCCAGCCGGCATCGCCTGGGCTGGGGACGCTCGAGCAGGTGGCCCGGCTCGCACCGGTACTGCGCCCCGCCGAGCTCCTCGACAACCCGCTCTACGTGTGGGGCGCCGCGGTCACCCCCATACTCAACGCCTGGTGACGACGAACGGATCGAGGCAGGCGTGCCGCACTACAGCGTCATGTGTGCGGTCATCCGTGAGGATTGGACGTGGTCATCGACTCGAGGTCCTGACCTCGCTAAGCGAGGAGGCGACCCCGTACGGGGCCGCCTCCTCGCATCAATCGGTGTCGCGTTGCGCCTAGCCGGATCCGGAGCCTTGCTCTTTGAAGATGTAGAGTCCGCCGTTCCGGTCACTGCCGTAGAAGAACGGGGAGTTCGTCTCCTTGTAGACGCCCCAGAAGTCGGTTCCCGGCTCTGTGTAACGTCCGACTTCCACTGGGTTGGCCGGATCGCTCACGTCGAGAACGAGCATCCCGTCGCTGTACCACGAGATGTACGCCTTCGTTTGGTTGCCGAGCGTCTCGACGATCACATTGTGCGACGAGTACGTCCCAGCCGGGTCGCAGCTCGCGTCGCTCGGGTTTGCTGAGCACACCGTGTCGAAGGTACTCATCAACACCGGGTTGGCCTCGTCGCTGTAGTCCCAGATCCGCAGACCGCTCCAGACGCTGTCTTCCTGGTTGTTGGCGACGACGATGGCCCCAGCTCCCGCAGCTGCCGCGTTGGCCGCCTTGTCAGAGAAGAAGCAGTCACCGCGACGCGCAATCGCGATATCGCCCGGCGAGACCGGGTTCTCCAACGGGTCGCCGTCGCAGGCTCGACCGATCCAGACGACGTTCCCGCTGACTGAACCTGCCCCGAGTGGGACGTTGTTGTTGACCATCTCCAGCACGTCAAAGGTGCTACCCGCCAAGGGCCCGGCATTCACGGCCAAGGATGTGGCGGTGAGCGTCCCCACGTTGCCGGTCGGGTTCGCTTCAAGAGCGTTCCCCGTGTTCGTTGACGTTCCCACGCCGGGAATCGTGTTCAGGAACTGCAACGATCCCAGGAACGGGGTGTCGCCCTCGAAGACGGAGAAGTCCTCTTCGCCTTCCACGACGATCGTGCCGTCTTCACTCGGCCACACCGAGTGACTGTTGACCTCGCCGTCCAACGACCCGTTAACCGGGTCGATGGCGATCGAGATCGGTGTCGGATCCGTCACATCGGTGATGTCGAGCAGAACCAGCCCGGCGTCCCAGTTGGCGAGATACGCCCTGGTTCCGTCGGCGGAGATCGTGACATCGTGCAGGAACCGGTTCCTCGATGCGCCGAAACCGTCGAACAGATAGTCATCCGCGTCGAGGATCTTGCCAAAGTCGGTCAGCGTTGCGTAGTCCTCGTCGGGCCACGGCGCAGGGTACGGTCCGATACCAGTCGATTCTGCACCCCAGAAGCCAACCGGACCGGAGTCCAAGTCCGCCAGATCGAAGATCTGGAAGTTGCCGAACTCCGACTCCACGGTCGCCGCGACATAGTCATTCTCTCCCCGGGTGAACAGGAACAGGTTGTGCACCCCGAAGTCGACGAAGCCGAGCGCATCCCGCAGGAAGGCGTTCACGTCGTCGGTCTGCACGCTGGCCAGATGGACGGGGTCAGTCGGATCGTCCACGTTGTAGACCTCGAAGCCACCCGGACCGCCACCACACGACTCGTTCGAATGCACCAAGATGTCGCCCGAGTTCATGGTCGCCACCCGCACATCGTTCGACCGACTCCCAACCGGTGACGGGATGATCGTCACGAACTTCGCACGGTTGGGATTACTCACATCCCACACCCAGATTCCCGCTTCGGGGTCACCACCGCACGGATTGTTGAACGTGCCGGTGTAGGCGTAGCCACCGAGGGCCCACACATCGGTCGTTGCATTGTCGACATCACGTGCGCCGATACCTCGGGCGTCGATGTTCTTGGTCACCTTGGCGGTGGGTCCACTGCTCACAACACCTGCCGTGGAGGCATCATGCGCCTCTAGCGCGTCGCTCAGATCCCCGGCGGCATGAGGGTGGTCGGAGCCACCGTCTGCGCCTCCGTCGTCCGGATCAGGATGCGCGAGTGCCCCCGGCGCAGCCATCGTTGCGACCAACATTATGACGCCCAGCATTGTCACCACGCGTTGTCGATATCTCCCCATGAAGATTTCCTTTCCTCTGGACCACGTCCAGGATTGATGTCAGCGTCGCCTGACGCTCACGAAGCCGCTCTGCGGGAGCGGACGCCGCACACGGCCCGCCACCCCCCCCAGCGTCGATGATGCAGTTCCCCCTTCCGGTCCCACGCGCGCCGCTAGCACGCTCGCTTCATCTCCCGTTCCGCAGCTTACGCGCAACGCAGCGCATTTGCGTGTCCGAATCATCGCGAATCTCCGATCCCCGCCACATCACCAAACGACGCCGATACACCACACCCACGTGACGTGTCATCTGGGAGCCTCCTCACACTCGCAGTGATGACACCCTGAGCCAACACTCGGGACACACGAGAGGAGAGGCTCCCTCGCTCCGGGTTAGCCTCGTCGGGGGTGGCCTTCCGGTCCAGCACACGGCCCAAGGTCCGCATTCGGGACGCTCCGGGGGATCATTCGGGAGCGGCGGTGTCGAGATGAGGCACAAATCGGGAGAACCTCCACTCGCTCCCCCTCTTGGTGGCGACGAACTTGTAGCAGCCAAGGGGGCAGCGAACCCCGCTCCCGATCCGACCGAGCTCGAGGACGAGCCGTTCTCCACGAATGATGTCGTCGATCGTGTCGAGCAGACGAGCGAGGCCCTTGCGCCCGTCCCACCGACCCGTCCCCGGTTGATGCACTCATTGTCGGTGGCCGTTGCGGCCTTTGTGCTCGTCGTTGCCGCAGTCGCGGCTGGTGCCCTGTTGACGCGCGGCGACGTTCCCGTCGCCGGTAACGTCGACCCTGGCTGTGAGGACATTGCCACCGATCCCGGGGAATCGATGGATTCCTTCGAGTCTTCCGATTACAACCCGTTCGTCGGCATTCAGCAGGCGCTCGTCTCGCAATCCACTGGACCGTTCTTCTTCGCCCGGGTCACCGGTCCGGTATCGGCCAACGAGCTGTATTTCCGGCTGGTGACCCTCGAGAGCTTCAACGGTGAGCTGTTCCATGCGAATCGGCCCAACCTCCAAGCGCTCGACGTGCAACCCTGGATCGATCCGTGTCACGCATGGACCGGGCCTGCGTCTGCTGGGACGGTCGACGTCGTCATCGAGCGGCTCAGAACGGATTGGATGCCCAGCCCAGTTTCTCCGGTCGCCTTGAGCGGAAATCAAGACGTGGTTGAGGACATTCGTGTCCGCTTTGCGGACGGCTCGTTTCGCCTCGACGGCGCACTGTCGAACAGCGGGATGGCCTACGCAGTCGAGGTTGAGATTCCACGGATTGACGTCGGAGCCCTCATCACCGACGCAGAAGGCACTCTGACCCCACTGTTCGCGGCAGCGGCTACGGCGGGCGAGAGCCTTCCCGCAACTCATCCGCCGGCGCTCACGCGAGTCGGCCCACCCGACCGCAACCGCCATCTGGCCCTCCCTTTCGACGAATCGGACAAAGACAGGCTCCGTGCGTTGGCCGAATCCGTGACCACTCGAGCGGCGTCCGCCTTCGACAGCGGTCTACAGCTCGAGGTCTGGTTCCACAGTCAGGCGTTTGCCTACACATTGCCCGTAGAAACCGACCTCGGGAAGATCAGCATCACATCTTGGCTCCTCGACCCCGAATCACCCCGATACCGCGTCGGCTACGCCGAGCAGTTCAGCGCTGCCTTCGCCGTTTTGGCCCGCGCCTTGGACATCCCCTCGCGCGTGGTCTTCGGCTTTGCTCCGGGAGACCTGGAGGATGGCGAGACCATGGTCGTTCGGGACCGGTCTGCGCATGCGTGGGTGGAACTGTGGATGGCGCAGCACGGGTGGATGAGTTTCGATCCGACACCACGTCCGGCGGGCGACGGTTTGCCTACGCACCAAACGCTCGCTGACGAACTCGGCTTCGACCTCACGCCATATTTGACCGATTGAGTTCAGCGAACTCCCAAGGGGCAACCAGCGGGAGTGTCTGGGCAAACTGACCCGCGGAGTGGCTGGAATACCTCCACAGACGCCCGTCCACGTCGTAGGGGGTTGTTCTTGATGCGCGACCAGCCATACATGAGGAAGTGGAGCCGGAGCGTTGGGTGAAGCGATCGGGCGTTCTTGCGTATCGCGCCGAGGAGCGATGTCTGATCGAGACCCATCTCGCCGACGGGCTGCACGAGGGGTCGGTCGTAGCCGATCCGGGGAATTGGATCGTGCGGCAACTGAACGGCGAGGTCATGGTCGTGAAGCCGCACACGTTCGAGCTGCGCTACGAGGCGGGCGACTGACTCGCGCACTCAGTGCTCGCCGATGACCTTGCCCATGATCGCGTAGCGGTCGACGCTCGTGGGGAAACGCACGTTGTCGGCCAGGAGCCGCCAGCCGGCCGATGCATACATCACCCGCGCCGGGCTGGGCGTGTCGAGCGTCGACAGCAGCGCCCGTGGATGTGCTTGCGCCGAGAGCAATGCATCGTGGAGGGCGCGGCCGATGCCGTAGCCCTGTGCATCGGGGTGAACGGCCAGCTCAGCCAGCGCAAAGCAGCTCGTGAGCCAGGTGCGCAATCTGGCGCCCAAGGCGTTGCCGACGTTGCGATGCCAGGTGTGGTTCGGCATCGTCGTATACCCGTATCCAAAACCCAGCGTCCGGGTGCCAACATGCGCACGGAAGGCGGTGAATCCCGGATAGTGCAGCTGACGGCGGAGCGCATCCCGGAACCCGTCGACCTGGCTGTCGGTCCGGTGATACGGGGCGGACGCGAACGCGACGGCATACAGGGTGACGAAGGGTTCGATGAACGCGTCATCACGGCCGGGGTACACCGGCGAGATGATGACGGGTTCACCGTTCCACGGTGGTGGAGCCTGCTCCATGCGATCCTGGGAGCTGGCGAGTGTATGCGTGCATGCCGACCTGGCGCCAATAGGCGATTAGCCTGCGTTGTTCCCCGTACCCGAGTCCGGACGGCATCCGTGGATACCTACGACCATCTCTCACTGGAGCGCACGTGGCAGGAGCGCTGGGAGGCCGAGGGCCTCTATCGCTCCCGCGTCGACTGGGACAAGCCCAAGCACTACGCACTCACGATGCTCCCGTATCCGTCCGGCGACCTCCACATCGGTCACTGGTACGCCATGACGCCCTCAGATGCGCGGGCGCGCTACATGCGGATGAAGGGCAACAACGTTCTCTTCCCGATCGGATTCGATGCGTTCGGGCTGCCGGCCGAATACGCCGCCGTGCAACGGAACATCCACCCCGCCAAGTGGACGTACGAGAACATGGACCGGATGCGGACGCAGCTCCGTTCGATGGGGGCGATGTTCGACTGGGAACGCGAAGCCGTCTCTTGCGATCCGGACTACTACAAGTGGACCGAGTGGTTCTTCAAGAAGATGTACGAACACCGCATCGCCTACCGGGACGAGGCGATGGTCAACTGGTCGCCGACGCTGCAAACCGTGCTCGCCAACGAGCAGGTCATCGACGGCAAGGACGAGCGCACCGGACAGCCGGTGGTGCAGCGCATGATGGAGCAGTGGTTCTTTGCGATCACGAAGTACGCCGACGAGCTGCTGTCGTACCCGAACGTCGACTGGCCTGAGCCCATTCGCGTGATGCAGCGCAACTGGATCGGTCGTTCCGAAGGGGCGGAGGTGTCCTTCAAGACCGAGGCTGGTGACGACATCGTCGTATTCACCACCCGCCCCGACACGTTGTGGGGAGCAACCTTCATGGTGCTGGCTCCCGAGCACCCCCTGGTCGATTCGATCACGACGGACGGTCATCGCGAGGTCGTCGACGCATACCGCACCGCGGCGGCGAGCCGCTCCGAGCTCGAACGCATGGAGGAGAGCCGGGACAAGACCGGTGTGTTCACGGGCGGTTATGCGATCAACCCAGTCAACGACGAGCGCATCCCGGTGTGGATCGCCGACTACGTGCTCTTGTCGTACGGAACCGGGGCCATCATGGCGGTCCCCGCCCACGACCAGCGCGACTTCGAGTTCGCACGCCAGTTCGGTCTGGACATCGTGCCGGTCATCCATCCGGAAGGCGCGGATGCGCTGGTCGAGCCGGCGATGGAGGAGTCATACGTCGGTCCCGGCGTCATGGTCAACAGCGGTCCGATCGACGGTGTCGAGACCACCGACGCCAAAGGTCGAGCGAACCCCTCGGTGGCAGCCGCCATCGATTGGCTCGAGGAGCAGGGGGCCGGCAAGGAGGCGATCAACTACCGGCTGCGGGATTGGCTGATCTCGCGGCAGCGCTACTGGGGATCGCCGGTGCCGATGATCTATCGATCAGACGGGGTCCTCGAGGCGGTGGCCGATGAAGACCTCCCGGTGATCCTGCCTGAGGACCTCGAGTTCCACGGGCGCAGCCCGCTCGGGGAGAGCGAGGAGTTCCTGGCGACCACCGACTCCGAGGGCCAGCCGGCGCGCCGGGAGAGCGACACGCTCGACACGTTCATGTGCTCATCGTGGTACTGGTTCCGGTACCTCTCGCCGGATCTCGACAGTGCTGCGTTCGATGCCGAAGAGGCGGCCTACTGGCTCCCGGTCGATACCTACACCGGCGGCACCGAGCACGCCGTGATGCATCTTCTCTACGCACGCTTCTTCGTCAAGGCGATGCGGGACATGGGCATCTTCGACGACACGTCCGCAATCATGAAGCAGCACGGTCGGGATCCTGCTGGATTGTTCGACGAGCCGTTCCTGACGCTGCGCAACCAGGGCCAAGTGCTCGGTGCGGAGCGAGACGGCGACACCCTCGTCATCGACGGGGACTGGAGGGACGGCCTGTTGGTTGCATCATCCGTGCGGGTCGACGCCGCCGCAGGGCCGGATGCGGGAGCGGTGGTCGGGGAGCTGGTGCGACGGACCGAGAACGTCCTGCAGGTCGCCACCGAGACCGGCATCGTCGGTGTCGAGGTGCCGGAGGGCACGGTCGTCGACATTTCGGCGATCCCTGGGGCGAACGACGTGCATCAGCTGAAGCCCCACCTCGAGGTCCAGCGGATGTCCAAGTCGCGTGGGAACGTCGTCAACCCGGACGAGTTGGTTCACGAGTACGGAGCCGACACCGTTCGGACGTATCTGATGTTTGCGTTCGAGTGGCAGAAGGGTGGGCCGTGGGATCCCCGCGGCATCATCGGTGCCCGCCGCTTCATCGAGGACGTCTGGAAACTGGGTACCGCCGTCTACACAGCCCGCAGCGTCGAGTCGCAGGCAACCACAGATCTACGTCGCACCGTGCACCAGACCATCGCGAAAGTGGACTCCGACATGCAGGAGTTCAAGTTCAACACCGCGGTCGCCGCCCTGATGACGTTGCGCAACGAGCTGCTGGCGACGATGCGCAGCGGCAGCGCGGAACCGGAAGTGTGGGACGAGGGCCGAGAAGCGCTGCTCAAGCTGCTGGCGCCGATCGCACCACACATCACGGAGGAGCTATGGCGACGGCTGGGCAACGATGCGTCGATTCACACCGCCGAATTCCCGGCGTTCGACGAGGCAGCGGCCCGTGCTGACACCGTGACGATGGTGATTCAGGTGAACGGCAAGGTGCGGGACCGCATCGACGTCGACGCCGCCATCGGCGAAGACGATGCGGTCGCTGCAGCGCTCGCTTCCAGCCGCGTGCAGGAGTACCTCGGCGGTGGCGAGCCACGAACCGTGATCGCCCGGCCACCCAAGATCGTCAACGTCGTCATTTGATGGGCAGCCTCACTGCGGGCGATGCCCTTGCGGCGGCGGGCATCGACATCGCCGCAGTGCGCCGTGAGCTGCCGGCCGTCGAGCCCTTTGCCGTCAGCATCCGACCGGCGTCGCCGCTGTTCCAACGCTTCTGGGCTCGCAGCATCGTCGCGGTGGCGATGCCATGGGGTGTCTACGTGCGGCCTGTCGTGTTCGATCGGATTCGCACCGGGGCAGAGCCGTCCCGAGATGGTCCCTTGGTCGTTCACGAGCTCACCCACATCGAGCAATTCCGCCGGCTCGGGCCGCTCCGCCACATCGCACAGTACGTCGGCGACTACCTGGGCGGGCGTCGGCGGGGCCGCGGTCACTGGGAGGCCTATCGCAACGTGCGCCTCGAAGTCGAGGCGCGTGAGGTGGCCGCTCGATTCTCGCCCGGGCAGGTGCCTCGGTGATCGGCGATCCGGAAGCCCTGGATGAGACGTACCTCCCCGATGCGCAGTGGACCGCCACCGACGCCTTCCTGGTGTTCTTCGTCGGACTCGTGGGGAGCGTCATCGGCGTGGCGTTCGCCACGGTGGCGGGAGCGGCGGACTTCGGGCTGGTTGCGGCGGGGCTCGGCGCTCAGGCGGTAGCCGCCCTCGGCCTGGCCGCCTACCTCTCGTCGCGGCGCGGCACCGGTGACTGGGAGCGCGACTTCGGTCTGCGGATCGAGCCCCGCCACGTGGGCTGGCTCGCCGCCGGTCTCGCCTTGCAGCTGGCGGTGGCGCTCCTCGTCGGGCCGATCATCGAGCTGTTCGCACCCGAGGATGCGCCACAGCAGGGCATCGCCGACGTGGCCGAGGACCTCGACGGAAGCGTCAACACGCTCGTGTTCCTCTTCCTGGTCGTGATCGTTGCGCCGCTGGTGGAGGAGCTGATCTTTCGCGGGATGCTGCTGTCCCGGCTGCGACGATCGATGGGCAAGTGGGGGGCCGTCACGATGTCCGCAGCCGTGTTCGCCGCCATTCATCTGATTGATCCCAATGCGGTCTTTGCCGTGCCCGGGCTGTTTCTGATCGGACTCGCGCTCGGCTGGGCGGCGCTGCGGTATGGGAACCTCAGCGTGCCGATCTTCCTCCATGCGGGTGTGAACCTCACGGGCGCCATCGTCCTGTTGTACAGCGACGAGTTGCTCGAAAGCGTGGATGCGCTCTCCGGACTTCTGCTGTAGCAACGCCCTTCTTCTTTCTGTCGGTGCCGGGTGGTATTCCTGTGCTGGCACGGCACCGATGGGCGGACCTGCAGGAGGTTCGCCATCGATCAGACGACGATCACGAGGCTGGCAGCCGCCGCAGCGGTGGTCGTCGCCGGTGCGGCCGCCGCGTGGCTGTGGACCCCGCAGTCCGTGCCCGCCGGTGCCGCCGCTGCTGCTGCTGCGGCCCCGGGCGTCGCGGCCGCAAGTCCCGACGTGGCCGGAGTGGTCATGGTCCACGTCTCGGGGGCAGTAGCTGAGCCGGGACTCGTCGAATTGCGAATGGGATCGCGACTTGCGGATGCCGTCGCCGCCGCCGGTGGAATCGTGCGCGGCGCCGATCTGTCGCAGGTGAACCTCGCAGCGCCGGTGCGGGACGGCGAACGAGTGCACATCCCGGCGGCTTCTCGGGATGGCCCTGTGCCTGTGGTGTCTGCCGATGGGCGGATCCGCATCAATCAGGCGGGTCCCACGGAGCTCGAGTCGATCCCGGGTGTCGGGCCGGTACTGGCCGGCCGCATCGTGGCGTTCCGCGATGAGCACGGGCCGTTCGATGCGCCGGAAGACCTCTTGGACGTTCCGGGCATTGGAGAGGCGAAGCTCGCCGCGATGCGGGATGTCATTGCGATTCCGTGAGCTGGCGGGGACCGTCGTCCCCGATGGGCGGCGGTCCCTCGTTGCCGCCGGCGTCACCTGGTTCGGTGCGCTGATCGGCATGTGGGGTCAGGCGTCGCCGGCATTGGTCGTCGTCCTTGCGGTCCTCGGAACGGCATTGCTGCTGCCTGCGCCCCGGCTTGGACTGCTCGCCATCTTGTGTGCCGCCGGGTCGCTGTCGGGTGCGTCTGCGGCGGAGCGGATCGCAGCGACGCTGAACGCAGAGATCGACGCCGGGCCAATCTCTGCTGCGGCCACGCTGACGACGGACCCCGTCCCGGGCTACGGCGGATGGGATCTGCTCGTGCGCCTCCACGGGACGGGTCCAAACGCCGCGCTCGTGGTGCGGGTCGTAGCCGATGACCGGCCCGAACTCGTTGTCGGCGACCTCGTCGGGGTCGAGGGCGACCTACGGCACCGGTCGGGCCGGCTGCGAGGAGATCCCTATTCCGCCACGGTGGCCGGGGCCGAGCTGGTGAAGTTGGCCGGAGCGTCGAACTCCGTTGTGTTCGCCGGCAACGCCGTCCGCGGGCTCGTCTTGCATCGGCTGGAGCGACATCTCGATCGCCCGGCGGCAGCGCTGATGGCCGGCTTCCTCGTCGGCGACACGACGCGACTCCCGGCGCTCGAGCTCGATGAGCTCCGGAGCAGCGGGCTCACGCACTATGTCGCCGTGTCGGGAAGCAATGTCGCCCTGTTCCTGGCGGCATGGTGGATCGTTCTTGGTCCGCTCCCGTTGAGTCTGCGGGTGCGGGCCGCCAGCGGCCTCGTGGCGCTCGTCGTCTTCGTTGTCGCTACGCGCTGGGAGCCGTCGGTCGTTCGCGCATCGGCGATGGCGGCGGTCGCGCTGGGGGGCCGGCTGCTTGGCTTCCCGGTGAGTGCGTGGCGGGCGCTGGGCACGGCGGTGTCCGTGTTGCTGCTGGTGTCCGGCGATCTGGCCGCCGATGTCGGGTTTCAACTGTCGGCAGGCGCCACCGCCGGAGTGTTGGTAGGGGCGCGGCTGCCGTTGTGGCGGCGCCCACGGTGGCTGTGGCGCAGCCTCGTGGTGACCGCCTGTGCGCAGGCGGCGGTGTTGCCGGTGCTCCTCATCACTTTCGGTCAGGTGCCCCTGATGAGCCCGCTGACCAACCTGCTTGCGGCGCCCCTCGTCACGGTGGCCACCGTCGCCGGCGCGGTCGGGTTGCTGGCCGGGGTCGACGTGGTGCTCGAAGTCGGTCTGAGTGCAGCGGACCTGGTGCTGCTCTTGGCAGATCGTGCGGCAGATTGGCCGCAGCTCGATGTCGGGGGCGCCGCCGTGGTGCTGGCCGGGCTCTTGGCGCTGCGCCTCCGATCGATACGGCCGATCGTCGCCGCGGCCGCGGTCGTTTCGCTTGTTGCGTGGTGGGTTCCGCCGGCGTATCCCGTGTGGCCCGCCATCACGTTTCTCGACGTGGGCCAGGGCGATGCGATCTTGCTGCGGAGCCCCGGAGGGGAAACGGCGCTCGTCGACGGTGGGCGCGATCCGGCGCTGTTGCGTGCGGCGCTGCGTCGAGCCGGCGTGTCCGATATCGATCTGCTGGTGGTCACTCATGGCGACGCAGATCACGTGGGCGGGTTGCGTGGACTGTTCGATCGTCACAGGGTGCGGGCCGTGTGGTTTGCCGACCTGCAAGAGGGGAGCGAGCTGCTCACGAAGGTGCTCCAGGAGGCAGATCAAGACGGCGTACCGATCGTTCCGGTGGGTAGGGGACACCGCGCCTCCCTGGGCGAGATGGAGATCGAGGTTCTCGGCCCCGCACGTCGCTTCGCTGCCGAGAACGATGGTTCGGTCGTGTTGTGGCTGCAGGCACGCGGTGCGACGGCGCTGCTGACCGGCGACATCGAAGCCGTCGGTCAATCCGAGCTCCCCGAGGTGCGGCCGGACATCATTCAAGTGCCCCACCACGGATCCGCGACGACGGATCTGCGCTGGCTCGCCGACACCGTTGGATCGGTGGCGGTGATCAGCGTCGGTGTCAACACGTATGGCCACCCGACGAGCGACGTCCTGGAGACGCTCGAGGATGCAGGCGTCCGTGTGTTCACGACCCAGGCCCACGGCGACGTCACGGCGCCACTTTGTGCACGATGCGCAGGGTGAGCACCCCGCTCCGGTGACATCGCTCTCTGTCATACCCCCCAGCTACGCTCGACGGTGTGAAACCGATCGTGACGATTGCGGGGCCGTCGCAGGCGGGTCCAGGCGAGCGGCAGCTCATGCTGGACGCTGCCAAGGGTGCGCTCGACCAGCTCGGCGCCACCGGCGCCACCGACGTCACGCGCATCGACGTTCCGGGGAAGGGCAGCGGCGACGACACGGAAGACTCGGGTCTCCGGACGCCGGTTGCGTCTGCGATCCCCGCCCTCCAGAGTGGATCGTTGTTCGGCGGAAGCCCTGCGGTACTGGTCGTCGATGCCAACCAGCTACTGAAGGCGGAGGCAACCGTACTCGCCGAGCTCGTTGCGGCGGCCGGCGAGTCGGGCGGCATCGTTGCCGTGTTCGTGGCGTCTGGCAGCATTCCGGCACCGCTCGGCGGCGTGCTGAAGAAGGTGTCCGAGACCATCAAGGTCGACCGGCTCACCGAGCGAAAGGCGGCGGCCTGGCTGGCGCAAGCTGCCCGAGACCGCGGGCTCTCGCTGCAAGGCGAAGCCGCCGGCGCCCTCATCCAACGCTTTGGCTCCGACGTCGGCGCCATGGGCACCGCTCTGGATCAGCTCGCCGTCGACGGCAAGTCAGCCAGCGCCGATCAGATCCGCGATCGTTTCCGCAACCGCCCGGACGAGCCGATGTGGCACCTCGCGGACGCCATCTCGGCGGGAGACACTGGTGAGACGCTGCGGCGGCTCGAGGACTTCTTGATCCACGGCCACCCGTTGCAGCTACTGGCGTTCCTCCAAAACGACGTTCGGCGCCGATCGATCGCGGCAGCTTCGCCGGACTACGACACGTTCGTCGAACGGGACGGTGGGCGGAAGAGCTATGCGATGGAGAAGGTCTGGAAGACCCGGCACCGGGCGCGGGACACCGACCTGCATCGTGCCGTTGGAGCGCTGGCGCGAGCTGACATCCACCTCAAGACAACGCCGGAACCGACGCATCGAGTGATGATGGAGCGATTGGTCGTGGCGTTGTGCCACTGGTACGGCGGTCGCCGCTGAGGGACCCTACGAGGGACTAGCCCTCGTAGACGCGAATACCCGTAACCTGGTACGTGAAGGTCCCGCCCGGGGCTTCGTACGAGACGCTGTCGCCCTCGGAGGCGCCGAGCAGCGCAGACCCGAGGGGACTGTCCGGCGACGCCAGCAGCATCCCGGCGACTTTGTTCTCTGCAGGGGCAACGAAGAACTCCATCTCGTCGCCGTCTTCGTCGACGACGGTCACGATGCTGCCGACTCCGACCAAGCCGTTGTCTTCCGCGTCGCGAACTTCGGCGTTGTCCAACGTATGCTTGATCTGGCGGATACGCGCTTCCATCAAGCCTTGGTCGTTCTTGGCCGTGTCGTACTCGGCGTTCTCGCGCAGGTCGCCGTGCGAGCGCGCCTCGGCGATGCGCTCTTCGATGACCCGGCGACCCTCGGTCGTGAGGTGTTTGAGCTCGGCCTTCAGTTTCTGATGGGCTGCAGGGGTCAGCCATGTCTTCTGCTCGTTCATGAGCGAATCACTCCGGGTGGAGACGAGGTGCGTCAGCCGATGAGGGCGGCGACGCGCTTGGAGAGCCGCGACTTCTTGCGTGCGGCGGTGTTCTTGTGGATCAGGCCTTTGGAGACGGCCATGTCGATGCGCCGCTGCGCGGTCCCGAGCAGCTCTTGTGCGGCCGCGGCGTCGCCGGCCTCAGCTGCCTCAACGACAGCCTTCTCTCGGGTCTTGAGCTCGGAACGCAGCGCTTTGTTGCGCGCATGACGCCGCTCGTTCTGGCGGTTGCGCTTGATCTGCGACTTGATGTTGGCCATACGAAACAAACCTCTGGCGTCGAAGGGAACGGGCGAGAGAATAACAGCTATCGGCCACATGCGTAAGTCCTGGATGCAGAAAATGGATCCGGTGTCTGTGGGGAGCGGGATACAATGCCCGTTCTTCCTCCTCCGGAAACGGCATGACCGACCTGTCGCGCATTCGCAACTTCTCCATCATTGCTCATATCGACCACGGCAAGTCGACGCTCGCAGACCGTTTTCTGCAGCGCACCGGCGCGGTGGCAGAACGCGACATGCGCGAGCAGCTCCTCGACACCATGGACTTGGAGCGGGAGCGCGGCATCACGATCAAGGCCAACGCGGTCCGCCTGGCGTATGCCGCAAGTGACGGTCGGGAGTACATCCTCAACCTCATCGACACCCCCGGTCATGTGGACTTCTCGTACGAGGTCTCCCGTTCCCTCGAAGCCTGCGAAGGGGCGTTGCTGCTGGTGGATGCGTCGCAAGGCATCGAAGCGCAAACCCTCGCCAACGCCTACCTGGCGATCGAGGAAGGCCTGGAGATCATCCCGGTGATCAACAAGATCGACCTTCCCGCCGCCGATCCCGACCGGGTTGCCGCCGAGATCGTGGGTGTCCTCGGCGGCGCACCCGAAGATGCGATCCGCGTCTCCGCCAAGACGGGAGTCGGCGTCGACGAACTCCTCGATGCCATCGTCGAGCGGCTGCCTGCACCCGACGGCAGCGCTGACGATCCGCTCCGGGCCTTGGTGTTCGACTCCTACTACGACACGTACCGCGGCGTGGTGTGCTACGTGCGCATCGTCGACGGCCGCCTCAGCAAGGGCGAGCGCGTGCGGTTCATGGCTACCGAGCAGCACGCCGACGCCGCAGAGATCGGCATCCTGGCCCCGGCCGTGACCCCGCGACCCAACCTGGAAACGGGCGAGGTCGGTTACCTCATCACCGGCATCAAGGAGATCGACCTGATTCGCGTCGGCGACACGGTGACGGTGGCCGCCAACCCGGCGCCACATGCGCTTGCCGGCTACCGCGAGCCAAAGCCCATGGTGTTCTCTGGCCTCTTCCCCACGGACGGCGATGACTTCGAGCGGCTCCGTGAGGCCCTCGACAAACTGCGGCTCAACGACTCGTCGCTCGTCTACCAGGCGGAAACGTCCCGTGCGCTCGGATTCGGGTTCCGCTGTGGATTCCTCGGTCTGCTGCACATGGAGATCGTGCGGGAGCGGCTCGAGCGCGAGTACGACCTCGACCTCGTCGCTACGGCACCATCCGTGGAGTACCGAGCCACCCTCACCGACGATTCGGAGCTGATCGTCCGGTCGCCCCAGGACCTTCCGGAGGCCGGGAAACTCCAGTCCGTCGCGGAGCCATACGTCAAGGTCATGATCATCACACCGTCGGAATACGTCGGCACCGTCATGGAGCTCGTCCAGCAGCGCCGCGGCGACATCGGTGAGATGACGTATCTCACACCCGAGCGGGTCGAATTGCACTACCGAGTGCCGCTCGCCGAGATCGTTTTCGACTTCTTCGACCAGCTCAAGTCCCGCACCCGCGGCTATGCGTCGCTCGATTACGAGCCCGACGGGTACGCAGTCTCCGATCTCGTTCGCGTCGAAGTGCTGCTGAACGGGATGCCCGTCGATGCGTTCTCGACGATCGTGCATCGCGACAAGGCCTACTTCTACGGAAAGGGCATGGTCGAGCGGCTCAGAGAGCTCATCCCCCGCCAGCTGTTCGACGTGCCGGTTCAGGCCGCCATCGGCGGCCGGATCATCTCGAGGGAGACGATCAAGGCAAAGCGCAAGGACGTCACGGCCAAGTGCTACGGCGGTGACATCACCCGCAAGCGAAAGCTGCTGGAACGCCAGAAGGAAGGCAAGCGGCGGATGAAGATGGTGGGCCAGGTCGAGGTCCCACAAGAGGCCTTCATCTCCGCCCTCCGCATCGATGACTGAGGCTGCCAATCGTCCGGTGGTCGACTGGCGCTCGCTGCCCGCCGACGACCCGGTCCTCGCAGACCACGCCGCCTCTTGGCGCAGCGCCTATGTCCATGTTCCGTTCTGTCGGCGGCGGTGCCCGTACTGCGATTTCGCCGTCGTCACGCCGCAGGAGCGGCCGGCGGGTTCGACGGTCGGCGACTACGTCGACGCATTGCTGGCCGAGATCGACATGGAACCTCCGTGGCGGCCACTCGATGCGGTCAACTTCGGTGGCGGGACACCGACGACGCTGGACGCGGCCGACGTGGAGCGGGTGCTCGCTGCGTTGCAGGAGCGCTTCGGTCTGGCCGCCGACGCGGAAGTGAGCATCGAGGCCAACCCCGAAGACCTCACTGCGGCGTACGCGGCCCGACTGGCTGCGGCCAGGGTGAACCGCATCTCGCTCGGCGTGCAGTCGTTCGATCCAGCGGTCCTGGCAGCCCTGGGCCGCGCCCACAGCCCTGAGCAGTCTGCGCGTGCCGTTGCGGCCTGCCGCAAGGCGGGCATCGCCTCGATCTCGGTCGACCTGATCTTCGGAACCGCCGGCGAGTCAGTCGACTCGTGGAGCGAGACCGTTGCGCAGGCGCTCGCACTCGAGCCGGATCATCTCTCGGCGTATGCCCTGACCATCGAACGCGGAACGGCGCTTTCGCGGGCCGTCGCCGCAGGTGCTGCATCACCTGATCCAGACGTCCAAGCCGACATGTACGAGGCGCTGGTGGACCAGGTTCGGGCCACGCCGCTGGTCCACTACGAGATCTCGAACTTCGCCCGGAAGGGCCACGCCTGCCGATACAACCTCGCCACGTGGGCGCAGGGGGAGTACGTCGCGTTCGGCCTCGGTGCCCACGGTCACCGCGGTCGCCGGCGGCGGCGCAATGTTCGGAGACTCGACCGCTACCTGGAGGCGATCGCCTCCGGACAGCGTCCCGAGGCCGGCGCTGACCTGGTCGGTGGCGGAGCAGCGGAGAAGGAGCGCCTGATGCTCGGCCTGCGGCGCAGGGCCGGCGTTGTGGCCGGCGTGGGCGGCAGAGCCCTCGCCGCAAGTGAAGCGGGCACGCGGCTTGCGGCTGCCGGTGTGATCGAGCACACGCTGGGTCGGCTCGTGATCCGGAGACCACTGCTCACCGATGAAGCCAATCGGGCGATCCTCGATCTTCGGGATCGCGCTGTGCGCGACGATACGTCCGGCTGATGGCGACTTATCACTCTCGGGTCGCGAGTGCTAATACTCACGGCGTCGGTGCTAACTTCAAGACATGCTGGACGACCGCCGCACTGCGGTGCTGCAGGCCCTCGTCGAGGAGTACATCGCCACCGGGCAGCCGGTGAGTTCCAACGCGGTGCTGCGACGCAGCGGCATGGCGGTCTCGTCGGCCACGATCCGCAACGACCTTGCCCGGCTCGAGTCGTATGGCTTCGTGGAGCAGCCGTACACCTCTGCGGGTCGCGTTCCCACGCCGCAGGGCTATCGCTTCTACGTCGATCACGCCAGCCCCGGACGGCTGCGAGCAGCCACTCGCAGCCGCATCGAGTCGTTCTTCAACGACGTCCACCACGAGCTGAGCAGGCTGCTGAAGGAAACGACCGGGCTGCTCTCGGACCTCAGCCACTATCCGGCGGTCGTGATCGGTCCAGGGTTCGCCGGAGAGTCGGTGCGAGCGTTCCACCTCGTGCCTCTTGCGGGTGATGTGGTGCTGGCCGTGATGGTGTCGGCTTCGGGACGGGTCAGCCAGAACGTCGTCTCGATGCCGCTGACTCCTACCGACGCACAACTCGAGGAGGCGGAGACGTTGCTCGCCCAGGCCCTCGACAATCAACCCATCTCGGCGGCCATCGATCGGATCGAGGCGCTGCCCGCCGATCTGATCGCTCAGGAGGTGCTGAGCGTCACGAGGGCCGTCGGGAAGGCGCTGTGCAGCGTCGACGCCTCGACGCGGGAGGTGTACGTCGGCGGCACTGCACAGCTGGCCGAGCTCTGGCAAGACCTCGCCCACGTCCACACCATCCTCGGATTGCTCGACCGAGACGAGAGTCTGCGCCGGCTGCTCGACGACGAATCTGCGGTGACCACCGTCCGGCTCAGCGGTGAGATGGATGTGCATGATGTCGATCTCGCCGTCGTGTCCGGTCCTTACGACGCCGGCGAGCACGGCCGCGGGCGCGTTGGAGTCTTGGGGCCGATGCGCATGGATTACCGCCGCACGATCAGGATCGTCGAAGAGGTCGGCGACAACCTGGGCGACTCCCTCGGACGATGAGGGACTACTACGACGTCTTGGGCGTCGGCCGCGAGGCCACCCAGGACGACATCAAGAAACGGTTCCGGCAGCTGGCCCGGGATTCGCATCCAGATGCCAACCCTGAGGACCCCAACGCCGAGGAGCGGTTCCGTGAGGTCGCACAGGCGTATGAGGTGCTGTCCGACCCCCAGAAGCGTGCCGCCTACGACCGCGGCGAGACGCTGGGAGGCGACTTGTTCAGCCAGTTTGCCGGGCTCGACGAGATCCTCCAGCAGTTCTTCGGCGGCGCCGGATTCGGTTTCGGCGGTGTCCGCCGCGGGGGGCCGCGCCGCGGTCGCGACATCGGAACGACCGTCGAGCTCAGCCTCGACGAGGCCGCCAGCGGCGTGAGCCGTGAGGTCGCCTACCTCGCCGCAGCCGGTTGTACCACCTGTGCGGGCTCCGGGGCCGCACCCGGATCTTCCCCCACGACGTGCCCAACGTGCGGTGGCGTCGGCCAGGTTCAGGTCAGCCGCAGCACGTTCCTCGGTTCGATGATGACGGTGACCGAGTGCACGACGTGCCGCGGGCTCGGGAATGTCGTGGACGAACCATGCGGGGTGTGCCGCGGTGCGGGGCGCGTGGACGACGAGCGGGTGGTGGCCGTCGAGATTCCCGCCGGGGTCGACGACGGCACTCGGCTCCGTTTGAGTGGGAGGGGCGGTGCCGGGGAGCGGGGTGCCCCCCCGGGGGATCTGTACGTCGAGGTGCGCATCGCCGCCGACGAACGGTTCACCCGTCTGGGCGACGACCTCCATCACAAGATCAGCCTCGGCCTGTCCGAGGCCACGCTCGGCGCCGAGGTCACCGTTCCGCTGATCGGCGGCGACTCCATGGACCTCGACATCCCGTCGGGCACCCAGCCGGGAACGGTGTTCCGGCTCAACAAGCACGGAATGCCCAGGCTCCGCCGCCGCGGGCGAGGCGACCTGCTGGTCGAGGTCGAAGTGGCGGTCCCGACCGAGCTCACCAAAGAGCAGGAAGAGGCGTTGCGCCGGTTTGGTGAGTTGCACGGCGAGTCGCCTGCCTCGCACCGTCGCAAACGACGCTTCCGCGCCGGGTAGTGGGGCACGTTCCGCATCTCTACGTGCCGCAGCCGTGGGGGGCGTCCGTCCTCGCTCTCGATACGGCGACCGCACATCACCTCGGCCGCGTGCTGCGCCGCACCGACGGTGCGGCCGTGTCGTACACGGACGGTGCGGGCACCGTCGGCGACGGGAGACTGAGCGACGACGTCGTGGAGCGCGGTCCTGAGCGGGTCGTGGAGCCGCCGCCTCGCATCACGATCGCCGCATCCGCTCCGCATTCGGTCGATCGGGCGCGGTATCTGGTCGAGAAGTGTGCAGAGCTCGGCGTGTCGCGGATCGTGTGGATCACCACCGAGCACGGCCAGGGTCGGCCACCGCGGGAGGAGAAGGCCCGGGCATGGGCGGCCGCGGCACTTCGGCAGTCACGGGGAGCCCACCTGACAGACGTGGACGGCCCGCAGCCGCTTTCGTCCCTGGTGGCTACCGGCAACGTGCTGGTGGCCGGGCCGAACGGTCGTTCGGCTCACGCTATCGAGTGGCGGCCGCCGCTCACCATCGTGATTGGACCGGAAGGCGGTCTCACTGCCGAAGAAGCGGGCGAACTGCCGCAGCTCACGCTCGGCGACCGAATCCTGCGAACCGAGACCGCTGCGGTCGTAGCCGCTGCGATTGCACTGCAATCGGTGGGTCGAGCGTGAACGCGACCCCGTACGGCGTGAGCGTTCGATGCGCCGGTCATGCGGTTCCTCGCGAGGCCGATATACTCCAGCTCTCCTGATGCGTTTTGCCGCGCATTTCCCCTCCGTCCGCACGAGCGAGTCGCTGTGACCGTTCCACCTGCCACCGATATTCGCCTCAAAGTGCCGAGCAACCACCTCATCGTGGATTTGCTCGGTGAGGCTGACGCGCACCTGAAACGCATCGAACTTGCGTTCCCGGATGTGCGCATCGTCGCGCGGGGCAATCAGATCGACATTCATGGAGACGAGAGCGTTGCGGAGACTGTGCGCACCGTATTCGACGAGCTCCTCATCCTGATCCAGGAGGGGCAGGCGCTGGACGCCGACCGCGTGGAGCGGGTCATCGATCTCGTGCGTCACGACGTGCCGTCACCTTCGGGGATCTTCACCGAGTCCATCAAGGTCGGTCGTGGTCGCGTCGTGCGCCCCAAGACACACGGTCAGAAGCGCTACGTCGACGCGGTGCGGGAGAACACGCTCATCTTCGGAGTCGGTCCGGCGGGCACCGGCAAGACCTATCTCGCCATGGCTTGCGCCATCGAGGCCCTGCTCTCCGGCACGGTGCGGCGGATCATCCTCAGCCGGCCCGCCGTCGAGGCCGGGGAGCGGCTCGGTTTTCTTCCCGGCGACCTCGCCGCCAAGGTGGATCCGTATCTACGTCCGCTGTACGACGCCCTGTATGAGATGCTCGGACCAGACGAGACCGCTCGTCTCATGGAGCGCGGCACGATCGAGATCGCTCCACTTGCGTACATGCGGGGCCGCACCCTCAACGATGCGTTCATCGTGCTGGACGAAGCGCAGAACACCTCTCCCGAGCAGATGAAGATGTTCCTGACCCGCATGGGGTTCAACTCCAAGATGGTCGTTACGGGCGACGTCACGCAGGTCGACCTCGGCGATGGCCGCCGTTCCGGGCTTCGGATCGTCGGGGGTGTGCTCCGCAACATCGACGGCATCGAGTTCGTCGAACTGCGCGGCGAGGACGTCGTCAGGCACCGAATCGTCGCTGCGATCGTTGAAGCGTACGAACGATTCGAGAGCGCGCGGGCCAAACGGGAGAAGGACGGCTCATGAGCCGCATGCGGACTCATCCCCTCCTCGTCAACCTGCTCATCATCGCCGCGACGGTGGTGGTGGTTGCGGTGACGCTGGTCGTTGGCCGTCCCGAGGCCGAGCCCGCAACGGTGCTCGCCGTCGGCGACGCGGCACCGGAGACCTATGTCGCAAACGGGTTCGTGAGTGTCTTCGACGACGAGGCCACCGAGCAAGCACGCGAGCGAGCTCGCAACAACACGCAAGCGGTCTACGTGATCGACCCGCTCGCCCGCAGCAACGTGGAAGCCAATATCCGGGGCTTGTTCAGCGACGTGCGGGCGGCGCCGACGGGCTCGGGCCGCACCGTGTTCGTCGAGGCCTCTGCAACGTCACCTGCGCCTACCGAGAACCCGAACGAGTTCGTGATCGAGTACTCGATCGCCGTGCGCAATCAATCCACCCAGTCGCGCCGGTACGACCTGGCGGTGACGCCCCGGTTCTCAGAGGCGGTGCGGGTCGACTCGGTCACGCTCGACCAGGCGCTGGCACAAGGTGCGGGTCCATCCCGGACCGGCATCGAAGTCGATACCACGAGACCCGCATGGATCATCGTCCCGGCGCTCGAGCCGGTGTCCCTCGACGGGGTCTCCGGTGACGAATACACGCTGAGCGTGCAATTCACCGGCGACCCGAATCTGCTCACCGTCGAGAACGCCGACTGTGTGCTCGAGGAAGAAGCGACGGGCACGGGGCTTCGCGTGGATGTCAACGCATCCGTGGAGGGCGCCGCGCTGGTCGCGCAACCCGTGTGTCGCACTCTGCCGCAGCTCGTGGTCCCGTCGCCTGACACGACCGAGGTCGAAGACACGACGACGACCAGCACCTCGACGACCACCACGACCCTCACCCCCGCCGTGTCCGGCTCGGCACCCACGACGACGCTTCCATTCGAGGAGCAGGTCCGCGCTGTCGAGGAGTCCGGCAACCTGATCTACGGCGAGGCGATCCCGACACTGGTCGACCTCTACGATGTGCACCTCCGCCTGGTGGCCTCAGGCGAAGACGGGTTTTTCCAGCAGGTCGAACAGCAGATCGTCGACCTGGCGGCGGACCAGCTGGTGGCTCCCGGCATCAGGGTGTCGGAGCTCAACGATCGCCAGAACTTCTTGCTGCAGAATCCGCCCCGCATCATCGTGCCCGTTCTCGAACCCGAGCAGCTCGACGCGCTGCAAGCTGCGGCGGCGACTGTTCTGGCCGTCTCGCTCGAACCGAACAGCTTCGTCGATCAGGCCGCGACCCAGGCAGCGGCCAACGCTGCCGCCGAGGGCGTCGAGGACCAGTTCCGCACGTACGCGAACGGCCAAACCGTGGTATCGGTGGGGGAGAGCATCGACGCGGTGCAGCTCGAAGCGATCCAGATGCTTGGATTGCTCGAGCCGGAGCCGGGAACGTCGCGGGTCGCCGCCGCAACTCTGGGTGGCCTGGCGGTCCTGCTTGCTGCCCTGTTTCTCTGGCGTATCGCACCGAGCCGCTGGTCTCAGCCCAAGCACATTGCGCTGCTCGGCATTCTGCTGTTCATCGCCGCGCTCGTCGCCAGGCTCGCCGAGGCGAGCGGCATCGAGAACCCGGAGCTCGGGTATGCCATCCCGGCTGCGTTGCTCGGATATGCCGCAGCGATCCTGTACGACCCGAGAACGGCGTTGCTGACGGCCGTTCCGATGGCGATGTTCACGGCCATCACGACCCAGGACCCAGCACTCATCATCTACGCGGCCGCCGCGACGGTCGCACCGGTTGCGTTCGTGTCCGCAGTGTCGACGCGGCGAGAGCTCCGTACCGCGGTGATCCGCGCCGCCCTGGTGATGGCCCCGGTCGCCGCATCCGTCTCCTGGCTCTTCAACGGCTTGGACAGTGTCCTCCTCGCCGGCGTGTTCGGTGCGGCCGGGACGCTCATCGGCGGATTGCTGGCACAGGGCCTGATCTCGTTCCTCGAGAACCTGTTCCAGGTCACCACCACCGTCACCTTGCTCGATCTGACCGACCGGAATCACCCTGCGCTCCGCCTCATCGAAGAGAAGGCACCGGGCACGTTCAATCACTCGATCCTCGTCGGCAACCTCGCCGGCCGCGCTGCTCGGGCGATCGACGCCGACCCGCTGCTTGCACAAGCAGCGGCGTTCTATCACGACCTCGGCAAGACGGAGAACCCGCAGTACTTCATCGAGAATCAGTTCGGCGTGTCCAACCCCCACGACGAGCTCGCACCGGCCGAATCGGCCGTGATCATCAGACGCCACGTCACCGAGGGCTTGCGCCTGGCCCGGCAGTACCGCATTCCACCGGACGTCGCGGCCGGGATCCAGCAGCATCACGGGACCGGGCTCATGCGGTACTTCTACCACCGCGCCATGGAAGCGGACGCTTCGGTCGATCCGAACCTGTTTCGTCACCGCGGGCGCAAGCCGCAGCGGAAAGAAATGGCGATCGTGATGATCTCCGATGCGGTCGAAGGTGCAGCGCGAGCACTGGCACAGCAAGAGGACCCGACTGCGGACAGCTTGGCGAAGCTCGTCGATTCGATCGTGGGCGAGAAGCTCG
Source organism: Acidimicrobiia bacterium (assembly GCA_035458525.1). Taxonomy (GTDB): domain Bacteria; phylum Actinomycetota; class Acidimicrobiia; order Spongiisociales; family UBA5794; genus DATHZQ01. The sequence goes on from DATHZQ010000027.1 coordinate 31,258, forward strand.
AAGACGGTCAGCTCGATGAGTCGGATCTGACGTTCGGCGACCTGACCAACGTGAAGCGGGCCCTGGTGGAGGCCCTGATCGGGTACTACCACACTCGGATCCCTTATCCGGGCTTCCCTGGACCCCGCGTGG
>DATHZQ010000028.1:0-2489 GCA_035458525.1 Acidimicrobiia bacterium
GGCGCCGGCGGGTCGTGACGCCGTGACATGAGCCCGCCGATCTCCATAGCCCGCCTGCGGGTGGTCCTCGACGACGTGGAACCGCCGGTCACTCGTGTTCTCGATGTGCCCGCCGACATTCGGCTCGACCGGCTGCATGCAACGCTGCAGGCAGCGCTCGGCTGGACCGACTCTCATCTCTGGGAGTTCCGCGCCGGCGACGTGGGGTGGGGGATTCCCGATCCGGACTGGCCGGACGGCCCGCAGGACGCGCGCAAGGCCAACCTGTGGCAGGTCATCGAGGACACCGGCGCCAAGACGCTCACCTATCTCTACGACTTCGGAGACGGCTGGGAACACACCATCCGGATCCTGCGCTTCGACGATGCCGAGGCGGGGCGGAAATATCCGGCCCTCATCGAGGCGGCGGGGCGATGCCCGCCCGAGGATGTCGGCGGCCCGTGGGGCTATACCGACTTCCTCGACGCCATCGCCGATCCCGACCATGAGCAGCACGACGACATGACGGAATGGTACGGCGCTGACTTCGACCCCGAAGACGTGCCCCTCGACCACCTCGAGGCCGCCGTCGCCGATCTGGCGGCCCGCTGGACCCGCACCCCCAGAAGTCGCAAATCGAAATAATCCGACGATCCCGACCAAGCTGACCCACAGGTCGGTCTCACCGCACGCTTACGATGGTGCTGGGGCTCAGCCACGAGCGCATGACCTCCACCACGCGCGAGTTGCTGCGCGAAAAGTCCGCCATCGTCACCCATGCGATCGTCGACAAGGTCACCGCACATCTCCGCTCGACGGAGGAACTGGCCGCCCACCTTGCCGGCCTACTAGCCAAGCATCCGGATCTCAGGCTGAGCAACGAGGATCTGGTCGGCGTATTGGGTGCCTCGCTTTCGGCAACGCCCCACATTTCCACCGCCGCCCTGGTTGAGCCCGAATTGCGGCCGCTTCGGGTTTCCCGCACACCGCGTCGGGCACTACAGCGCATCGTCGATTGGAGTGAGGTGCCGTCTTTCGCGAATATGATCCACACCGGCCGTCAGCGCCATCGCCCGGGATGGGGCTCGCTGTTCTTTTCGGAGTACAGCGAGACCACGTTTTTGAACTATCTGCACCCGATCCGCGGCACATCTCTGACCCTTCTGCTGAGTACCTCCGTCGTCGATCTGTCAACGTATTTGGAAGAGATGCAGAAGGTGATGGGCGGTAACTCGTTCGTCCTCTACGACCGACATTCCGTGCTCGCCCACCCTGTCCTGAGTGGAGTTTTCGAAGGACTGAGTGACCGCGTGCCGTTACCGGCACTGGACGGTTTTCCCGATCGGGTGTTGCGATCGATCTGGTCGGCCGAGCGCATGCCGGAGATCGAACCGCTGTTCTCCAACGGCCTCGCCGCGCGGGTCATCGAGGTCGGCGGCACACCACACGTCTTTCTTTATCGCGATCTCCAAGGCTTCGGCCCTGTGCCGCTACAGGTCGGGACCTATTTCGCGCTGGACGCGGGCGCGCCACAGATCGAGCGCGCCCGCGAGACCCTTCTAGTCGGCTCTGTTCTCATAGCGCTTTCGCTGATCATGGCGCTGGTCATTTCGCAGCTGATCAGCCGACCGTTCAGAGCGTTCAGGCGGGCGGCCGATCGGATCTCGACGCTCGACTTCGATTGCGACATCGACATTCCAAACAGCCGCATTCTGGAAGTGAGGGAGCTGAGCCAGGCTTTTCATTCGATGATGACCGGGCTGCGGTCGTTCGAGCGCTACGTGCCGGAAGGATTGGTTCCGCGCGTGATGCGGACGGTCGGCACCGGCGATATTGAGGCCGAGGATCGCGAGGTCTCGGTGCTGTTCACCGACATCGTCGGGTTCACCAGCATGGCCGAAATGATGCCGGCGAAAGCCGTTGTCGGGCTTTTGAACGAGCATCTCGAACTCGTCGACGGCTGCATCGAGGCCGAGGGTGGCACGATCGACAAGTATATCGGCGATTCGGTGATGGCCTTCTGGGGCGGCATGCATTCGGATGCGAACCATGCGACGCACGCCTGCAGGGCCGCACTCCGGATCGAGGACGCAATCCGGCGGAACAATCGTGATCGCGTTGCACGGGGCGAACCGCCATTGCACGTGCGAATCGGGATCCACACCGGGCCGGTCATGATCGGCAATATCGGATCGGCTTCGCGTATTAGCTACACGGTGATTGGGGACACCGTGAACATAGCCTCGCGACTGGAAGAGTTCGCGCGAGAGGTGGACGGCCCGGAACGCGAAGCACTGACCGTCGTAAGCGGCGAGACCGCGTCCCGGATGGGCGACGAATTTGGTCTTCGGAACGTTGGCGACATTGCGCTCCGCGGTCGGTTCGGAACGACGGAGGTATTCGAACTAAGGCCAGATAGCACCGAAGATACCGCAACCTAACCGGAAAGATGTTGGTCCATCGATTGCGGCAACCTGGATATCGCAGGTTATCGTTTGGAGTCCGCCGTA
>DATHZQ010000029.1:0-34680 GCA_035458525.1 Acidimicrobiia bacterium
ACCTTCGCCGCGTTTGCGGTCACCTGGTACGACGAGCTGAACCGGACCGGGCTGATGGAAGGCGTCGGCACCCATGTCGATCATCGCCAGATCGGTCTCGGCCGGGCGATCGTGCGCTTCGCCGCCCACCACATGGCCGCCGCCGGCGGCATGGAGTACGCCACCGTTGCGAACTCCGAGTCGAACGCCGCATCGTCCGCCCTGTACCGCAGCGCCGGCTTCGAGCCGTGGCAGTTGATCGACGGCTACGTCAAGCCGATCGGTCGACGGGGGACCCGCCGATCGAACACGTCGTGAACGGAGCTCCTTCGGCCCTGATCCCCGCCAAGACCCCAGGATGGACGAAACTCCCGGCAAGCAACGGGTGTCGACAGCATGCCCGGCGGGCACTCGACCCTGCCGCTCCGACCGGCCCCATCCTTCTGACCCGTGTTCACACAGATCTCACGTCGAATGGTGTCGTTGTGTCGATCTGGCGCCGTCCTGTGCGGGTCTTCGGCGAGGTGTGGTTCTCCAACATCGACGGAGGCTACGTAACACGCCTCGACTGGGAGGCCAGGACGGACGACCAGATCGAAGTCGGCCCCGATCCGACGGGCGTGGCGCTGACTGCCCCCGATACACGTCGTAGAGCACGCTGGCGATGTTGATGTGCATCTGCTCGGAGCAGACCTCGCTGCTGCCCCGCCCCCGGAAGCTGTCGATCACCCGCGTGGCGTAGCCCAACTCCACCAGCTCCGAGTTCCATTCCGTCGTCCCTCCCCCAAGGCCAAGGCAACCCAGAATGAAGTGAACACACCAGTTGCCCCACCGTGTAGCCAGGCGCCTCGATCACACAGAGCCCGGGCACCCCCCGTCTCCGTCGGCGACCAACTCAACCCGGTCCATCAGGGCCGGCAGGTGCTCCTGAGCCCACTGCGCCAGCATCGCGTTCACCCCGACCAGAGTCTCGGCTGCTGTCCAGAAGTTCCATTCGACCGCCAACATGATGTGTCGCGGTTTCGCCTCGCTGGGTCATCCTCCACTCGCGGGGAACGGCCGCCGCTCCGTGCCTTGAACCACGAGATCATGCTCATGCCCGGGGCCCATCCGGCGACGGGAAGGGCCGGTCGAGCGTGGTGGCTATCCTCGCCGGAAGGCGGCGATCCTGGAAGGAGCCAGCGTGGCAACGCAGAAGGAACGCTTGGAACGCCTTGGGTCGGTACCCCTCTTCAACGGCCTGAGCCGGGCAGATGTGAGAGCCATTCTCGACGTCTCCAAGGTCGTGCACCACGAGGAGGGCCATACGATCATCACCGAAGGAAGCACCGGTGCCGGGTTCCAACTCATCCTCGAAGGCGAGGTGCGAGTGTTGCGCGGCGCACGGACCGCGGCCAGGCTTGGGCCCGGCGAGTTCTTCGGCGAGATGTCGTTGATCGACCGAGGCCCTCGCACGGCCACCGTGATCGCGACGACTCCCGTCACGGCGATCGGCATCGCGGCGTGGGACTTCCGGGCCTTGGTGAAGAACCGCCCAGACATGGCGTGGAAGCTACTCGTCCATCTGACCGGCCGGCTTCGACAAGCGCAGCGGCGGGAGGATGCGTTGCGCGCCTGATGCGACCAGCGGCCAATCGGCACTCAACGCTCGTGAGCGCTGCGGAACGTGTCCCGGTAGCGACCGGGCGGAACGCCGACGAAGCGATGGAAGTGCTGCCGCATGTTCGTTGCAGTGCCGAATCCTGCATCGATTGCGATCCAGTCGATCGAGCGATCGGTCGACTCGAGCATCCGCTGAGCCAGCCGGACGCGCTCGGCGACGAGCCACCTGTGCGGCGTGGTGCCGGTCGCGGTGCGGAAGCGGCGGGCGAACGTGCGAGGACTCATCGCTGCTCGGTGCGCCAGCTGGTCGACTGTGAGGGGCTCCCCCAAGTTCTCCCGCGCCCAATCGAGCGTCGTATCGAAGAGGTCGTCATCGTCGTCGGCGGTGACCATCGGGTACTCGATGTACTGCGCCTGGCCTCCTTCACGATGAGGGGGAACCACCATCGCACGAGCGATAGCGTTGGCCACGTCAGCGCCGTGATCCTTCCGCACCAGATGTAGGCACAGGTCTATGCCGGCCGCCGTTCCGGCCGACGTGGCGATGTCTCCGTCGTCGATGTAGAGCACATTGGGGTCGACCGTCATGCCCGGATAGGCCGTGGCGAGCTCGTCTGCGTTCATCCAGTGCGTCGTGACCCGCCGTCCATCGAGCAAGCCGGCGGCCGCCAGCACAAAAGCACCGGTGCAGATGGAAACGAGGCGCGCCCCCCGTGCCTGGGCCGCACGCAGACCCTCGAGCAGCGCTTCCGGGTACGAGCGATTCGACGTGGGTGTCACGATGATCGTGTCTGCCCACCCGAGCGACTCGAGTCCCCATGGCGTGTCGACCGTGAAGCCCGTGTTCGTCCGGATTGGGGGCGCCTCGCCTGCGCACACGCGGAACTCGTACCACGGGCTCACGAGATGCGATCGATCGACGCCGAACACCTCACAGGGAACGGCCATCTCGAATGCTGCTACCCGATGGAGCACTACGGCGGCGACCCGATGAGCCATGGCAGCATTCTTTCGGATAATGGCAATCCTGTCAATAGCCGGTCGGGCGATTTCTCGGCACAGTGCCAGCACCAGAGAAAGGAACGGCAATGTTCTCCAACCCGCTGATCGCCCAAGATCTCGTTTCGATCATCCAGGCCGAGCGGCGCTCGGACGCTGCCAGATTCCGTCGCCTCGCGCAGTTTCTGAGCGGGCCCGACGATGCCGACGAGCAAGGTGCGCTCCGACTCGTTTCCTCACCTCGTCCCGACTCAGCCGATCTCGCCGGCTGGCTTGAGCAATCCGGTCGCGCCCTTGCAGAGATACCACCGAACCAACTGCAGGACGCGGCACGCAGATCCCTGTATGCGCTCGTGGTGGAACTGCTCGAAGCGGTGCGCGACCACGGTGTCGAAATCGCGGTCACCGTCGATCCAGGCGACCCCTCGGCTCTGCTCTTGCGAGCCCACGGCGCACTTGCGATGCGAACGACGGGGCGATCGATCCCTGTTTCCGAGGAGCGCAGGCGGAGGTTGCAGGCGATCCTGAACACGATTCTCGGCAGGTCCGACCTCATCGGGCCGAACGCCGAGTACCGCCGGGCGGCATGATGTCCGCCGGATGCGCCAGCAGATCCAACCAGGAGTCGACCACCCAGGGTCGCCGACGCGAGTCGTCGATGCGCGGATCCTCCGCGAGCACGTCGAGCCCCCGATACCCGTCGTAGAGGACGCTGGCGATGTTGATGTGCTCCTGCCCGGAGCGGACCTTGCCGATCCTCCGCCCCCTCACGCTGTCGATCACCAGCGTGGCGTAGCCCATTCGACCAGCTGCGCGGCCGGACCCTGCATCGGGAGTCTTGTACATTCTCGACGAGGGCAGCCGACGACGGCACCGTTCGCATCTGGGACGGCACCGGCACTCCGCTCGCCACGTTCCATGATGCGGGTCACTCGGCTCGTTACAGCCCCGATGGGACGCGCGTGTCGCAACCACGTCAGACGGCAGCGCAACGACCCGAGGCGTCGTGGACGGTGCGCTGATCAATACCGTGCGTCACGAAGGGCCCTCGGCTGCATCGGGCGTCACACCGCATGCGCTTCTTTCGGCTCAATACAGTCAAAACGGCGCTCTGCTCGTGACCACCGCCGCGATGGCACGGATCGCGTGTCGAACAAAGCCGGCGACCTGCTCGTCACGCTCACCCACGCCGACGAAGTCCGCTCGGCACGGATCAGCCCCACCGGTCCCTTGATCGTCACCGCAAGCGCGGATAACACCGCTCGGGTGTGGGATCCGAACGGAACGCTGCTCGCAACGCTCCGACACGATGGGGATGTGCGAGATGCGCAGTTCACAGTCGATGGCGGGCTCATCGTGACCGCAAGCGCCGGCGGTACTGCACGCGTTTGGGAATGGCCCGATCCGGCAAGTGCCATCCTCGCGCTCGAGGAGTGCCATCCTTGCGCTCGAGGAGCGGCTGAGGGGGCGTTGATTCACGGCTGCCGAGTGCCGCAATACGGAATCGAGTCGTACCGGGAGTAGGTCGACGAGAACCAAGAGGCATCTGATGGCTGACTGCGGGTGTAGCCCTTGAGCACCCGAGTGCCTGCGGAGCGCGACCAAATGCGGACCAACGACGGTCTACACATCGCAGACAGCTCCCAGAACGACGAAAACCGTGGGACGGCACCGGGTCGCAACAGCGCGCCCGGTAGGACTCGTACCCCAAGCCTCCTGATCCGTCGATCTCCAAGCCGAGTCCATGGGCGTCCAAACCCGGGCACACGGCGTGGAGCCTCGACCCTCGGGTCCATCGGAGTCCACCGCTGCCCACAGCAGTATGCCTCCCAACTTGGCTCCCTTGCTGCGGTCCACGTCGGGTCACTCGTACCTGAGGGCGTCACCCGGGCGCATTCGAACCGCCCGGCGCAGTGGTGGTCGCAGCGTCAACCGCGCCACGACGATCACGCCCGCCAGGGCGACCAGCGGCAGCCACGGCGGGAACACCAGCGAGAAGGACGTGTGCATGGCCCTGCCGAAGAACCAGACGATCACCCGCGCCAGCACGTAGCCCACGGGGATGCCGATCAGCCACCCCGCCGCTGCCAGCGCGACACCTTCGGCACGGAACGCTCGGCGGACGTGTCGGGCCCGCGCCCCCAGGGCTCGCAAGATGCCGATCTCGCGGGTGCGCTCCAGCACATTCGTCGTCATGGTGCTGACGAGACCGATCATTCCGATCGCGACAATGGGTAGGCCGAGCATCTGAATGACGCCGACCACCACACGGTCCTCAGCGGCGGCGGCCGCCATGTCCCGGTAGTGCACGTCGACGGTCACCGAATTGCCGGCCGCAGCGAACACCGACCGAATGTCTTCGGCGACCCGATCCACCACCTCGGGCTCAGGTGAGGTCGTCTCGACCCAGTACACGTTGGGGAAGGGCTGGTTCTCGAGGATCTTCGCCGTCTCCAGCGGCAGCCAGATGAACTTCCCGTCGTGCACGAGATTCTCGTCGATGCCGATCACCTCGACCGTCTCCACGCCGCTCTTCGTGCCGAGGTCGATGTGGTCGCCGACTTCGGTATGAGTCATCGCCGCCAACGGTCGGCCAATCACCGCAACTCGTGCAACCCCGGTGACGTCTTCGTCGGTGAACCAACGTCCCGCCGACAGGTCGTAGTCGTAGATGGGGTCTGCAGGCAAGCCCCAAGCCGGGCGCTCATCGCCGCCGAATTCGGCTTTCGAATACAGCACGGGCTGCACCGCGTCAACGTCGATTCGGGAAGCGAGGAGCCTCGCCTCGTCATCGTCGAAGAGACCCGGGGTGTGGTAGACGCGAAGGTCTCCGCTCTCGTTCTGCAACGTGATCTGGGTAGCCGCCAGGGCAGTCAACGAGAAGACGCTGAAGGCCAGAACCGTGCCGACACCAAGCGCCACCTGCGCGCTGGTTGCCAGGCTTCGGCTCCTGCGGCGTGCAGTGTTACGAAGCCCGAGCTGTGTCGGACTCGAGAGAAAGGTCGCCCGCCGGGTAGCCCGCTCGAGCAATCCCGCCTCGCGCCCATCGGCCACACCGTGACTACCGAGAGCCTCTCGCACCGTCACCCGCGTCGCACGCCGCAGCGCCGGAAGCGAAGCCAGCACCGAGCTGCCGAGACCGGCGGCGATTCCGACGATCACAAACCACGGATTGGTGCTCCACATGGCCCGGATGCCTCCGAGGTCCTCCTGCACGAAACGGCCGAAGGCGGAGCTCATGATGACGCCGGCCACGGTGCCGATGACCGTTCCGATGCCCCCGAGAAGCAGCACCGACCGGAGATAGCATGCGACGATCGCCCGCCGGCTGCCGCCAACGGCCTTCATCACGCCGATCTGGGCGGTCTGTTGCGACACGATCGTGTTCATCGTCGTCGAGACGAGGATGAGCGCAGACGCGACCGCCATGAAGCTGATCACGTACAACAGCGGCAGCATCCGAAACACCTGATCCTTGCCGTGCCACGATCCAGGGGCCCGCACGTCCGGGACATCGTGGTAGGTCATCTCAGGGGCGACGCGTTCGAGGTACGACCTCACCTCCGCCAGCGTGGCCTTGGCGGCGTCAGGGGCGTTGTCCACAAGCTTCAGCTCGAGCGTGTTGAAGCCCTCCGATGCCGTGAAGAGACGGACGGTCTCGGCAGGTACGTACACGATCGGGCCGACGTCGGCGGCGACAGCACTCCAACGGATGGTCGCGCCGAGACCGGAGACGACGAAGGGGTAGAACTCGCCATCGCCTGCCTTGATCCCGATCTGTTCACCCGGGATGGCCGTAGCACCCCCGGTGAGAGCACTGGCTGGATCGAGGAGCGCCTCGAGCCCGCCCAGTGGCGCCGTGGGCGCTTCGCCCTCCTCGACCGACACGATATTGACGTGCTGTTCGGCGAAGTCCTCCACTCCGACGAGCCAGATGTCGTGCACGTCTCCGCCCCTGCGCAACTGGGTCCACATGATCGGCCGGGCTTCGACGGCGGCGACGTTGGGAAGCGCCCGCAGGTCGTCGAGCTCCTCAGCGCTGATCATTTGGTCCGCCGAGGGTCGCTCGGCCGGATCGCCGACGTACAAGAGGTTGTTGGGGCTCATCCGGATGTCGTGGAGTTGGTCCGCCGCTGCGCGCCGTGCCATGGCGTTGTCGAGGCCGAGCGGTATGGCGAACAGCCAGAGCCCGGTCACGGCCGCCGCAATGGTGATGATGGTGAGGACCGACCGGATCCGGTGGCGGGTCAGTTCGCGATAGGACTTGCGCATCAGTGCTGAGGCCACGAGATACCTCCGCTGTTGGCCACGAGACCATCGCGAATCGACACGACGCGGTGGGCGCGTTCTGCGATCGATCGGTCGTGGGTGACGTAGACGACGGTCATGCCGTCGCGGTTGAGCGCGGTCAGTAGCTCGATCATGTGTCCTGCGGCCTCGGTATCGAGATTTCCTGTCGGCTCGTCGGCGACGAGAAGGTCCGGGGTGCACGCCAGCGCCCGAGCGATCGCCACGCGCTGCTGTTCGCCCCCGGACAGTTCCATCGGGTGATGATCGAGCCTGTCGCCGAGTCCGACGAGCTCGAGGTTGGTCGTTGCGCGAGCGGTCCGTTCCCTGGCTGTCCCGGTGCCGGCGAACTCCATGGGCAGCATCGCGTTCTCGAGTGCTGTCAGCGTCGGCAGCAGCTGGAAGAACTGGAAGACGATCCCGACGTTGACGCCGCGCCACATCGCCAGCTCCTCCTCGTTCATCTCGTCGAGGCGGCTGCCCGCTACGGTGACCGTTCCCGCGGTGGGCCGATCGATCCCGGTGAGGATGTTGAGAATGGTCGATTTGCCGCTCCCCGACGGCCCCACGATGGCGACCAGCTCGCCGCGGTCAACGGTGACGTCGATGCCTCGCAGCGCCGGATACTCCAGGCGGCCCGTTCGATACACCTTTTCCACGCCTTCGAGCCGGACGAGGGGTCCGTCGCCCACACTGTGAGCCATGTCCGAAGCGTCCGTTCTCTTCCTGGTTGCGCCGCTCATGAGGCGAAGTGCCATTGCCGCTCCTTTCCGGTCTCCTGTCTCCAGCGGGCCCTCCTGCGGCCACGGCCGGAGGGGTCTCCGTACGTCTGCCCCAGACGGCGCCGCGACTTCTTCTCGGCTGCTTCGAGCCGGGCACGATGCATGATCCAGGCCTCGTGTTCGATGGAGAGGGACATGACTCCTCCTCGCTGTTCGCCTCTCTCCTCGGACTATGTGACGCGTCGGCTGGGGTCGGGCTGTGGTCGGGCTGTGGCACGTGAGAACGCGTTCGGGCGCAGGAGCGGGTCATGCCGCCGGTAGGCTTTCAACGTGGAGTTCCGAATGCTCGGGCCGCTCGCTGCGTCCGACGGAGACGAGCTGATCGCCCTTGGAGGGCCCAAGCAGCGCACCGTCCTTGCGCTGCTTCTCGTCAACGCCAACAAGGTGGTGACGACGGACCGGCTCATCGACGAGGTGTACGGGGACGAGCCCCCCGACGCCGCCCGCAAGTCACTCCAGAGCTATGTCGCCAACTTGCGCAAGGCGTTGAACAAGCATCACGAGCTGCTCCAAGGTCGGCCCCCCGGATACGTGCTCGAGGTGGACTCGTCTCATGTCGATGCCCTCGCCTTCGAGCGTCTGGTTCATCAGGCTCGCAGCATGCTCGACAGCGATCCCGGAGCCGCTCGAGATCTCCTGACCGAAGGGCTTGCGCAGTGGTTCGGCGCACCGTTGGTCGACGTCGCAGACGAGGCTCCGTCCCTTCGTCAGGAGGCGGTGAGGCTGCGCGAGCTCCGGCTCTCCGCCATCGAGGACCGCATCGAAGCCGGCCTTGCCCTCGGTCAACACCAGGCCGCCACCGTCGAACTGGAGAGCCTCGTTGCGGAGCAGCCGCTGCGGGAGCGACTCTGGGGCCAGCTCATGCTCGCCCTGTACCGATCGGGGCGCCAGGCCGAGGCGCTGCGGGCTTACCAGAAGGCTCGTCGCGTTCTCGGTGAGGAGCTCGGGATCGAGCCTTCCCCGGCACTGCAGGAACTCGAGGATCGCATCCTCACCCACGACGCAGGCCTCGAGAACAGCGCGCCATCTCCGCCATCCATCGACCTCGCACCCGGCCGGACCATCCGTGGCTACGAGCTGCGGGAGCAGATCCGCGAAGGACGCCTCGGCGTCGTGTATCGCGCCTACCAGCCCGCCCTGGGACGAGAGGTCGCCCTCGAGGTCGTTCGAGCCAGCGTTGCGGCAAGCGCCGAATTCGCCCGCCGCTTCGAAGCCGAAGCCGCCTTCATCGCCCGGCTGGAGCACCCCCACATCGTGCCGCTCTACGACTACTGGCGAGAACCGGGAGGGGCCTTCCTTGTTGCTCGGTGGATGCGCGGCGGCAACCTCAGCGGAGCCCTCGATCGAGGACCGTGGCGGATCGAGGCCGTGCGCCGGATCGTGGAGCAGATCGGATCGGCGCTGGGGGCGGCGCACCGGCATGGCGTCGGCCACGGACGGGTCGAGCCGGCCAACATCTTGCTGGACGAGGATGGCAATGCCTACCTCACCGACTTCCCGATCGGAGTCGGCGACAGGCACGTAGGCGCAGGTGAGCTCTGGCCCCAGGCAACGGACCCACGCCCCGACACGCGTGCCCTGGCGCTCGTTGCGCTCGAGTCGCTCACCGGCGAGCGCGGCATTTCGGACGTGGCAGCGGCACGACCCGGCGTGATCGATACCTCCGTACTCGGCGTGCTGCGAAGGGCGATCACCGCTCCGCAAGACGGCGGCTACCCGGACACCGCCGCGTTCGTCGACGCCTTCCTGGCCGCAGCGCCATCTGCGGCGGCGCCGCAGAGAGCGGCAGCGCCCGTCGTCTCCAATCCCTACAAGGGCCTCCGCCCGTTCGAAGAGGCCGACGCCGCCAATCTCTTCGGACGAGACGCCCTCACCGAAAGCCTCGTAGCCCGTCTGCGCGAGTCGCACGTCCACCGGCGATTCCTCGCGGTCGTGGGGCCGAGTGGGAGCGGCAAGTCGAGTGTGGTGCGAGCCGGGCTCGTGCCAAGGATTCGCAGCGGCAGCCTGGTGGGATCCGAGGACTGGTTCGTCGTTGAGATGGTCCCCGGCACCGACCCCTGGGAGGAGCTGGAGGCGGCGCTGTTGCGCATCGCCGTCAATCCGCCGGTGAGCCTCCGCGAGCAGCTCACCTCCGATGCGCTCGGCCTGCACCGCGCGGTCAAGCGCGTCCTGCCGGGGCGCCACGCGGAGCTCCTCGTCATCGTCGACCAGTTCGAAGAACTCTTCACGCTCGTCGACGATGAGCGCACGCGGAGCCAGTTCATGGATGGCATCGTCGCCGCCGTCGAGGCCGCCAACAGCCAACTCCGGGTCGTCGTCACGCTGCGCGCCGACTTCTACGACCGGCCGCTGCGACACAGTGGGATGAGCGGACTGGTGACCCATCGGATGGAGACCGTTCGGCCTCTCTCCCCGGAGGAGCTGGAGCGCGCCATCGCCGGGCCCCTCGAGCGCATCGGTGTCGGATTCGAAACGAGCCTCGAGGCCCGGATCGCAGCAGACGTTGCCGATCAGCCGGGGGCACTGCCCCTGCTCCAATACACCCTCACCGAGCTGTTCGACCGGCGCGAGGGCATGACGCTCACACTGGACGCATATCAGGCACTCGGCGGCGTTGCGGGCGCCCTGGGCCAACGAGCGGAGAAGCTGTACGCGAGCCTCGATCCGAGCGTCCAGCCTGCGGCGCAGCAGCTCTTCCTGCGGTTGGTCGCCCTCGGCGAAGGCACGATCGACACCCGCCGCCGCGTGCTCCGCAGCGAGCTGACGGCCATCGAAGGCCGACGCCGCAGTGCGGAGGTCGTCCTGGACACGTTCGGGGCATACCGCCTCCTGACGTTCGATCGCGACCCGGTCACTCGCAGCCCCACCGTCGAGGTCTCCCACGAGGCCCTCCTCACGGAGTGGCGGCGACTGCGTGATTGGATCGATCATGGCCGGGCCGACCTCCAGTACGAGAGAGAGTTGGCTTCGGCCGCAGCCGGGTGGCAGGCCTCGGGCCGGGATCCGAGCTACCTGCTGAGCGGCGAGCGGCTCCGTCGCTTCGAGTCGTGGAATGAGACCACAGATTTCGCTCTCACCCAGGCGCAAAGCGACTACCTCATCGCCAGCCTCCAGGCGCGTGAGGTGGCAGAAGCCTTGGAGCAGGACCGGCTCCGCCACGAGGCGGAGCTCGAACGCCGTTCACGCACCAGACTCAGGCTCCTCGTCGCAGTGTTCGCCGTCGCCACTGCCGTGGCCGTCTCCCTTGCGGCGCTCGCACAGAATCAGACGAGACGAGCCGAGCACAACCTGGCCATCTCGACTGCGCGAGAGCTGACGGCGGAGTCCATCCAGGCACTCGACATCGACGCCGAACTGAGCACGCTCCTGGCCGTCGAAGCAGCCGATACTGCCGTGGCGGCCGGCGAAGGTGTGCTTCCGGAGACGGTCGAGGCACTCCACCGGGGGTTGCTCGCCTCTCGGATCGTCCTCACCGTCCCGGGTGGAAGCGGCGCCATCAGCCCCGACGGCTCGCGCCTGGTCACTGCCGATCCTGGAACCATCTTTGCCGGCGGAATCGCCGAGGGCGGGGCACGGGTCTACTCGAGCAGTGGCGATGAGCTCCTCGTGCTCCGAGGCCACGACGATCGCACGCTCGAAGCCGACTTCAGCCCCGACGGCACCGTGATTCTCACGACGAGCGTCGACGGCACCGTACGCCTGTGGGACGCGACGACCGGGGAGGAGCTCCTCGTGCTGGATGGAGGCATTGCCGACTTCGGCGCCGACGGTCGGGTGCTCGCTGTGTCCGGACCCGACGCCGTCGTCCGGCTGGTGGATGCGGCCACCGGCGAGGAACTCGCCTCCTTCCAGGCGGTCGACGCCGTGGACCTGTCCCTCAGCGCCACTGGGCTCGTTGCGGTTGCGGCCGACACGGCCGGTGCGTTCGTCATCGATGCTGCCAGCGGTGAGCAGCTCCTCCATCTCACGGCACATCGTGACGGGACGTGCCGGGTCGAGTTCAGCCCCGAGGGCGCACTGCTCGCCACCGCAAGTCATGATGGAACAGCCAAGCTCTGGGACCTCGCAACCGGAGGTGAGGTCAGATCACTCACCGGACATGCCGGTCCCGTCTGCGGGATGGCGTTCAGCCCCGATGGTGCTCGGCTCGCTACGGCGGGCGAGGACGGCACGGCGCGAGTGTGGGACGTCGCAACCGGCCAAGAGCTCCTCGTCATATCCGGCCACGCCACCGGCATAGGGAGCGTGGTCTTCGACCCGAGCGGACGCCTCTTGGCGACGGCGGGCGGCGATGGCCTCACCAAGCTGTGGGACGTGAGTCCGAGGGGCAGCCGAGAACTCCTGACAGTTGGGACGGACGCGCCCGCGACCTTCAGTGCCTACAGCACGGACGGGACCCGACTCGCCACCGGCACGGAGGAAGGCGAGGTAGCGGTCTGGGACGCGGCGACCGGTGAACGCGAGGCCGTGCTGAGGGGCCACACCGACCGGATCTCCGGTGGCGGATTCAGCCCCGACGGAGCACTCCTGGTGACATCCGGCGAAGACCAGACGGCCCGGGTATGGGACGTGGCCTCCGGTAGCGAGCTCCTCGTGATCACCGAGCACACCGACACGGTCTGGAGCTCCACCTTCAGTCCCGACGGCACCATGCTCGCCACCGGCGGCCTCGACGGACTCGTCGCCCTGTGGAGCATGCCAGACGGCCGACAGATGGCTCGGATCGACGCCACACCGGCGGCATTCTCCGTCGCCTTCAACCGCGACGGGAGTCTTCTGGGTGTCGCCGGTGTCGGCCTCCAGGTGTGGGACGTCGCTACCAATACCCGGCTGGTCGACACCGAAGGCCACCCCGGCGTAATCCTCGCGGTGGAGTTCAGCCCGGACGGCGAATCGATGGCCACTGCCGCCGGGGATGGATCGGCCAAGCTCTGGGACATCAGCGAGATCCGCTCCGGAAACGTTCGTGAGCTGGCATCACTCCGAGGTCATTCTGGTGCGGTACTCGAAGTTGCCTTCAGCCCCGACGGCTCCCAGATTGCAACGGCCGCCCTAGACAGCACGGTCAGGATCTGGGACGAGACCGGCGCCGAACTCTTCACGGTCCCGGTCCAGATGCCCGGGATCATCGCATTCGATCCCACGGGTACCCGCCTCGCGGTCCCCAGCGCCGATGGATCGGTACGGGTTCTCGTACTCCCGGTCGACGAGCTACTCGGGCTGGCGCGCACACGGCTCACGCGATCCTTCACTCCTGCTGAGTGCGTCCGGTATCTCCGGGAAGAACCCTGCCCGAGCCCGTAGACCAGGTCTCCGAGCGTCGGTGTCGCACCACACCACCCGCGCTCGAAGGTCACCTCCTCGATCGAGCCTGTCGTCGTATCGCTTGAGGCTGGAATGCTGCGGTTTCACCCTGATCCAGCTCAGGTGCGACCCGAACCCTGCCGTTCGTGTGTTCCGTGCTCATGGCTTGGCGGCCACAGCCGCACCACAGCCGGTAGGCAGCCCACGTGGCGCAGGGTGTGGCATGCCAAGAGGAAGGAATCACAATGGCACTCCGTCTGACAGGCAGACCGCCCCGCATCGAGATCGACGCCGCAGCCGAAGGCGCCCGGGCGGGGTTCCGAGGGGTGGCGTCGATGCGCCCCGACTCTCCTCTGCGGAAAGGGCGGCTCGGCACGATGGCCGTCGTCGTGGCGCTGATGGCGGTAGCGTGCGGCGGTGCCGAGCAGGTCGCGGCAACCACCTTCAACGAGTCGACCGAGCCGACCTCCGGAATCGAGACGTCCGCGGCGAGCCCCACGAAGTCTGATCGCGTCGCGGGGCCAATGGTTCAACTACCGATCGCCGAGCTGCCGGCAGCGGATCTCCTGCAGGCGACCCTCGACGCGGGAGTCATCGAACATGGCGGAAAGGGATTCACCTTCGCCGTGATCTTGCCCGACGGGAAGCGGTGGGTCGGCGTGACCGGAGTGTCCCACGGCACGACCAAGGTGACTCCGGACGTGCTGTTCGCGGCCGGGAGCATCACGAAGACATGGACCGCCACGACGATCATGCAACTGGCCGAGGAGGGTGTGCTGAGCCTGGATGACCCGGTATGCGAGTGGCTGCCGGAAATCCCGAACGTGGACCGCTCGATCACGCTCCGGCAACTGCTGAACCACACGAGCGGCGTCCACGACTACATCGATCATCCCGACTACTGGAAGTCCGCCGTTTGGGACGAGCCCGATCGATCGTGGACCCCCGGTGAGACGCTCGCCACGTACCTGCTCGAACCGTACTTCGCCCCGGGCACCGCATGGCACTACTCAAACTCCGGCTACGTGCTGCTGCGGATGATCATCATGGAAGCCACCGGGTCCGACATCGCAACCGTCTATCGGAATCGTTTCTTCGATCCTCTTGGACTGGACGGGACCTTCGTGATACCCGGCGAAGAGCCTCCGAACAACATCGCGCACGGGTGGTGGGACCTCGATGGCGACGGGGAATACGATGATTTCTCCGCGACTCCCTACACGGCCTTCGCCAGCGGCCTGGGAGGGCAGGTCTTCACCACCGCCGAGGATCTCGCCGAATGGACGCGTGCCCTCTATCACGAGCAGACCGTGCTCAGAGCGGACTCGTTCGCGGAGATGATCGACTTCTACCCGACCGAAATGGAGGATGAACCGCTTCTCGACGGCTATGGGCTCGGTGCGGTGCGATTCGCACCTGAGTTCGTCAGCGGTCTGGAGGTGTGGGGTCACGGCGGCGACGCACCCGGCTACGCCGCAGGCGCCTTCTACCTGCCCGACTACGGGATCAGCATGGGCTTCGCCGACAACACCGAACGCGGTGACGCCATGCCCTTGATCGACGACATGATGGGCCTGATCCTCGGATTGACGGTCGAAACTCCGTGATTGGCAGCGGCGGCGGATGTTGCTCGGGTTCGTCTTCGGTCTCTCGCGGACGAAATGCGGACCAGAGGCAATCCCAACCCGCCCACCGGGGTCAGTCGCCAGCCGGACCCTGGAGGTGGCTCGCTGTGGCGGCACGAGGGGGGTCGTCGAGGGCCCTCACGAGGCTCATGATCGCACCGAGATCCGTGCTGCTGGTCAGGGCCAGAATGCGCTGCCCCAGTTCGGCGACGGAACGCTCGTCGAGATACCGTGTCGCATTCTCCCGGAATTTCACCATGAGCTCGTCGTCACTCAACGGTCGCTGCGGCCCACCCCGATTCGCCATCACGCGCTCAGTGAGGTGGCTGCCGCCCCTGGTCCACACGTCCACCACCGCCGGGAACTGGTGCGGATAGATCGCATCGCACTCAGGATTGCCCTCCACCTCGATACGATCCATGAGCGCCGTGGCAGCGGGCCGTCTGACCTGTTCGTCGGTGAAGTCTTCGAGGCCGAGTCCAAGCCCGCCGCCGCCCAGCAGAGCCGCCGCTGCCACATAGGGCCCCGAGAACTGGCCCTGGTAGCCAGTCTCCGGCCGGCGCTTCCGTTCGATGGGCTGGCCTATCGTCCGGACCGTCGGCGTGGCCACGCCGATCACGATGCGTTCGACATCGTCCGCGTGAAGTCCTTGTTCGCGAGCAGCCATCAGCGCATCTGCTGCGGTGTGGGTGAAGTGGTTCGCCGGGTACGGTTTGAAGAAGATCTCCGGCACCGACCAATCCGTGCCGAGCCCCTCGCGCACCGGCGTCTCGGTGAACTTCCCGTGGAGGAAGGCCTCGAACAGCCCGAACCGGCCCTCCAGGACCGTCGGTGGCCCGGTGAATCCGGCTCCGGCAAGCTCCGCAGCCACCACGCCGGAGTGCGCCGCCCATCCGCAGTGCATGCGTTTGACCGTGCCGCCCATGCGGTTCCCTTCGATGACACCGGCCGCCATGCTGGAAGCGATACCAATCGAGTGCGCAACATGGTTGGCATCGAGGCCCATGAGGAGCGCCGAACTGACGGCTGCGCCCACCGTTCCACATATCGACGTGGCGTGCTGGCCGTGTTCGAAGTAGACCGAGTTGCCGGACTCGACGTCGAAGCCGGCCATGCCCAGGCGGACGCACGTCTCGACTCCCGCTGCGATGGCGTAGACGGTTTGATCGCCCGTTGCTCCCTCTCGCTCGGCCATCGCCAGGGCAGCCGGTACGACGGCCGCGCTCGGGTGAAGCACGGACGGGAGGTGGGTGTCGTCGTAGTCGAGTGAATGGGCCAGCACCCCGTTCCCGAACGCAGCCCATGCCGCAGACGCTGAGCCACCGCCGACCACGGACGACGGGCCGGAACCCTGCGCAGTCACATATCCGAGGGCCATGGCGCTCGTGGGGAGTTCGACGGCGGCAGCGCAGATCCCGAGGATGTCGAGGATCCGCTGCCGAACACTGCGGCCCACGGCCTCGGGCACGCCGTTGCGCCGGACACCCGCGGCGAAGTCCGCAAGCAGCACTGCGAGTGGCGTGTCCGTCATGGGCGCGGGACGATGGCGAGGGGACGGACCGGGGAACCGGTCGCGCCGACGAGGGGCAACGGGACGAGCACAAGCAGGAACTCGCGGTGTCCTGCGGCGGCAAGCTCCTCCAGAGCGAGCGTCTCCACGATGTTGATGCCGTGTTCGACCAACAGGATCCGATGGACCGGGAGCACCGCATGGCCGCCGCCGGGCGGAAGATGCTCGAAAGCGATCGAGTCCGAGCCGATGAAGGCGGGTCGCTTCGAAGCCAGCAACCCGGCCGCCTCCGGTCCCGGCCCCGGGACGCCGGACTCCTTCCCCAGATAGGCGTCGCCGGCCTCCCAGTTGGCTCCCCAACCGGTGCGGATGAGCACGCCGTCTCCTTGACGAATCGGAGCGGGCAACGATGCCTCGGCGTCGGCGACGTCGGCGGCCGTCACCTCCTCACCGGCTGGCAGGGCATCGACCCCGCGCGCCGCAGGGATGTCGAGCAGCACCCCCCTGCCGATGAACGGCGCCACGGTGTGGACTCCGGACTCCTCGAAGCGTCCACCCACCTGCGCAGCAGCCGCATCTCGACCGCCGTGCAGCACGCCATCATGCGAGACGTGGGCGAGAGCGTCGATGTGCGTGCCCACATGGGTGCCCATGACGATGAGGTCGTTCGCAGCCGAGCCACCGTCGGCGCGCACCATGTCGCCGTGGCGGCGAGGGAGCGAGTGCCAGTAGCGAGGATGGTTCGGTGATTGCGGCATCCCGATGACATAGGGTCGCGACAAATCGAACACATCTCCATCGAGTGAAGCGAGGAGGCGTTGCAGCTCATTCATCGCGGGTACCTTCTTCCATGATCGCGCGCGCCCTTCGGACGACGGCCGCGTCCACATACTGACCGTCGACTACCAGCGACGCTGAACCCTCGTTGATTGCTGAGGCGTAGGCGTCGACGACCCGCTTCGCCCAGACGATTTCCTCAGCCGACGTCGCAAAAACCGAATGCAGCACTTCGAGTTGGCGGGGATGGAGCGCCGACTTCCCGGAGAAGCCGAGGTTCTTGGCCTGGGACGCCGACGCCCGGAGCCCTGCCTCGTCCTCGAGGTCGATGAACGCTCCGTCGACCGGTGCCCCAACGCCGGACGCCCGTGAGGCGATGGCGAGGCTCGCCCTCGCATGCCCGAGAAGTGTGCCGGGGGAATCGACGCCGAGGTCCGCCATGAAGTCACGTTCGCCAAAGACGAACCGAGCCACACGCCGGCTTGCTGCAGCCAATTCCCGCGCTGCGACCAGGCCTGCGGCGTCCTCGATCGTCAGGTACAGGCCGACGCTCAACGCCTGCCGTCCATGGCGATCCTCCGCCTTGTCGAGCAACTGCGACACCCTGCCCACCTCCTCGGGCCGAGAGACTTTGGGAAGCCTCAATGCAAGCGCTCCGACCTCCACGGCGAGATCGACATCCGAATCGATGTAGCCACCCTCCGCAATGCCGATCCGGACGTGGGTCGGCCTTTGATGGATCACCGAAGCCGCAGCGCGAACGACGTCAAACGCAAGGGCACGGTCGTCGGCGACGATGGCGTCCTCGAGGTCGATCACCACTGCGTCGGCCGAGCTCTTCAGGGCGCTGGTCACGAGCCGCTCGGACGTTCCCGGTGTGAACAGGTAGCTCCGGTAGCGGGGTTCAGGCAACGACACCCCGTCCCCTCAATCCGGCAATCCTCTCAGCCGACATTCCAAGCTCGTCGGTGAGGTACCGATCCGTATCGGCCCCAAGGGGGCGTCCCGTCCAGCGGATCGAGCCAGGGGTGGCGGAGAGCCGCCCCAGTACGTTGTGCATGCGCACCGACCCAAGCTGAGGATCTTCAACGGTCGTGATCATCTCCGTGGCCTGTATGTGGGGATCGTCGAGGAGCTCGTCGGATGCGTACACCGGTGCGACGGCAGCTCCTGCGTCCTCGAATGCGGCGAGCACGTGTGCTGCGTCACGAGCACCGATCCAATCGGCGACCCATCCATCGAGGAGATCGGCGTGCTGAGCGCGACCGTGGCCGGTGGCGAACCACGCCTCGTCGATGACCTCGGGATGGCCGACGAGCCGGAGCACACGCTCGGCCACTGAGTTCGCGCTCGTCGAGACGGCCACCCAGTGATCATCTGCGGTGCGGTACAGGTTCCTGGGCGCGTTGTTGACCGAGCGATTCCCGGTCCGCTGCCGGACCACTCCCGTCTGGTCGTAGATGGTCGGACCAGGCCCGGCCGCGGTCATCATGCCCTCGAGGATCGAAAGATCGACCACCTGGCCCTCACCTCCCCCCGCATCCCTGTGGTAGAGCGCGATTGCAATGAGTCCGGCGGCAGTCATCCCACAGATGCTGTCTGCAAGCCCGAATGCGGGGAGAGTAGGGGGTCCATCCGGGTCTCCCGTCAGGTAGGCGAAACCGCTCATGGCTTCTGCCAGCGTGCCGAATCCGGGTCGGTTCGCATACGGGCCGACCTGGCCCCAACCCGTGACGCGGGCGAGGATCAGGCCCGGGTTCTTGGCATGGAGTTGCTCCCAGCCGACGCCCCAGCGCTCCAGAGTCCCGGGTCGGAAGTTCTCCACGACAACATCGGCCCGCGCCGCCATTTCCAGGAACACCCCGGCTCCTTCCGGGTCGCCGAGATACAGCCCGATGTGCGTTTTGTTGCGCGAGACCTCACTCCACCAGATGGGCACGCCGCCGAGTGAAGGCCCGTGCCCCCGCATTCCGTCTCCGCGCTGGGGATGCTCGATCTTGATCACATCGGCTCCGTAGTCGCCGAGGATTTGGCATGCCAACGGTCCGGCGAGAATCGTCGACACGTCGAGGACCGTGATGCCTGCCAGCGGTCCTGGGGACACTGCTTCGCTCATCCGGCCCTCAGCGAGTCGGTCGCTCGACGTACCGGCCGTTTGGTTCACCGACCGGGGAGCCACCTTCAAAGACGACGTTGCCGCGCAGCACGGTGTGGGTCACCGATGCGGTCATGGCATATCCCTCGAACGGTGTGTATTCCTGCGTCGACTCGGAGTCCTCGGCGCGAACGACCCAAGATCGGTTCGGGTCGACGAGCGCAACGTCGCCGTCTCCTCCCACCGAGAAGTCGCCCTTGGCATTGAGGCCGTAGCGAGTGGCGGGGTTCTTCGAGGTCAGCTCGGCGATCCGTCCCATGGAGACGCCCCGCTTCGAGGCTTCCGTCACCAGGCCGGGCAGGAGATACTCGGTGCCACCGAACCCCGACTTGGCCAACCAGACGTTGTCGCTTGGCGAACCGAACTTGTCCTCGGCCCGGCAACAGGCGTGGTCGCTCACCACCCAGTCCACGGTGCCCCGTTCGATCGCCGCCCACAACGCCTCGACGTCCTCGCGGGGACGGAGTGGTGGGTTCACCTTCCCGCCGATCCCGGAGGCGGATTCGATATCGGTGAGAAGATGACCGGCGGTCACTTCTTTCCGGATGTCGACGTCGGGGTACGCCTCGCTCATGGTTTCAGCGGACTCGATGGCCACAGCCGACGACAGGTGGAGGAGGTTGATGTTGGTCACCCCGGTCACGTGGGCGAGGTAGGAGGCGACAGCCACCGCAAGCCCCTCGGAGTGCGGCGGGCGTGATGCCGAATAGGCCGCCAAGCCGGCAAGGCTCGGGTCGCGTTCGACGATCTCGGTATAGACCCGCATGATCTCCGCCGTCTCGCAGTGCAGTGAGACCGAAAGCGCGTCGGCGAGCTCGGGCCGGCGCCGCCGCAGCTCGGCAACTCCTCGCATGATGAACTCGAAATGACCGACGTCGTACCGCTCACCCGGCGGGGTCATCAAGAACGTCGCCTGGTCATCACTCTTGCCGTGGAGGCCATGTCCTCCGTAGAACATGAAGATCTTGAACGAGCACACCCCGAACTCGTCCACGATCGCCTCGAGCTCATCGATGTGGCTCGACTGCATGGGCGCGATGTGGAAGCCGTAATCGATGTGCGCTCGACCCTCCGCCCGGGCCAACACCTCGGGCATGAAGTCGAGGTAGGACCCGCCCCGATTCAGGTAGTACTGGCCGGTTCGAATGTAGGTGATGCCGGTCGTGACGCCCCCCTGCGCCGCCGCACGGCTCTCGCTCACCGTGTCGTCTTCCAACGGGTTGTAGATGCCCCAGTGCTGGTGTGCATCGACAACGCCGGGAAAGGCCAAGAGGCCGGAGCCGTCGATTTCTTGCTCGCCGGGGGTCTCGACGGTCCCCCCGACCGCAGAGAACACGCCGTCGGTGATTGCGATATCACCGACCTCAGGATCGTCGGAACCGGGACGAACGATGGAGGCGCCTCTGATGACCAAATGGTGGTTGCTCTCACCCATGCGATTCCTCTCACACGTTCGTTCTTCCACGGTCCAGGCACGATAGACGGGCGCCCGGCGGGGTTTCCGCCTGGACGTGAGGATGTGTCGACGCCGGCCAATGGGGAGCGAAGCGCGTCTACCGACCCGGTGCGGCGAGCTGCAAACGGCCCGACGCAACCCGTTGCGTCTCGCCGGCCCTCACGGCGCCACGACGTCCCAGGTGTAGGACTCAGCACCAGATCCGAAACCCTCTGCTCGGATCCGAACCGGCCGCACCAAGACACCGATCAGATTCCGATCCACGTCTGCGCGGTCACGAACCGGGGACAGCGTCCGGCCGAGCGCGAGGTGTCGCTCGGTTCGGCGCCAATACCGCTCCCAGGTGTCATCCGGATCGAGGAACTCGCCGTTGCCGCGGAGGAACACGACACGGGGCGCCTGTAGGCCGAAGTCATAGACGTGGGGGCGATCGTTGGTGGACACACCGGAAGGCGTACCCACCCACAGGACTTCCATGCGGGGATTTCGGCTGATCTGATCGATGCGGTGATGGACGTTGCGCTGGATCAGCTCGACGTTCCACTCGTCGTCGATCGGTGCCCCCATGGTGCGTCCGACGGGGTAGCCGTTCGTGTTGATGGTGAACACTTGCGCAAACCCCGCCTCTTCGCGCAGGAACTCCATGACCTCTCGCTGAATCACCGACAGCGGCTTGTGCTCGGTGCCGCGGCCACCGAACTCGTTGTCGTGAACTATGAGACCCACGGCTCACTCCTCTGCGCAACGTCTGAACCGGTACCGGATGTCGTGCAATCCGCTTGGTTCTCTGCAGACTCTACAGGGGCCGGTTCGGCGCGCTCCAGGCGTTCACGTTGTGCTGGATCCCGCCACGAAGTCGGCGTGGCCGAGTATCCAAGCGAGGAAGTCCTCGAGCGCGCGGGCTCGATCATGTGAAGGGAACTCGGGCACCAGCTCGCGAATTCGATCGTTGCACACGGGCGTCTTGCGTCGCTTCGGGTCCGTGTGCTCGAACACGTTGGCGTGATCCTCGTTTGCGTCCCGCTCGACCTCGAAGCCCGGATACGCAACGCTGAGGATGTCGATCCAATCGGCCAGATCCCATGATGCGCCCGGTGCGACGTTGTAGACCTCGTAGGGCAGGTCGTCTGTGGAGAGGAGTGCAACGCATGCCTCCGCTACGTCCCGCGAGTAGATCCAATCTTGGGGTGACCCGCGGCGAACCCGGGCCCGCTCGCCACGAACCGCCAGCACGGCAAGCTCGAGGATCGGGCTCAGCGTGTCGCGAACCCCCGTGTCGCGCTCCCACGGCCCGAAAGCTGCGTTCATGCGAGCCGAGACCGCGGGCAATCCGCGCAATTCGCGATAACGGCGGACGAGCATTTCGCCGGCGAGTTTGGTGATGCCGTACAGCGTTCCCGGACTCGGCGCCGCCGTCTCGTCGAGCGGCTCGAGGGCGAACCTGGCGTCGCCGTAGACGGCCCCGGATGACGCGTAGACGACACGCCGCACGCCCTGCTGGTGGGCGGCCTCCAGTACAGCAACCGTGCCCATCACGTTGACGTCCACCACCTCCTTCGTCGAGCGGAGCTCTCGCTGCCGATCGGCCGTGATCGCGGCCCCGTGAAACACGCGATCGACTCCGTGTTCGATGATTGCTCGGCGCACGAGGTCACCGTCTCGCACGTCGCCCTGCACGGTGACGAGCGTGCCGGGCAGCGCAATGAAGTCGTCCCGAGCTGCGTTCGGAAGCGCGCCGTTGCTCAACGTGACGACGGTCCCTCCGCGGCTCAGTAGTGCCTCCGCGACGTTGAGGCCGACGAATCCGCTTCCTCCCGTGATCAGCACCGCCACCGCGCTACCTCCTGGCGCTTGCTCCGCGCTGCGGCTACTCCGGTTGCAGAGGGGCTTTCAAAGTCTGGCCGGGAACCCGGATACCGCCGCGAGCGGTGCCCTGTTCGATGGAGCCGAACCGCTCGGCAATCACCGGAGGGAGGGGCCGGCCGTTGGGTGGCGCCAGCCAGAGCCGCAAGAGATGGCGTTTGCGCTCCGGCTCGTCGTAGTCCTCATACGGCGTGCGGGCATGAAGGATCTGGTGATTGTGAATGAACTGGATGTCCCCCGGTCGAAAATCCATGTCGAGCCGTACGTCATCTCGGTTGGCGATTTCGTCTGCGAGGTCCATCGCGTCGATCTGATCCTGGGTCAGGCGGGGTACCTCTTCGAACCGTTGCGCCGCCGTGATGAAGTCCCGGTTGTAGGTCGTTGTCAGCAAACCTCCGAACTGATGAACGATCGGCATCTGGTAATACGGGCCTTTGCCCTTGGGGATCTCCCCCTTGCGATCCAGATAGAACGGTTGCTGCATCACTGCAGCCAAATCCGGCCTGGTCTTCACCATTTCGTTGTAGACCGTCACCGAGCTGCAGATCTTGCTCTGCCCTCCGGACTTCGCCGTCTGGAGACACAGCAACCCGACGATGTCACACGAATCGGTGTGAAACAGGTGACGAGCTCTCGTGCCGTACAGCCGATGCGTTGGATTGGTGGGGTCGAGACCGATGTCCCGGACATGTCCGAGGACGTGACCCTTTGCGTTCTGGGGAATCGCCCAACCGAAGTAGGAACCGATCCCGAAGTAGGCGATGGCCGATTCCTCGATCGAGTAGTCGCGGACTGGCACGCCTCGGATCAGCACGAACCCTCGACCGTTCACCACCATGTCCTGGATGTCGGACAGCGCGGAACCGAGATTCGGCAGGGGGAAGTCGTCGGGCGTGATGTCGATGATCGAGATGCCCTGCTCCTGCACCAAGGCGACGGCGGCCTTGATCTCCGAGACATCGGCCTCTGTGAGGTCGTACCGCCATTCGTCGGAGCGGTCCTTCATCTCCGATCCGTACCACGCGGCGGGCCCTTCGAAAGGCTCGAGCTTCTCTGGGTTCACGGCTACCTCGCACAGGCTGGGTGTTGAGCGAGCATAGGACGAAGGAGTCTGACCCGACAGATGGTGCAGCCGGGCTCACGCATCCCAGCCGGCGTATCGCAGGTAGCGCGCAACGGATGCAGAAACGGCGGCTTCGGCGCCGGCGGTCACGACACGTTCCCACCAACCGCCGTAGATGCGGTCGTAGGACACCGAAGCCAGCTGTTGGTGGATCCTACGGATCGACTCGGGGTCGAGCGGGATCAGGTTCGGATAGCTACGCATGAAGCTCACTGCGCTCCGATCCATGACGACTTGAACGGTATCCCCCGACAAGATGACCCCGCGGCCGTCTGCACCTTCTCGCCAGTGAAGCACTGCGCTGCCCTCGAAGTGGCCCCCACACCGGATCA
This sequence comes from Acidimicrobiia bacterium, assembly GCA_035458525.1. GTDB lineage: Bacteria > Actinomycetota > Acidimicrobiia > Spongiisociales > UBA5794 > DATHZQ01. The sequence continues at coordinate 23,795 of DATHZQ010000029.1, forward strand.
GCATCAGCCCAGCCACCTCAACTGCGTCCTCGGTATAGAACCGGTACCCATCGTCGGCACGCTGCACCCACTTGCGATCAGCCGCAGGGAGATAGATCGGTGCGTGATCGAAAGCTCGGCTCCACTCGACGACGCTGCCATAGAAATGGGGGTGTGAGGCGCTGATCGCCTGAACGCCGCCGAGTTCTTGGATTCGTGAGGTGGTGGCGTCATCGAGGTAACTCACCGGATCCCACAGCACGTTCCCACCCTCGGTCGCGACCAGCAGGCTCCGCTGGCCGATGGCGAACCTCGGTTCGGTGCCGATCCCCCACAGGTTGGGTTCGACTTGCTCGATCCGGTTGATATGGCCGGCACCCTTCATCTCGGACAAGGAAGTCCACGATTGCCCGCCCCACCGAACGTACTGTCGTTCGTCGGCGCAGATGGCGCACGCCCCCAGCGGCTCGTTCGATGAGGAGGGCGCATCTCGTTGCACTCCGCATGTCACACAGATCGGCATCTGGATGCTGGCGTTTCCCACGGCCTCCCATCTTCGCGCAGGAACAGGTGCGGCGTCGGGTGGGCGCACTCCTACCCTTGATCACCACAGCGGTGACGGTCACGACGGCGGAGGTATGCGGGATGAGCGAACCTGGAGTGAAGGCGATCCTCGGTTACGACATCGTCGAAGGTGTCGCTGCAGAGGAATACGAGCGGTGGCTGTGGGACATCCACTATCCCGACCTGCTGGCGAACCCCTTTCTCGATCGGGTGGTGCTGAACATCGTCGAGCGTCCGATCACCGCGACGAGCGCCGGTACGGCTACGGCGAACGCTGCGCCGGGCTTCGGCCGCATCGCCGAGCTGCATTTCGCCAACCACGAGGCATATGACCGCTACCTGCAGTGGTTCGAGGAACACCCAATCCCGGTTGAGCGGAGCCCGGCGGGCCGCACCGAGTTCCGGTTCTACGTCCTGTGTGACGTCGCGGTTGCAGAGCGGGAGGCACCCGCCTGACCACGCTGCGACCGCCCCCAAGGGACAGGCAACGAACGCTTCAATCGGGAGGTGGAACCCCTTGACCATACCGAACAGCCCGGCAGGCACCGATCGCTACCCCAGCGTGTTTCGTCCCGTGCGCATCGGCAACGTCGATGTACGCAACCGCATCTTCATCCCGGCCCACACCACGAACTACGGCGAAGACCACATGCCGTCGGAGAAGCACGTGGCCTATCACCGGGCGCGGGCTCGAGGCGGCGTTGGACTCATCATCTTCGAGTCGATCCGGGTACACCGCTCGAGCCTCGGCAAACCGCAAGGAATCGCCGGCTATGACCGACGCTGCATCGACCCGTTCCGTCGTGTCGCCGACGCCGTGCACGAACACGGGGCCAAGTTGTTTGGCCAGATCATCCACCTGGGCCGCCAGATCGACGGCGACGCGGTGCGCGCCTCGCCGTGGGGCGCCTCACCAATCCCTTGGAGCGCAACAGCCCCGGTGCCGCACATGATGAACGACGACGACATCAGCAACCTGATCGCCGGCCACGTGGCGAGCGCCAAGAACGTCCTCGAAGCGGGCTTCGACGGTATCGAGGTGCACCTCGGCCACGGGCACCTGCTTCAACAATTCCTCTCCCCGCTCTCGAACAACCGGACCGACGCCTACGGCGGCAGTGAAGGGAACCGGGTTCGTCTCGCGCTCGAGGTTCTCGCAGCAGTCCGCGCTGCGGTGGGACCCGAGGCGTGCGTCGGAATCCGGGTCAGCGCCGACGAGTACGTGCCGGGCGGCCTCACCATCGACGATATGGAGCGGATCGTCCCCAGCATCCTGGATCGGGTTCCCTTGGACTTCGTCAACGTGTCCCACTCGGCGTATCACGGGAGCTACTCACTGGCGACGCAAATCGCCGACATGTCGTTCCCTGAGGCCCCATTCCGCGATCTCGTCCGGCGGATGACCCGCGCCGTCCGGCGTCACAACCACACCATCCCGATCATGGCGGTGTGCAGATTCCGCACCATCGCAGAGGCCGACGCCGTGCTCCGCCGTGGTGATGCCGATCTCGTCGGCATGGCCCGCGCCCACATCGCCGAGCCCGACCTGGTCGTGAAGTCGATCGAGCACTCATCCCCGGCGAGACCCTGTATCGGCTGTAATCAGGGCTGTACCGGGTTTCTCGCCAAAGGTCTCCCCATCACGTGTGTCGTCAACCCAACCGCCGGCCGGGAAACGGAATGGAGCCCAGACCCGCAGGATGACCAGGCCCCAGAGCCACGGCGCGTCCTCGTCGTCGGAGCCGGTCCGGCGGGTCTCGAGGCTACCTGGGTGGCGGCGGCGCGGGGTCACCGGGTTCGGGTGTGGGATCGGGCTTCCATACCGGGTGGCAGGCTCAACCTGCTGCGCCATATGCCCTTACGACACGACTTCCTCGGCCTCGTCGACTACCAGGTGACAGCCTGCCTCCACCACGGGGTGGAGCTCGAAATGGGCTTGGAAGCCGATGCCCGGTCGGTCACTGCGTCCGGCGCGGACGCCGTGGTTCTGGCGCTGGGAGCGGAAGAGACACCCGTCGGCTTTCCCGACGGGGGCTCGGGGCTCACACTGAGCCGCGCCCTGCAGCGGTCATGGGAACTCGGTCCCCGCGTTGCGCTCTACGACACCACCGGGTCGTGGTCATCAGTCTCGGTGGCAGAGCATCTGGCGCGGGTCGGCAAACACGTCACGCTCTTCGCTCCGGCCGCCGCCTTCGCCTGGCAGGTGACACCGTACAGCCGCACCGCCGTCACCGAGCGCTTGCGGCGACTCGGAGTACGCGTCTCCTTGCTCAGCCGCATCCGCTCCTTCGACGAAGGTCGGCTGGCCGTCGAAGACCTCTCCACCGGAGAGATCGTGACGACGGATGGCTTCGATTCGATCGTGGCGGCAGGGCCGCCCTGTTCCAGGACCAACCTCCGGCAGGGGTTGGCCGGAGCCGGGATCGCAGTCATCGGAGCCGGCGACTGTGTTGCGCCGCGCTCGGCACTCGAGGCCGTCTTCGAGGGACATGCGGCAGGCCGGGCGCTCTAGATCGCCAAGGGGCCGCTGGTTCTTGCTCGAGCGAGCGCACATACGCGCTCGCTCTTGCGCCATCCCCATGGCTGTTCGCCAACCTGCGCGGTGGGCAGGCCGGCTCAATCGCTGTGCGATCCGGGGGGCCCAGGCCAGATCGCCGAGTGCGCACCGATCGACGCGCCCTCTTCTAGTTGTCCGGCAAGAGAATGGGACCGCCCCGGCCGGCGTCCAGAGACCCCAGCCCGCGTTCGCTCACGACGTCGATGAGCGCCTGACCCGTGATGCCGCTGGCCTCGAGCTCTCCAGCTCTGGCTCTGACGGCGTCGTTGAATCCGTCTTCCGTGCAATGCACTTCTTGGGCCCGCAACAGCAGGGCATGGACCCCCTCATCGAACTCGGGGACGAGCTCGGCAACCTCGTCGAGCGGTGCGTCGCCGATCTGGTCGAGCGTTCGCTGCAGGAAGGCCATCACGGATCCGGCACCCGCCTGACAGCCGTCGAAACCCTGGAATTGTGACGTCGCCTCATCTGGCGCGTCGCCGCATGCGACAGGGCCGAACGCCACGAGCAGCACCAGGACAACGAGCAAGCGGGAAGAGCTTCGGAGAACGGCGCTCACGGCGGTCACGAAGAATCCGATGCGCGCCGTGCGATCTCCTGCTCCCAGCGGTTTGCATCTTCGAGGCCGACGATACGGTTCACGTCTTGGAACGAAGCCATCTGGTCCAACCGCCCTGCGGTCGTTCCCGTGGCCGCCATCTCGGAGAGTGCGGCGCGGGCGGCGAAAACGGCCGTGCGGGTAATTGTTCCCGGGAAGATGACGAGGGAGTAGCCGAGAGCGACGAGTTCCTCGGCCGCGAGCAGCGGGGTCTTCCCGAACTCCACCATGTTGGCCACAAGCGGCCACTCGCTGAGCTCGCGACCGATCCGTTGCAGGTCTTCCCGGCTCCGAGGCGCTTCCACGAACAAGACGTCGGCCCCTGCGTCACCGTATGCACGCGCCCTCGAAATGGCCTCATCGAGCCCGAGCGGACCGGCGGCATCGGTCCGTGCGATGAGCAAGATGCCATCGGGCCCACTTCGCGCCTCACGTGCTGCGTGGATGCGCTCCAGCATCTCCCCAGCGGGAACAACCACTTTGCCCTCGAAGTGCCCGCACTTCTTGGGAAACGCCTGGTCTTCGAGCTGGATGGCGGCGACGCCCGCGCGCTCGTAGGTCGCAACGGTCCGAGCGACGTTGTGCACTCCCCCGTATCCCGTGTCTCCGTCGGCGATGACGGGCAGGTCGACGGCCTCGCACACATGTCGAGCCATGCCGGCCATCTCGCTCATGGTGACCATGCCGAGATCCGGCGCACCCAACAGCGTGTTGGCCACACCGGCCCCCGAGAGGTACACGGCCGGGAACCCTGCCTCTGCGATCAGCCGCGCGAACAGGGCATTGAAGGTACCCGGTGCAACCACCGGCTGCGCGGTCGTGAGCAGGCTACGGAGCTTGGCGCCCTGGTCGGTCATGTCGTCCCCAGCTCTGCGGCCAGGTATGGCTCGAGACCGCCTGCGTTCAGAATGAGCGCAATCTCATGAGGAAGCCGTACAGCGTCGTGAACGTCGCCGGTGTTGGTCACCTCGACCCGGCCGACCTCGACATCGACCCGAACGGTCTGCCCCTCCTCGATGACGCCGGCGGTGGGGCACTCAACCGGGACCAGACCAACGTTGATGCAGTTGCGGAAGAAGATCCTGGCGAACGACACGGCAACCACTGCTCTGATGCCTGCAGCCTGGAGGGCTCGGGCAGCCATCTCGCGGCTCGATCCCGATCCGAAGTTGGTTCCGGCAACGACGATGTCGCCGTCGCATACTTCGGCGGCGAACCCCGGTCGCGCCCCATCCATCACATGTTGCGCAATCTCTTGCAGTTCTCCAATCAGGTATCTACCTGGAACGATGCCGTCGGTATCGATGTCGTCCCCGAACTTCCACACCCGTCCTTCGATGACGCTCACACCGGCACCCCGAGAAACTCTCTGGGATCCACGATGCGACCCGCCACGGCGGCGGCCGCTACTGCGTAGGGCGAGGCGAGGTAGACCTCGGCATCGGGACTCCCCATCCGGCCCCTGGCGTTCCGACTCGTAGTCGAGATGCACACCTCCCCGGGAGCGAGTACTCCGCTCCCCAGGCCGGGACACGCCCCACATCCGGTCGACAGCACATGAGCGCCGGCGTCCATGAGGGCCGCAACCGTTCCGTCTTCGACCGCCTTGCGCAGCGCAGCTCTCGAGGCCGGCGCGATTTGCAGGACCACGCCCGGCGCAACGGAGCGGCCGCGGAGAACCTCGGCGGCCATTTGGAGGTCGCGGTGTTTGGCGCCCGTGCATGCGCCGATGTAGGCGCGCGTGATCGCCCCGCCCCCGGCATCGGCTGCCGCCACGACATCGTCGTGACGGTGGGGACGGGCCACGACGGGAACCACCTCTGCAGCGTCGTAGCGCCACGCATCGAAGTAGTCGGCGTCAGGATCGGAGAAGGGACCAGGCTCCACGTCTATGCCGAGCGCGGCGAAGTGCTGCACTGTCACCCCGTCTGCGGGGACGATGCCGCTCTTTGCGCCGATCTCGGCGCACATGTTGGTGAGGACGCTCCGTTCCTCGATGCTCATCGCGGCGATCGCCTGTCCGCCGAACTCGAGGACCCGATAGATGCCGGCATCCATCCCCCGGTCACCGATGATGCTGAGGATCAGGTCCTTGGCGCTCACACCCGGGCCGAATGTTCCCTCGACCTCGACCCGAATCGTGCGGGGGACGCGCAGCCACGTACGCCCGGTTGCGACGATCCCCAGAAGATCGGTCGATCCCATACCCACGGCCAGGCAACCCAGCACACCGGCTGTGCAGGAATGCGAGTCGCCACCCACGTACAGCTGGCCGGGCAGTACGTATCCCCTTTCGACCACCACCGTGTGGGCAATGCCTTCGGCCTCGTGGAAGCGTTCGATACCGAACTTCGCAGCGAAGGACCTCGTCGTCTCCAGGATCGTTGCCGCACCCACGTCGCGAGCGGGCACGTAGTGATCGGCGACCAGCAGTAGCCGACTCGGATCCCACACTCCGACCTCGAGTTCGCTCATGGCCGGCCAGATGCGCCGGGGACCACCCGAGTCGTGGATCATGGCGAAATCCACATCGGCCCAGAGCACCTCGTCCGACTGAACCGAGTCACGTCCGGCGGCGCGGGCGATGATCTTCTCTGCCACCGTCATCCCCATGGCGCCCACCACCCTGGGTCCTCCACCCCCGGCTCAGATTTCACGGGCCAGATACCGTCCACGACCGGGGGTGCTGATCATCCGGCCCTCGTGAGCAATGATCTCGCCCCGCGAGATCGTCGTGACCGGCCATCCACGGAAGGTCATCCCGTCGAAGATCGAGAAGTCGGAATGGGCGGCGGTTGCCTCTGCGCCGACTGTGTGCTCCCTGTCGAGATCGACAAGAACGAGATCGGCGTCGACGCCCTCACGAATAGTTCCCTTCTGGGGGTAGAGGCCGAAGATCCTCGCCGGGTTCTCGGCCATGATCTGTGCGATGCGTCCCAACGACATGCCTCTCCGGTGGTATCCGCCTTCGATGAGCGTAGGCACGATGAAACCGACGCCGTCGAATCCGGGCTTGACCGACCAGAACTCGCCGTCGCCGAGCTTCGTGTCGCGCAGAATGGGATTCGAGTCGCTGCCGACCGTGTCGAGCCGTCCGTCGGCAAGCCCCTCCCAGAGTGCATTCTGGTCTTCCTGGTGCCGGATTGGGGGGCTCACGGTGGCGAGAAGCCCGGGGCCGTCGTCTGCGGTGTGCATCAGATAGTGCGGACACGTCTCCCCGATGAGTCGTGGATTGCTCGCCCAGTCGAGCTGCAGAGCGTCCATCGTCATTCGAGCGCTGAGATGAACGAGATACGTTGTCACACCGGTCACCCTGGCGAGCAGCATCATCGAGAGAACGCTGTCGGTCTCGCTGAAGTCGGGAGCCAATCGCTCATAGAACGACAGATTCGGCTCCATCTCATCTGCGATCCGTGACTTGGCCTCGTTCTTCAGTTCCTGATTCTCGCAGTGGATGTTGAGCACCATCCGGTCGAGGTCGATCTCGCGCATCGCCTCCATCACCGACCACACCCAGCCATTGTCGACGGACCGGTCGCTGCCGAAGACGGCCTGCTCTCGCCCCTTCCACGCAAGGTTGATCTTGTATGAGGTGATCCCGAACCGTCGTGTCGTCTCCTCGAGCTCCCGGAGGTGAGGCTCGGTCAGAAGCTGAAGGTGAAACGCCGAATCGATGTGGGCGCTGCGCTCGTACGTTTCGATGTGGCGAGGAACGATCTCGAGGTAGGAACCTGTGGCCTTGAAGTAGTTCACGAGCGTGGTCACGCCACCGAGCGCCGCTAATGCTGTTCCCGGCTCCGTGTCGACCTCGAGCGGTTGATAGCCACCGAGGTGGATGTGCGGATCGATGGCGCCAGGAAACACATGCAATCCTGTCGCGTCGATGGTGGCGGCGGCCGGAGGGGCGGAACCCGGTTGATGGAGGCCGTTGATCTTGCCGTCGCCGATCGACACGTCGATACGTGCCGGTTCGTGCCCCGGCACCACGACCATGCCGTTGGCGACGAGTGCGTCGACCCCGGCGGTCATCGGGCTGAGGCGAGGTAGTCGAGTGCGGATGCGGTATCGACGACGTCGGCGTATTTCATCCACATGTCGAGCAGGGCCACCTTGTGCGAGGCGACGATGCGATCGGCGACCGCGTCGGCCACTACGGCGACGCTGAAGCCCCGGCTCACCGCATCCACTGCGGTGGCACGCACGCAGCCGCCGGTGGATACCCCGGAGATGACGAGCGTGTCGGCACGAAGCCCCACGAGATAGTTCACGAGCGGCGTTCCGTAGAAGGCGCTGGCGTAGCTCTTGTCGAGCACGAGATCCGTCTCGTGGGGCGCCAGCTCATCGACGATGCGGCTGCCTTCCGACTCGTCGAGGGTCGCCCGTTTGTCCCAGGTCGATTTCGCAGCGAACGAATCGAAGCGGGTCGTGCGCTTCTGCACATTGCGGGTGTACAGGACCGGAACGTCGCTCGCTCTCGAGGCGTCGAGCAGCCTGGAGATGTTTCGTACCGCTCGCCAGGCGCCTGCGCCGCCGCCCGCCGGCCATCTGTCCTGCTGCTCGTCGACGGGCTCGTCAGCGCCGATGTAGTTGTACTGGCAGTCGATCACCATCATGAGCGGCGATGCCCCGAGCCCGCGCGGCTTCCCGTAACCCGCGTTGGCGATGACCTTTCGATCCGTGTCCGTCAGCACGTCATCCCAGATCCCGGTGACCGCGCTCTGCGACAAGGGTTTCGCCGCCATCAACCCTCCTCGTGCCCGACTTCGCCTTCGATCTGCAGCTGCGTGCGCTTGAACTCCTCCCGCTGGAGTCGCTCGATCTCCCCGGGCGCACGCGCCGGTTCATCTTCTTCTTCCATGGGAGCCCGTTCGAGGACCGCCTTGAGGAAGGCAGCTGTACGCGGATGCTGCGGGCGGCTCAGCACCTCTCTGGCCCGGCCTTGTTCCACGATCTCGCCATGGTCGATGAACAGCACCCGATCCCCTACCTCAGCGGCGAAGCCCATCTCATGGGTGACGACCAGCATGGTCATGCCCCCTTCGGCAAGGCGTTTCATGACTAGGAGAATCTCGCCGGCGAGCTCAGGATCGACGGCAGACGTGACCTCATCGAAGAGCATCAGGGCGGGCTGCATGGCGAGTGCCCGGGCGATAGCGACACGTTGCTGCTGGCCACCAGACAGCTGAAGTGGATATGCGTCGGCCTTGTGACCGAGCCCAACCGACTCGAGCAGATCGTGTGCTGTCGCTTCTGCTTCGGACCGTGATGTTCCCTTGACGGCCATGGGTGCCTCCACGACGTTTTGCAGTGCCGTCATGTGGGGAAAGAGGTTGAAGCGCTGAAACACCATGCCGACGTGCTCCCTGGCTTCACGAATCTTGCCCTTGCCGGCGAATCGCATGGAGCCGTCAAGCTGCTCTTCGCAAAGCACACGACCGTCGACCTCGATCCGGCCTCCGGTTGGCCGCTCGAGGAGATTCACGCACCGCAGCATCGTTGTCTTCCCAGATCCGGATGGGCCGATGATCGAAACGACTTCGCCCTTATCGACGGTGAAGTCGACGCCCTTCAGGACATCGACGTCGCCGAACGACTTCTTCAAGCCTTCGATCCTGACCAGTGGAGCCATGTCACACCCTCAGTCGGAACGCGCGCTCCATCACCTGTTGGACGGCGAGGAGGGCGGTGGTCATTGCAAGATACAACATGGCCAGAGCGAAAATCGGCTCGACGAACTGGAAGTTGTTGCTGAAGATCCGCTGGGTCAGCAGGGTCATCTCAGGGACCGTCACCAGCGTTGCTAGCGACGTCTGCTTGAGCAGGGTCATTGCCAGATTCATGTACGGAGGAATCATGATCCGCACGCCCTGCGGAATGATGATGCGCCGCATGTAGTGCCGCCTGGTCATACCCAGCGCTACCGCGGCTTCCTCCTGGCCTGGATCAACCGCCAAGAGGCCAGACCTGATGGTCTCCGCCTGATAGGCCGCGGTCCACAGGCTCAACCCAAGCACTGCCGCCCGGAAGGCCGGCAAGAAGATGCCGTCGATCGGTCCAATCCTGAACTCCGGGAGGGCGAAGAATGCGTAGAACAACAGAATCAGGAGCGGAACCCCTCGAAACAGCCACCCGAAGAAGGCGGCGAACCAGCGCAGCGCCTTGACCGAGGACAGGCGCATCAACGCCAGAGCCAACGCTCCGAGAGTCCCGAAGAGCAGCGACCACGCGAACAACGAGATGGTCGCTCCCGCCCCCTTCCAGATGAGGGGCAGTGACTCCCAGACGAGATCCCAGTCCAAGTCCGTCTCCTCAGATCTTCAGCACGAATCGTCGCTCTAGGACCTCCTGGGCGATGACCAGGGCGGTTGTGAGCGCGAGGTAGATGACGGCGGCAGCGGTGAACAGCTCTATGGGCTGGAACGTTGAATTGGACAGCTGACGGGTGATGCCGGTCAGCTCCACGAGTCCGATCCCAACGGCGACCGAGGTCGCTTTCAGCAGCAGGATGGCGTTACTCATGTAGGTGGGAACAATGACGCGTATCGCCTGTGGAATGATGATGCGCCGCATGTAGTGGCGTTTGGTCATACCCAGTGCCATCGAGGCTTCCTCCTGGCCTGGATCCACGGCCAAAATGCCGGCTCGGATGATCTCAGCCTTGTAGGCGCCGCCGTCCACGCCAAGCCCCAATACACCGGACCAGAACGGGGACAGGCCGAGCTCCCGACCGAGCACGAAGAACGCAAAGAACAAGGTCACCAACACCGGCGTCCCTCGGAAGACCCAGACGTAGCCGGTCGAGAGCCATCGGAACGGCGCAATCGGTGACAGCTTCATCACCGCAAGTAGCAGACCGACGACCGTGGCCAGGAGGATGGCGGCGGCGAACAGCCCGAGGGTGAGCCTGGTTCCCTCCATCAGCAGGTGCCACGACCTCGAGACGACGCCCCAATCGAGCGTCATGGTCTGCACCGGCCCACGGATATCCCCCAGCTGAAGCCGCAGGGGAGGAGCCCTCTATGCGAAGACCCCTCCCCAGCATGAAGTCGCGCTTCCTGCACGGTGCTCGGCCTCAGCAGTCGCCGGCGGGGAGTGTGGTGTAGGGCTCCGGGGAGTTGATGTCATCGGGCACCGGGATACAGGTGCCGAACCACTTCTTCTGGATCTCCGCCAACGCCCCATCAGCGA
>DATHZQ010000030.1:0-6296 GCA_035458525.1 Acidimicrobiia bacterium
GAGCACGACATGGCAGATGCGGTCTTTGGCATTGGCCATTCGGGCCAACGCACTCTTGACGACGAGTCCTCCGGCGCCGTGGGCGATCACCCGCAGCGGCCGCGGGTCGTCGAACTCATCCACGAATGCGGCGAGGGCAGCGCCCGCATCGGCGAGCGACGTCCGCCAGTCGTAGGGGAAGGACTCGACGCGAAACTCGCCGCTGAGCCGCTCGACCAGGGGCCCGTAGGTCATGTTGAGAAGCTCGCCAGCTTTGAGGCCGGCGGCCGACTTGCCGATCCCGACGAGCCCGTTCCTGACGACATAGCTCGGGTCCGGCCAGGCCACCGCTCCATCGGCCGTCTGCAGCGAGCTACCGAACACGTCGGGGACGACGATCACGATCGGAGCGTCCTCCGCACCCCGATGCTTTGCGGTCGCCTTGGGGAGCTCGGCCGGCCGCCGATCCAGCGCCTTGAACCCGCTGGTCTCGGGGCTGGTGAGCCAGTCCCGCAGCCGTTTGCGTGAGTCGGCCTCGCTGAAGTACGTGAAGTGGTTGACCTTGGGACCGGCATGCAACGAGACGGAGGCTTTGCTCCGCTGGGCACCCTGGTACATGGAGAGCGTGTCGACCACGTAGTCGTGCTCTTCGCCGTAGAAGAGGTCGGCGCCTTTCTCGCGAAACCACTTGAACCAGCGGCTGCGGTCGACGTCGCCGGCGATCACGCCCAGGCCGTCGTCAAAGCCGAGTTGCGGATCGGTCGAACCGGAGACGTTGAGGAGCCCGATGAACGGCGAGCTCGGCATCATCGCCTCCAAGCCGGGGATGACGTCCGGCCGGGCGCGCTGATTGAGGAATGCCAGCGCCAGGGATTTGAGCACCGTGAAGATCCATCCGGCGACGCCAGGGATCTTCTCGACCACATTGAAGAGAAATCCGGCCACTTCGTCGATGCGCTCCGACGCCAGGATCGTGCCGCTCGACGGCGACGCGACCCGAACAAATCGATTGATCTCGATCTGCTTGCTCGCCAGCGTGTCGACGAGCTCTCGCAGCAGCGCCTGTTCCTCGGCGCGAATCGTGTGATCGCGCCGCTTGTGCAGCTCCGGGTCCAGACGCCCGGCGGCGGCGAGCGAGAGAAACTCGCCGACCAATCCACCCCGGGAGTGACTGACGAGATCGAGCTTGGCCTGGCGAGGCAAGCTGCGAGCGAGTTGCAGCGCGTTGACCACGGGGTTCACGCTCAGCGTCTTGTGCTCGAGGGCGTAGACACCCTGATAGTTCTCGATCAGTTCTTGCCACTCGTCCTTACCTCGCAGCGCCGAGAATCCCCCCTCGGTGCTGGAGAAGGTGCCATGCACGAGTACGAGGTGATGGCCCTCGTCCATCGTGCGGCCGGCGGCGAGGCGTCTCTGGGGAAGGATCTCCAAACCTGCGCCGAGCCGGTAGACGCCGGGTTCCTTCGGCTTCCCGTAGACGTCTTCTCCGACCGCCTCATCCGGAACCGAACGCTCCAGCCACTCGACGACCTTCTTGGCCGCGGCGCGTGCCGCAACTTCGGACGCCATATCGATGCCTTTGCCAGCGAGCCGGTCGAGGATGTTGAGCTCTTCGAGAATATGCGCCGGCAGCTTGGCTGCATACGCCGTGACGCCGCTGAGGTCGGTTCCCCCGCGGCTCACGTCGCCGGACGCAAGCGCCGGGATCAGATCGATGGCACCGTCCACCCGCGCCGAACGGTCGCCGCTAGTTCGTGCCCGAAGCTCCTTGACGGTGGTGAGGCTGACCCACCCGTCGGCGTCTCGCGACTCGATGATGTCGTCATCATCGAGCTCGATCGTGAGCTCCTCGCCGAGCGCACGACCCTGTGCGGTCACGTCGATGACGTGCTTGACCTCGATGGCGATGCCGTCCTGGAACCCGAGGTCCTCGTTGCGGCCCCGTTCCTGGTCGGACAGCTCTGTGGACGAGCCGCGAACCCTGATCCTCTCGGCCATGTCTCTCTCCCCTCACGGCGCGTATCACGACGGGCGTTGGTTGAGTCTCCTCACCTCGACCCTACGCAACGCAACCGCACGTAGGTCGGGGCAGAAGGCCCCAGTCGATCCCTATGGATGCTCGGCGAGATAGCGATGCACGAGCTGCACCGCCGTCGAACCCTCCCCCACGGCACCCGCCACCCGCCGGATCGAACCGTGGCGTGCGTCTCCGGCGGCGAAGATCCCGGGAACGCTGGTCTCGAGGTGGAATGGCTGACGCTGCAACGGCCACGACGCCTCGGCGCTGAGTACGTCCGGCCCGCACAGGACGTAGCCGTGCGCATCCACCGCTACGTGGCCACAAAGCCAATCGATCCTCGGCTCGGCGCCAACGAACACGAACAGGAACTCCGTCGCATGCTCGGAGACCTGGCCGGTCTCGACTTGCTCGGTGCGCACCGCAGTGAGGTGACGATCGCCGAGCGCTTCGATGACATGGGACTCGGGCATGAGGTCGATGTTGGGGCGGGCGGAGATCTGATCGACGAGGTACTGCGACATGTGTTCGTTGAGCTCGGCGCCCCGGAAGATGATCGTCACGCGGGCTGCGAACCTGGAGAAGTACATCGCACCCTGGCCCGCGGAGTTCGCCGAGCCAACGACGTACACGTGCTCGCCTTCGGCCGCTCGAGCCTCTGTCGTGGCGGCGCCGTAGTAGACCCCGGCGCCGGCCAGCCGCTCGAGTCCCGGGGTGTGCAGATGCTTGTACGACAGTCCCGTGGCGATGATCAGCGATCGTGCCGTGATGCTGGAGCCGTCGCCCAGGTGCAGCACCTTGTACGCCCCGTCGAGATCGAGCCGATCGACGGTCTGCGGAGCCACGATCTCGACGTCGAACTTCTCGGCCTGGACAGTGGCCCGGTCGGCGAGGTCGGCCCCGCTGATGCCCTCGGGAAACCCGAGATAGTTCTCGATCCGCGAGCTCGTTCCTGCTTGCCCGCCCGTGGCATGGCGCTCGATCAACACCGTCGAGAGCCCCTCCGACCCGCCGTAGACGGCTGCCGCCAGCCCCGCCGGACCGCCGCCCACGATGGCGAGGTCGTACGCCCGCTCGCTCGTGTGAGCATGCATACCGAGAGCTTCCGCCAGCTGCTCGACGCTTGGATCTGCGAGAGCGACCCCGTCGGCCAAGACGGCGACCGGCAAAGCCGCCGACCCCATGTTGAGCTGCTCGAGCAGGACGCCGGCGGCGTGCGCCCGGTCGACGTCGAGCCAGCGGTAGGCGACCCGGTTGCCGCCGAGGAAGTCCTTGAGCGCATGGCTGTGTCGTGCCCAGCGGTGGCCGATCAAGGTCACAGTGGTGCCCGCATCTTGGGTCATTCGGCGCTGGCCTTTCCGACGGCGTGTTCTCACCATATCGACAACGATCTGCTTGGAGCACGTGACGCAGACCGGTCACACCCTCCATGTAGGGTTCTGAGTGTTGCTGTCTGTGGATCCCCGGTGCGCCCCCGTGTACCGCCGGCCCACAGCGGAGAGGAGTGACAATGCAGACTGGACGACGCCGCTGGCCGTCGCTCGTGGTCCTGCTCATGGCCTTTGCCCTCGTCGTCGCCGCCTGTGGTGGAGACGACGCAGCAGATGCCCCCGAGGACTTCCGAATCGGCATGATTCTGGTTGGGCCACAAAACGACACCGGTTGGTCGCAGGCCCACTTCGAGGCCGGCGAGTATGTGGTCGAGGAGCTCGGCTTGTCGGAGTCGAACCTCATCGTGCTCGACAAGGTCAACACCGCCGACCGCCCTGAGACGACCGTGGAGGCGGTCGTCGACGACATGGTCGCTCAAGGGGCCGACCTGATCTTTGCGACTTCTGACGACATGAAGGACGGCATCGAAGCGGCTGCGGCAGCCCATCCGGATGTGCCGATGATCTGGTCGTCGGGGGACAGCGCGTGGGAAGAGGGCAAGGCATTCCGGGATGATCTGTCCAACCTGGGCAACGTGATGGGTCGGATGGAGTTCGGCAAGATGATCGCCGGGTGCGCCGCCGCCCTCACGTCGGACACAGGGCGAATCTCGTATCTGGGCCCGCTCATCAACGACGAGACCCGGCGGCTGGTCAACTCGGCGTTTCTCGGCGCGCAGTACTGCTGGGAGAACTACCGGGGCAACGATCCTGCCAGCCTCGAGTTCGAGGTGAAGTGGATCGGCTTCTGGTTCAACATTCCGGGCTTCACGCTCGATCCGACCCAGGTGACCAATGAGTTCCTCGCGGCCGGGTCGGATGTGGTCATCTCGGGCATCGATACGACAGAAGCCCTCGTTCGTGCGGGCCAGGCTGCCGAATCCGGCGAATCCGTATGGGCCGTCCCCTACGACTTCGAGTCGGCCTGCGACGAGGCGCCAGAGATCTGCCTCGGCGTTCCGTACTTCAACTGGGGTCCGTCGTACCTCGAGATCGCCGAGTCCGTGATCAACGACGACTACGAGGCTGCATGGCAGTGGGTCGGCCCAGATTGGGACGACATCAACGACCCCGACACGAGCGCCATCGGCTGGCTCAATGGCGATGGCCTGTCCGGCGATGCCGCTGATTCGCTCGGCGAATTCATCGACGGGCTCGGTTCCGGCGACATCGAACTGTTTGTCGGCCCGCTCAACTTCCAGGACGGATCGACCTTCCTCGGCGACGACGAGGAAGCCACCGACTTCCAGATCTGGTACACCGAGCAACTCCTGGAGGGCATCGAGGGCGCCAGCGCTGCCGAGTAGCCCGGGGCCTAAGGCACAGAGATGAGAGGGGCGGCTCGACGAGCCGCCCCTCTCATTCGTTTGTGTCGCTGTAGCGGGCTACAGCCGGGAGTCGAACCATCTCGCCGTGAGGTGCATGACCTGCTCCGCGAACGACTGGTCATCGGTGAGCACGTGATAGATGTGATCAGCTCCGGAAATCAGCCGCAATGTCGTGTCGGCGCTGCCCGCCGCACGCACGAGCGCTTTGGACCAGCGCGGATCGACCACCGTGTCGTCGGTGCCGGCGATCGCCAGCAACGCGCCTTCGTACTCGGCGATGAGATCGAGGTTGTTCGAGGCGGCGATCGTCTCGAACCACTCGATGCTCAACTCGACGACGGTGAACCCCAGATCGACCACTGCCGAACCGTTGGCCCGCGCCTCTTCGTAGTAGTTGTCGAAGTAGAACTGAAAGTCCTCTTGGCCGTTGGCCGAGCTGCCGGACCAGGAGGCAAACGCTTGCACCCGGTCGTCGAGCGCAGCCACGCTCATGGCGACCTTCGTGCCGAGGCTGAATCCGAGCAGCCCAATCCGGTCGCCGTCAATCCGCCTGACGTGCGCCAGGTAGTCGAGGGCAATCAGCCCGTCCTCCACCATCCCGTCGTACGTGTTGTCCACGAAGGGTTGGGCACTGTCCCCCGCACCGGCGAAGTCGATGCGCAAGGAGGCAATGCCACGCTCCGCAAGATCCTCGGCGACGCGGGCGTACATATCGCCCACCTCGTCCTTCTGGCTGCCGAAGCCGTGCAGCATCAGCACCGCCGGGTACGGCGCAAGTCCGCGGTCGCTCGGAACGGTCAGTGTGCCCGGAATGTGGTGGTCGCCTGCCGGAATCGCTACGTCCCGCTCGTGCAGGTGACCGGAGGCGGTGGCGGTTCCGGCCGTGAGCGTTGCCGCCAGCATGGCCAGCACGGCAACGATGGCGAGCCGACGCATGAGTCGAAGGTGTGACATCTCTCCCCTTTCCTTGGATCCCACAACGCCACCCTACGCACCGGAGCAAATCGGAGGCTCCGGCAACGGCGGGCGACTCCGGTCTAGCCTCCGCTCGTGGCACTCGAGCTTCGCGACATCCACAAGCACTTCGGTGCCGTCCGCGCCAACGATGGCGTCACCATCGACGTGCAAGAGGGCGAGCTCCACGGTCTCCTCGGCGAGAACGGCGCAGGCAAATCCACGCTGATGAAGGTCTTGTCGGGCTTCATCGAGGCCGACTCGGGCGACATCGTCCTCGACGGTGAGCAGGTAGCGCTCGAGTCTCCCGAGGACGCCATCACCGCCGGAATCGGGATGCTCCACCAGGACCCTCTGGTGTTCCTGCCCTTCAGTGTGCTCGACAACTTCCTCCTCGGCAGCCCGGGCCGCCTCCGCCTGGACCGCAAGCGGGGCGCCGAACAGCTTCGGGAGGCCGGCGAGCGCTACGGCTTCTCGTTCGATCCGAACGCCCTGGCTCAGACGTTGACGGTTGGCGAGCGGCAGCAGCTCGAGATCACGCGGCTGCTGTGGCTGGGAGCCAGGGTGCTGATCCTCGACGAGCCGACC
>DATHZQ010000031.1:0-18547 GCA_035458525.1 Acidimicrobiia bacterium
GGCGACGGTGCCCATCACCACCTTGTCGGCACCCATTGCGAGCACCTGGTGCACGCCTTGCGCCGAGCGCACACCACCGCCAACGGAAACCGGCACGTCGATGGCTTCGATCAGCTCTGCGATGAGCGGCCGGTTTCGGTAGTCGGCATGCGCCGCAGCGTCGAGGTCGACCACGTGGATCCGGTCGGTTCCCTTGGCCACCCAGCCACGAGCACGCTCCACCGGGTCGGCGTCGAGGTGGATCACCTCACTGATGTCGCCGTGCGGCAGCCGCACGGCCTTGCCGTCGAGGATGTTGACGCGTGCGTAGAGATGCATGAACAGAGGCTACCGCTGCCAAGGCACCCCCGCGCCGCGGGACGAGCCACCGCTGCGAAGGGCGGACCTACCATCTCCGCATGAAAAGGGCCGGCCGGTTGTTCCTGTGGAGCTTCGTGATGCTCTTCGTCGAGCTCGCACTGATCCGCTGGACCGGCGAACGAGTGCTCTACCTGTCGTTCTTCTCGAATTTTGTGCTGCTCGGTTCGTTCCTCGGCATCGGCATAGGGTTCCTGCGAGCGGGACGCCGCCACCCGATCAGTCGCTACGCCCCCCTCGCCCTCGCCGTCCTGATCGGCTTCCTCATGGCCTTTCCCGTGGAGGTCGATCGGGCCGGCGACGAGCTGATCTACTTCGGTGGCTTCACCCGCTCAGGACTGTCGCCGTGGATCATCCTCCCTATTCTCTTCCTCGCCGTCGCCGCGGTCCTGGCGACGATCGCCGACGGCGTCGCCCGCGAGTTCGCCAAGTTCGCTCCACTCCGTGCCTATCGCATCGACATCACCGGGAGCATCGCCGGCACGCTGGCCTTCACCGGTCTCGCCTACGTCGGGACGCCTCCGATCGTGTGGGGTGCGGTCGCCGCCGTGCTGCTGCTCCTCCTCACGTCCGACGCGACGCCCGTCATACGATTCGCACCCCTCGCTGCGCTGCTGGTTCTACTGCTGCTCGACAGCACGTCAGGCGCGATCTGGTCGCCCTACTACCGAATCGATGTTCTGGAGGACCCGGACCGTCCCGAACAAGTGCGGATCAACGTCAACGGCATTCCGCACCAGACGATCCTGCCCGCCACCGTGAGACTCGAGCAAGAGCCGCTGTACGCCGCTCCTTACGAGCGCAACACGGGACCCGGCTTCGAGCGAGCACTCGTGGTGGGGGCGGGCAACGGCACGGACGTCGCCATCGCCCTGCGCAACGGTGTCGGGAGCGTCGACGCAGTTGAGATCGACCCGGAGCTGGTGGCCTTGGGGGAACAACGCAACCCCGACCAACCGTATGAGGACTCGCGGGTGCGGGTCATCGTCGATGACGGGCGAGCGTTCCTGCGGAGAGCCGATGCGACCTACGACCTCGTCCTCTACGCACTGCCGGACTCGCTGACGCTCGTCTCGGGTCAGGCCAACCTGCGCCTCGAGAGCTACCTCTTCACCGAGGAATCCCTCGCCGAGGTGCATCGCGTGCTCGAAGACGACGGCGTGTTCGCGATGTACAACCTCTACCGCGAGCCGTGGCTGGTCGCCCGCCTCGCCGACATGCTGGAGACCGAATTCGGGGTGAGCCCGTGTGTCGACCTCGTCGGTGTGGAACGAGGGCTGGCGATGCTGATCGTGTCGGAGTCACCGGATCGGATCGACTGCAGCGGGGCGGCTTCGATTCCTGCATCAGTCACCTCTCCGGGGACCGTCACCGATGACCGGCCTTTCCTCTACCTCCGCGGGTCGCTGCTTCCGCCCGTCTATGCCCTGGCCGTCATTGCGATGTTCATTGTTGCGCTCGCCGCCGTCAGGCTCACCGGCCTGCGCCTCGGCGCGATGGGACCGTACATGGACCTCTTCTTCATGGGCGCTGCGTTCCTGCTCCTCGAAGTGCGCACCGTCGCACAGTTTGCGCTCCTGTTCGGATCGACGTGGCTGGTCAACGCGATGGTGTTCGGCGGCATCCTGGTCGCCGTGTTGGCGGCCATCGAGCTCGCCAAGATGTCCCGGTTGCCGCCGCCCGGTGTGCTCTATGCGGCCCTCTTCGTCTCTCTCGCCGTCATATGGCTGGTGCCGACGAGCGCCCTGCTCGGTCTTGCCCCGCTGCCGCGGCTGCTGGTCGGTGTGGCCGTTGCGTTCACGCCCGTGCTCCTGGCGAACATCGTCTTCGCACAACGGTTCAGAGATACGGCATCCTCGACCACCGCGTTCGGAACGAACTTGCTCGGCGCCATCATCGGGGGCGGCCTGGAATACAGCGCGCTCGTCGTCGGGTATCGCGTGCTCGCCCTGGCGGTGGCGTTGTTGTACGCGCTGGCGCTCATCTCGTGGCGCATGATCGAGCGGCGTGCGCCGCAGCCTCAGTTGACGTAGGACAATGCTTGGGCAGGGGCCCAGCGGCTCGCAACCTCGGCGTAGGCACGGCCGGCATCTTCGTAATCGAGCCGCTCCAGCGCTTCGAGACTGCGATTCACCTCAGCGCACGACTCGTCGAAGGCCAGATCGCCATCCGAGAACATCCGGGCAACGGAGTGATAGTGCAGTTCGACCATCGCATCCTCGGGGAACTCCTGGAGCCAGGCCTGCAACTCTTGCGCATCTTCGACCACGGCTTCATCGAACCCCGCCTCCTCCAGCACGTCGATGGCGTGGGCGATACGGCGTACTGCGTCATCGAGCCCGCTTCGGTGGCGGATCGTCGGGCCGTCGGCCGTGGTGACCAGCTCCCTCGAGTCGGGCTCAAACAGCGCAAACCACCGCAACGGCACGTGCCATGGCGACGACATGATGTACGAGCGAGCTGCCGGCGCCGACATGCGGATCCGGTCGAGCTCCTGCGCCGCACGGCGGACGGCCAGCTCGGACGCCAGCACCGACGCTGGGAAATCGTGCCGGTGCGCAAGCACGCCCTCCAGCATCCGCAAACGCGTGTAGCGAGGGCACACGTACGTGCCGTTGCGCCATTCGGCGGTGTAGGCGTCATCAGCCGTCGGGCCCTCCCAGACGAACTCCTCGCTGACGCGCACGACGGCTCGCAGCGCCCGCGTGTGGGGTGCGTACTCGCCGACTCGCCGTGGCGGTAGGTAGATGCGGAGCTGAGCTGACCGGATCACGGACCGCATGCTACGCCTGCCATGACTCCTCTCAACCCGGTCACACGGGCCGGTTGGCGGTTCGGGAGTGACGACATTCCCCCGCCCGAAACCACGCAACTTCCCTACACTGGGGCCGCGATTTCCCCCTGGACCCGCTGCGGGGTTTTGGGGTGCGTGAAAGGAGCTGGCCAGTTGGGAGTATTCGAGGCGATCGGTTCTGACACGCACGAAGAGGTGCTGTACGGCTACGACCACGTATCCGGGCTCCGAACCATCATCGCAATCCACTCCTCGGCGTTGGGTCCCGCTCTCGGCGGGACCCGTTTCTATCCATATGCTTCCGAGGAGGATGCGCTGCGCGACGTGCTGCGGCTGTCCCGCGGAATGACGTACAAGTCGTCCGCTGCGGGCCTGGACCTCGGCGGCGGCAAAGCGGTGATCATCGGCGATCCGCGAACCATGAAGACCGAGCGCCTGTTGCGCGCCTACGGCAACATCGTCGACTCGCTGGATGGCCGCTACATCACCGCGGAAGACGTCGGGACCACGACCACCGACATGGCGATGGTGTCTCGCGAGACACAGTGGGTGGCGGGCCTTCCCGCCGAGCTCGGTGGTTCAGGCGACCCGTCCCCGGCGACCGCCCGCGGCGTCATGAACGCGATGCGAGCCGTCGCCGACCACCTGTGGGGCACCGAGGATCTCAGCGGCCGCACGGTCGCCGTCCAGGGTGTTGGCAAGGTTGGCGCGGAACTCGTAGCACGACTCGCCAGAACGGGAGCGGCAACGGTCATCACCGATGTGGACGAGACCGCCCTGCGGATGGTCAGCGAGACGTACAGCTCAACGGTCGTGGGCACCGACGAGATCTACGACGCGGACTGCGACATCTTCGCCCCGTGCGCCTTGGGGGCTTCCCTCAACCCCGAGACCATTCCGAGACTGAAATGCGAGGCCGTCGTCGGCTCCGCCAACAACCAGCTGGAATCGGATGAGGACGCCAATCGGCTGGTCGACGCCGGCATCACCTACGCCCCCGACTTCGTGGTGAATGCGGGCGGCATCATCAACGTCGCCGTCGGCATCGGCGGCTACGAGGTGCGCCGCGCCGCCACCGCCATCGACAACATCCAATTCGCCGTGAGCGACGTGCTCACCGCCGCCAAGGAGCGCGGGATCAATCCGCACGAAGCAGCGGTCGAAGTCGCTCAGGAGCGGATCGATCAAATCGGGACGCTGCGCCGCCACCGCGGCCTGCGTCGGACCTGACAGGGAGGAACGGGCCACCCATGCTGGAGCTCGACAACGTACGTGACCACAACGCCCTCGGGCTGACGGACGAGCAGGTGCTCGCCATGTACCGCTCGATGCTGCTGGCGCGCCGTCTGGACGAGCGCATGTGGGCTCTCAACCGTCAGGGCCGGGTGCCCTTCGTCGTATCCGTTGCCGGGCACGAAGCATGCCAAGTCGGAGCCGCATTCGCCCTGAATCCGCAAGAGGATTGGTCGCTGCCCTACTACCGGGACATTGCGTTCAACATCGCCCTCGGCGTGTCGCCTCTCGATATCTTCTACGGCGTGTTCTCCAAAGCAGCCGATCCGTCGAGCGGCGGCAGGCAGATGCCCAATCACTGGTCGGAGCCCGACCTCAATGTGTTCACGCATTCCTCAGTGATTGCCACGCAATTCCCCCACGCATGCGGGATCGCGCACGAGCTGAAGACGTCGGGCCGGCCCGGAGTCGTTGCCGTGATGTCCGGCGAGGGCGCCACGTCAGAAGGCGACTGGCACGAGGCGATGAATTTCGCCGCCATTCACAAGCTCCCCATCATCTTCCTCATCGAGAACAACCTGTATGCGATCTCGGTGCCATTCGAGCAGGAAGTCGCCGGAGGAGTAGCCACTCGGGCCGAGGGGTACGGCATGCCAGGCATCGAGATCGACGGCAACGACGTGCTGCAGGTGTACGGCGTCGTCGCCGCTGCGAAGAATCGCGCCCGCGAGGGCAAGGGACCGACCCTGATCGAGGCCAAGACGTACCGTTACTACGCGCACACGTCAGACGATGACGACAAGCTGTACCGCTCGGCCGAGGAAGTCGAGCTGTGGCGGCGCAAGGACCCCATCGGTGTGCTGCGCCAATACCTCGTCGAGTCGCGGCTCCTCGACGAGGCGACAGAGCAGCGCATCGACAACGAGGTGACCGACACCATCGCCGCTGCGGTGAAGCAGGCCGAGGCGGCGGAAGATCCTCAGGACGCGCTGTCACATGTCTACGCCAACCCGATCGAACCGACGACGCCTGCAACGGAACCCGAGCAGCTGCCGCAAGGCGAACAGGTCAACCTCATCACGGCGGTCAACCGAACACTGCACGAGATCCTCGATGCGTACCCGAACGCCTCGACGTTCGGTGAGGACGTCGCAGACCCCAAGGGCGGCGTGTTCAAGGCAACAGTCGGCCTCACCGAGAAGTTCGGCGAGGCGCGCTCGTTCAACGCTCCGCTCGCCGAATCGCTGATCATTGGTGTCGGCATCGGCAAAGCCGCCGCCGGTGGCCGTCCCATCGCCGAGATCCAGTTCGCCGACTTCATCCATCCCGGCTTCGACCAGATCGTCTCGGAGGCAGCGCGGATCAGCTATCGAACCAACGGTCGGTGGAACTGTCCGCTTGTCATTCGGGTCCCTTACGGCGGCGGAATCCACGGTGCCCTCTATCACAGCCAGTCGATCGAGGCTTTCTACACGCACGTGCCCGGGCTCAAAGTGGTCGTGCCGTCCACACCGGCCGATGCCAAGGGACTGCTGCGGTCGGCCATCGACGATCCCGACCCCGTCATGGTGTTGGAGCCCAAGAAGCTGTACCGCCTTGCGAAGGGCGTGTTCCCACAAGGCGACTTCAAGGTTCCCATCGGGAAGGCGGCAGTCCGGCGGGTCGGATACGACGTGACCATCATTGCCTACGGCGCCATGGCCCACTACGCCGTCGAGGCTGCTGACCGGCTCGCCGAGGAGGGCATCGAGGCCTACGTCCTCGACCTCCGTTCGCTCCGCCCCCTCGACTGGCCCTCCATCGAGGCCGCCGTGCAGCACAACGGCAAGGTCATCATCGTTCACGAGGACACAGAGTTCGCAGGCTTCGGCGCCGAGATCGCGGCCCAGATCTCGGAGAAGGCGTTCGACTGGCTCGACGCTCCCGTGCAACGCTACTGCGCCCCGGAAGCGCCGACCTTCCCGTTCGCCGGCTCGCTCGAGAAGCAGCTCCTCCCCAACACCGACGGCATCGTCGAACGGGCAAGGGCACTCGCGAAGTACTGAGGGATCGCAGGACGAGTCCCTGCCTGCGGTGAAAGCCACCACCCCCTACCCCCGCCTACGGCGGCGGTACCTTCCCCCAGCCTCCGGCCGGGGGACCATCCAGCACCACACGAAAAGTCCCCCACTTGCGGGGAAAGCCACCACAGATGCAGCCAAGCGAAGCCCGACGTGGGGGGTCACGAAAGGCATCTCCCGCGAAAAGTCCCCCGCTTGCGGGGGAAGGTACCGCAGACGGAGCGCAGCGGAGTCTGGGGTAGGGGGTTGTCGTGCGCGGCGAGGCGGAGGCTCAGCGAAACGTCTTGCGGAGTGCCGTCCTGGCGGCATGGAATCCACACATCCCGTGGGTACCTGCTCCCGGCGCCGTCGCCGACGAGCACAGGTAGACGTTGTCGAGCGGCGTTGCGTGGGGGAAGGGGCTGAAGCGAGGCCGGGCGACGATCTGCCGAATCGTGGCGGCGCCTCCGCCAATTGCACCGCCGACGTTGTTGGGGTTGTATCGCTCGTATGCCGCGGGGCCCATGGAGTGGGCGGCGAGAATGGTGTCGCGGAAGCTCGGTGCAAACCGTTCGATCTGGGCGGTGATTGCTTCGGTTGCGTCGCCGTCCCATCCCGAGGGAACATGGCAGTACGCCCACACGACGTGGCCGCCATCCGGCGCCCGTGTCTCATCGAAGAGGGTTGGCTGGGTGAGGAGCACGAACGGGCGATCGGCAGCTCGACCTTCCCACGGAGCCGCCTCGGCCACCGCAATGTCTTCGAGGGAGCCGCCGACGTGCACGGTGGCGCTTCGCTGCACTTGCGGGTCTTCCCACGGCACGGGGTTGCTCAGCGCAAAGTCGACTTTGAAGCTTCCCGGGCCGTACTCCCACCTCCGCAGCCTGCGCTTGGCTGGCGCCGACAACCGGTCCGCTGCCAGGTCGGCGAGCTGGTCCGGCATGACGTCGAGCAGTACTGCAGCTGCCGTCGGGAGCTCGTCGAGTGATTTGACCCAGTGCCCGGTACGGATCTCGCCGCCCAGCTCCACGAGGTATGCCCCCATGGCATCGGTGAGCGCCGCCGACCCGCCCTTGGCGATGGGCCAGCCCACCGCGTGTCCGGCCAGACCCAGCGCGATCCCGACACCGTTGGTTGCGGCCCGATCGAGGGGCAGGATCGAATGGGCGGCCAGGCCGGCGAGCAATGCACGGGCCTCCACGGTGTCGAACCGCTCGGCGAAGCGAACCGCCGATTGCAGCGCCATCACACCGAAGCGTGCCGTCGTCAGCGGGTGGCTGGGCAGGCGGAGCAGCGGGCCAAGGATGGCGGGGGCGATGTCGCCGAAGCGATCCGCAAGTGCGGAGAACGCCGCCACGTACTCGTTGGCGTCGCGGCCCAACTGCGACGAGGTGTCTTCGACCGACCTCTCGAGGAGGACTGCGGCGCGTCCGTCCAGCGGGTGGGCGACGGCGGCCGGTGGGTTGATCCACTCCAAGCCGTGGTCGGCAAGGGGGAGACCCGCAAGGAACGGCGAGCCGATGGCGAAGGGATGGGCAGCCGAGCAGACATCGTGGAGGTAGCCGGGAAGCGTCAGCGTCGCGGTCCGAGTGCCGCCGCCGATCGCGTCTGCCCCCTCGATCACGAGCACGGCGAGGTCGTTACGGGCGAGCTCGATGGCGGCAGCGAGACCGTTCGGCCCCGAGCCGACGATCACTGCGTCGTAGCGCTCCGACATCCTTGGAACCCTAGGAGTCGCTCGTGACGCGATCGAGCCGGGCACGCAAGCGGCCCGGCTCGATGCGTTGGTGCTTTGTTCAGCTCAGGCGTGATCGTGCGCCTTGTGGTCGTGGCCCTCGTGGTCGTGGCCCTCGTGGTCGTGGCCTTCGTGATCGTGGCCTTCGTGGTCGTGATCCTCATGCTCGTCGATCTGGCGCCGCACGTCGTCCATGTCGAGTTCCATCGCCTGGTCGATGAGCCCGGTGAGGGCCTGCTCCGGCAGTGCGCCAGGCTGGGAGAAGATCCCGATCTGATCACGGAAGATCATCAACGTGGGGATCGACCGGATCTGGAAGTACTGCGACAGCTCTGGCTCGGCCTCGGTGTCGACCTTGGCGAACACGGCGTCGGGATACTGCTCCGACACCTTCTCGTAGACGGGCGCGAACGACTTGCACGGGCCGCACCATTCCGCCCAGAAATCGACGAGCACGGTGCCGTTGTCGACGATCGTCTGCTCGAAGGTGTCCTTGGTGAGTTCAACCGTTGCCACTTGCCACTCCCTGAAATCTCTGCGCGCCGCGCTACCGGCGTTGTCGTGTCCGCTCCGTGCAACGCCATCAGGGCGAGGATATTCCGCGATCTGAATACATCTGCGTCGGAAGCATGGCAGGCCTGAGCGCAGGCCGATTGCTCAGCACACGTACACTTTGCTCCGTGGCACCAGCTTCGCAAATCGTTGAGCTGCGGGACGTCGCCATCCGCATCGGGGCGACGCCGGTTCTGCGCGACCTCGACCTGACGATCGGCCCCGGCGAGGTGGTCGGGCTGTTCGGGGGCAACGGAGCCGGCAAGACGACTCTGCTGCGCCTTCTGGCAACCCAGCTGCGGCCAACCTCTGGCTCTGCGACTGTGCTTGGTTCCGACCTCGCCGGCGAGGGCCGGCTCGACGTGCGCAGCCGGATCGGGTTCATCGGGCACACGCCTGCGCTGTATCCCGAGCTGACGTTGCGCGAGAACCTGGCGTTCGCCGCTGCCGTCACCGGTCACAGCGGTGGCGAGGTGGATGCGGCCCTGGCAACCGTCGGCTTGGCGGCCGCCGCCGACCGCCCCGTCAATGCCTGCTCCTATGGCATGCAGCGGCGCACCGAGTTCGCCCGGGAGCTCATGCTCGAACCGGAGCTGATCCTGCTCGACGAGCCGCATTCGGCGCTCGACGTTGCGGCATCCGACCTCGTGTCGCACCTCACCGACGACGTCGTGGCCCGGGGTGGGGCGGCTTTGCTGGTCTCCCACGACAGGGAACGGGTCGAGAAGCTGGTCGGGCGCAGCCTCGACTTGCGGGGAGGCACGCTGGCGTGAGCACCCAGGTGGCGTTGTGGCCGCAGATCCGGGCCGTCGCCGGGAGGGATCTCCTGCGGGAGCGGCGCCGCGGCGAGGTGACTTGGGTCACCCTGCCGTTCGGTGCCATCGCGCTGCTGCTCATACCGCTTGCCATCGGCATCGATGCACCGACGCTACGCAACATCGGCCCTGGTCTGTACTGGATCGTGGTGCTGTTGTTCGGGGTGCTGGTCACGGTCCGTCGGACCGGGGCGGCGAGTGACGCCGACAGCGCGCTGTCGGCCCGGCTCGGCATCGACCCGGGGGCTGCGTTCATCGGCAAATCGCTGGCGAACCTCGGCTTGCTGCTGGCATTCCAGATCGTCGTCGGCGCCGTTGCGGTCGTTCTGTACGACATCCCGCTCGATCGATGGCCATGGCTCTTCGTGATCATTCCCGCAGCCGGCGTCGGTCTTGCGCTGCTCGGCACGCTGGCCGGGAGCATCGCCGCAGGGAGTGGGGGCAGCAATCTGGTGCCGTTCCTGGTCGCCCCGCTCGCCATACCGCTGCTGCTCGGGGCGACGCAGGCGCTCGATGCCGACTTGAGCGATGGCAACGGTATCCTGGCCTGGGTGCTGTTGATGCTCTTCGTGGACCTCGTGCTCGCCGTCGTCGGAGTGCTCACGGCCCGCCCCCTCCAGGAGACCCAATGACCGGCAGCCAGCAGACTGCGCAGCGACGTTCGTGGCTCGATACCGCGGCGCTCGTCGCTCTCGTCGGCTCGCTCGGCATGGCGTTCCTGACCCCGGCCGAAGCCACCCAGGGCAACGTGGCCCGTCTCTTCTACATCCATGTGCCGTCGATCCTCGTGGCGTACCTGTGCTTCACCGTGACGCTCGTCGGCGGTGTGGCGTACCTCGTCACCAAGCGGCGCGGGTGGGACCACCTCGCCCTCGCTTCGGCAGAGGTTGGTGTGGTGTTCACCGGATTGACGATCGCCATCGGCATGATCTGGGCGAAGCCGACGTGGGGCGTCTACTGGACGTGGAGCGCCCGCCTCACGCTCACCGCCGTCCTCTTCTTCACGTACCTCGGCTACCTTGCCTTGCGGCGCGCCATCGAGGATCCAGGGGCCCGAGCCCAACGCGCCGCCGTCTTCGGCATCCTCTCGATTGCACTCATCCCGATCGTCCACTTCTCGGTGCTCTGGTGGCGCGACGTGCACCAACCGCCGACGCTGCTGCGCCCCGACGAGATGCAAATGGACACGCCGTTGCTCCTGGCCTTCTACGCCGGGATGATCGCCTACGCCTTGGTCGCCGCCGCACTCATACGCCGCCGCTATCGACTCGCCGATCTCGAGCACCGCGTCGAGGTGGCGACCCGTACGGGGAGCGGTGTCATCGCCGGCGATGCCGTGGCAGCCCCGACCCTGGAGGGACGCTGATGGACGGCTGGGGTTGGGTCCTGTGGGGGTACGGCCTCGTGATCGTGGTGCTTGGCGTGTACGTGTGGTCCTTGGCGATGCGCACGAGGACGGCGCGACGGCGTCTCGACGAGATCTCCTGAGATGCGTCGCTACTGGCGATTCGTGGTTCCGGCTGTGCTCATCGCGGTCGTGATCGCCGTGCTGCTGGTGACGCTGCAATCCAATCTGGTGTTCTTCAACACGCCGACTGAGCTCGTCGAGCAAGCGGCTGCCGACGACCGGATGCGTCTGGGGGGCGAGGTGGTCGAGGGCAGCGTCGTCGAAGGCAGCGACGGCGTGACGTTTGCGGTCACGGACGGGCGTGAGACCGTGCTGGTGGTACACACCGGTGCTCCGCAGGACCTCTTCCAGGAGGGTATCGGCGTCGTCGTCGAGGGCACCTGGGACGGGAGTGAATTCGTCAGTGATTCGATGATCGTCAGTCACGACGAGCAGTACCGCACCGAGGACGGGGACGTGTACGAGCCGGGTACGGACTACCAGGCCGACTCATGACCGCACTCATCGGCATGGCTGCGCTGCTGGCCGCCCTCGCAGGTTCCGTGTGGCTGGCGCTGACCGGTGTCCAGGTGAGTCGGGGTGTGCTTCCCGCCGCGAAGTCGCGGGCGCCGGTGATGCTCCTGCTGGCAGGGGCCGTCGTCGCAATGCTCGTACTCGAGGCCGCACTGCTGAGCCACGACTTCTCCATTGCCTACGTCGCCCGCAACGCAGCGACGACGACACCGTTCGTCTTCCTTCTCGCCGCCGGATGGGCCGCCCTCGAGGGCAGCATCGTCCTGTGGGGTCTGGTGCTTGCGGTCTTCACGTACCTGGTCTGGCGCACCGTCGGCGAAGATGACGGACTCGGCGCCGGTGCGCTCGCAGTGATGGGGATGGTCGGGATCTTCTGGTTCGGGCTGATGATCACCGTGGCCAACCCGTTCGAAGTCTGCATCGACGCGGCGGCCGTCGGCTGCAACGCCACGGCGTGGTCGCCGCTGGCCGCGAGCGTGGCCCCCGCCGAGGGCATCGGTCCCAACCCGCTGTTGCAGAACCACATCCTCATGGCCGTCCACCCGCCCATGCTCTACCTCGGCTACGTCGGGCTCACCGTGCCCTATGCGTTTGCCATGGCGGCGCTGGCCCGCGGCGACCGTGGCAAGACATGGCTCGATCGCACGCATCGCTGGTCGGTGATCGCCTGGGTGTTCCTCACCTTCGGGATCCTGCTCGGCGGCTGGTGGTCCTACGAGGTCCTCGGCTGGGGCGGCTACTGGGCCTGGGATCCGGTGGAGAACGCGGCCTTCCTGCCGTGGCTCGTTGCCACCGCCTTCATCCACTCGGCCGTGGTGCAACGGAGGCGCGGCATGTTGCAGGCGTGGAACTACGCCCTCGTGATCGCGACGTTCGCCCTCACCATCCTCGGCACGTTTCTCACCCGTTCCGGCGTCATCGCGTCCGTGCACAGCTTCACCCAGTCGGCCGTGGGGCCCGCGCTGCTCGGCTTCCTCGGCGTGGTCGTCGTTGGCTCGCTGGCGTTGTTCGCCATTCGGCTTCCCACGATTGCCTCGTCCCCCCGGCTCGAATCGTTGTCGAGCCGGGAAGGTGTCTTCCTGCTCAACAACCTGCTGCTCACGCTGTTTGCGTTCACGGTGCTCGTCGGCACGATGTACCCGTTGCTCGTCGAGGCCTTCTCGGGCAGGCAGGTGTCGGTGGGCCGGCCGTTCTTCGATCGAGTGACCCTGCCCATTGCCTTTGCGTTGCTGCTGGCGATGGGCATCGGACCGATCGCTCCTTACCGCGTGGCCAGCAGTGCCGTGGTTTGGGAGCGCATCCGCACGCCGCTGCGCATCGCCCTGGTCGTCGGCGCCGGCGCCGTCGTCGTCGGAGTGCGCTCCGTGCCGACGGTGATCATCGTGGTCCTCGGCGCATTCGTGATCGGGGTCATCGTCCGCCATTTCTGGCAGCAGCTCGGATTGCGCCGCAACGACGGATCTCGCGCTGCGGCGGCGACAGGGATCCTGCGCAGGGACCCCGGGTACTGGGGTGGCCAGATCGCCCACATCGGGTTTGCGCTCGTTGCGGTCGCGATCGCCGCTTCGACCGCGCTGGCGATGCGTGCGGAGATCCGGCTCGCCGAGGGGGAGCGAGTGGTGGTCGATGACTACTGCGTGGCCTACGACGGGCCGTTCGTGCGCACCGAGACCAACCGGCGAGTCGAGGGTGCGTCGCTCACTCTCTACCGCGCCGACTGCACCACCGAGGTGCGCACGATGGAGCCGCGGCTCAATCGCTACCCCAACTCGACGCAGGCCGTGGCCACGCCCGACGTGCGCACCGGGCTGGTCGAGGACGTCTACGTGTCGCTGGCCGGAGGCGGCGCCGAGGAGATCGTGCTGGACGTTTTCGTCTTCCCGATGATGTGGTTGCTGTGGGGCGGCGGCATGGTGGTCGTGGCCGGAGGCGTGTGGTCGGTGGCCGCGCGCAAACCGGAGCGCGGCGTCATGTCGGAAGCGCGGGTGGCGGTGCGCGATGGCTGAGGTGCGCCGCTGGGCCGGCTGGGGGATCGCAGCGCTGGCTGTCGTGGTCATGCTCGTCGGGCTGCAGCCGGGGAACGCGGCACCCGTGGACGACACCGCCCGGGCGCAGGCGCTGGCGCAAAACCTACGCTGCCCGTTCTGCTCGGGTGAGTCGATCGCGGAAGCGCCCTCTCAGATCGCCCGGGACCTCGGGGCGTTCATCGCGGAGAAAGTCGACGAGGGTTGGACCGACGATGAGATCTACACGTTCTTCGAGTCCCGTTACGGCGAGCGGGTCCGGCTCGACCCCGCGTTCGCGGGATGGGGTGCCCTGTTGTGGCTTGCGCCGGTCGTGCTGCTCCTCGTCGGTGCGGCAGCGATCGTCTCGCGACGCCGCGTCGCTTACGAGGCCACGCCCGCTGCCGCGCCGGAACCGCAGTCGGTGGTGGAGGCATGACGTCCCGCGCCGAGCTCGTGCGCGAGCAGATCGAGCAGGTCGAGCAGGATCTCGCGGACGTCGACGAGCAGCTGGCGGCCGGTGATCTCGATGAAGGCACCGCCGAGTCGCTCCGTTCGACGTATCGAAGCGAACTCCTCCGTCTCGAGGAGGCGTTGGAGAGCGCCGGCGCCGGGGAGGAAGCGAACGTCGGCCCGAGCCGGCGACGCATGACCGCCGGCGTTGCCATCCTCATCATCGGCTTCGCCGCCGTCACCGGCCTGCTCCTGGCGACGGTTCGCTCTCGGGCGCCGGGCGAGCTGGTCACCGGAGGGATCGCCACGGACGTCGTCCAAGGCGGTCTGGATCTGGCTTCGGTGAGCGATGAAGAGATGGAAGCGGTCGTCGCCGAAAACCCAGAGATCGTGGGCATGCGGCTCGCCCTCGCCGGGCGCTACTTCGAAGCCGGGGAGTTCGACAAGGCACTGCCGCACTACATGACGGTGCTCGACCAGGATGAGGACAATCCCGAGGCGCTGTCGAGCGTCGGATGGATGACGTATCTCTCCGGAAGACCCGACGTCGCCGAGACGTTCGTGACTCGTGCCCTCGTGATCGCCCCCGAGTACGCCCAGGCGTACTGGTTCCTGGGGAACATCCGCATGTTCGGGCTGGGCGATCCGGCCGGTGCGATTGAACCTTTCGAGATGTTGCTGACGTTCGAGGCCATCCCGGACGAGATCCGGGAGCAGGCGGAGGAACTGCTGGGAGAGGCCGGGTCATGAGCGAGCGCTCCCGCCGGTTGTTGCCGTTCGGGATCGTCGTGATCGTGGGCATCGTGGTGATCGTTCTTGGCGTTGTGTTCAGTCGCCGCTTCGGGACCGATCCCACGCTCACCGCGTCGCCCCTCATCGGCCAGCCGGTCCCGGAGATCACGTTGCCGCTCCTCGATGAAGACGGAGCGTTCGACTTCTCCGATCTGGAGGGCGACGTCGCCGTCGTCAACTTCTGGGCTTCGTGGTGTCTCGCCTGCCGCGTCGAGCACGATGCGCTGACGTTTGCGGCCCGGCAGTATGACGAACTCGGCGTGACCTTCGTCGGCGCGATGGTGCAAGACCAGCCCGGCAACGGCGTCGCTTTCCTCGACGAGCTGGGGCGGAGCGAACAGACGATATACGTCGACGACGACCGATCTCGCGCATCGCTCGAGTTCGGCGTCCTCGGCGTTCCGGAGACCTTCTTCATCGATCGGGACGGAACCATCGTCGCCAAGGTGAGCGGGCCGGTGGACCTCAGTCTGCTGACGGCAACGCTGGATGCGATTCTGCTCGGCCAAGCGGCGGACCTGGGCGAAGTCACCACCGGCGAAGTCGAGAACCGCTAGCTGTGCGAATGCCGATGACGGCAATCGCGCGCGATGGTCTCCCCCCACCGATGGTGGGGGGAGACCAGAGACCTGCGGCAAGATTCGAGTCACGAGACGATCACCGGCTCGTTGGTCGTGTCGGATGGTGCCGGGGGTGTCGGCTGAGCCGGAGTGGCCCACTGGGCCCGGGGGTCCGAGCGCACACCGAAGTAGAGCATCACGGCACCGCCGACGATGGCCATGACGCCGAACACCAGCAGGCCGATGCCGATGGCTTCGACGAACGGGATCCGGGCTGAGCCGGTGACCGCAACGTCGACGCCGGACGAGCCGTCGGCATTCGCAATGACGACCGACCAGTTGCCCGACTCGAGGTCCCAGTCGAGCGACCCGTCGGTGGCCGAAGCCACCCAGAAAGGCTGCGCCGCCGGTGAGACCAGCACGGTGCCTCCGTCGCTCGTGAACAGCTCGATGTCGTCGTCGAAGAAGTCGGCCCTGGCGTGGGCAGTGCCTCGGAGGTACGAGGCCACGTCTTCCGCAGCGGCGACGCCGATGAAGACGTCCTTGCCGTTGCGGCTGTCGACCTCGATGCGGGCCGGGATGTCGCTGAAACTCACATAGGTCTGTTCGTCGATGGCATCGCCCAGATCGAGATAGATGTCGGCGCCGACGACGGCGGCGGTGTCGGTTTCGACTCGTGCCGTCGGCGCATTGATCCAGCCGTTTCCGTCGGTGACGGCCAAAGCGATGGCGCCGCCGGTGGTCATGGCGGCACCGGAGAGCAGGATCAGGCTTCCAAATATTGCAGCGAGCAATTTGCCGATACGCATAATGGATACTCCTCAGGACTCGTTGTTGTTGCGGGTGAGGTACAGGCCGACGATGAGCAGCGCACCGGCTGCGATCACGGCAAGGGGGGCAAACGGGAGCAGCACTACGAGCGCTGCAGCACCGATGAGCACGGCGCCGGTTCGCCGCCCGGGCGTGCGGAGATTGGCGAGCCAGTGCTCCGCGGGGGAGGCATCGGCATCGTCCGACGGCAGCAGCACCCAGATGACTGCATAGAGCAGCACGCCGAAGCCGCCGAGGAAGGTCAGCGCCAAGAATGCAAGCCGAACGAACCCGGTGGCGATTCCCGTTGCCGTGGCGATCGCGGCCGCAACGCCGGCGAGGACGCGGTTGTTGCGGGGGCGGGCGAGCCGCCGCTGTTCCGCAGTGGTTTGCGGGGTGTGTGTTGTGGTGACCATGCCCATATCGTGCGCCACTGGGGGCGTTGCCGGTATGAGGAGTTGCCCTGTACCGGACCCGATAACCCCGATAGCGGTCCAGGGTCAACCCTGAGGGATCCCAGCCCGCGGTTTTTGCCTGTGGATATCTATTTGACCTAGTGACCAATCCATGGCACATTGGTCGTCCGGTCTTTCGGCCGGCACGGCATCGGTGCTGTGAATAATGTCAACAGCGATTCGTAGGGCGTCGCTGGGTGGGCCACCGGGGGAAATCTCTTGGCACCTGTGAGACAAGGGCCGTCTCGACAAGTGTCACACCTGGCTGAGCCGGCAGTGATGCCGTCGTTTTCGTGGCGTCCTGTTCGCTCAGACACATCCTTTGGGGGTCCGGAATCAGCCGGGCTGTCCCCTCAGCTGCATCTTCGGATGTGGTGAGCCCGGCTAGGGCGGGCGGGGTCCCAGGGGGTGACCCCGCTCGTTCCGCGTCCTGACCCGGATTCTCGCTTGACCCTGACGTAACGTGAGGCCTTACCGTGCGCTTCGATGGAGGTGCCGATGTCGTCCCGAACCGTCAGCGACGCGGCCCGGCTTGCCGGGGTCACGGTTCGCACCCTGCATCACTACGACCAGATTGGGCTGCTGTCGCCGAGCCTGTGCTCCAACGCCGGCTATCGGTTGTACACGCAGGTTGATCTCGAGCGGCTGCAGGAGTTCCTGTTCTATCGCGAGTTCGGTTTCGAGCTCGCGGAGATCGGGGCGCTTCTGGATTCTCCAGAGTGCGACCGGGCCGCAACGTTGCGTGCGCAGCGTGATCTGCTGGAACGCCGTACCGCTCATCTCCAGGCAATGAAGGCCGCCATCGATCGGGGCGCACGAAGGAGGGATCCGGATGAACGCCGAGGACATGTTCAAGGTGTTTGGGGACTTCGATCCAACGGCTCACCAGGCTGAGGCTGAGGCGCGTTGGTCGGGCGAGCTGATGGACGAGTCGAAGCGGCGCACCGGCAGCTACTCGAAGGAGCAGTAGAAGGTGATCACGGCCGAGGGCGAGGAGATCGCCCGGGCGTTCGCCGCCGCCATGCTCGGTGAGGCGGCCGCGGAGTCGTCCGAGGCGACGGCCGTTGCGGAGCGACACCGCCTGCACATCGATCGCTGGTTCTACCCGTGCTCGTACGAGGTGCATCGCGATCTCGGCGAGCTGTACGTCACCGACGAACGGTTCTCTGCCTACTGGGATGGGTTTGCGCACGGGCTGGCGCCGTACGTGCAGGCGGCGATCGACGCCAAGGCGACCGAGGCGGGGTGACGCGGTGCTGTCGGGGTCGCTCCGTCTACGCTCCGTTGCATGGAGATTTTTGATCTGACAGGACGGGTTGCGGTCGTCACCGGCGGCAACCGAGGCATCGGACTCGGGCTGGCGCGCGGGCTCGCCAAGGCGGGATCGTCCGTATCGGTGTGGTCGCGGGATCCGGAGCGAAACCGTGATGCTGTGGCGGAGCTGGAGTCGCTGGGTCCCGCAGCCGGTATCCAGTGTGACGTGGCGGACCGGGCCAGCGTCGATGCCGCCATGGCCGCGACCGTGGAGCGTTTCGGGCGCGTCGATTCGCTGTTCGCCAATGCGGGGACGAGCGGCGGGGTGCGTTTCGAAGAGATGGACGTCGTCGAGTGGAACCGGGTGATGGACGTCAATGTCACGGGCGTGTTCCATGTTGCCCAGGCGGCGGCCCGCCAGATGATCGCGCAGGGTGAGGGCGGATCGATGGCGTTCACGGCGTCGCTGGCCGCCCACTTCGGCTTGCCGACGGCGCCGCATTACACGGCGAGCAAGGGTGCCGTGCTGCAGCTCGCCAAATCACTGGCCGTGCGCCTGGCGCGCCACCGGATCCGGGTGAATGTCATCTCGCCCGGCTGGATTGCCACCGAGATGACTGAGGAGGTCCAGGCCGACGAGAAGTCCAACATGTTCGCCATGGCCCGCACCCCGATGCGCCGCTGGGGAGAACCCGCCGACTTCGAAGGCGCCGCGGTCTACCTGGCGTCGAGCGCATCGAGCTTCATGACCGGCGCCGAACTGATGATCGACGG
>DATHZQ010000032.1:0-3852 GCA_035458525.1 Acidimicrobiia bacterium
GTGTGCCGCAACCGGGCCAGGGCCTCGGCTTGGCGGGCCCGGATCTGGGCGATCAGCGACTCGCCCTGCAACAGCACCTGCTCCAGGCGGTCGATCGACACACTGTCCGTGAACAACTCCATACCCCGCAACGTACCTGCCGCGCATGACAGAAACCGTTACAGGACAGGGACTACAGGAAAGTCACTCCGAGGTTCGCAGCTCTCTGGCCCTGCGTCGCCCTCGGGCAGTGAGGCGAATCGACCCGTCGGCATCTTGCGTCACCAGCCGCATGCGAACCAGCTTGCGCAGTGATACGTCGAGCGTCGGCGCCGCAAGCTGCGTTGCCCGTCGCAAGCCATCGCTGTCCAACCCTGGCCGCCGGTCGAGCGCCAGCAGCACTCGCCGATCCGGACCTGTCACGCCGGCGACTTGACCAGCTCTCCGCCTTTCCAGACGTGGGTCACTCGGGAAGCGTCGCCCCAGACGTCGAGATCGGCGAGCGGATCGCCATCGAAGGCGATCACGTCTGCGTCGTAGCCCTCACGCAGCTGGCCGGACATCGGGGCTTTGGGTCCGAGGGTCAGCGGCCCGTTGGCGGTCGCCGCTTCGACGGCTTCGAGCGGCGTCATGCCGGCTTCGATCAGGTGGCGCACTTCCCGGCTGTTCTGGCCATACATCGATCCGGAGAGGATGATGTCCGAGCCGGTGGCGATGGTGACGCCGGCGCTGACGGCGATCTTCATCGCCAGCTCGTGACGATCGGCGATCTCGACCGCCTTGCGGTAAATGTACGGCGGCAGCACCGCCTCCATGCCCAGCAGCTCCTGGATGATGAACCGGGTTGGTACGAGCACGGCACCGCTCTCCTTCATCGCGTCCGCTGCCTCCTCATCGAGATAGCTGCCGTGCTCGATCGTCTTCACGCCCGCCCGCAGCGCTGCCATGATCCCCGGCTTGCCGTGGCAGTGAGCGGCCACGGCCCGCTCCGCTCGGCCCGCCTCGTCGACGATCGCACGCAGCTCCTCGTCGGAGAACTGCTGATGGATGGGATGGTCCAGCTCGCTGGCGACGCCACCCGAGGCACAGACTTTGATGACGGA
This sequence comes from Acidimicrobiia bacterium, assembly GCA_035458525.1. Taxonomy (GTDB): domain Bacteria; phylum Actinomycetota; class Acidimicrobiia; order Spongiisociales; family UBA5794; genus DATHZQ01. The sequence continues at coordinate 1,083 of DATHZQ010000032.1, forward strand.
GGCTCCCTTGCGAAGCTGGCGGCGTACGGCTTTGAGGCACTCCGGGACGCCGTCGGCCAAACAGGCGAAGGCCTCCGTCTCGTGAAGCCCGTTCATCCATGCGAGCGGCAACCCATGGGCATCGGCATGGCCCCCCGTCGTCGACAGGATCGAACCTGCTCCGTAGATCTTTGGTCCCTGGGCGTGTCCTTCGGTGATGGCGCGATCGATATAGATGCCGAGGCCGCCCACTTCCCGCACCGAGGTCACGCCGGCCGCCAGCGTCGCATGCACATCCTTCATGGCCCGGGCAGTCTTCACCGCAACGGGCTCCTTGGCCTCGTGTTCGAGGTCGGCGCGGACGATGCCGGTGAAGTGGCCATGGCACTCCCACAATCCTGGGAGCACGGTGGCGACCTTCGTCGTCGTGCCGTCGACGGACGGCGCACCGGATGCCGGCCCGGCATAGGTGATGCCTCCGCCGTCGATCACCACCGAGCCGTTCGGCACGGGGTCGCCCTTACCGGGCAGCAAGAGGTCGGCGTCGATCCGGTGTGCCATGGCGCTCCTTTGGGTCGAGGTGGGCCAAGGCTAGAGCGGACGGGGATAGGCTCAGGCGCCGTGGATGTCGCATCCCTGACGAGTTGGTTGGAGAGCGCCCGGCCGGATTGGATCGATCCGGTGGTGACGGACTTTGCAAGCCTGCGGGCCGGGTGGGAGAGCGATCTCCACCGCTTCGCGCTGACCCATGGCGCCGGCGGTCAGCGCACCACCAAGCAGCTCGTGCTGCGGTTGTACGTAGGCGATCAGGGACCCGACAAGGCGACCAACGAGTTCCACGGGATGAAGCTGCTCGGGGAGGCGGACTATCCGGTTCCGCAAGTTGTCGTCGTCGAACCAAGCGATGAGCCGCTGGGGCGACCCTTCATGGTGATGGAGTTCGTGTCCGGCGACGCAGAATGGGGGTGGGACGCTGTGCGAGATGACGCCCAGCGCCGTTCGATGTTCGTGGAGCTCTTTCGTGAGCTACACGAGGTCGACTGGCGGCCGTTCGTTCCCGCCGCGGATCACGCCGAACTCGCCGCCGGCAGGGCGGCGGAGCGCACCCTCGCCGACTGGAAGCGGCACGTCGATCGCTTTCCGTTGACAGGTTTCGGCGCACTGCTCGGCTGGCTGGGGGAGCGGCTGGATGGTCTTCCGCGAATCGAACCAGCCGTCGTCCATCTCGACTATCACGTGGGTAACGTACTCGTGGGCAACGAAGGTTCGGCGTGGGTGGTCGACTGGACGCAAGTCGGCGTGTCCGATCCCCGTTTCGACGTCGCCTGGACGAGCTTGCTCATGACCGAGTCCCAGGGGGCCGACGTCGTGCGGGCCGAGTACGAACGCTCATCGGGCCCGCTGCCCGGCATGGTGTTCTTCGACGCGGCGGCTGCCATGAAGCGACTGTTCTCCATCGCTGTCTCGCTTCACGCAGGCCCCGAGGCGATGGGAATGCGCCCCGAGGCCGCCCAGCTCATGCGGGATCAGGTGGGCGCCATCGCCGGCACCTACGACCGAGTTCGCACTGCCACCGGCGTGCGGTTGCCGTCGGTGGAGGCGTTACTCGGATAGCGCCCGCTTGTGCTACTCCTCGGCAACGATCGGATACTCGTCGGACTGCGCCACGAACTCGTCGACGAACTGCAGAGCGATCGCCATCGCCTCGGCCGTCTGCGGCATGCGTTGGTTCGAGTTGTCGGTGCCAGAAGCGCCGACCGTGAGCTCGATCTCGTCGAAGACGTCAGGGTGTGCCTGCTCGAGCCACACCCAGAAGCGGCTGTTGAAACGGCTCCAGTTGGCCCAGCCGAAGTCAGCAGGCGCCGCCAGGCTGATCCCCTCCTCGGACACGGTGAACGTGGCCGCCAGGCTGTTGGTGATGCCGCCGGGGCCGTGGAAGGCGTTCGTCTCGTCGATGCGACAATCGATAACCGGCTGTCCGTCTGAGCTGAGCCCGTCCGGACTGCAAGGCTCCGTGATCGTGAACTGCGACCCCGCAGCCAGCCACGGTGCGTGTTCAGCTGTCGCCGTCAACCGGGACGCACCGAAGATCGCCGCATCTTGAGTGAAGTGGTCCAGCCAGGCCTCCATATCGCCGGCGTTGTATGCATCGATCGAGGACAGCACGACGGCGAGCGCTTGTTCGCCGGCCCTGTCGATGGGATAGGCATCCGACTGGGCGACGAACTCGTCGACATATTGCAGTGAGAGCTCCATGTCCGCCACCGTCTCGGGGAACTTGCCGCCGGCGCCTGGTGGGCTTTGTCCAGTTGCGACGAGCTCGGATTCGATCCGGGCGAACACATCCGGATGCGTTTCCTCCAGCCAGAACCAGAAACCTGTCTCGTACCGTGTGACTGCTCGATAGTCGACGGAGGTGGGAACGCTGTAGAAGCCGATGAGGCCATCTGCGTCGACGCTGTAAGCGGCGGTATCGGGGTGGACGAAGCCGGCTGGGCCGTTGAAGTCGTTTACCTCCACGTGGTCACATTCGACCGTGGAGCTCCCGTCTGCACCCGTCTCGACCACGCGGCACGGTTCGGCAGTGGTGCGTACTGCGTTGGCAGCAAACACCGGGGCGAACGCCGCGGCCGCGTCAGCTCTCCGGAACCCGGCGATGGTTGCATCCTCGGAGAAGTGCGACAGCCACTCCTCGGCGTCGCCCGCGTTGTAGGCGTCGATCGAGGACATGACGACGGCAATCGGATCAACCGGGTCAGGAGCAACGGTTGCTGCAGACTCCGGCGCCGTC
>DATHZQ010000033.1:0-35031 GCA_035458525.1 Acidimicrobiia bacterium
CTCGAGCTTGGCGAGATCGAAGGTCGCCGGGTTCTTCGATACGGCGTCGAGATCAAACCGCTGCACCATGGTGTCGAGCGAGACGATCTCCTCGTCGTCGCCGGGTGACCACGACAAGATCGCTAGGAAGTTGAGGACCGCTTCCGGAAGGTACCCCTCGCTGCGGTAGGCGGTGATCGACGTGTGGCCGTGGCGCTTGGAGAGCTTGGCGCCGTCCGGACCCATGAGAAGGGGCAGATGGGCGTAGGTCGCTGGCTCGTGGCCCATCGCCCCTGTCAAGAGGATGTGCTTCGGCGTCGACGCCAGCAAATCCTCCCCCCGCACGACGTCGGTGATCTCGAAGTCGACATCGTCGACGGTGCTGGCGAGGTGGTAGGTCGGCGTTCCGTCCGAGCGCAGGATCACGAAGTCGTCGACTTGCCCGTGATCGAAGCGCACGTCGTCGCGCACGACGTCGTGGAAGGCCGTTTCACCCGGCCGGGGGACGGCAAACCGGATCGGCGCGGTCTCACCAGCAGCAAGACGGCGCTGGGCTTCCTCGTCGGAAACCCGGAATCGCCCGTCGTACGCGGGCGATCGACCCTCCTTCATGGCCTCGTTGCGAAACTGTTCCAGCTGCTCGGGAGTGGCGAACGAGTAATAGGCGTTGCCCTGCTCCACCAGGTTCTGGGCGACCTCCCGGTAGCGTTCCAGCCGCCGGCTCTGGTGGTACTCGCCGTGGGGGCCACCGACCTCGATGCCCTCGTCCCAATCCAGCCCGAGCCAGCGAAGACTCGACACGATGTCGTCGGCGTATTCCTTCGTCGAGCGCTCCCGGTCGGTGTCGTCACTGCGGACGATGAGGGTGCCACCGTGGTTGCGCACGTACAGCCAGTTGTACAACGCGGTCCTGCCGCCTCCGACATGGAGGTAGCCGGTGGGCGACGGGGCGAACCGCAGCCGCGGAGCGGTCATCCGGCGATCACCGGATTGACCAGCACGCCGATCCCTTCGATCTCGACCTCGACGCGATCGCCAACCTCGATCGGGCCGACGCCATCCGGCGTGCCGGTGAGAATCACGTCACCGGGGAGCAACGTCATGACGTGAGAGATATAGGACACGATCTCGCCGACACCAAACACCATGTCGCTGGTCGATCCGCTCTGACGGATCTCGCCGTTGACGCGGCAGATGACCGAGAGACCTTCCTGGGGATCCAACTCGGTGTCGATGGCCGGGCCCAGCGGGCAGAACGTGTCGAAGCCCTTGGCCCGCGACCACTGGCCGTCGCTGCGCTGCAGGTCGCGTGCGGTGATGTCGTTGGCGGCGGTGTAGCCGAGGATGTGGGGCCCGACGTCCTCGATGGCAACGTTCTTCGTCACCTTGCCGATCACCACGGCCAGCTCGGCCTCGTGGTGGACGTTCTCGGAAACCGCCGGCAGGCGGACCGACTGCAGCGGACCGACCACCGACGTCGGCGGCTTCAGGAAGATCAGGGGCTGCTCCGGAACGTCGCTGTCCATCTCGGCGGCATGGTCGACGTAGTTCTTCCCGACCGCAACGATCTTGGTGGGAATCACCGGCGCCAGCAGCCGAGCGTGCTCCCAGCTCACGACCGTCTCGGTCGGCTCCCAGGCAATGAACGGCGAGCCGCGGTGGAGACGGATGCCTTCCGGTTCGACCGCGCCGTACGTGATGTCGTCGACCTCGGAATCCACGCGCACGATCTTCATCTCAATACTCCGTCGCTCGACGTGTTGCGTACGGTCACCGCAGGATGAGCCGCTCCCCCGCTGCCATTCGGGCGCGGAGGTCTTCGATCGGCGCCGCCAGGTTCTCGATCGGCACGGCGGCGACCAGTGCCCGCGCACGAGACGCATCATGACCGAGATTGGCGAGCCAGTCCTGGCGATCCTTGCGCAGCCCTTCGATCAGGCTGTCCGGGGCACCGATCGAGGCGAACCCGAGGATGGTCATGGCGACGTCGACGTCGCGACCCGTCGGTGCCCGCCCGAAGTGCGAGGCGCGGGCGCCGGCCAGTGCCGCAATGCCGGCCTCGGCGTTGTGGTGGTCCTCACCTTCCGCCATCTCGAGCGTGTGCTCCTTGATGAGTCGATAGACAAATCCCGTGTCGGGACCGGTCGTCCCGAACGCTCCGCCCCACGGAACCTCGGCCGGTGAGAGCATCTCGCCGGGCCGCTGCGGCTTCCACCGCCGCGCCGCGTCCGGCGCCGGCCGCGGCCGCGGCAGGTCTGAAATCTCGAGCTCGATGTTGGGCTGCTGTCCCATGGCACCTCGTGTGTCTGCGGCGATGCTACCGGCTCTGCGACACGGGCAGATCTGGCCGGATCTGGCCTATTCGACGAGCGTGAGCCAGCCGTGTGCATCTTCGGCGGCGCCGACGTGAACGTCGGTCAGCGCCTTGCGCAGCCGCAGCGTCTCATTCCCAACGTTGCCGCTCCCCACTGCCATGTCCTCGCCGTCGACGACCAGGCTGCCGACGGAGGCGAGCACGGCCGCAGTGCCCGACAACGCGGCCTCGGCGTCGTCCCGTCGGGACCACGCGAGCAGTTCGTCAACGGTCAGCGAATCGTGTTGCTCGACGTGGTACCCGAGATCTGCACCGAGTGCGAGCACCGAGTCTCGGGTGACGCCGTGGAGGAACGCCTCGCTCAGCGCAGGAGTGATGATCTGGCCGGCGTCGATCATCAGGAAGTTGGCAGCGCCGGTTTCCTGAATCTTGCCGTCGGGTGCGAACAGCACCTGGTCGGCGCCAACTTCCCGTTTGGCCCGCATCGTCGGACCGAGGGCCATGACGTAGTTGGCTCCGGATTTGACCATCCCGAACTGCGGGGTCGTACGGGGTTGCTGGGTCTCGATCATGAGCTTGAGCGGGCGGATGCCTCCGGCGAAGTAGTCGCCAACCGGGCTGGCGAGCACGTAGAGCAAGGCCGTCGTCGACGGCACCGCGGCAGCCCCGATATTCGGAACGGTTCCGACCAGCGTCGGTCGCAGGTAGAGCGAACCGGGCGATGCCGGCACCTCGTCGAGACACGCACGAACGACGTCGATGACCATCTCCGTCAACATGTCGACCGGCGGTGCGGGCAGCATGAGGATCTCGGCCGATCGCTGCATCCGTCGCACATGGGCGTCGAGCCGGAAGACCCGTACCTTGCCGTCGAGACCACGATGCGCTTTGAGCCCCTCGAAGCATGCGCTGCCGTAGTGCAGCACGTGCGTCGCCGGATGCATGGCGAACGGCTCCACGGGATCGAGCCTGGCGGCACTCCACTCCTCGTTTGCCCATTCGGCTACCGCCATCGTGCTCGCAAACACGCTGCCAAAGGGGGCGTTCGGAGCGGGCGGGGCGGACTGGGCGGTCATGGAAGATTCCTCCGGCGGTCGGTCAAACCGCAACTGTATCCGCTGGCGTTGCGCCCGCCAATAAGGCGCTGCGCCTCCGCAAGGTCGCGATCATCGCAGGTGTCGATCGTGCCATTCCAGGATGATCTCGAATCGCTCGACCCGGTGCTGCGGAGAACCGCTGCGGCTGAGCTCGTGACCCTCGCCTGCGGGGAACCGCACCATCTCGGTCTCGACGCCGGCGTGTTTCAGCGCAGCGAAGAGCTGTTCGCCCTGCTCGATGGGGGTACGCCAATCGGTCTCGGAATGCAGCACCAGCATCGGCGTCTCGACCTTGCTTGCGTGGGCGAGCGGACTCGACATCCACGTTCGGATCGGATCCTCGTGGACGTGGAACCCCAGGTACGCCTTGCCGAACCACATCCCGATGTCGGACGTCCCGGCGAACGACGGCCAGGAGTACAGGCCCCTTTCGGCCACCGAGGAGCGATAGCGAGAATCCGCCGCGGCCACGCGCAGTGTCATCAGACCCCCGTAGGAACCGCCCATGACGCCCATGCGGGCGGTGTCGAGACGAGGCTCGACCGCGGCAGCGGAATCCACCGCTGCCAGCAGGTCGGCGAGATCGGGCGGCATCTCTTCGTCCCACCGTCCGACCACGGCTGCGACGTGCTCACGCCCGTACCCGCTGGATCCTCTGGGATTGATGGCGACGACGCCGTAGCCGGCGCCGGCGTAGACCTGGAACTCGTCGAAGAAGCCGTAGCCGTATTGCGTTGCAGGACCGCCGTGGATGTTGAACAGGACCGGGACGCCATCGTCACCCTCGGGCAGGTAGATCCAGCCCGCAACGGACACCCCATCGTGCTCGATCGTGAACGACTGCGGTTCGACCAACACCGTCGCCTCGCGGAATGCATCATTGAGGGAGGTGAGTCTCCGCTCCGTACCGTCTTCCCACCACCACAGCTCGCCAGGGTCGGTCGGGGTGGTGGCGGTGAACGCAAACGCCGAACCGTCCTGCCGCGGCGAGGCTCCGGTGACCACGCGGTCGCCGCCAACCATGACGGCCGCGTAGCCGTAGGTCAGATGGACAACGCGAATCCGGCCCTCGTCCTCGAGAAGGCACAGCGCGCTGCCATCGTCGAGCCACTGCGGCCCGGCCGGCGCCATCGGCGGTGCGAAGGTCATGATGCTGCGGTCGAGGAAGCCGGTGAGATCCGACAGCTCATCGTCGATGCGCCGGAGGACGGGAACGCCTGGCCAGGCCCACGGATCGGGATCTCCAATGGCGTGAAGGGTCCCGTCCGGTGCGTAGGTCGGGAGTTGCCACGTGCCCACTGGCGTGCGGGCGGCCGCTGCGCCGCCGGCGACCGCCACCGTGAAGATCTGGCCGCCGGGGTCGAGCTCACGGTCCTCGTGGCGCCGGCTCACGAAGGCGAGCTCGCTCCCGTCACGGCTCCATGCGACGCCGCCCTCGTCGTCGTCGCCGGGCGTGAGGCACCGAGGCTCGGCCATCCCCGAGGGGTCGACCAGCCAGAGATGATTGCGGCGATCCCCCACCCAGCCGCGGTTGTCGCCCCGGTATGGGACGCGGGTCACGCGCCGGGAGCGTCGCTTTCGCTCGTCTTCCTCGAGGTCCGCCAGCTCCGGAATCCACTCGGCGGCCACCACGGCGATCTCTGAACCGTCCGGCGACCACTCCGCCTCCGACACGCCGAGCTCGAAGTCCGTGACCAGTTCCGCCTCTCCCCCTGCGATCGGCAACACGGCAACCTGCGCTTTGGCGCCCTCCTCGGTGCCGGTGCGGAGGAAGAGCAGCTCCGCACCATCGGGCGACCAGCGGGGACGTACGTCGCCCGGACCCGCAGTCAGCGGACGGGCTCCGGAGCCGTCCCAGAGCCAGATGCGGCGAAGGTATCGATCGGCTTCAAGGTCCATACGCGACACGACGAACGCAACACGGTCGCCCCCGGGGTGGATGCGGGGATCCGACGGAGTGGCGTGGTCACCGAGCTGGTCCGGGCGCATGGGCGGCTCCTTCGTGGTTGCGTGCGGCGGCGAGGCTACTGCGCCTCCGGCTCGCTACGGTTGGCGGCCGTGCGGAGGCGAGGCAATGAGAGTCGACGTCCCGGTGGAACGAAGTTGACCGGCAGGGCGCCGGGCGACCAGCTCGCGGCCCTCCCCGCAGACGTTCCGCTCGCCTGGCACCTCGGCAATCCGCCCGGGGAGCTCGGTTCGTTTCACGAAGATGCTGCAGTCTTCGCAGCCGCCGGGTAGCTTGCCAACGTGACCGAGCCGCACACAGAAGTCCACGGAGACGGGCCCTTGCGGCGCTGGGTTGCCGCCGGCTTCGGATCCGGGTGGATACCACGGCGTCTCTGGGGCTCGGACAGGGGCGCGGGAACCTTTGGCGCCGTCGTGGGCGGTCTGATCGGTATCGTCGCCTGGCGGTCGCCCCTGTGGGTCGATGTGATGATCGCCGTGCTCGTCATCGCCGTATCGGTCTGGGCGTCGGCTCCGGCATCCCGCCGGAACGAGGACCCCGGCTGGATCGTCATCGACGAGGTAGCGGGCGCCCTGGTCGCCGTCATCGGGATGGCGGGGCTCGCCTGGTTCGTTGCATGGGGAGTGGCGCGACTGGCCGACATCTTCAAGGTGCTGCCCGGCGTCAAGCGAGCCGAGGCGTTGCCCGCACCAATCGGGATCACTGCAGACGACGTGGTGGCCGGGTTGTACGGCTTGGCTGCCGGGGCGATCGTGACCTGGCTCGTCTAGCGCAGCTGGATGTACCGGGCAGCCAGCACACCCTCGAGCGCCCGGATTCGATCGAGCAGACCGGGCGGGACCTCTTGATCCATGCTGATGCCCATCATCGCCCCGTCATCCGGCCCACGCCCCACCGCCATGTCCGAGATGTTGACCCCGGCATCCCCCAGCGCCGTGCCCACGCGGCCGATGACACCCGGTGTGTCCGCATTGCGCACGAGCAGCATGTGGCGGGTCATTGGAAACTCGATCTCGTAGCCATCGACGCTGACGAGCACCGGGCCTTTGTGCGCCATCACCGTCCCCGCGATCTCGCGATCGACGCCCTCGACCTTTCCACTCAGGTGAATCACCGCCCGGTAGTCCTCGGCCTCGGGCACGCTCTCTTCCAGGACCTTCATGCCGTGGCGAGCTGCGAGCACGGGAGCGTTGACGTACGACACCGGCTCATCGGTCGCCTCGAGCAGCATGCCTTTCATCGCAGCGAGCGCCACTGCGGGCACCATCTCCTCCACGTCACGGCCGCGCGCCGACACTGCGAGTTCGCCCGGGAGGCCGTGTGCGAAGCTGGTGAACACCTGGCCCAGCCCCTCGGTGAGGCGGACGTAGGGCCGCGCGGCGTCGTCGATCCGACCGCCGAGGGAGAGATTGACGGCGGAGGGGACCAACTCGCCGTCGAGCGCCGCGAGGACGGCGCGGGCGACGGCCAGCCCCGCCTTGTCCTGCGCTTCCTGGGTCGATGCTCCGAGATGCGGAGTCACCACGACCTCGGGGAGCTCGAAGAGCGGGCTCTCTGTTGTCGGTTCCTTCGCAAAAACATCGAATGCGGCTCCGCCGACGTGACCGCGACGGATCGCGTCGGCCAGCGCCGCCTCGTCGACGAGGCCACCCCTCGCGACGTTGACGATCCTCACCCCCGGCTTCATCGACGCAATGGCTCCAGCATCGATGAGGCCGAGCGTGTCCGCGGTGCGGGGCAGATGGATCGTGATGAAGTCGGCGTGCGCGAACACCTCATCGAGCGAAGCACTCGAGGCTCCGATGGCACGCACGCGCTCGTCGCTGACGTAGGGGTCGTACGCGACGATTCGCATCCCAAAGGCGCTTGCCCGCATGGCGACCAGCGTCCCGATCCGCCCCAGTCCCAGGATGCCCAGGGTCTTCCCGCTCAGCTCGACGCCCTTCAGGCGCTTGCGATCCCACGCCCCGGCCCGCAGCGAGGCGTCGGCTTCTGCGATCCGGCGAGCCTGTGCCAGCAACAACGCCATCGTGTGCTCCGCAGCCGAGACGGTGTTGGCGTCCGGTGCATTGACCACCATGACCCCGGCAGCGGTCGCCGCCGCAACATCGATGTTGTCGACTCCCACGCCGGCGCGGCCGATCACCTGTAGCCCCGGCGCCGCATCGATCAGCGCGGCGTCGACCTGGGTGGCCGAGCGGACGATCAGGCCGGAGGCCGCACCCATTCGCTCCAGCAACTCTGCCGGCGAGCACTGCGTTGCCACATCCACGTCGACGCGTTCGGACAGCGCAGCGACGGCCGCGTCGGCCACCGCTTCAGCAATCACCACCATCGGTCGGCTCATGGCTCTTCCCGCTCGACGAGACGCGGGTGATGCTAGGCCCGCTGTCCGTGCAGAAATCTGCGCACGGCGTCGGCTGGGAGTCACGAGCCGACCGGTAGCCTGCCTCGTCATGGAAGTCATCGAACGCCCTCCGCTGCTCCGAGCGCTCTGGCGTGGCGCCACGGCGCGCTGCCCGCGCTGCGGCAGCAACCGCATCTACAAGTATTGGGTGTCGATGGTGGCGGATTGCCCCCGCTGTGGCATGCACTTCGAACGATCTGAGGGCTACTGGCTGGGGGCGATGCTCATCAACCTCGCCGTGACGATGGGCACGTTTCTCGTCGTGTTGATCCTGGGCATCGTGCTGACGTGGCCAGACGTTCCGTGGACGGGTCTCCTGGTCACTGTCATCGCGGTCAATGCGCTCGTTCCGATCGTGTTTCACCCGATCGCACGCACGCTGTGGGTCGCGATCGAACGCCACTTCCGCAGTCGCTCCGAGGCGTACGAGTAGACCGCGCTGCGCCACGGCGGCGCCCCGCTACGCTCGCCGCCATGTCAGATCTCCGCTCGGACCGCGACGCCAGGCTCCGTACCGACATCCGCTTGCTGGGCAATCTGCTCGGCGAAACGCTCGTGCGGCAGGAGGGTCCTGGTCTCCTGGAGCTCGTGGAGCGGGTGAGAGCGCTCACCAAACGTATCCGCGACGAGAGCGGGACTCGCGACGATCCCGATGCAGCGTCCCACGAGCTGACCGCGCTGCTCAACGAGATCGATCTCGACACGACGATTCAGCTGGTACGCGCCTTCTCTGCGTTCTTCTACCTCGCCAACGTGGCCGAACAGGCCCACCGCCTCGACGAGGAAGGTGCCCGTGCCGAACAGCGGGGCTGGCTGGCATCGACCGTCGACCGCGTGCTCGACGCCGGGATCTCGCAAGAGGTCATCGACGACGTCGTGGCTCGGCTCGAGCTGCGACCGGTGTTCACCGCACACCCGACGGAAGCGGCGCGCCGCTCGATCCTCACCAAGACCAATCGTGTCGCCGAGTTGCTCGACGAGCGCGCCGATCCCCGGTTGTCGGCCTCCGATCGGGCCCGCATCGAGCGCCGGCTGGCCGAAGTGATCGACTTGATCTGGCAGACGGACGAGCTCCGCCGGGAGCGCCCGAAGCCCATCGACGAGGCGCGCAGCACGATCTACTACTTCGACGAGATCTTCCGAGACGTCGCCGGGGACCTCTTCGACGAGCTCGCCCATCAGCTCGCCCGATTGGGCGCAAAGTTGGATTCGCGGGCGCGGCCGCTGCACTTCGGCACGTGGGTCGGCGGCGACCGCGACGGAAACCCGAACGTGACGCCTTCCGTCACTACGGCCGTGCTCCGCATGCAGCACGATCACGCCTTGCGAGAACTGATCGCGGCCGTCGAGGCGATGGCCACCGACATCAGCTCGTCCGACCGCATCGTGGAGGTCAGCGACTCGCTCGCCGCCTCGTTGGCGGCAGACGCGGCGGACTTGCCTTCGACCTTCGCCGTATTCTCGGATTTGTCGAAGGGCGAGGCGTACCGTCAGAAGGCCGCGTTCATCCATCAGCGTCTGCTCAACACCCGCAAGCGACTCGCCGAGGAGACACCGCATCGCCCCGGCCTCGACTACTCCGACCCGGGTCAACTGCTCGACGACCTCGCCGTGATGCACGAGTCGCTCATGCTCCACAACGGCGAGCTGGTCGCCACCGGCTCGCTCGATCGATTGCGGAGAAGAGTCGCCGCGTTCGGGTTCCACCTCGCGACGATGGACGTGAGGGAGCACGCCAGGGCACACCACGAGGCCCTTCGCCAGCTCTATGAGCGGCTCGGCGAGGACTACCCGAGCGATGGCCCAGGACGGGTCGCGCTCCTGACAGAGGAGCTGCACAGCCGCCGCCCGCTGGCGTCGGTCACCACCACCCTCGAGAGCGACGCGGCCAAGACGTTCGAGACGTTCCACGCCATTCGCCGCGCCCTGGATCACTTCGGCGAGCACATCATGGAGAGCTACATCGTTTCCGAGACCACGGGTGCCGAGGACATCCTGGCCCCGGCCGTTCTGGCCAGGGATGCGGGCCTGATCGATCTGCAAGCAGGCTTTGCCCGCATCGGCTTCGTTCCGCTGTTCGAGACGATCGACGAAGTTCGCAACGCCGGACCACTGCTCGACGCGATGCTGCGTTGCGAGCCGTACCGCCAGATCGTCGCATTGAACGGCGACCTGCAGGAAGTGATGCTGGGGTACTCCGACTCCAACAAGCACGCCGGCATCACCAGCTCGCAATGGGGGCTCTACAAGGCCTCGCGGGACCTACGGGATGCAGCGCTGCGCCACGGGGTCGAGCTTCGCATCTTCCATGGCAGGGGTGGCACGGTCGGACGCGGCGGCGGACCAACCGGTGAGGCGATCATGGCGCAACCGTGGGGCACCGTCGATGGACGAATCAAGATCACCGAGCAAGGCGAGGTGATCGCCGACAAGTACGGCTTGCCGTCGCTGGCGGCCTCCAACCTAGAGCTGGCACTGGCGGCCACGCTGGAGGCCTCGCTGCTCCACCGGACGTCGCGGCAGACGCCGGAGATCCTCCAACGGTGGGATGCGGCGATGGATGCGATCTCCGATGCAGCATTCGAGGCCTACCGCAGCCTCGTCGATTCCCCGGACCTCGTTCCGTACTTCGTGACGTCGACCCCCGTCGAGGAGTTGGGAGCCATGAACATCGGTTCCCGCCCGGCACGCCGACCCGGTGGTGGCGACGACAACGTCGGCCTCGGCGGCCTGCGCGCCATCCCGTGGGTGTTCGGCTGGACGCAATCGCGCCAGATCGTTCCCGGCTGGTTCGGCGTTGGTACCGGTCTGGCGGCCGCACGAGCCGCGGGCTTGGGCGACGACATCGATCACATGTATGCGGAGTGGTCGTTCTTCCGGACCTTTGTCGCCAACGTGGAGATGACGCTCACCAAGACCGATCTTGCGGTGGCGGAGCGCTACGTCACGACATTGGTCGAGCCGGAATACCGCCACGTGTTCGACATCATCAGGGAAGAGCACGCCACGACGCTGCGAGAGATCCTCGGGGTGACGGGGCAAGAGAGCCTTCTCGAGCGATATCCGGTGCTCCAGCGCACCCTGCGCATCCGGGACATCTACATCGACCCGATTTCTTACCTGCAGGCGGGGCTCTTGCAGCGTTCACGCAACGCAGCCGAACCCGACGCATCCCTGTCGCGGGCGTTGCTGCTCACCGTCAACGGGCTGGCGGCCGGGCTCCGCAACACCGGCTGATCTGACTGGTGTCAGCGAGCGGTGCCGGACTCGGCGGCCAGCTTTCGGGCGATCTCCTGCGCCCACCGCTGGATCGCAGTCCAGTTGCGGAAGTCACCCTCGGGAGCGCGGAACGCCAGCGCAATTGCCTTCTCGCCGAAACTCAACGCGCCCTTGTCCATCTTGCCGGCGAAAATGCGATGGTCGATGGCGCCGGTGGCCTCGACTATGTCTGCGACGTCGACCGGCTCCTCGTCCGGGCGGGGCGGATCGCCGATCGGGCCACTCGAGAACAACCAGACCGGCCGGGAGGCAAGCGCCTCTCGATGCCGTTCGACATATTCGACGGCGGATTTCACCCAATGCCCTGCATAGACGGCGCTGCCGAGCACCACGGCGTCGTAGTCGTCGGGGCGTTCGGAATCGTCCGTCGCCACCACCGCCGGATGCAGGCCCATGTCGGCAAGCGTCGATCCGATGGCGGCACCGATCTCCAGCGTGGCCCCGTGTTTCGAACCAACAGCGACGAGCACCCGCATCTTCGACCTCCTGCCGCACGCCAACCTCGCACGGTGGGGCCGGCACCGACAACGCTACGAATCCACCACGACCGGCACCAGCGGCGAAGGTCCCAGCGGCCGCGAGGCGTTCGGTTCAGCCCTTGCGGCGGATGAAGTCGATGAACTGCTTCGCCTGCGCTTCCTCGCCCGCCGTCAGGATTCGCCCGGCGTAGCGCACCTCACGGACGGTTGCCTCCGTCGGTCGACTCGGCTCCGGCCTCGCACCGTCGCCGCCGGCGCGGGACGCGAGTAGGCGGCGGAGCCGCTCGAGGCTCCACTGAACCTGGGCGAGCTCGTCGCCGAGGTCAGTGGCAACCTCCGCCGCCAGCTCGGCGTGACCGCGCTCGGCGACGTCGAGCACCCCTCGACCCTCCTCGCTGAGCTGCAGCAATCGGGATCGGGCATCTTCGGGGTTGTCGAGCTCCACGAGGTGCCCCCGCTCGCCCATGCGCTTCACCATCTTCGAGATCGTCGTCGCCGGCACCCCCGAGGTGCGTGCGAGCTCAGTCGGCGTCATCGGACCCGCACCGTCGAGCAAGGCATACAACACGAACTCGCGGGACACGAGCCCGGAGGGGGCAATCGCGTCATCCATGGCGACACCGGCCAATCGCGCCAGCACCCACACATCGAGCAACAAGGTCTCGGCCACCGCAGAACTACTGTCGTCGGAAACTCATTCGCTGTCGAAGTGTAGTTACCGGCGTCAGCGCAACCCGAGCCAGTGCAAGATCAGTTCCGGATCGAGCTGCGACACGACCGTGTGGTGTTCCGACAACGTTCCGTCTCGCAGGATCTGCACCGTGCGCATCCCTGCGGCGATAGCAGCATCGGCGCCGATCTCGGTGTCGTCGATGGCGAGGCAGTCTGACGCGGCAACGTTCATTCCGGCTGCAGCTTCGAGGAAGAGGTCGGGCGCGGGCTTGCCGCGGTGTACCTCGTCGCCGGCGACGGTCACGTCGAAGTACCGGAGCAGATCGAACTTGCGAAGCTTGAGGTCGAGGTTGACACGACCGCTCGATGACGCCACGGCAAGCGGCACCCCCTCGCCCGCCAGCGCTCGCACGGATGCAACGGCGTCGGGAAAGGCCTCGAGCTCGTCAGCGAAGGCACGCCGCCTCTCGACGTCGACCTCCGCCAGCAGGTCATGCCCCGGGGGGACCGCTACGAAGCGCTGGTAGTAGGCCGTCGTGTCCGCACTCGACGTTCCTCGCGTTGCCACGTGGTCGCCCGCAGTCGGCGTGTATCCGTACCGGGCGAGCACGGTGGCCCACGACCGCTCCGAGATCGGCTCGCTGTCTACGAGCACTCCGTCGCAGTCGAATACGACGGCTCGCAGCACGGTCAGCCCGCAGCCCTGGCGCGGAGAAGCTCGGATACCTGCCGGGGGTCGGCCTTGCCCTTGGTGGCGCGCATGACCTGGCCGACGAGGTAGCCCATCGGCTTCATGTCGCCTTGCTTCATCCGAGCGAGCTCGTCCGGATGTGCGGCGAGAATGGCGTCGACCTCGGCCTCGATCACGTCGCTGTCGGAGATCTGGAGCAGATCGCGCGCTTCCGCGACCTCAGGCGCCCGGCCTTCGCCGGCCAATACGCCGCGGAGCACGTCCTTGGCCGCCGATGCCGACACCGCACCGTCGCCGACCATCTGGTGCAGGGCGACGATGTCGCCGGCCGTGACTCCGGTGGCGTCCAGATCGACATCCTCCTGCCGGAGATAGGCGACGATCTCGCCGGTGATCCAGTTGCCGGCTGCCTTCCCGTCGGCGCCGGCGGCCACCGCCTCGTCGAAGAGGTCGCCGAGCCGAGTGTCCGCAACGAGCGAAGCGGCGGTGGCCTCGTCGACACCGGCGTCGACATACCGGGCTTTGCGCTCGGCAGGCAACTCGGGAAGCGACGCCCGCACCCGAGCCTGCCAGGCGGCGTCGACTTCCAAGGGCACGAGGTCGGGCTCCTGGAAGTAGCGATAGTCCTCGGACTCCTCCTTGGAGCGCATCGACGAGGTGACGCCGGTGCTCTCGTTCCAGTGCCGTGTCTCCTGCACGACGTTCGCGCCGGACTCGACGACCTGAATCTGGCGGTCGATCTCGAACGCCACCGCCCGCTGCAGCGAACGGAGGGAGTTCATGTTCTTCACTTCAGCTCTGGTGCCGAACTCCTCTTGACCGACCGGACGAACAGACACATTGGCGTCGAAACGCATCGACCCCTCCTCCAACCTGGCATCGGTCACACCGAGGCTGCGGACGATCTGCTGGAGTTCGGTCGCATACGCTCGCGCCTCCTCGGGTGAGCGGATGTCCGGCTCCGACACGATCTCGACGAGCGGCACGCCGGAGCGATTGAAGTCCAGGAGGGAGTGTGCGGCGTCGTGGATCCGGCCGCCCTCGCTCCCGTGCAAGCTCTTGCCGGTGTCCTCCTCCATGTGGACCCGGGTGATCCCAATCCGCGCCGTCTCGCCGTCGACATCGACGTCGAGATGTCCGTCGACACACAGGGGCACGTCGTATTGGGATATCTGGTAGTTCTTCGGAAGGTCCGGGTAGAAGTAGTTCTTCCGGTGGAACAGCGAGTGCTCGACGATCGCACACTTGAGGGCCGCACCGATCTGCAAGATGCCCTCGATGGCCTCCTGGTTGGGCACCGGCAACGCACCCGGCAGGCCGAGGCATACCGGGCACACATTCGTGTTGGGCGGCGCCCCGAACCCGACGGCGCACCCGCAGAACATCTTCGACCGGGTCCGCAACTCGACATGGGTCTCGATGCCGATGACTGCCTCGTACCCGGTCATGGCAGCACGACCTCCGACGTGGCGAGCGAGGGGCGGGCGTCGAACCCCACCAGTCGTTCGATCTCTGCGGCGACACGGAACATCACCGGCTCGCCGAGGGCGGGTGCCATCACCTGGAACCCGATGGGCAGTCCGGCGTGATCCAGCCCGATGGGCAGCGACAGACCCGGGTCCCCCGCGAGGTTGCTCGGAAGGGTGAACACGTCAGAGAAGTACATCGTGAGGGGATCGTCGGTCTTCTCACCGAGGCCGAATGCGGTCGTGGGGCTGGTCGGGGACACGAGCACGTCGGCTCGCTCGTAGGCCTCGGCGAAGTCGCGTCGCAGCAGTGTGCGCACCTTCTGCGCCTGACCGTAGAAGGCGTCGTAGTAGCCCGCGCTCAGGGCGTAGGTGCCCAGCAGGATGCGTCGCGTCACTTCAGGACCGAACCCCTCGCCCCGGCTCCGGGACATCATCTCCTCGGTCGTGTCACCGTCGACACGCAAGCCGTAGCGCACCCCGTCGAAGCGGGCGAGATTCGCCGAACACTCCGCCGGAGCGATGAGGTAGTAGGTCGACAAGGCATCCTCGGCGGTCGGAAGGGAGACGTTGACGATCTCGGCGCCGGCGTCGGCGAGCGTGGCGACGGTCGCCCGAAAGGCGGCCGATACCTCGGCATCGATGCCCTCGCCCGACATCTCAGCGACGATCCCGACCCGCAGACCCTGCACGCCACCCTCGAGCGCATCGGACACGGAGGGAGCAGGCTGACGGATGCTGGTCGCATCGGCCGGATCCCAACCTGCGATCGCATCGAGCAGGAGGGCCGCATCCTCCACGCTTCGCGCCAGAGGACCGATCTGGTCGAGTGACGAAGCAAACGCGATGAGGCCGTATCGACTCACCCGCCCGTAGGTCGGCTTGGCCCCGACCAGGCCGCACAGCGCCGCCGGCTGGCGAACCGATCCACCCGTGTCGCTGCCGAGCGCTCCGAACGCCGAGCCGGCCGCAACCGCAGCAGCCGCCCCTCCCGACGACCCTCCCGGCACCTTGGCGACGTCCCATGGGTTGCGAGTGGGCCCGTAGGCCGAGTTTTCGGTCGACGAGCCCATGGCGAACTCATCGAGGTTCGTCTTGCCGGTCACCACGGCGCCTGCCGCGCGCAGCCTCTTCACGACCGTGGCGTCGTACGGGGGCACGTAGCCCGCGAGGATCTGTGAAGAAGCAGTCGTTTCCAGACCCCGGGTGCACAGATTGTCCTTCAAGGCCAGGGGGATGCCGTGCAGCGGACCGCGATCGTCACCCGCGGCGAGCGCGGCATCGGCAGCCTCTGCGGCGGTGCGTGCCCCCTCTTGATCGATCGTGAGGTACGCGTGCAGGTGCGCCTCGGTGACCGAGGCGCGCCGCAAGGTCGCTTCGAGGAGATCGATCGCGCCAAAGTCCCCGCGACGAAGGCCCTGTCCTGCGGCCACGATCGATAGGTCGGCGAGGTCCGTCATCACTCCTCCCCGAGGATGCGGGGGACCCGGAAGTAGCCGTCCACCGCATCCGGCGCCTGGGCAAGCACCTCGTCACGGTCCAGCGACGGAGCGACCTCGTCGGGGCGAAAGGCGTTCGTCATGGGATACGGGTGCGCCGTCGGGGGCACGCCCTCGGTCGGCATGGCCTGAATGCGCTCGGCATGACCGAGAATCTGATCCAGCTGAGCGCCGTAGCGCTCGAGCTGCTCGTCGGTCAGAGCGAGCCGGGCGAGCTTGGCCACCTTGGCGATGTCGACGTGCACGGGCATAGGGCCGGGAGGTTAGTGCCCGCCCGCTGCCGTCACGCTGGCCCGGGCGATCCGGTTCAGCCGGTCAAGAACTCGTACATGATGTCGTACACCCGATCGACGTTGCCAAGCGGAACGCTCTCCGAAGCCTGGTGCGCGAGCAGAGGCTGGCCGGGACCGAGGTTCACTGCTGGGATCCCATGGGCGCTGAGTCGCGCCACATCTGTCCACCCCTGCTTGGCGGCGATCTCACCGCCGACGAGCGACTCCAGCCGATCGAGGAACGGATTGCCCTCGGGAATCTCACCGGCCGGAGCTCGGTCCTTGATGCGCACCTCGTCGGCGGGCGCTGCAACCTCCCGCAGCCGAGCTTCGGCGTCGTCGAGCGAGTAGACCGGCGGGAACCGGTAGTTGAGGTTCACGATGAATTCGGCCGGCAGGACGTTGTTGGCGATTCCACCGTTGCCGCGGGTCACCGAGAACACCTCGCGGTACTCCAGGCCATGCAGCACGTGCAGCTCCGGCTGGCGCTCGTGCAAAGCGTGGAGCCAGCGGCCGGCCTTGGTGATGGCGTTCTCGCCCATCCAGGGCCGAGCGCTGTGGGCCGCCTTGCCCGTGAACACGACATCGGCGTTCATGGCGCCGTTGCAGCCCAGCTCGAGCTTGACGTCCGTGGGCTCCATGACCACCGCGAGCACGGAGTTGGTCAACCATTCGACCTTGTCGAGCACGGCCTCGAGACCGTTCTCGTCGGCGGGGCCCTCTTCCTTGTCGTAGAACACGCCGATCACGTCGTAGGGTCCCCGGCGGACGGCTTCGTCCTCCAGCAGGTGGATCATGACGGCGAGCCCGGCCTTCATGTCGGTGGTCCCCAGCCCGTACATGACATCGCCGTCGATCCTCGCCGAGCCGTTGTCTTGCTCGGGAACGGTGTCGATATGGCCGTACAGGGTGATGAGGGGCCGTCCGGTGCGTTCCCCGACGATGAGGCTGTTGCCGATGCGCTGGGTGCCGGGGAGGCCCCAGGTCCGCATGAGGCGTTCCGCCAGCATCGTGCACAGCCGCCCTTCCTGGCCGGTTTCGGACGGCGTATCGACGAGCTCGACCAGCGTGGAGTACAGCGGGTTCATACGTCGACCCCGAACACGCGCAGCGCGTCGTTGAGCGACGTCTTGCGGTCCGTGGTCTCGTTCCTCCAACCGATGATCAGCGGGGTCTGCAGGTAGTAGGTCCCGGCAGGGAACTGGCGAGGTCGCGCCCCCGGCACCACCACCGCGTTGGCCGGTACCCGGCCACGGATCTCCACCGGCTCGTCACCGGTGACGTCGATGATCGGTATCGACGCGCTGATGGTCGTGTTTGCACCCAAGACCGCCCCCTCTTCGACGATGACTCCTTCGACCACGATGCTACGGCTCCCGATGAAGGCGCCGTCTTCGATGATGACGGGCCGCGCCGACGGCGGCTCCAACACGCCGCCGATGCCGACACCGCCCGACAGGTGCACATCTCTGCCGATCTGGGCACAGGAGCCGACGGTTGCCCACGTGTCGACCATGGTTCCCGAACCGACGTGCGCTCCGATGTTCACGTAGCCGGGCATGACGACGACCCCGGGCTCGCAGAATGCCCCGTAGCGGACCGTGCCGGGTGGCACGACGCGAATGCCCTGCTCCGCCAGTCCCCGCTTCGTCGGGATCTTGTCGTGGTACTCGAACGGACCGGTTTCCAACGTCGTGAGTTCGGCGAGCCGGAAGTAGAGGAGGATCGCCTCCTTCACCCACTCGTTCACGGTCCACTCGCCGTCGACCTTCTCTGCGACCCGCAACCGGCCGGCGTCGAGCGCGGCAATCACGTCGTCGACGGCACTCTTCGCTTCCGCCAGTCGATCGAGGTCCGCGTAGGCCGCCTCGATCGCTTGACGATGGTTCACCCACTCAGACACGTACGCACCACCTCAGCTGCAGCTTCACACTCGGCAAGCGCCGGCACGAGCGCCAGACGCAGATACCCCTCGCCCCCAGACCCGAAGAACCTCCCCGGCGACACCACCACGCCGCCGGCGAGCAGACGGTCGGTCATCTCGAGGTCGTCGTCGACCTCGATCCACAAGTACAGGCCCGCCTCCGAGGCCACGGTCGGATGACCCAAATCGGCGAACGCCTTCCGCAACACCGTGCGTTTGGCCGCGAAGATCTCCCGCCGTTCCGCGGCATGGGCATCGTCCGACCATGCCGCCACCGCGGCTGCCTGGACGAACTCCGGCGAGGCAGTTCCGGTGGCCGTCCGCAGCTTCTTCAGTGCGGCAATGGCCTCGGCGTCGCCGACCACCGCACCGGAGCGATACCCGGTCATGCCGCTCCGTTTGGAGCACGAGAAGTACGCCAGAACGCCGCGTGCACCGTCACCTGCGACTTGCAGGACCGATGGCGGACCCTCCGGATGGAGGCCAGGGTCGTAGACGTCGGAATAGCACTCGTCGGACAGGAACAGCGCACCCACCTCCCGCGCCTGGGCAACGAACCGTTCGAGCGTTGGTGCATCGGTCACGGCGCCGGTCGGGTTGTGCGGTGTGCAGGTCCAGACCATCCGAGCCTGCTCCCAATCGGTGGTCGAGATGTCCTCGGGGCGCAACACGAAGTCGCCGGAGAGCACGACGGGAGCCACCACGGCACCGGCGAACCTGGCCCCGCGCTCGTAGATCGGGTAGCCGGGCGATCCGTACACGACTCGATCCTCGGCGCCGGCGTCGATGAACGCCAGCGGGGTGGAGAAAACGGCCTCCTTCGACCCCGACGTTGGAATCACTTGCGTATCCGGATCCACCTCGACACCGAACCGCCGGGCGAGATAGTCGGCAATGGCGCGTCGCAGCTCCGGCAATCCAGCCGTCGTGGGGTATTGGGAGACGGCGGGAACCGCCCGCTTCAGCGCCTCCGGGATGAAGTTGGGCGTCGGCTCCCGCGGATCACCGATCGAGAAGTCGATGACCTGCTCGCCGGCCTCTCGGAGCGCACGGGCGCGCTCGTGAACGGTCGCAATGGGGTATGCGCCGAGCTGTTGGAGAACCGGGTTGATGCGCATCGCTGCAACGGTAGTTGTCCTGCCGGATTGCCCGGACGCACACGGCCGCCACGAATCGAGGTTGACGTGGCGCGCTTCTACCATCGCGGCCGTGAGCCAGACCCGCTATCGAATCGTCCTTTCGCTGCTCGGCGTGACGTTCGCCGCGATCGTCATCGGCGCGGTCATTCTCACTCCCAGCGGAGACGCCCCCCGGCTTCCGGACGCTGTCGACGGCTACTCGCCGGCCGATGGCGCCACCGTGCTCCGGCAAACCCAGCTCGTGATCGATCTGAAGCCCGGGTACGACATCGATCTCCGGGTCGATGGCGTTCCGATCCCCGACAGCGAATTGGATGCGGTCGAGGAGACCGGACGGTTTGTCTGGATCCCAGGGCCGGGCAAGACATTCGAGGAGTGGGTCCCGGGCTTCCGCGCCATCCAGGTGACGTGGGACCGGACC
This sequence comes from Acidimicrobiia bacterium, assembly GCA_035458525.1. Taxonomy (GTDB): domain Bacteria; phylum Actinomycetota; class Acidimicrobiia; order Spongiisociales; family UBA5794; genus DATHZQ01. Next base: position 19,606 of record DATHZQ010000033.1, read on the forward strand.
AGCGGCCTGCCTGATCCCGGAGAGCTTCGCTGGACTTTCCGCGTCCAGTGACCCGACCCCGGTTCCGTTCGTGGCGAGCCACGTGGCGCTACGCCGGACGGCTGTGATGGACCATCATGTGGCCATGCATCCTCGAGGCCGGACACGATGACGGAACGCCAGCGCCTGCGATGGGCGGTTGCCGTACTGGGCGCCATCGTGGTGATCGGCACGGCTGGCTACGTGCAGGTTCAGGATCTGAGCCTGCTGGATGCCCTGTACTTCACGGTCATCACCGTGTCGACGGTCGGATTCGCAGAACCGCCGGGTGGTTTCACGACAGCGGGTCAGGCCCTCACCATTGCCATGATCCTGATGGGCGTCGGCGCCGCGTTCTACACGGCAGTCACCGCACTTGAACTGCTCATCGACGAGATGGTTGGCGGGAGCCGCCGCCAGCGACGGGAGGAAAAGATGATCGCGAGACTCGAAGGCCACGCCATCGTCTGCGGGTACGGGCGTGTCGGCACCAGTGTCGCCAACCGGCTCTCGGCCCGGGACGTCGAGCTGGTGATCGTCGACGACCTCGAGGATCGGATCGAGCGGGCTCGGGTTCAAGGCTTTGCCACCGTACGCGGCGACGCCACGCACGAGGACGTCCTGAGCGCCGCCGGCGTCGATAGAGCCAGCGTGGTCATTGCGTGTGTCCACAGCGACAGCGACAACCTCTCGGTGGTCCTCTCCGCACGGGTGCGACGTCCCGACCTCTACATCCTGGCTCGCGCCTCGGACACGGACGCCGAACGCAGAATCAAGATGGCCGGCGCGGACCGGGTCATCACCCCGCCAGAGGTGGGCGCCGAGCGGCTGGCCGCGCTCGTGCTCCATCCGGGCTTGACCGAGTTCGTCGACATCGCTGCCGGCGGCACGCTGTTCGAGTTCCGCGTCGAGGAGCTGACGCTCGGCCCGGAGTCGGAGCTGGCCAACGTACCCCTCGCAGAATCGCGGGTTCGGAGCCGGGTTGGCGCCTCGATCCTGGCGATTCGTCACGCCGAAGGCCGCATCACGACCAATCCGCCGCCAACGATGAACCTCGTGCCGGGCGACGTGCTCGTTGCCATCGGCACCGTGGACCAGCTGCGAGCGCTCGAGAAGCTCGTCTAGCCCGGCGAGCTGGGCGGGCGCGATGGTGGCCCGGCTCGGGGCGCTTCGATCGCCGTCCGGTGCCAGCAAGCCGAGCAGCCCGAGCTCTCGCACAAGCTCCTCGCGACGCGCTCAGTCCTCGGTCGGGAGGGCGGCGGCGCCTTCATCGAGGAGACGGGCAAACGCAGCCTCGTCGAGGACGGGGACGCCGAGCGTCTCCGCCTTTTGTAGCTTCGAACCCGGATTGGCGCCGGCCACCACCGCCGACGTCTTCTTCGAGACCGAACCGGTGACCTTGCCGCCTCGCTCCTCGACGGCCGCTTTGGCCCCGTCCCGGCTGAAACCCTCGAGCGTGCCGGTCACCACCACCGTCACGCCGCGCAGCAGGTCCGACGTGCCGCCAGCTTCGGATTCCGGATCCTCGAGCCGCACCCCGGCCGCACCGAGCCTGGCGACCAGCGCGACGTTGTCGGAATCGGTCGCCCACTCCCGGATGGAACGTGCGATTTCCGGACCGATCCCGTCGATGGCGACGATGTCGTCCTCGGACGCATCCATGAGCTTGGGCAGCGAGCCGAAATGACGCGAGAGCGAGCGAGCGACCGTGCCCCCGACGTGGGGAATGCCGAGCGCCGTGAGCAGGCGAGCGAGTGGCCTGTCCTTGGCGCTCTGGATAGCGGCCGTCAGGTTGCCGACCGAGACTTCTCCCCAGCCGTCGCGGCCGAGCAGCGCCGCTCCGTCCAGGGTGAAGATGTCGGCCGGATCGGAGATCAGGCCCTCCTCGAGCAGCATGTCGACGGTCTTGTACCCGAGACCCTCGATGTCCATCGCACCCCGCGAGGCCCAGTGGAACAGGTACTCCCGCAACCGGCTCGGGCACTCGTACCCGCCGGTGCACTTCGCTTTCGCCTCGCCTTCTGCCAGAACGATCGGATGGTCGCAGAAGGGACATCGCTCCGGCATGTGCCACACGGCCGCACCTTTGCGGCGCTGGGACAGCACCGGACCGACCACCTCGGGAATCACGTCGCCGGCACGGCGCACGATCACGGTGTCGCCGATGCGGACGTCCTTGCGCTGCACCTCGCCTTCATTGTGCAAAGTGGCGTTCGTGACCGAGACCCCACCGACGAATACCGGCTCGAGGACCGCATACGGCGTCACCGCGCCGGTGCGTCCGACATTGATCGCGATGTCGCGCAAGATCGTCGTCTTCTCCTCGGGCGGCATCTTGTACGCGATGGCCCATCGTGGACTCTTGGCGGTGAAGCCCACGGCACGCTGGTCGGCGAGCGCATCGACCTTGATCACCACGCCGTCGGTCTCGTAGTCGTGGCTGTGGCGCTCCCGCAGCGCGTCGGCGACGTAGCGCTCGACCCCGGTGATGTCGCCGACCACCTCACTGGAAGGGTTCACTCGCAAGCCGAGGTCGCGCAGCCATTCCATTGCTTCGCTGTGCCGCTCGAAGGCCGGCCCGCCCTGCACGAAGCCAAGCTGGTAGACCCAGATGTTGAGGTTGCGCTCGGCCGTCTTCGCCGGGTCCTTCTGCCGAACCGAGCCTGCTGCGGTGTTGCGCGGATTCACGTACGGCCGCTCCCCCAGCTCGGCCTGGCGTGCGTTCAGCGCCTCGAACGCCGACACGGGCATGTAGATCTCCCCGCGGACCTCCATCAGCTCGGCGCCATCACCTCGCAAGCGCAGTGGCACTGCATCGATCGTGCGCACGTTGGCCGTGACGTCCTCTCCGGTGACCCCGTCACCACGGGTGGCCGCCTGCACCAAGACACCGCCCGCATAGGTGAGCGAGACCGCCAGGCCGTCGATCTTCAACTCGCACGCGTAGCCGTCCGGGCGTCGCTCGAGCACTCGTTCGAGCCGGGCTTCCCACGACTCGAGCTCCTCGGTCGAGAACGCATTGTCGAGAGAGAACATGCGCTCGCGGTGGTCGACCGGGGCAAATGTGTCGCTGGTCGGCCCTCCGACCCGCTGGGTCGGCGAGTCGGGTGTGACCAGCTCCGGATGCGCGGTCTCGATATCCACGAGCTCTCGGAGCAGCAGGTCGAACTCGACGTCCGAGATCTCCGGTGCGTCGAGCACGTGGTAGCGGTAGTTGTGATGCTCGAGCAGCGCTCGCAACTCTGCAGCTCGCGCTGCCGGGTCAGTCATGCACGCATTCTGGCAGCGGACGGCGACACGTTTCGGAACGCCAGCACGCAAGGCTGACTCATCAAGACGGCACCTCGGTCAGCGCCGGTAATCGTCGCGCGCATCCTGCGCAAGGCCGCGTACCTGATCCACCCACCGGCGCACCGTGGAAGGAAGCGAGGTGCCTCGCTCCACGAGGTGCGGGCTCCGGATCGCATCGAGCGCCCGCACCAGACCCTCACGAATCCGCTGCGCCCACATCTTGACGCCGATCAGCGCACCGCCGCCGAGGAGGACTGCAGTGGCGGTACCGGCGGCCACGTTGTCGACGCCGAAGCCGGAAGCGTCGACCACTCCGCTTGCCGCGGCAACGGCGGCGCCGGCGACCGTGGCTCCTGCGAGCAGACCGACGGCGAGTCTCCGCAGGTTGCGGGTGTCTGCCTCGAGGACCACGACCTGCTGCGTATCGGTCGCTTCCCGGACTGCGGACGTGACACCCTGGGCTGTACGCAGCGACCGTTTCCCCCGTGACAGCTGCATCGCCTTGCGCACCACGGCACCGAGGCCTTGGTCCTTCTCCCATGCGGTCACAGCGGGATTCTCCGCACGCTTGCGCATGCCCTCGTGGTTGACCATCCAGTCGTCGAGTACGCGGCGAACCGATGCAGCGTCCCCGGCGACCGGCCCGTGGGCCGTGATCGCATCGGGCACCAGCAACCGGTCCAGCAACTCAGGCTCCTCGACCTCGACCCGCAACAGCTCCTCGAGGAGCGCCTGCTGGAGGTGACGTTGCTCGATGTCGAGCTCGGCGGCGATCTGCGCCAGCACGTCGCTGTTGAGCGTATCCGAAGGGTCGGCACCGGGAGCATTGATCTGCAGATCGATGGCGCGCTCCAGAATGCGCTCCGCTTCGCCGACGCTCAGCTGTTGCAGACGGTCGGCAACCCGGCGCGCTTCCGGGCCGAGTTCTGCGGGCCGTCGCCGGGGTGCGGATTCCTGTCGCTCCATGGACTCAAGTATGGCCGGACTCAGGCGGCCCGATGCGTGGCATCGATGATGCCGCCGCCAAGGACTTCTTCGCCGCGATAGAAGACGGCGGCCTGCCCCGGGGCAACGGCGAGCTGCGGGGTGGCGAAATCCACGCGCCAGCGAGAGCCCACCGCTTCGAGTCGCGCCGGCACGGGACGCGAGCGATAGCGGACCTTGACGGTCACCTCCGGCTCCGCCGGAGCGCTCCCCGCCACGAAGCTCACCTGGTCCACATCGCATCCCACCACCTCGAGATCGCGGCGCTTGCCGATCACCACCGTGGACGTGCGCGGCTCGATGTCGATGACGTAGCGGGGTTCACCGACGGCGATGCCGAGCCCCTTGCGTTGCCCGATCGTGAAGTCGACGGTGCCGCGGTGCGTGCCGAGCTCGTGACCCTCATTGTCGACAATCCTTCCGGCCCGGGCCGAGTCGGGGAATTGCTCGCGGAGGAAGGTGCGGTAGTCGCCGTGGCCGACGAAACACAGGTCCTGGCTGTCGGGCTTGCCGGCAGTGCGCAGCCCCATCGCGGCTGCTCGCTCCCGGACCTCGGCCTTGGTCATCTCACCGATGGGCAGCCGGATCTGAGCCAGCTCTTCCTGCCCCAGCATGTGCAGCACGTAGGACTGATCCTTCGTGCCGTCCACGGCGGTCATGAGCCGGTACCCGTCAATGGCATGGCGAATCCTGGCGTGGTGTCCGGTGACGAGCACGTCACAGCCGAGGATGTGCGTGCGCTCCAGCAGCGCCTTGAAACGTACGGTCCGGTTGCACTCGATACAGGGGTTGGGGGTCCTGCCCTCCATGTACGAACGACCGAAACGGTCGACAACCTCGCTGCGGAACTCGTCGACGTAGTCGAGCACGTAGTACGGGACGTCGAGCTGGGCGGCGACCCGGCGAGCGTCCTCGGCATCGCCCACCGTGCAGCAGCCCGCGACCGGCATGGCCCCATCGGCGCCCTCCCATTGCTTCAACGTCACACCGACGACGTCGTGGCCCTGCTCCAACATCAGTGCTGCAGCGACCGAGCTGTCGACACCCCCGGACATCGCAACGAGGGCTTTCATCGGAGCAGCTCCACGACGTCGGCGACCATCTCGGCAGCACGTGGTCCGTCGGCCGGCTGATTGACCCAGCCGAAGCTGAAGCGAACGCACCCGGCAGCTTCGGTCTCGGTCATGCCCATGGCCTTCAGCACGTGGGACATCTCGATGGCCCCGCTCTGACACGCCGAGCCCGCCGCGGCGGCGATGCCGGCCTGGTCGAGACGGATGAGCAGGGTCTCAGCCTCCACGCCGGGAATCCGCACGTGTGCATGCTGCGGCAACCGAGCCGATACGGGTGCGTTGCGCTCGATGCCCTCGATCAGCTCGCCGAGCCGCACTTCGAACGCATCTCTGGCGCCCCCAACCCGAGCCCGGAACGCGGGTCGATCGGCAACGCTCGCCTCCATCGCCGCGACCATACCGACGATGCCGGCGACATTGTGCGTGCCCGAGCGGCGGCCAAGCTCCTGGCCACCGCCGTGCAGCACCGGCTCCAGCTCGACGCCGTCTCTCACGTACAGGAGCCCGACGCCCTTCGGCCCTCCCAACTTGTGGGCGGCGAGTGAGATCAGGTCGGCGCCCGTGTCCGCCACCGTGACGTCTTCCGCGAGGAAGGCTTGGACCGCATCGGTGTGAACGAGGACGTCGGGATCAGCGGCCCGGACGGTCCGTGCGATCCGGGCGACCGGGTGCACCACGCCGGTCTCGTTGTTGGCAGCCATGACCGAGACGACGGAGGTATCGGCCGTGATGGCTGCACCGACGTCCTCCGGTTCCAGCCGGCCGAGTCGGTCGACGCCAACGAACGCAACGGGGCACCCGAGGCGTTGCAGGAAGCGGGCCGTCTCGAGCACGGCTTCATGTTCGGTGGTCGTGGTCACGACCCCCCGCCGCCGCCCGGGCGCCAGCGCAACGCCGGCAACGGCGAGGTTGTCGGACTCCGTACCGCCGCCGGTGAAGACGACCTCGAGCGGTCGCGCCGCACCCAGCAGCGCCGCGGCTCGTTCCCGCGCCTCCTCGATGGCGTTCTTGGCGCGCTGGGACACTCGGTGAACGCCCGAGGGGTTGCCGTAGTGCTGGTCGAGGTAGGGCGCCATCGCCTCTCGCACCTCAGGCCGCACGACCGTGGTTGCCGCATGATCCAGATAGAGCACGCCAGGAAGTCTGGCAGGCGCCGGCCTCGAGGAGTGCGGCGGCGAGAGCGAACCGGGGCAGGTAGCCTCGGCGCCGTGCCAGACCTCGAAATCCGACCCAATTCCGTGTCGCAGACGATCGACGCCGTCTTCAAGATCTACCTGCAGCGATTTGTGCCGCTCGTCACCATTGCGGCAGTCGTGTCGGCGCCGATCGTCCTGTTGCAGGGCATCGCCAACCTGAGCCTCATCGATCAGCTCGAGAGCGCCGATGTCGACGCAATCACGGAGCTCTCCGATGTCTGGGACGTCATCGCACCGCAGAACGTGGCGGCCAGCCTCCTCCTCGCCGTGCTGGGCTGGGTGGCGGCAGCGCTGACCAGCGGGGCGGTCGTGGTCGTCGTTGCCGATGCCTATCTCGGACGACTCACCACCTGGCAGGATGCGCTGCAGCGGGCCATGGGCCGCCTCGGCCCGCTGCTGATCGGCTCGCTGCTGTTCGGGCTCGGTGTCGCGCTCGGGTTCATCTTCTTCATCATCCCGGGCCTCATCCTGGCCGTCGGCTGGAGCGTGTTCGGACCGGCGGCAGTGGTCGAAGACATCGGAGGCAGCCAGGCGCTCGGCCGGGCCTGGTCGCTCACGCGAGGCCGGCGATGGCCCGTGCTCGGCGCATTCCTGGTCATGTTCATCATCGTGGCGATACTCTCGTCCGTCATCGGTGCGGCTTTGTCGAGCGATCCGGAATTCACGTTCTTCGATGTGGTTGTCAACGTCGTGATCAACATCCTCACCGCCCCGCTCATGGCCGCCACGGCCGGAGTCCTCTATCTGGAGCTGCGCGCCAGGCACGAGCCGTTCGATCGCCTCCAGCTCTCCTCCGAGCTGCACCGCCCCGATCAGCCGCCACCGCTGGTCGGATGAGCGTGCCCACACCGCCGGAAATCACAGTGTTCTGGAGGCCGGGCTGCGGCTTCTGTTCCGCCCTGCTCTCCAGACTGTCGGCCTCCGAGCTCGACTACGCCACGGTCAACATCTGGGAAGACCCGGATGCCGCCGCCTACGTGCGGTCGGTGGCGAGGGGCAACGAAACGGTACCCACCGTCCGAGTGGGAGACCAAGCGCTCGTCAATCCCTCGTTCCGAGAGCTCACGGCCGCGGTGGACGGCCGGCCGCCACAGAAGCGCCCCCGTCTCTTCTGCTGACCCGCCGGGCAGCACACTGCCGCCGCTGCGTCCCGCCCAGTACTCGTGAAGGTCGACTCATGGGAACGACATCCGTTCGCCTACCCTTCCGACCATGGTCTTGTACGAGCTCCGCGACACCGGCCCGCTGGCGGCGCCGGTGCTCATCGTCGCATTCGACGGTTGGGTCAACGCGGGCGACGCAGGCACACGCGCCGCGGAGGTGATCGCCTCGGGCGGCGAGACGGTGGCCACGTTCTCCAGCGATGCCCTCTTCGACTACCGGGCCAACCGGCCGCAGGTCACCTTCATGGAGGGGGTGATGGAGGACATCGCCTGGCCGGAGATGTCGCTGCGCCGAGCCGAGCACGGCGGTAGGGACCTGCTCGTGCTGACGGGAACCGAGCCCAATTGGAACTGGCAGCGGCTCGGGCAGGAGGTGAGTGAGCTGGCCCTCCGCCTCGGTGTTGTCGAGCACATCTCGCTCGGCGGGATTCCCTGGGCGGCGCCACACACCCGCCCCGTCTCGACCATCGTGACGGCATCGGACCGCAGCCGGGTCGATCCGGACGACGACCACCCGGAAGGACGGCTCGTCGTACCCGGCGCAGCTGTCACGGCGGTCGCCCATGCGGTGGCGGCCACCGGCATCCCGACAGTTGGCTTCTGGGCCCGGGTGCCGCACTACCTCGGCTCGGTGCATCACGCGGCAGCGCTCGCCCTCGTCGATCGGCTGGCCATCCACCTCGGCGTGCCGCTCCCAGTGGCAACACTCACGGAGGAAGCCGCCGAGCAGACCCAGCAACTCGACGCCATCGCCGACGGGCGACCCGAGGTCAAGAACCTCATCGAGCAGCTCGAAGGGCTGAGCGACCAGCAGGAGACGTCGGGAGAGGAGCTCGCCGCCGAGATCGAGCGGTACCTCCGCGATCAAGACGAGACCCGCTGAGATGGCAAGGGTACGCGTCGAACAGACCATGCCTGCTCCGCCCACCGTGGTGTGGGAGGACATCGCCGATATCGCCTCGCACGCCGAGTGGATGGCGGACGCCGAATCGATCACCTTCCTCACCGAGTCGCATCGCGGGGCCGGCACCCGCATGGAGGTCCTGACCAAGGTGGGACCGTTCTCCCTGACGGACGTGATGGAGTTCACGTCGTGGGAGCCGCCCAACCGCATGGCGGTGCACCATCAGGGCCTCGTTACCGGCGCAGGCGCCTTCGTCCTGGAGGAGATCGAAAACGGCACCCGCTTCGTTTGGGATGAGGAGCTGACCTTCCCGTGGTGGCTCGGCGGCCCGGTCACGGCGTTCTTCGCCGCACCGGTGCTCAGCGCCATCTGGCGCGGCAACCTGAAGCGCCTCGCCGCCAGATTCGAGTGAGCCTCAACTCCCGCTGAAGTCGGCCTGCTCCTTGTTGACGAACGCCAGGATGCCGGTGCGGGCATCGTCCGTGTCGAACACCCAGTTGAACGCCTCGCGCTCGATCTCCATCGCCGCGTCGATGGGTTGCCCGTGGCCCTCACCCATGGCTCGCTTGACCGCGGCGTAACCCTTGGTGGGCCCCTTCGCCCACTCTGCGGCATCGGTCATGGCCGTGGCGACGAGCTCGCCCGCGGCCACGACCTTGTCAGCGATGCCCAGCTCCAGCGCCTCGTCTGCCGCCACGTGGCGGCCCGACATGTTGAGCCGCTTCGCCGCCTGGTAGCCGATCAACCGCTGCAGTCGCTGGGTGCCTCCGGCGCCGGGAATGATGCCGAGCAGGATCTCGGGCTGCCCCACCTTGGCGTCCTCCGCCATGTACCTGAAGTCTGCGCCCATCGCGAGCTCCAGGCCCCCGCCCAACGCAAACCCGGAGATGGCGGCGATGGTGGGTTTCTGGAGCTGCTCCAGCCGGCGCACCACCGCACTGAGCCCGGATGCCATCGGCTCATTGCCTTCCGATTCGAACGCATCGACGAACCGCTTGATGTCTGCGCCGGCTGCAAAGTGCTTGGCGCCGTGGATGACGACAGCGCGGACGGCGTCGTCGCCGGCCATCTCGATGGCGGAATCGATGTCCGCGATGAGATCGCCGTTCAGGGCATTGACCGGGGGGCGGTTGAGCGTGATGCGGGCAACGCTGCCCTCGACGGCGTATTCGACCAGTTCCACGAGGGGCTCCTGTTCTCTTGGGCGCGGCGAGCGCCCAAACCCTACCCGGCGTCGAGCAGGGCCGTGATCTGGCGGGCCGCGGTCCACGGATCGAGCTTGCGGCTCGTCACATCGTCGATCAACTGGCTCCACGCGGTTTGATCGAGCCGGGACCGCACCGCCCGACGCATCGCAAACCCGACGGCCTCGCGTACCTCGCTCGTGAGGCGAGACCGCCGCACCTCCGCCAGACTCCCCGTCTCGGTGAGGTGACGGCGGTGCGACTGCACGGCCGACCACACCTCATCGGTACCGTCACCGTCCGTCGCGACAGTCGTGACGATGGGCGGCCACCAGGTGCGCTCGCCGCCGAGTTCGAGCATCTGTCGCAGATCGCGAACCGTGTCATCGACACCAGGCCGATCCGCCTTGTTGACCACGAACACGTCGCCGATCTCGAGCAACCCCGCCTTGGCCGCCTGGATGCTGTCACCCCACCGCGGGTTGAGCACCACCAGGGTCGTGTCGGCCTGGCCGGCGATGTCCACTTCGGCCTGTCCCACCCCCACGGTCTCGACGAGGACTTCCGGGAACCCGACGCCGTCCAGAACGGTGAGCGCTCGCGGCGTCGCCTCTGCGATGCCGCCGAGATGTCCGCGGCTGGCCATCGACCGGATGTAGACGCCCGCATCGTCCACGTGGTCCTGCATCCGCAACCGATCGCCGAGGATCGCCCCTCCGCTGAACGGGCTGGACGGGTCGACGGCGAGGATGGCGACCTCGCAGCCGTCAAGCCTGATAGTGCGAATCAGCTGGTCGGTCAGCGTCGACTTGCCGGCACCGGGGGCGCCGGTCAACCCGGTCGTCCATGCCCTGCCCGTGGCGGAGAACACCGCAGCGAGAACGGACTCCCCGTCGGCGTCACCACGCTCGACGAGCGATATCAGCCGCGCCAGCGATCGCCGATCACCCGAACGCGCGCGGGCGAGAAGCGTCGGAACATCGGAACTGCGGGCCATCGTGCAAGGTTAGAGAGATCGAACGTCAGACCTCAGGCGTCAGATGGCGACGACCTCTTCGACCCCTGGAACGCGGTCGCGCAGGATGCGTTCGATGCCGGCAGTGAGGGTCATCGTCGAGAGGGGGCAGCCACCGCACGCACCCACGAGCTGGATCGTGACCTTGCCGCCGTTGGTGCCGAGGAGGACGAGATCGCCTCCATCCGCTTGCAGCGCAGGGCGGACGTACTCGAGGGTCTCGTCGAGCATCGCGAGATCGATGTCGCTGTCGCCCTCGATCGCGCCGGTGTCGGCGTCTTTGGGCGACGCCACCTCGATGATCGAGTTCTGAACCGCTGGATCGCTCATCGTTGCTGCTTTCGCATGGCCGGTGTGGTCAACGCCTGGGCGGCGAGCCTATTCCTCCTATGAGTGTAGGAAAAATCATCGCAGTACCGGGCACTCACCTCGGCCACGGACGGCTGCTCAGGAACAGCGTCGTCGGCACCGCATCCGGTGGGCCCAACAGCACCACGCCGGATTGTGCGGTGCGAAACCGCCATGACCCGGCACCGAACCGCCCAACCGGAATGCCGTTGGCGCGCAACTCGAACTCGCCGTTCGAGGCGACGGCGACCTCTCCCCTGCCCCACCCCAAGCCCACTCTCACGGCGTCAGGGACCGCGGCGGCACCGTCGACCGGACCCAAGCCCCCGTAGTAGTGGCCCAGGATCTCGCCGTACGAGGCACCCTCATCACCGAACGCCTTGGCTCCCCACTGGCTCATGCCGATGCCGTGACCCCACCCCTCTCCTGTGAACGTCACGGTTCCGGACGACGGGAGGTCTTCGGTCGGCAACAAGGGGGTCCGCCGGGCGGCGATCCCGGGATCGAACTCGACATCGAACGTGTACGAAAGGAACGCCTGGGGCCACCGCGTTCCCGAAGGCCGGGTTGCCGGCAGCAGTCCCGGGTAGAGCAACGGACCGTACTGGTTGAACCGGTGCCGCACCGATGTGGCGGAGATGGCCGTGCGCCCGGTGTCGCTCTCTATCACGAGCTGCGACGTCCCCGCTCCTTCCGGCGGACGCTCGACGAAGACCGCACGCACGTCGGAACCGATCGCGACCCCAGCTCTGGCGAAGATGCGGCGCATCGCCTCGACGTCGACCGTGATCTCCCAGCGCTCGTACGGCGTGACGCTCGCTTCCGGCGAGTCGACGGGCTGCAGGTATGGCTTGGGGTCGCCGCCCCAGATGTCTTGATTGGCGCGGGTTCGGCTCCCGGCGCTCGATGAATACAGGGTCTGGGCGGGACTGCCCTCGTAGACGAGGATCTCCCGGCTCGTGGCTGCGATCGCATCGAGCCAGCGCCCTCCGTCCGGTCCTTGCACGACACCCGTCCCTGCGTAGACCTGGCACTGCGTCGTTGCGCAGATGTCGAAGTCGTAGCGCTGCCCGTCCGAGCTGCGGCCTCGTGTGAGGGTCCAAGCGAGATACGTACGGGCCGCCACAGCCTGCGCCTTGAGTGTCTCCTCGGGCCACGACAGCGGAACCTCCCGGATACCGGCGAGGTAGCCGTCGAGGCTGACGGCTTCCACCACCGACAAGCCGTTGCGTTGCCAAGCGATCGACAGGGTGCCGCCGTACGTCCGACCGTCGAAGGTCAGCTCCGCCCCGTCGAGCGGGACGAGATCGATCCGTTCGATTTCCGTTGCTTGGGCCAACGCGGGCGCAGCCGGCAACAGCATGGCGACGACCACGGCCGCAATCGTGGCGAGACGCGCCTTGAGCATCTCCAAAGCCTGCCACGTTGCCGTGACCACGCAACTCGTCCCGGCGCAGGGCTCAGATGCGGGCGACGTCTGCTCCGAGCGCCGCCAGCTTCTCGACGAATCCGTCGTACCCACGGTCGATGTGGTGCGCGTTGGTGACGTGCGTTTCCCCGTCCGCACCCAGGCCCGCGAGCACGAGCGCGGCGCCTGCCCGGATGTCGCAGCCGTCGACCTCGCAGCCGCTGAGCCGGTCGACACCCCGGATCACGACGTGGGAGCCATCGGTGTGGATGTCGGCACCCAGGCGATTCAGCTCGCCGATGTAGCGAAACCGGGCGTCGTACACGTTCTCGGTGATGAGCGACGTCCCCTCTGCCGTTGCCAGCAGCGCCACCATCTGCGGGTGCATGTCGGTGTGGAAACCGGGATACGGCAGCGTTGCGAAGTCCACCGCTGTCAGCCGATCCGGGCCCTTGACGGTGACGTGGTCGAGGCCGGTCTCCACGTGGCAGCCGGCATCCCGCATCTTGCGGAGCTCCATGCGAAGGTGGTCCGGCACGCAGTCGCGCACCGTGACCGTGCCCTGGGAAATGGCACCGGCGATGGCGTAGGTGCCCGCCTCCAGGCGATCCGGCACCACTCGGTGCCGCGCCGGCTGGAGGCCGGAGACGCCGTGGATCTCGATCGTCGAGGTGCCGGCCCCGGTGATCTGCGCCCCCATCTTGTTCAGGAACGCCGCCAGGTCGGCCAGCTCCGGTTCGCGTGCAGCGTTGCCGATCGTGGTGCGTCCCTTCGCAAGAACGGCGGCGAGGAGGATGTTCTCGGTGGCTCCGACAGAGGGGAACTCGAGGTAGACGTCCGTGCCATGGAGTCCGTCCCTTGCGGAGCCTTCGAGCACGCCGTGGCGGAGCTCGAAATGGGCCCCCATCGAGCGCAGCCCCTCCAGATGCATGTCGATCGGCCGTGACCCGAAGTCGTCGCCGCCGGGCAACGCCACGCGGGCCTCACCGCAGCGGGCCAGCAGCGCTCCGAGCGCCAGGATCGAAGCGCGCATCTTGCGCACGAGATCGAGCGGCGCCTCGGGAAGCGGTTCGTCGGGAACGTCGATGCCGAGTGTGGTGCCGTCGAAGGTGCATTGCGCTCCCACGTGTTCGAGCACCTCGCCCATGATGTGCACGTCGAGGATCCCTGGCACGTTACGCAGCTCGTGCTGTCCGGGAGCGAGGAGCGTGGCCACCATGTGCTTGAGCACGGCGTTCTTGGCGCCGAGCACGGCGACCTCGCCGTTCAGTGGGCGGCCGCCGACGATTCGGATGGTCTCCATCAGGCAGGAGTGTACGCCACGAGCGGCCGCATTCAGGGAACTGCGAGCACCAGTGAGCCCATGATGGCCTCGGCGTGCGGCCCCCACGTGGAGTTGGGTGCGCGCACCTCGACGCCGACCGCACGGCGCCCTTCGATTGGTGTCAGCCGGTACCAGAGCCGGCCTCCCGCAAACGTGCCGAAGGTCTCCACCGAACCGTCCCGCAGCGGCTTCACGGTCGCCAGCTCGGCACCACCCCCGTCGATCAACGCCCAGAAGCTGCGCACGACGGAGTCCGTGGTCTGGGGCCAGTCCTTGCCGTCGGCGTTGGCCACGCCTTCCATGTTGACCTGCCCAATCGTGGCAACGATCTTTTCGGGCGCCGCCGGATGGCGCAACGACACGAACTCCGGCGTGCTCTCGACCAGCTCCCACGACGCCGGGTAATCAACGCAGAAGTTCCCGCCGCACACGGTCTCCACCCCACCCAGCTCGGGTGCGCTGGGTCCGCTGCCGCCGCACCCGGTGGCCAGCAAGAGCAAACCCACGACCGCGGAGATCAGTCTCAGCCGCATGCGGGCAGCGTAACGCTCGCGGCAATATGCCCGGACCACTGCACAACGGAGTCGTATACGATGAGCGCCATGGTCCCCGAACCGGAATACCTGATCAATCGTGAGCTCTCTCTGCTGGCGTTTCAAGAGCGGGTGCTGGCGATCGCAGACGATCCCGACCTGCCTTTGCTGGAACGGCTCAAGTTCGTCGCCATCGTTTCGCAGAATCTCGATGAGTTCTTTCAGGTTCGCGTGGCGGGAATCCGCAACCAAGTCGCCGGCGGGGTGACGACGCCGACGGCGGATGGCATGACGCCGCGCGAGCAGCTCAACGCGATCCGCACCAGGGTCGGGGCGCTCTTCGCCAAAACGGACAGCCTGTTCGTCGATGAGTTGCTGCCGCTGCTCGAGAAGGCCGACATCCACCTTCTGGAGTACGCCGATCTGAGCGACAGCGAGATCATCTCGCTGCACGACCGTTTCGAGCAGCAGGTGTTCCCGGTGTTGACGCCGCTCGCCGTCGACCCTTCGCATCCGTTCCCGTACATCTCCGACCTCTCCCTCAACCTCGCCGTGGTCGTGCGCGACCCTCATCGAGACGAGTTGCAGTTTGCGCGCGTCAAGGTTCCGCCCCTCCTGCCTCGCTTCATGCAGCTCGACTACAACCGCTTCGTCCCGATCGAGGAAGTGATCGCCCACAACGTCGAGCGACTGTTCCCGGCGCACCCGCTGGTCGCGACCTTTGCCTTCCGGGTCACGAGGAATGCCGACCTCGCACTCGAAGAAGAGGAAGCAGACGACCTGCTCGCCGCAATGGAGTCGGTGCTCCGCTTCCGGCAACGCTCCGCCGGGGCAGTGCGACTCGAGGTCGAACCCAATGCGCTGCCCGAGGGAATCGCCCTCCTCGAGCGCGAGCTCGACCTCGACAAGGACCAGGTGTACACCCGGACGGCGCCGCTGGACCTCGGGTCGCTGTTCGAGCCCTACGGCCTCGACCGCGACGATC
>DATHZQ010000034.1:0-21398 GCA_035458525.1 Acidimicrobiia bacterium
GCTGGCGGACGACGTCGTACTGTGGAGCCCCCTGGCGTTCACCCCGTTCGAAGGCAAGGCCCAAGTGAGCCGCCTCCTCGAGGTGCTCATGAGCGAGGTGTTTCAGGACTTCCGGTACACGGACGAGCTCGTCGGCGACGACGGTACCCACGCGCTCGTCTTCCGCACCAGGGTTGGTGATCGCGAGGTGCAGGGCCTCGACCTGCTCCGCTTCGATACCGACGGGCTCGTGATCGACTTCACCGTGATGGTCCGTCCCGCATCGGCGATGCAGGCGCTCGGGGCGGCGGTGGCGCCTCGCTATGCGTACATCACCGGAGAGTGAGGCTTCCGGCCGTGGTTCCGAGGGGTCCGCGCAACGTTGGGCGAAGTGCGGCTCGGAGCATGCCCTGATGCGGATTGGCGTGCTCCTCATGCCGACGGACCCATGGCCCGAAACTGTTGGGACCGCTCAGCGGCTCGAGGCACTCGGATATCACCACCTCTGGGTGTACGACCATCTTTCGTGGCGGCGATATCGCGACCGACCGTGGCATGCGACGTATCCCTGGCTCGCAGGCCTGGCCGCCAACACGCGTCGCATACGGCTGGGGACCATGGTGTCCAATCTCAACCTGCGCCACCCGCTCGCGCTTGCGAAGGATGCCATGACCATCGACCACATCTCTGCGGGCAGGTTGACCCTTGGCCTCGGCGCCGGCGGGGTCGGATTGGACGCAACGGTCTTCGGCCAACCCCAGTTGACACCCACCCAGCGTGTCGAACGCCTTTCCGAGGCCGCCTACCTGATCGATGGTGTGCTCCGGGACCAACTCCACGACCACTCGGGTGCGTTCTACGAGGTTTCCGGCGCACGGCTGCTGCCCGGCTGCGTTCAACAGCCAAGGCTGCCACTTGCGATCGCCGCCGGTCGATCGAAATCGTTGCAGGTCGCCGCCGAGTACGGCGACGCATGGATCACCCATGGCGACACGTCGTACCGGGAGGTGACGGCGGCCGGCACCGAAAGGGTCGTGAACGAACAATCCCGCCAACTCGACGACCACTGCCAGATGTTCGGCCGCGACCCGGCCGAAATCGATCGCATCTATCTGATCGGCAACACCGAGGCTCGCCCGTTGTCCAGCGTGGGCGCATTCGAAGAGTTCATGGGCCGATACGCGGAGCTGGGCTTCACGGATCTCGTGTTTCACATGCCGCGGGTCGACGATCCGGTGTGGAATGAATCGCCGGAAGTCGTCGAGAAGATCGCCGAGAAGCTGCTGCAGAGGTGATGGCGAGCCCACGACCAGCGAACGGGGGAGCAGCGCACCGTGGCGTTCGCCGCCCGATCGAAACGATGCCGGGCACGAGGCCGCGCGGGTTGCTCGAGCTGCTCGAACTGATGCGCCGCCGGGATTTCACGGGATTCTCATATATCCCTCATCGCCGGTTCACACCGCTGCGAGAGAGTGAGGGCACAACCGAACGGACGGCCGCCCGGGTCCTGGTCTCTCCCTCCCTCACCTCCTCCCACGGGGCCCGGGCACCTTCCCCCCTCTCACACAGTTCAGCTCCAGCCCCAGAGGCTGGATCTGAACTTCGTAGTGCCCCCGCAGCGACGCCGCCGGGGCTCGTTCGGGGCGAAGTGCGCGATCGTGCCCGCGCTGAAGCCGCAGCCCCTCCGCGCGCCTGGCCGCGCTATGCGTACTCGACCGTGGTCGTGATGTCGATGCTGTCCCGCACGGTTCGCGCCACCGGGCAATACTCGGCGTGGAAGCCGAGAACGCGCTCTACCGTCTCCCAGTCGCTTTCGGAAACACCCGCCAACGTGTATGTCACGTGGATGCGCTTGATGACGAGGACCTTCCCGTCCTTCTCGACCTCACCAACTCCAGTGGCCGTGAGGGTTCCGCCGCTTGCATTGATCTTGCGCGCCTCCAGCGCGCCTCCAAAGGTGCCAGTCAGTCAACCGACGGCGGCGGCGATCACGTAGTCGATCGTCGTGGTGTCAGGTGGGTACTCGTCGGCGGAGACCCCGTAGTGCTCGGCGATGGCGCCGTGGACGCCGAACGTCACTTCGCCCTCGTTACCGGGCAGCCAGGCGCGACGCATCGGCCCGCGCAGGCGCTCCACCTTCACCTCTGATCGATACGCAACGTCGCTCATGACACCTCCTGACGCTGACTGTAACCGGGCCGCGAGGAGAGATACGGAGACGCAAGTCACTAGCCTCACTTTCAGCATGAGCAGTCTGCCTACTGACGATCTGCGAACCTCACGGCTGGCGGTGCTCGCCGCAGTCATGGAGAGCGACGCCGGCCTTGCGTTCGATATCGTCAGCGGGCTGATGGCCGAAGGGGTCTCGTTCGAGTCGGTGCTCTTCGCCATCGTGGCGCCACTTCAGACGGAGATGGGGCGGAGATGGCAACAGGGCGACGTTGGCATCTCGGAGGAACACGCATCCACCGGGGCGGTCGAGACCCTGGTCGCTCTCCTTGCCGGCTCACTCTCGCAGCCGGACGACGGAGACCACGTGGTCGTGGCGTGCGCAGAAGGCGATAACCACTCGCTCCCTGCGCGGATGATCGCCGCATATCTGCTCTATCTGGGGTATCGCGTGACGTTCTTGGGCACCAGCGTCCCCGCCTCGGACCTCGGCGGCTACCTGGAGGAGATGAAGCCGCAGGCGGTGGTCCTCAGTTGTGCGATGGCGACGAACCTGCCGGGCGCACGCCGCTCGATACAGGCCGCCCACGAGTCGGGCGTTCCGGTACTCGCCGGGGGTCGCGGCTTCGGCGACGGCAGCCGCGCCACCCTCATCGGTGCCGATGCATGGGCAGCGACTCCTCAGGAGCTCGCCGCGCTGCTGGGCTCTTGGCAGCCGCGGCCCGACCTCGCCGAGGCTGCGGCACAGGGCCAGAACGAGGAGAGCGCCCAGCTGGAAGTCGACGCCCCGCGGGTCTTCGCCGACGCCAGGGACAACGCAACGATGATCCTCGGCGATGCCGTCCGGGGTCGTGTCGCCGCAGACATGTGGGTGATGGTGAAGGCACTGGTCGCGTCGGTCATGACGGACGACGCCGAGATCATGCGCGAGTACGCGGCTTGGCACAGCCAGATGCGCGCCGCCACTCACGGGTCCGCCGAAACCACGCCGATCATCCTCAGCGCGCTTCATGATGCCGTAGCGGAGCGGTCGCCCACTGCAGCGGCGCACCTGGATCACGCTATCGCAACCCTCGATTGACCAGTTCGGCGTGTCCCGGCCCATGGCTAGGGTCGGTGAGGGCCGCCCGCCGGAGCATGCATGATCGACGACACCAACCCGCCTTAGCGTCATTCCAACAGCGCTCTCTCCCGGTGCGCACGTGGCTCATGACATGAGCACCGCGACGGCCAACCGTTCCGAGCGCCGGGTCGTGACCGCGCTGTTTGCCGACGTGACCGGGTCCACCCGTATGGCGGAGGGACTCGACCCCGAGGATTGGACCGCCATCATGGACGAGGCGTTCCGAGTGATGATCGCCGCCGTTGAGTCCTACGGCGGACGGGTCACGCGTCTGATGGGGGATGGATTGCTGGCGCTCTTCGGCGCTCCGACCGCACATGAAGACGATCCGGAACGTGCCGTCCTCGCCGGTCTGCGGATGCTCGAGCACATCCAACCGCTGCGCGAGAGGCTCCAAGCCGAACGAGGGCTCGACTTCAACATCCGGGTGGGGCTCAACACCGGGCTCGCCGTCGTCGGCAGTATTGGCGCCGGAGGCGCGGCCGAATACACCGCGATGGGCGACGCCATCAACGTCGCAGCACGAATGGAGCAGACCGCACGGCCGGGCACGCTCCAGGTCACCCTCGACACGTACCGTCACGTGCGCGACGCGGTCGAGTCGAACCCCATCGGGCCGGTCCTGGTCAAGGGCAAGGCCGAGCCCGTGCTGGCGTACCGCATCGATGCCCATGTACCGCGCACGACGGCGACCGGAGATTCCAGTTTCCATGGGCGCGAGATGGCCATGGAATCACTGCTCTCGATGCTACGCGCAGTGCATTCCGGGATCGGTGGGGTGGCCCTGATCATCGGCGAAGCCGGCCTGGGGAAGACCCGGCTGCTGACGGAGCTGAGGCGGAGGGCTGAACTGTCCCCGGATCCCCTGCCGGCGGCGTGGCTGCACTCACACAGCGCGTCCTACGACGTGCAACGGCCGTACAGCCTGTTGCTGCAGCGCGTACAGCAGCTCTACGGGCTGCGCCCGGGCTCCACTCTCGACGAGGTGGCAGCGGCGATCGACCTGGCCCACGGGGAGATGCGCGACGACGTCAGAGTTGCCACGGTCGCATCGATTCACGCCGGTCTCACCGCACGCAGTCGCGGTGCCGAGCACCAGTTGCAGGGCGAGGCGTTGAAGCAGCAGATCAAGATGTCGATGATTGAGGGAACCGCGGTGATGGCGGAGCGCACCGGTGCGCTCGTCCTCGTCATCGACGACCTGCAATGGGCCGACGCGGCCTCGCGCGAGATCCTCGAGGCGTCGCTTGCGTTGGTCGAAGACCACCCGGTGCTGCTCGTTGGCGCCATGCGTCCAGACCCCCGGTCCAGCGGCTGGAAGCTTCGTCAACACGTCGAGGTGGAGCTCCCACATCGCTACCAAGAGATCCGGCTCGCACCGCTGCCGCCGGACACCGCCGAAGCGATGCTGTTGGAGCGGCTCGGCATAGACCGAATGCCACCGATGCGGCTGCGGGGCGTGATCGAGGTGACGGGAGGCAACCCTCTCTTCATCGAGGAGACGGCGCGAGCCCTGCGCGAGGCCGGCGCCGTCGCAGCCGACGCCGCCGGCAACCCCACGTGGAACGAGCATTACGACGGCGATGCCACACCGCTTCCCGCCTCGCTCCACGCCCTCCTCAACGCCCGCATCGACGGATTGACCGCTGCGGCACGGACCTCGCTCCAAGCGGCTGCGGTCATCGGCAAGTCATTCACGTACGACGAGCTGACCTCGTTGGTCGACGAGGTGGCCGAGCTGGAGCCGGCACTCGCCGAACTGATGCGGCACGGTTTCCTTCGGGAAGTGGCTCGGGTGCCGACCCGGGCGTTCCGGTTCGATCAGGAGATCGCCCGCCAGGCCGCCTACGCATCGATGCTGCATCGCGACCGCCGGAGGCTGCATCGCAAGCTGGCCGCAAAGCTGGCCGGCACGCGAGACGATGCGGCCGGCATCGTCGCCCAGCACTACCAGGAAGCGGGCGACACGACCGAGGCACTCTCGGCTTGGGTCGACGCCGGCGATGCTGCGATGCGGATGTCCGCCATCGAGGACGCCCGCAGCGACTTCGAACACGCCTTCGATCTGATCGACGCCGCATCGGTTCCGGCGGAGCAGGTCGTATACGTCGTGGAGCGCCTCGGTCGGGCACTCGAGCTGTGCAGCAGGCACGACGAAGCCCTCGAGCTCTACGAGTGGCTCTCCGACGTGGGGACAACGCGCTCCGATCGCACGATCGTGGCTGCCGCACGGACGGCGATCGCGGTGGTCCGGGCCACCTTCAACGCCGTGCACGACCCGGAGGCGGCATCCGATGCCGCTCTGGAGGCGCTGCGCCTGATCGAGTCTTCGGGCGATGCACGTCGTCGGGCTCGAGCGCATTGGGCCCACATGCTCGTTGCGTTGTACGGCACTCGGGACTTTGCGGCGGCGATCGAGGAAGGGCGCACCGCTCTCGAGGCCGGAGCCGATGCCGGGAGCGCTGAGGAGGTCGCCTACATCAAGCACGACCTCGCCAGGGCGTACTTCTTCGGTGGTGACCCGAACCAGGCCGCCGCCCTCCTCACCGAAGCCGAAGAAGCGTGGGACCGGCTCGGCAACTTGGCCATGCGCGCCGACGCACACTCCATGCGCGCAGACCTCGAATACCAGGCCGGGCGCTTCAGCCGAATGGAAACAGCGGCGCGGACCGGCCTAGCAATTGCAGAATCGATCGGCAGCGGCTGGTTGATCGCCGTGCTGCACAACAACCTGATCTTGCTCGACTACGAGCAGGGACGGTTCGCCGGCGCCGTCGCACGCCTGCGCAGCATCGCAGATCTCGGCCGCTTTGTCGGGATGATGGAGGAAGCCTGGCACCTCGAATGGGCTGTGGTCCACGCTGCGGCCGGAAACATGGAGGAAGCGAAGCGGGAGATCGACGCACTCCGCGACCACACCGCCGAGCCGGTCCAACTGCAGGCGATCGAGATCGCCATCGCATTGTGGTCCGGGGACGCGGCAGCCGCGCTCGACCTCGCCAGACAGCACGGAGCGCCTGCCGGCCCCGTGCCGCTCGGGCTCGACCTCCTGCTCGAACCGGTGGCCGCGGAAACGGAAGCCAGAGTGGGCGACGCCGCTCGGGCGCTGGAGATGGCTCTCGACATCGACACCCGGCACGGGCTCGTCGGCCACGAGCCGCTACGGCTCGACACCCACCTGGCCATGGGCATCGCGCTGCGGAACCTCGGGCGCGTCGATGAGAGTCGGCGCATCCTGGCGGAGGCGCTGATTCGCGCCGAACGGCTCGGCAGCATGCGCATCGCATGGAAACTGGCCGCCGAGCTCGCGGCCACGGAAGATGTCGCAGGGCTTCACGACGCTGCCGTCACGTCGTGGGCGCTCGCTCGTGAGCTCATCCTCGATGTGGCGGCCGGCCTCGCAGAGGATCCTGATGTCAGAGAATCCTTCTTGGCCTTGCCCAACGTGGTGGAAGTGCTCGCTAGTCGGTGACGAGTCTGGCGGGAAACCCTCCACGAGCAACAGGCCCCCAGCCCGTGATCGTGATGCGAATCAGCGACTTGCCCTGGTCCAGCATGGCCTGCCGGTACTCGTCCCAGTCGGGATGTTCGCCAGAGATGTTTCTGTAGTAATCGACGAAAGGCTCGACGGCCTCGGGAACGTCGAGCACCTCGCCCGAGCCGTCCACCTGCACCCATTCGCCTCCAAAGTCATCCGACAGGACGCACACGGAGACGTGTGGGTTTGCCCGAATGTTGCGAGTCTTGGCCCGTTCCGGATAGGTGGCGATGACCAGTCTGCCGGCGTCGTCGACGCCCATGGTGACCGGTGACAGTTGCGGACGTCCGTTGCGCCGGGTGGTACCGAGAATCGCCTGGTGGCGGGTGCGAATGAACTCGAGGAGCTCGCTACGGCTGACCCTGCGGTTGGTTGCGATCTGTCGCGCCATGGCACCAGGCTACGGCGAGCAGACGGCTGCGGCGGCGGGTCATCCGGCCCTACGTTGCGTGGCCTTCGTGCACCTAGTCTCCGCTGCGGAGGTGCGCCATGCCCCGCGTTGCTCGCTTCATCGTCGACCACGCCCGCCAGATCCTCGCGGCCACTGCGCTGATCTCACTGGTTGCGGTGGCGATGCTGTTCAGGATGGACTTCAACGCCGATGTTTCGTCCTTCCTCCTCGAGGGCAACGAGACCGGTGAGGAGTTTGCGGCGCTGCAGGACAAGTATGACGCTGCCGATCCGATCAACGTGGTCGTCTCGCTGCCGGATGGGCAGACTTTCCGCGATCCGCAGGCTCTCGCCGCCCTCGTCGAGGTGCGCGATTCGCTGACGACGGTCGACGGGGTCGGCGCAGTGGCGTCAGTCGTCCCGGAAGCCAACCCTCTGACCGGCCAAGCGCTCACGCCGGAGGCCGTTGCGGGTGCTCCGCCGGCGCTGCTCGCCGGCCTCATCGAACAGAACCCGGTGGCCACGCTGCTCCTCAGCGAGGACGGCCGGCATGCGCTGATCCTGGTCACACCCCAGGGAAACAGTGTGTCCGTCGCAAGGAGCCTGAACGAGGTGCCGGCCCCGGACGGGATCGATCTCACGATCTCGGGAAACCCGGTGGTGTTCGCCAGGGTGCTGGACGTGCTGTCGCTCTTCCTGCTCTTCATTCCGCCGGTAGTGATCGGCCTGCTCGTGCTCGTGTTCTACGCCAACCTCGGTGATCGCCGCCTCAGCCTGCTTGCGATTCTCCCTGCAGCCCTCGGCTCGCTGTGGACGTTCGGGCTCATCTTCGGCATGGGACGCGAGGTGGACATCGTCACGGTGATCGTGCCGATCTTCGTCGTGGTCATGGGCTCAGCGGACGGCCTCCACTTCGTGACGCACTTCCAGGAGGAAGCGGAGAACCCTCGAGTCGTGGAGCGTGTCGGCTCTGCGCTCTCGCACGTCGGGGTGCCGATGATCCTCACCACCATCAGCACGGCAGCCGGTTTCCTCTCGCTGCTGGCCACCGACGTGCAACCCATCCGACAGCTCGGCCTCTTCACGGCTGTCGGCATCGTGTTCGCCGGGACCATCTCGTTCTTCTCGCTCCCGGCAATCCTCAGTCGGATCGACATACGGCAAAGCCACCACGACGCCCTGCTCGGCCCCCGTGTGACGAGCGGGCTCAAGACCTTGGTTCGAACCAAAACGCCGGCGCTCGTGCTGTCCGGCATCCTTCTCGTGTTCTCCGTGATCTTCGTCCCCCAACTCGAGGTCAATCCGGACCAGCTGTTCTTCTTCAAGGACGGCGACCCGGTGCGGGTGGCGTTCGAGACCACGGAAGAGCTGTTCGGCGGGGCGACGCCGCTGATGGGCGAGTTCGTGTTCGACCCCTCCCAGGGTCTCGACCAACTCGACGACCTCGCCGCTGCGTCCGCGGCACTCGAAGCGGAGCCGGGCGTGCGCGAAGTCTTCTCCTTGGTCGATGTGGCAGGAGCGCTGCCGCCGGAGCAGCTGCAGGCCGTGATCTCGGAGGGCCAGGCGCTACCCATCGGCGACATGGTGAGCGAGGACGGCCTGCGCTTCATGCTGCTGCCTGCGGGGTTCACGACCGACGATCTCCAGGGCTGGCTGGTGGTGGCTGAGGCGACGCCCGAGATCCGAGTGCTCACCGGCATGCCGGTGGTGTGGGACGAAATCGCACGCCTCGTGCTCGAAGCGCAAATGGCATCGCTCGTCGTGGCGTTCCTGCTCGTGACGATCATGCTCTACGTCTCGTACCGCAATTGGCGACAGACCCTCGTATCCCTGGTACCGATACTGCTGACGGTGCTCACGCTGCTCGGATTCATCGCCGCCTCGGGCATTCAACTCAACCTCCTGACTGCCGTGATCTCGTCGATCGTGATCGGTGTCGGCATCGACTACGCGATTCACTACGTGGCTGCGATCGATCACGCTCGCAAGGACGGCGACGGCTATGTGCTCCGGGCCATCGATCGCGCCGGTCGCCCCATCGTCGCCAATGCCCTTGGCATCGCCGTCGCGCTCAGCGCCCTCTGGCTGTCCCCACTCAAGATCCACCAGCAAGTGTCGATGATCATGTGGGTGGCGATGACCGTTGCGGCCTTCTCGGCGCTGATCGTCATCCCGGCGCTGCTCCCCAGGGACGGCACCGCCGAACACGTCCTCCCCGAGTAGGTTCCCCTCCTCCCCCGGGCGCCCTTGGCCCGGGAAGGCCGGGGCGGTGTGCGCCGCAGCAACCGGCGGGATCACGAGCTCAACCGGGACTTTCGTCCCTACTGCGGCCACACGAACCTCGTCATACTTGCACCAGACCTTGGGGTCTGGAGTGGGCGCTGCCAGGTGTGGCGCGGAGACTACGTGCACCGCCCTGCGACCACCCTTTCCAGGCCCCATTGGCGCGTCTGAGATGCATCGCGCCGGACGAGTCCCGTTCTTGGGTAGCCGGCTGCATGGATACGGCGTGTGCTGCGCAAGTTCGGATCGGATTCAGTCCAGACCGAGCATCGGGTTCGTAGTCATCATGAGAGCAAGCAGAGCTGGGAATCATGGACCTACGCAACACGATCAACCGCATGCGAAACCGTGTCGTCAACCGCACCACGGGACTCTTCGCCCACGCGCCCTATCCACTCACGAACACGTTGGATCACATGGGTGATCCCGGGCTCTTCGGCCCGGACTCGGCAACATGGCCGATCATCGGCGATGCGGCGGCGTTCATCGGTGGCGTCCGGGCCCTCGTCATCCAAGCGGCCCATCCGGAGGTTGCCGCCGGCGTCGCCGACCACTCTCGATACCGCCAAGACCCTCTCGGCCGGCTCTCCCGGACTTCTGCGTATGTCACCGCCACGGCGTTCGGCGCCATGCCGGAGGTCGAGCGGGCCGTCAGCATGGTGCGGGGCCGTCACCGGCCGGTTGCAGGCACCTCGCACCGAGGCCGCACCTACACCGCAGCCACACCCGTGTACGCAGCCTGGGTGCACAACGCGCTCACGGATTCTTTTCTCGTGGCATTTCAGGTCTTCGGGCCACGCCATCGGGACGAGGTCAACGCCGATCAGTTCGTCGCCGAGCAAACCAGAGTGGGAGCACTCCTCGACGCTGCTCCTCTCCCGGCCACCGCGGACGGTCTCGCCGCATGGGTGGCCGAGCATCCCGACGCCGGGCCCTCACCGGCGATGGAGTCTGCTCTCGAGTTCCTCACGTCGCCCCCATTGCCGCGGGCTGTCAAGCTCGGCTACCGCATGATGTACTGGGCCGCCGTCGCCACGATCCCACGCCGCCTGCGCGGCGTCCTGGGTCTTCGTAGGGTTCCGGGTGCGATCGTGACGGGCCGCATCCTCGTCGGCTTCCTGCGGTGGGCCCTCGGTTCCTCCCCGAGCTGGCACGTTGCGCTGGTGCGGGCGGGCGCACCGGTTCCGGACGGGCTCTTCAACCAACCGCTGCTGGCGCCGGCGAAACGAGCCACCGCGGTCTAAACACGTATCAAGCGGCCGCCTCCCGACTCCTGTCAACGTGCGCGCACACCAGCGAGGAGGCTATGGCCGGCCACCCGACCACCCACAGCGCCCCGAACGCCGCCCCCGCGGGCGAGATCGACGGGCCCAACCCGGCTGCGAATGAACCCGATCCGGTGATCGAGCTTTGCGTGCTCGGCCCGATGGAGGCATGCGTCGACGGCGCAGTGGTCGATCTCGGCGGCCCCAAACAGCGCACGGTGCTTGCCGTGCTGGCGGCCCACGCCGGGCGCACCGTCTCCACCGACCGGCTCATCGAGGCCGTCTACGGACAATCGCCAGGCACGG
Source organism: Acidimicrobiia bacterium (assembly GCA_035458525.1). Lineage (GTDB taxonomy): Bacteria > Actinomycetota > Acidimicrobiia > Spongiisociales > UBA5794 > DATHZQ01. Next base: position 11,054 of record DATHZQ010000034.1, read on the forward strand.
GAGCACGCCGATCGCTGCAGACCTTCGTCTCCAACTTGCGTCGCATCTTCGGCGACGGGCTGCACCGGCAGGGCGATGGATACCGCCTCGACGCGGCAGCCGTGAAGCTCGACCTCGTCGAGTGCGAGAGGCTCTATCACCATGCGGTGGCGACCGACGACCCGGCCGGCGCGGTCGACGTGTTGCGTCGGGCCGATGCGATGTGGCGAGGCGCACCCTTCGAAGACATCGATGGGCACACCGTGCTCGACGCCGAGATCACCCGGCTGCGCGAGCGGCGACTCCTCGAGATCGAGGCCCGAATCGAATCCGAGCTGAAGCTCGGCCGGCACGCAGCAGTCATCGGCGAGCTGGAAGCGCTCGTAGCCGACCATCCGTTCCGAGAGCGGTTCACGTGCCAGTTGATGGTTGCCTTGTACCGCGCCGGCCGCCAAGCCGAAGCACTGCGCGCCTACAACCGGCTGCGGACGCAGCTCGTCGAGGAGCTGGGCATCGATCCTTCGGAGACGACACGGCTCCTGGAGCAGCGAGTGCTCGATCAAGATCCGGCGTTGCTGGAGGTGGGCGACAAGCCCCACTCACAATGGACGCAGGAGTTCGAGATCGGCAGTCTCATCGGCGAGGGCCGGTTCGCCAGGGTCTATCGGGGCCGCCAGACGAGCGTCGACCGTGAGGTCGCCGTCAAAGCGATCCGTCCCGAGTTCGCTCACCATCCCGAGTTCCTCCGTCGCTTCGACGGCGAAGCCCGGCTCGTGGCCCGCCTCGAGCACCCGCACATCGTTCCGATCTACGAATACTGGCGGGACCCGGACGGCGCCTACATCGCCATGCGGCTCCTCCGCGGTGGCAGCACGGCGGATGCCTTGGCGCTGGGACCATGGGGGCGCGATCGAGTCGCCCGGCTGATCACCCAGATCGGCTCCGCCGCGGCCGCAGCGCATCGCATCGGCGTGGTGCATCGAGACATCAAGCCGGGCAACATTCTGCTCGACGACGACGGCAACGGATACCTCGGCGACTTCGGCATCGCCAAGATCATGGGCAGGACGCCCGCAACGACCGACATCGGCTCGCCGGCGACGCCGGGCTATTCCGCACCCGAAGTCTTGCGCGGCCATGCCCCGGAGCCACAGACCGATGTGTATGCCTTGGCGATCGTCGCCTACGAGCTGCTGTCCGGCACCCATCCCTACCCGGTGGAGACGGTGCCCGCCATGATCTCGCATCACCTGCACGACCCGCTGCCTTCGCTCCACGAGCAGGACGCTGCCATCCCGGTGGCGGTCGATCGTGTACTGGCCAAAGCTGCGGCGAAGAGCCCGTCGCAGCGATACGAAGATGCCAACGCGTTTGCACTGGAGCTCGCCGACGCCCTGGGAGCGGGCGTACCGGCTCCGCCGACCAACGGGGAGTCTCAGCCCGCGCACCGGCCTCCTGCGATCGAAGACTTCATCACCGACGAGACACCCTTCGGGCCCATCGCCATGGACGAGATCTCGACCCGGGACGTGTACGACGCCCTCTATGACCGGGACAATCGCATTCACGCCGAGATCGTGCGCCGCCACCCTTCGTTCATCGTCGGCCGCCGCGGGGCAGGCAAGACGGCGCTGATGCGAGCGCCGCTCCTCGATCCCCGCAACCTGCTGGTCGAGTTCAAGTCGGCCGATCTGTTCGCCCACGTGCTGCACTGCGTCGAGTCGATCGAGCGGAGCCAGGGCCGCATGTTCGTGAAACAAGTCAGCGACATCTGGGAAGGCGTGGTGTGGAGCGGGCTGTGTCTGGCTGCGCTGCAATCGACCACCGCACCAAACGAAACGCGGGCCGACTTGTTCACGCTGCAACGCTTCGTCGCCGGACTCGGCGATGTCTCGGCGATGTCGGTCGACGACGTCGGGGCCTCCTACTGCCGCGCCTTGGCGGAATCCGCCGATGATCCTGGCAGCGGACAAGCGGTCGCCATGAACGAGGCGAAAGAAGCATGCCTGCGCGTCCTGCGCCACCGTGATCTCCATCCGGTGGTACTGATCGACTCGATGGAGGACCTTCACACCGAGTTCGACACGCTGGCGCGGCCGATGGCCGGCCTGTTCGGGTTGATCGGGCGTGCCGATCGTTCAGCCGTGCCCGACTGCGATTTTCGATTCTGCTACCCGTCCGAGCTCTGGATGAAACTCGGCGACCTCGCAGCCAATCCGCTGAAGGACGCCGAGAACCACGTCACGATTCATTGGCAGGCCAGGGAGCTTCTCAAGATCGCCGGCAACCGACTCGCCATCTACTTGCGATTGCACCACCCTTCGGTGCTCGCCGACGTGGTCGGACGTCGCAGCTACAACCCCAAGTCTCTCGACGACGCCCGGGCGGTGCTCGCTGCGGTGCTGCCGCGAACGGTCGTCAATCGGGTAGGCACCGAGGAGACCGCGGTCGCTTACATCATGCGGCACACTCAGCTGCTCCCCCGTCATTTGCTCCGGATACTCAACGGGATCATGCGTCGCAACCGAGAGGCCGGTGGCGATCCCACCGCGGTGGCACCGGAAGCAGTCGTGGAGGGCGTGCGGCAGGTCGAGGAGTTGCTCGCCGTCGAGATCTTCAGCGCCTACTCCGCGGTCCACCCTCTGGCCCGAGAGGCCTGCCGCCGGGCCCTGCCCGAGTTGCGGACATCGTTCCGGGATGGCGATTTGCACCGTGCGTTCAACCGCACCGGAATCGCAAAGACGACCGGCATGGAGTACTTCGAATTCAAGGAGATGCTCATCGAGATCGGTGCGCTCGGCCGTGTGCTCCGGCACACGGACCGCTATGTCGAGGCCGAGTTCGATTACACGTTGCCGAGCCCGCTGTTTCCCGGCCATCACGAGGAACTGTGCCTGCACCCACTCTTCACCCGCGTGTTCCAGGCCCACACCGAGCCTGTTGCCAACGGCGGCAACCGGGTCGTCTATCCCTACGGGTCGGATCCGGCCGACAGCGATGGCTGGTGAGCCGCAACGCGATGCGGGAGGGAACGCCGGCGTGAGGAGGGGCGCTCGTCACGAGCGCCCCTCCTTCCCGCGCTGCGCCCAGGGCAAAGGCTCGAGCCCCGTGGCCAGTTCATACGCTGCCCACAGGCTTGCCTCGTCTCGCGGCTCGGTCTGGGCATGCCGATCGCTCGCCGGGCTCAGCGCCCACGCCAGCACGTCGGCCAGGTGTTCCTGACCCGACTGCAGCCAGACGTCGGCTTGCCACTCCGTCACGCCCCTGAGCGCCATGAAGGCCGCCCGGTCCGCATCGGTCAACGTGTGACGGTCGTACACGTGGCCCAGTTCGTGCAGCAACGTGTGCCGGGAGCCGCAGTTGAACAGGATCGAGACGTCGTTGCGCCACGTGGCGAATCCGCTGCGGCCCTTGCGCACGGGCCCGTCACAGAAGGTGCGGCGATCGTGCAGCCACGCCTCGACGTGGGGCAGGTCCAGCCCGGCCGCGGCATAGCGCTCCAGCGCCCACCGCAGATCCTCGATCTGATCCGGCGTCTGTGCGTAGGCCATCGCCCCGTCGATCTCCTGCGACGCCGGGTAGTCGGCGTACCAGGGCTCACGTCGATGGTCTCGACGGTCGGCCCCGGATTCGACGGCCACCGTCGATTCGGAGCGGCGAGCATGCGACGCCGGCTTCTCCGTCGCCACGGTGGGCGGCAGCGTGGAGACCAGCGCCAGCAGTGCGAAAAGGGTTCGTGCGTACAGCATGCACGCAACGTCCGCGTCTGCGGTCGGCGACCTGTCGGCGCTGCGTCATGGACGCGTCAAAGACGTCAATGAGGTGTCAAGAAGGAGGTTGCCGCGCGGGGAAACGGCGCCGCGTGGTGGCGTGCCCGCGCTGCGGCGGAACAGGTCAGCGTCGCGGGCCGAGCACCCTGATCTCGACGGCGCCGGTGTTGCCTCCGGTCGAGCTCACGATCTCGAAGCGGAAAGTCTGGCCGGTGACGTCGACCTCGTCGAGACCCGGCGAGGCGGGGTTGCCGGACGGGAACGGGCCGAACATTGCTTCGCCATCGACGACGACCTGATACGTGGTCGCCGTTGCGGTGCCGTCGGCCATCGACCGTGTGAGGAATTGGAAGCCGGCCACCTGCTGCGGCGCACCGAGGTCGACGGTGATGAACGCATCGTCGCCGTCGCCTGCAGTGGACCACTCGGTGAGCAAGTCGCCGTCCACGGCGTTGGTCCCGGCCCACGACGCCGAGAACTCGGAGCTCACCTCGACGACCGAGGCGTCGAGCGCCAGATTCGGTCCGGTCTCAGGAGCAGCCTCTCCGTCCCCACCGTTCGACTCCGGAACGGTGAACGTGTCGAGCTCGCTCTGGAACAAGCGCCCGTCCGCCGTCGAACCCTGCAGCTGGAAGTAATACGTCTTGCCCGGTTCGGCTCCAGGCAGGAACACATTGTGCTCGATGATCCCGGTGCCGTTCATGTCGAGCGAGTTGTTGAAGTTGCCGAGCGCCTCGGTTTCGCCCCACACGATGGCGCAAATGGCCGGTTCGGTCGTGTCGACCCGGAAGATGGCTCGCTGCGGATTGGTCGGATCGGTCTCGAACACCAGGTCCGTGGCTTGGATGTCTTGGAACGGCAGCACCTCGCCGTCACCGCCGCCGCAGGCGCTGATCGCGAGAAGGAGAACGAGCATCGCTCCAGCGCCGAGCCATCGCATCATGCGAAGGAGGCTACCCAGGCCGCGACGCGGGGTCGAGCGCCACGACGGGTATCTGACGATCCGTGCGGCTCTGGTACTCCGTGTAGCCGTCGTAGGCAGCCTGGGCTCGCTGCCACCACATGAGGCGCTCGTCGCCCTCCAACGGGGAAGCAACGACCTCGAAGCGCCGCTTCAGCACTTCGACAGTGGCCCCGGGATGGGCGACGAGGTTGAGGTACCACTCGGGGTGGACGTCCCGGCCGCCCCATGAGGCGAACACGATCAGCCGCGGGTCGTCGCGCAGATACAGCAACGGCACCGTGTGCGCTTCGCCGGTGTGCCGGCCCGTGGTGGTGAGCAACAACATGTCGTTGCGGACCAACCGCCTGCCGATTCGGCCGCCCGTGGCCCTGAACAGCGTCGTGTGGACCCGAGACAGCCGCCGGGCTGTGGCATCCTTCACGATCGTCGCTTGGCCGCGATCTTGCGCTGACTCTCCGTGAGATGCCGTTTGCGGACCCGAATGGCCGACGGGGTCACCTCGACCAACTCGTCGTCCTCGATCCACTCGATCGCCGTCTCCAGTGTCAGCTCCCGCGGCGGCTTGAGCTTGATGGCTTCGTCGGCTTGGTGAGTTCGGATGTTGGTGAGCTGCTTGCCTTTCGACGGATTGACGACCATCTCTTCGGGCCGCGAGGCCTCGCCGATGATCATGCCTTCGTACGCATCCACCCCAGGGCCCACGAAGAGCTCGCCTCGCTTCTGCAGGTTGTCGAGCGCGAATGCGGTCGACGCACCCGACCGGTCGGCGACCATGGCCCCACCGGTGCGTTGAGGCAGGTCTCCCGCCCACGGGATCCACCCGGCATGGTGCTGGTGCACGAGAGCGGTGCCTCGGGTCGACGTCATGAGCAGCGAGCGAAACCCGATGAGGCCGCGCGCCGGAGCCTCGACGGTGACGATGGTCCGGCCGGCATCTCCGGGGCGCAGGTCGACCACCTTGCCCTTGCGCGGGGCAACCGCCTGGGTGACCGTGCCCACGTACTCGTCGGGAACGTCGACCACGGCGCGCTCCACGGGTTCGTGCGGCTTGCCGTCGATCTCTCGCAGGATGACCTCGGGCCGGCTGACCTGCAGCTCATAGCCCTCGCGGCGCATCGACTCGATCAAGACCGCAAGCTGAAGCTCGCCTCGCCCGGCCACCTCGATGACCTCGGGGGAGGATGTCGCCCCGATGCGGATCGACACGTTGCCCAGCACCTCGCGCTCGAGCCGTTCGCGAATCTGGCGGGACGTGAGGAAGCGGCCGTCCTTGCCGGAAAGGGGCGAGGTGCTGACGCCGAAGGTCATGCGGAGCACGGGCTCGTCGACCTCGAGCCGCGGGAGTGGCCTCGGGTCCGATGGATCGGCAACGGTGTCGCCGATTTCGACCTCGGGGAAACCGGCGAGCACGAAGAGGTCGCCGGCGACGCGTTCGGAGACGTCGACTCGCGAGAGTCCGGCGAAGCCCATCAGCTGGCTGAGGCGGCGCTTGAGGGGCGGCTCTTCCTCGTTGGAGTGGCAGAGTGCGACCTGCTCACCCGAGCGCAACGTGCCTTCGACGACTCGCCCGATTGCGAGCCGGCCGAGATAGTCGGAGGCATCGAGATTCGTCACGAGCGCCTGCAGCGGTGCGCCGGGATCACCGGAGGGAGCAGGCACCGTCTCGACGACGGCATCGAGGATGGGCGCCATATCGGCGTCTGCGGCGGGAACGCCCATCCCTGCCACGGCACGACCTTCACGGGCGATGGCGGACACGATGGGAAACTCGATGTGCTCGTCGCTGGCCTCCAGGTCGAAGAAGAGCTGGTAGATCTCGTCGACCACCTCTTCCGTCCGGGCGTCGCTGCGGTCGACCTTGTTGACGACGACAACGGCAGGCAGGTGGCCGGCGAGGGCTTTCGACAGCACGTACCGGGTCTGGGGCATGGGTCCTTCTGCGGCGTCGACGAGGAGCAGGACGCCGTCGACCATGGTCAAGGCCCGCTCCACCTCACCGCCGAAGTCGGCGTGGCCGGGCGTGTCCACCAGGTTGATGCGGGTGCCCTTCCACTCGATCGAAGCCGCCTTCGCCAGGATCGTGATGCCACGCTCGCGTTCCTGATCATTCGAGTCGAGGATGCGATCGACCTTCGCTTCGTGTGCCGCGAACACGCCGGTGGCGCGGAGCAGCGCATCGACCAGCGTGGTCTTGCCGTGGTCGACGTGCGCGATCAGCGCGACGTTGCGAAAGGGGGCACCGGACATGGCGCAGTGGATGGTACCGCTGCGTCCGCGCCACTCAGCCGCCGCGGTCGAAGCGGCCCATGATGAAGGACACGACGATCGTGAGCACCACGCTGCCGACGATCGAGATGGGCACCCCGGTGACTCGCCGCAGCAGCAGGAGGATGATCACGAAGACCACGAGATGGCGGAAGGATGGCACCGGCGGAGCGTAGCCAGGGTCCGAGGGCGCCGGTCAGCGAAGCCTGGCGAGGACCGCAGACGCCGCGGCGAGGCCGGACAAATAGGCGCCCTCCACCTTGGCGCCGGCGAATACCTCGCCCGCCAGCACCACGGGCACCGCAGACTCGGCAGCCACGCAGCCGGACTCGAATGTCGTGCGCGGCTGGGCGTAGCGCCAGCGATGGCCTTGTGCGGACACCGCCTTCACGCCGAGGAGGTCCTCGGCGGCAGCGACGAGCGCTGCAGTCCACTCCTCGGGGTCGGATTCGAGATGACGCGCCGCGAACGCAGCCGAGCTGTGGATCGTCAGCGCCGGGATGGACGACACGCCCTTGTGCTGGTTGTCGGCAACCCAGGCAATCGGCCCGTCAGCAAAGGCACGGTGCCCATCACGAAGGTCCGGCGGGTGGCTGAGCGCGGCCAGCACGGCAAGGGTTGCGTCGTACTCCACCGCACCGACGATGGCTCGATCGGCGGCGGCCAGCGGAATCTCAGCTGCGTCAAGCAGGGCGAGGGACTGCGGAAGGGGTGCCGTGAGGACGAGGCCGCGCCCCGCCACCCTCGCTGCCCCGGCACGCACCGCAACCCCGTCGCCGCCGAGGTCGAGGGCGTCCACCCGACACTCGGTTCTCACTGCGACACCTCGGGCCAGCTGCTCCGGAAGCGCACGCATCGCCCCCACACCTACGTGCCGGGGTTCGACGCCCCGCTCGGGCGACGTCACGCTCTGCGCCTCGAACCACACCTTCGCGACACCGGTGCGGCGCCAGCCGTCCACCGCTGCCTGGAACTCCGGCGAGCGTGCGCTGAAGTGCTGAGCGCCGTGGTCGAAGCGCCCGCCGGCGAAACGACGCGTGGCCATCCTCCCTCCGACGGCTCTGCCCTTGTCGACGACCAACACGTCGAGTCCGGCGGCGACGAGACCTCGGGCTGCGGTGAGACCGGCCATCCCGGCGCCGATCACGACGGTGTCGTGGCTCCCCGTGCGCACCGGGGCGCTCTGCGCGATCAGAGCTCGTTCCCGGATGGCACGCCGGCAGCAAAGGCCTCGATGTTCGCAATCGTGGTGGCTGCGATCGCCTCGAGCGCCTCGGCGGTGAAGAACGCCTGATGCCCGGTGATCAGGACGTTTGGGAACGTCAGCAAACGGGAGAAGACATCGTCCTGGATCACGCGGTCGGACAGATCCTCGAAGAAGAGATCACCTTCCTCCTCGTACACGTCCAGGCCCAGGTTGCCGATCTTGCCCGACTTCAATCCCTCGATCACGGCCGAGGTGTCGATGAGGGCGCCCCGGCTGGTGTTGATGATCATTGCGCCGCGTTTCATGATCGCAATGGCGAACGCATCGATCATGTGGTGGGTCTCGGGTGTCAGCGGAGCGTGCAGGGTGATGATGTCGGCCCTTCGCAGCAGCTCTTCCCGGGGGACGTATTCGACACCGGCCGCGAGCGCTTCCGGGTTCTCGTTGACGTCGAAGCCGATGATGCCGCAGCCGAAGCCCGACAGCAGCTTGGCAACGGTCGCACCGATCTTCCCGGTGCCGACGATGCCGACCGTCCGCGCCCCGATGTCCGAACCGAGCAAGCCCTCCAGCGCGAAATTGCCTTCGCGTACTCGCGCATGCGCTCGATGGATCTTGCGCTCCAGGGCGAGCATCAGCGCCACCGTGTGCTCCGCCACCGATTGCGGTGAGTACGCCGGCACCCTGACGACGGTCAAGCCGAGGCTGCGCGCGGCGTCGAGATCGACGTGGTTGAACCCGGCGCTGCGCAGCGCAATGAGGCGAACCCCGGCGTCGCGCAGCCGCAGCAGCACCCCGGCACCGAGGTCGTCGTTGACGAAGGCACAGACCGACTCGTATTCGTCGGCAAGTCGCGTCGTGGAGACCGTCAGGCGGCTCTCCAGGTATTCGAGCTCGATGTCACTGCCCACCGCGGCGGCGCTCAAGAACCGAACGTCGTACGGCTTGCAGCTGAAGACGGCGACGCGCACGGCGTTACACCGGAGGCGGCGGAGGCGGATCGACGTGGGGCCTCGTCACGAAGCCGACGATGGCATTGAGCAGCCCGATGATCACGAGCCCGACGACGGCGTGGACGGCGATCAACCAGGCCGTCTCCTCGGGGCCCACATCCAGTGAGATCGGCCACAGCATCGAGAAGGCCAGCACCAAGAACGACAGGATGTTGAAGAACGTCATGGGGCTCGGCAACACGTACAGCATGATGTTGAGCGTGGCCCCGGCAGTGAACGTGGCGATCATGGCCGTCCAGAACACACGGCCGTCGGCAAGCGGCACCAGCTCGCTCGACCCGCCCTGGTCGCTGACGAGCAGCTGATTGCTGAACACATCACCTGCGAAGCGAACGAGGATCAACGCCGCAAAGGATGCGATCAACCCCGTGAACAACACCGACGCCCAGTACCTCAGCAGATCGACATCGAGCAGCGGCGACCGGTTGAATGCCCGGCTCGGTCCCCCTCCCGTCATGTGCGCGTCCCTTCTCTCGGCAATGCCACGACTCCGCCGTCAGACGTGAGCCTGAGCGGCGAGCCGGAGCCTACCCAGTGCGGACCGAGGGATCATGCGATCGAACTAAGCCAGGCACAGCCGCCGCGGCGGGTCGAAGAATGTGGCAGGCGGCTCGCCGAGCAAGCAGCGAGCCGCCCGCGTGCCACTACTGGGTTGACACCACCGTCATGTTGCTCGACGGGGCCGAGGCGGATGCCAGGAGCGCCGACACGAGGATGCCCAACGGCAGCGTTCCCCAATAGGACAGCCCGAGGCCGAAGTTCCCGATGAACAGCATGAGCAACCAGGTCGCCGGGAACGTGGCGACGAGGAAGACGACGGCGGCTGCAAGCAGTGCCCGGATCACGGTGGGCCCTTTCTCTCGACGAGGGGTACCCAGCGTAGGCCGCCTCGCCCCACACGACGTGGATCTCGCCGGCGATGCTCATCCCAACGGTCCGGACACGCCGTCTCCCTCTCCACTCCAGAGCACCCGCTGCGGGAACGCAATCGTGATTCCGGCCGCATCCAAGGCCCGCTTCAGGGTGAGCGCGCCGGCATGACGTGCTGCCCGGGCATCGCGGAAGGAGGTGTCGTGCCAGAACCACACGGAGGCGTTGATGGTCGATTCTCCGAACTCATGGATGAAGACCTCCACGGCAGGGGCAC
>DATHZQ010000035.1:0-2797 GCA_035458525.1 Acidimicrobiia bacterium
TGGAGGTAGAGGATCACGGAGGCTGAGGGGTCGGCGTGCCTTGGTGACATCACGAACATGTCGAAGCCGGAGACGGGGACGTCGGCAACGTCCCACTGCGTCCTCACCGAGCGTGGCGGACGGCGCCGATCGGTTCGCCGCAGCCTCAGCAGCGCCTTTGCGAATGCATCGGGGTCGTCGTCGAGCTCCGCCAAGCGCCGCAACCGGCCCTTCGGTCCGATCGCCCGCACGAATCGCGTTGCAGCGCGATCGCCGATCGGGGTCATGCCGTTGACTCTACGCAGCGGGCTGAGCCGCAGGTCGTGCCCGGGCAGCTTGCGCGCTCAGAAGCGGAATCGGGTCACGTCGGTAGGGAAGTCGAACCACGCCATGGCTTTCGATGGGTTGAACACCCGCAAGCCACCGGCATCGGGACCGTCCCAGCTGTCCGGTTCCGGTGTGTAGCCGAGGGCGGCGTATTTGCGGACGAACTCGGCAGCCAGGCGACCGCCGAGCTCGAGCCCGGGCGGATCGGCGGCCGCCGACACCCCTTCGAGAATCACCGCCTGGCGGCCGTCCTCGAGATGCAGCACACACGCTCCGTTCGCAACCAGGTTCCGGACGTGCACCGTGGCGGGGGAGCCGTCGTACCAGAACCGCCCGTCGAGCCACAAACCCCACCGGGGCACGACGTGCGGCTTCCCGTCTGGTCGAGTCGTCGCCATCCAGTAGTGGAGGGACTCACGTAGCCGCTCTTCGACGGCGGACCATTCGAGCACACCTGCGGTGGTCTCCGGGACACCGTATCCATCGGGCAGCTCCGGCCGATCAACTGTGGGTTGCGGCATGGCTTCCAACCTACTCGGCGCTGGGTGCGCTCCCGCGAGGCGCATGGGCCGTTGTCGAGAAGAGCGCTTCTCCGGGCAGCGCGCTCGCCTGGCGCACCCAATCCGTGAACTGAGCCCGGTTCAGCTCGTCATCCTCGTAGACATGGAGATATCGCACGTCCGGGTGTTTCGAGGCGACCGGGGGAGCAGGATCCAGGGAAGCGCCGTTCAGGAAGGTGACCTTGATGTACTTCGTGAAGCAATGGAAGCTGAGAAACCAGCCGTCGCCGTCGATCCCGTAGAACGGCGAGTTCCACCGCACCGCTTTCTGCACGTCGGGCACCGTGGCGACGACGAGCTCGTCGAGGAGGCGCCCGACGTCACGCTTCCAACCGGGCATCGCCGTGATATAGGCCTGTACCGAACCGTCGCCGTCGCCCTTCGGGATCTGCGGATTGCCCCCGGAGAGCAGCTTCGGCTCGTCAGCGCTCATCGGATCAGCGTACCGAATTCGGCCTGCGTCAAGGGAATGAGCCCGGCATGCCGCATCTTTGTGAGCGGCGACCCAGACCGTTCGGAGATCAGGATCGAGCCTGCGCTCGGCGCCGCACCGGGTCCCGGCATCAGCCGGGTGACATAATCGGTCAATGGCAACGCCCGAGCTCCGATTCGCCGAGGCATCGGATGGGATCCGAATCGGCTACCAGCGGTTGGGATCTGGTGCACCGGCGGTTGTGGTCGGCGAGGAGCTGAACCACACGGTCGTGCTCTGGGAGCTGCCCGAGTTCCGCAGGGCACACGAGTATTTGGCCCAACATCTCGAACTGGTCCTGTATCACCAGCGAGGCAGTGGCAACTCAGATCGGATCGAGTCATCCACACTGTCCGATCGGCTGCTGGACATCGACGCCGTACTCGATGCCGCGGAGCTCGAACGGGTGAGCCTGATCGGTCGTGGCCCCGGAGCGATCGTCGCTGCAGCCTATGCCTCGTCTCGTCCCGACCGGGTCGATGCCGTGGTGATCTCGAACGGGCGCGTGCCCGCGGGCTACCGGAATCGGGCTTGGGAGCTCCAACCCGTCCACGTCATTGCCAGAGAGGAGAGGAACGTTCTCGTTCAGGCGATGATGGCGAACTGGGGCGTCGACGCCTCAGGGTTGGTCTCGTTCCTCAACCCAGGCCTGTCGGATGATCCGGCAGTGGTCGCATGGTGGACCAGATTCCAACGCGTCGTCGTATCGCGTGATGAGGCGCTCAGAGAGATGCGGGACGTGGATCGATGGGAGCCGTCGGTTTCCGCACTCCAGTTCGGGCATCGTGCGTTGATCACGCACGCACGCGGGGATCGACTCAACCACTTGGGACATGGTCGGTTGTGGTCTGAGTGGCTCCCTCACGCCACATTTGAGCCGTTCGACGGCGACGATCATGCGGTCTACCTGTCACGGACATGGCAGGAAGTATTCAGCCGGCACGCCGGCTTCGTGAGTGGAATCAAGGTCGACACTCCCGGAACCCAGCAGTACGCCGCAGTGCTGTTCACCGATATCGTGAGCTCCACCTCGTCGTCGCTTGCCGAAGGAGATGAGAGCTGGCGGACGAGGCTCGACAAACACGACAGGCTGGCACGCATCATTGTGTCGGACTTCGCGGGAAGTCTTGTCAAGCTGACTGGGGACGGCATCCTGGCGACGTTTCGGAACCCGGCACGGGCGGTCGAAGCTGCGATAGCGCTCCGCTCCGGTCTTGCCGCCATTGGAGTCCGTATCCGGTCCGGGGTCCACGCCGGGCTGATCGAGCTGCGGGACGGTGACATCAGCGGAGCGGTCGTGAACCTCGCAGCGAGGACGATGGGGACTGCGCCGGGTTCGGAGATCTACATCACGTCCTCCCTGCGGGACCAGTTGCTCGGCAGCGGGTTCCGTTTCGAATCGGTTGGATCGCACAAGCTGAACGGATTCCCAACCGATCGTGAGCTGTATCGCGTGGGC
>DATHZQ010000036.1:0-5091 GCA_035458525.1 Acidimicrobiia bacterium
GTAGCTCACGTACGGGCTCGACGCGTTGAGCAGCGCAGCCACTGCGTGACGAGCCAACGCCTTCTCCCCACCGCCTTTGGCTTTGGCACCATCGAGAAGCGTATCGAAGCTGGAGTCGACGCCGAAGACGACATCAAAGCCTGCTTGGCCAACTGCACCGACATCACGTTGGTGTTGTCCGAGTTGGTCACGCCGACGAAAGCGTCGGCAGACTCGATTCCGGCCTCCGTGAGGACGCGCAAGTCGATCGCTCTGCCGAGATGCGTCGTGCCATTGAAGGTCGAACCTAGCGTTCTGAAGGTCTCCGGCCGGTCGTCGATCACCGACACGTCGTGCCCTGGGGCTGCGAGGCTCAGCGCCAAGTCGCTCCCGACTCGGCCACACCCAGCGACAACGATCCTCGTGATGTCCTCCCGGTCTGTCGGACGTGGATGCTAGGGGCCCAGCGGCATTCGCGAGCGCGGCTCCGCGTGGCGGGATCATGACTACTTTGGCGACATGCCCGCCCCGGCTTCATGGCTTCGCCGGTTCTTCTCTGCTCACGGCACCGCGGCGTTTCTCGCCGCGGCACTGATCGTTGGTGGACTGGTCGGCCTGGCCGCAGCCGCATTGTTCCTCCTTGTCGGTGGACTCGGAACGCTGACAGAGGCCGCCATCGATGCCTGGGGACTCTGGGCGCTCCCCGCTTTCGTCATAGCCGGCATCCTTGCGTCATGGCTGATCGCACGGCGCTTCGGAAGCGACATCGAGGGAGGCGGCGTCACCGAGACCATGGTCGGCCTCTCGATTCACGGGGGGTACATCCCCGGTGGGACGATCATTCCGAAGCTCGTCGCCACTGGTGCCACGCTCGGCGCAGGTGGGTCGGGCGGGCGGGAGGGCCCGATCGTGATGATTGGAGGCGCCATAGGGTCCTGGTTGGCCCGCTACGCACGCTTCGGCGAAGACCAGATTCGCAGCCTGATCGCCGCAGGAGCTGGAGCTGGAATCGGCGCTGCATTCAATGCACCGATTGCAGGCATGCTCTTTGCGGCCGAGGTTCTCCTTCAGAACTTCGCTGCCCGCCATCTAAATGCCGTCGTCGTCGCATCCGTAGTTGCAGCCGTGACGACACAATCCATCGTCGGCGAAGAGCGCATCCTCACAGCGCCGGCGCACGCGCTCGACGCTCCGGCTGAGCTGCTGCTGTACGCGGGTGTGGGCCTCATCGCCGTCCTCTTCGGTATCGGCTTTCTGTCCACGCTCGACAAGGCAGCGGAAGCCAAGAGCCGATTCACGCGCCTCCGGCGACTGCGTCCCGTTGGCTTCGGAGCCCTTGTCGGGCTGCTCGGCCTCTTCGAGCCGGAGGCATTGGGAACCGGACAGGAGTTCATGGCGGAGCTCTTGCGTATCCCGAGCGGCTCGTCGAAGGCTTGGGCGCCTCTGGTGCTCCTCGCTGCTGCCAAGATGGTCACGAGCGCATTCACGCGATCGGGTGGAGGCTCCGGAGGGACGTTCATGCCGTCCATGTTCATCGGAGCTGCCATGGGCGCTGGGGTCGGGCTCGTGATCCAACCATGGTGGGGCTTCTCCTCCCTCGATCCGGGAGCGACGGCCGTCGTCGGCATGGCGGCAACATTGGCCGCAGTCGAGCGCGCACCATTGACCGCAATCCTGCTCGTGTTCGAGATCACCACCGATTACGGCCTCGTACTGCCATTGATGTTGGCGACGACACTTGCCACGGTGCTCAGCGACCGGGTTCACCCGGAGAGTGCGTACACCGCGCCGTTGCGCCGACGCGGTATCCACCTGGTGAACCGGGAAGACATCGATCTGTTGGACACCGTGCTCGTCGGCGATGTCATGCGATGGCCAGGCACGCTCCTCTCCCCCGACATGACCACTACCGAAGCCAACGCAATCCTGACGCGAGAGCACCACCACGGCATGCCTGTGTGCGACCACGGTCGCCTCGTCGGCATCGTCACGATCTTCGACATCGCCCGTACGGGTGGTCCCAGCCCGAAGAGAACGACCGCCGAGGTCATGACCGAACGCCCCATTACGGTCGTTCCGTCGATGCCTGTCTCGGCCGCGTTGGCACGGATGGCTGCGCTGGGATTCGGACGGCTGCCCGTAGTCGCTGACGACGATCCCCATCGGCTCGTCGGAATGTTCAGGCGCGAGAGCGTCGTGCAGGCCTACCACCATGCTCTCGGCGCGACAACGGGACGGCACCTCTACCGAGACAGGGTTCGGCAACGCGCCCATCCCGGCGCAGTGTTCTTCGAGATGCCGATCCCGCACCATTCGCCCGTCAGCGGCATGCGCGTGCACGAAGTGACCTGGCCAAAGGGAACCACGCTCGTGTCCGTCCGGCGCCAGGATCGCGTCATCATCCCCCACGGAGCCACATCGCTGCTCGCAGGTGACATCATCACCGCCTTCGGCACCGGCGATGGCCGCGTCGAGATTGCCGCCGTGCTCGAAGGCCAGCAAGTCGAGTCGGGAGAGGGCAAGACCATCGAGGGACCAACCGGGACCTGAGCTCGAGATGACGCGGCGCCCCTCGGTGGACGAATTAGCCTCTTGGTGGTGACCACGTGGATGTCCGCACGCCGCCTCGCTCGTGTTGCCATCGTGGCGTTGCCTGCGGTGCTGATCGTCGTCCTCTTGCGGTGGTGCTCGTCCAGCTGCCGATGACTGGATGACCGACTGGGACGCCTTGGTGACAGGCATTCCCGCCGAAGAGGAGCTCGGCCCGACGCCAAACAGCGAGATGTGCAGCCAGACGCTCAGTTTCTTGCGAGCCCGCACCCCTGATCTGCTCCCCTCACCCGATCTCGCTGTAGATGACCCAGTCCAGACCTGGATCCAGGTCGCCGAGGATGCCTTCTTCGGCTGCCCTCCAAGAAGCGGTGAAACCAAGAGCTTCAGCGAGGCGTACCAGGAGCTGCGCCGCCTGGAGGCCGAGGTCGCCGCCGTCCTCGGCGACTTCTAGGGCCGACGTCTTGCTCGACGCAGGAGAAACGGTCCAAGCCCGATGCGAGGCATCGGTGTTGGCGTCGACGGATCCGACGTGTCCCGCAGAGCCTTGAAGAGGCAGTCGATGACGCCAACACACCGCTCTCAGGTTCGGAAGATCGACGGAGTCGACCCCGCTCTGAAGACGGGCCGCGCCGTCCGCGACCTCGTGACGGATATTCTCGGTGAGAGCGTTGCAGGAAAGCTGGGCTGCTGAAGTCGTGTTGGGTCATCCGGTCGAGGAACTGATCGCGGCCGCCGAGCCGGCTCCTGCGCTCGTCGTCGGGGCCACCGGACACAGCCCGGTGCACGATCTGTTGCCCGGCTCTGTTGCCCGGGGCTGCGTAGCCCGCTCACGTGTCCCAGTCGGCGTCGTGCCTCGACCTCCGTGGTGAGTAGGACGACGCCACCCGGCTTGCGCGAATCGGGTTCGCCGGGCGTCTGGCTGGTTGCGGAGGCTGAGCAGGTTGCGCGCCGCGAGTCTTCTTGCGGATCGCAGCTCTTCCGCCGATGCGTTGGCATGCCGAATGGCGGCCGCGCCTCATCAATCACCCCTGGCACCGAAGACCGTGCAAGACGCGCCACGGCGGCCGGTTCTTGGCCGGAGGGCTGACGTCCACCTAGACGATCAGAAGGACGGCTGATCCGATCGCCACACTCATACCGAGTACAGCGAGAACCACCGGACCCCACCGGGCGGCAATGAACTGTTGGACGTCGAGAAGCGCAGTGACCCGCTGGTATCTCAGGACCGAGTACACCAACATCGTCGCTCCGAAGACCACCATGGCCAGACCGATGATCTCCGCGACGAGCCCTTCCGTGTCAACCAGCTTCCCCAACAGCACACCCAAACCGATCACGGCGAGGGCCGTTCGGACCCAGGCGAGAAAGGTGCGCTCGTTTGCCAGATGATCACGTGCCGCGCTGCCCTCGTTTGGTCTTTGACGGCTCTTGTCGTTCTCCATCCGGCCCTCCTCGATCGACGCTCGGCGACTCGCCGCTGGACCCGCCGCGCGCCTTCGTTCTCGACCTTAGATCGTGACGTGGACCAGCACAGTTGCGCGAACGAGAGCGTTGACTGCGATGATTCCCCGTGAGCGCATGCGGTCGGCCGAGTGTTGCCCAGGCACCACGCCAGCCAGACACTGCAGGATGTGATCGCCGGCGAGTCGTTACGCACGAACATCGGAGCTGTTGTGATGCTTCCCGTCGACGGCGCGCTGCTGCTCGGTGCGGCCACGCTCTCCTGCGCGCCCACGGCTGGAGACAACCGCCCTGACGTGATCTCGGTAGCTGCTCAGACGGACCGCTCCTTCACCACCTGGGAGATCGAGATCCGGCGAATCGCACGCAAACCGGGCCACTGCGACAACAACGCAACGGCAAGCATGGCCACCGCCGACCAAAGGTACGTCGCTGGTTCGATATAGAGATCGAAGCTGAAGAGATCGCTGTTGAACGACGCCATGGCTGCACGAGCGGTCACGTACCCGGCCACAAGTCCCAGCGGCGTGGCGATGAGGGCGACGAGCATGTTCTCGGCTGCAATGAATCGCGAGATCGAGCGGCGCCGCGTGCCCACGGCGAGCAGCGTGGCCACTTCTCTGCGCCGCTCTGCGATATTCACGCTCATCGAGTTGAAGATCAATGAAAAAGCCATGGCTGCTCCGAAGGTGAGCATGACGCCGACGAAGACGTAGAAGAGCGTCATGAAGCTCTGCATGAGGTTGTAGATCGCCTTGGCATCTTGGAACGCAGCCACCTGCGGGAGGTCAGTCAGCGCTGCCCGGATGTCTGCGTATTCGGCGCCCGGCTCGTAGGTAATCAACGCGCTCGTGGCCGGCAGTCGCGAGCCGAGCATGCGCTCGACGTACGAACGGGAGGCGTACGCTTTGGTCCCGAGCGGCTCGTCGACCAAGTCCACCAGCGTCAGGTCGATCACTCCGCCGCGATCACCAACGGCGACAGTCACCGTGTCGCCCGGGTCGACGCCCAACTCCGCACGCAGGGATTTGCCGCCCAGCAGCCCGGCAGCAGGCAGCTCGATCTCGGAGCCGTCGGTTGAGAAGAACCGATGCATCG
>DATHZQ010000037.1:0-18657 GCA_035458525.1 Acidimicrobiia bacterium
TGATGTGGCCCACGATCTGGCCGGGTGGTTGGACAAGAACCACCACCGGGTGGGTGTGCGAACGGCGGTCATGGTCGTCCACGAGCGTGCGTCGGTTGCCCGCATGCGGAACCCTGGAGTCGACCTCGTGAGCGCCAGTCCCTCTGAGCTGCTCCTGGCGATGACAACCGCGCCGGCCGAGCTGACCCCGGAGGTGCGTAGGGCGATCGCCGCGCTCATCCGCCGGGATCACAAATACCACAACGGGTCCCGCAAGAAGCGAACCTGAAGCGGAGCCGCGCTCGCCGGATCGCGGCTGGAGACGCGACCGTAGCCGCGGCTAGACCCGTTCGAGGGCTTGGGCGAGGTCCTCGATCAGATCGGCGGGGTCCTCGAGTCCCACGGACAGGCGGACGAGCCCATCCAGGATGCCGATGTGGAGGCGTTCGGCGCGGGGGATTCCGGCGTGGGTCATGGTGACCGGATGCGTCACGAGCGACTCGACGGAGCCGAGGTTCTCGGCCAGCGTCCAGAGACGCACGGAGTCCATGAACATCTTGCCGGCTTCGACGCCCCCTTCGACTTCGAACCACAGCATCGCACCGAATCCGGAGGCCTGTCTCGTGGCCAGGTCGTGCTGGGGGAACGACTCGAGACCCGGGTAGCGCACTTGCACGACTTTGGGGTGAGCCTCCAGGTAGTGGGCGATCTGCATGGCGTTGTCGGATTGGCGATCGAGACGTTCCGCCAGCGTCTTGGTGCCTTGCAGCGTGAGCCAGGCGACCATTGGAGACATGATCGTGCCGGTGGCGTTCTGGATGAACGCGACCTGCTCGTGGAGCGCCGAGGTCTTGCTGACCACCGCACCGCCGACCGTGGCGTTGTGGCCGTCGAGGTATTTCGTGGTCGAATGGATGATGAGGTCGGCGCCGAGCTCGAACGGCCGCTGGTAGTACGGGGTGAGGAACGTGTTGTCGACGGCATGGGGGATTCCGGCATCCTGTGCGATCTCCGACACGGCGGCGAGGTCCGTCAGCTTCAGGGTCGGATTGGCAGGAGTCTCGGTGAAGATCAGCTTCGTATTGGGTCGGATCGCTGCCGCCACGGCCGCGGGGTCCGAGGTATCGACGAAGTCGTAGCTGACGCCGAAGCGGGTGTAGACCTGGGTAGCGAGCCGGTGCGTGCCTCCGTACACCACGTCCGACACGACGCAGTGATCGCCGGCATTGAGGAACGCCAGGAAGATCGCGTTCGTAGCGGCCATGCCGGTGCCGAATGCGGCGGCGTCGGCGCCGGCTTCGAGCGCCGCAACCTTGTGCTCGAAGGCCCGCACCGTCGGATTTCCGCTGCGGGAGTACGAATACCCGCGCGACATGTACTCCTCGACCGACGGCTGCGCGAACGTCGTGCTCTGGTAGATCGGGGTGAGGACGGCGCCGGTGAGCGGATCGGGCTCGACGCCGGCGTGGACTTGCTTGGTGCGAAAGCGCATGGGGGCCCTTCAGATTGGCTCGGGGTTGCACGTTACCGGCGCGCAACGTAGCAACCGCCGGGATTCGAACCATCACCTGTGGCCAGGGGCCGGGACGGCCTACTCGGCGGGGCCCGCGGTCTCGGCGATGTCCGCGGTCTGGGCACCGAGCGCGGTGAGGAGCGCGCTGGCGTCGAGGTGGATCGCCCGGCCATGCCGGCCGGACCCCAGCGAGATCAGCGCAGATGCCGCGACCCGCACATCGGCGAGCACCGGCCACGGTTGCACGGATCCGAGCGGTGTGATCGTGCCGCGGGCGTAGCCGGTTGCCTCCCGCGCCTCGTCGGGTCCCGGCATCGTCATGCGCCGCACGCCGAGAGCACCCCGCAGCTTCTTCCAGTCGATCTGGCTGTCGCCCGTGACCATCACGAACACGTAGTCGTCTTCGCCGCGCCGCACGACCAGCGTCTTGATGAGCTGGCGAAGCTCGATCCCGCGCGCCGCCGCAGCTTCCTCGGCGCTGGCAACCCGCCCATATTCCACCGTCTCGTAGTCGAGGCCCAGAAGCGCGAGGTGCTCCAACGCGGAGTCGGTCATGTGCCGGTGAGGAGGCCGGCCCAAAGGTCCATGCCGTACCAGAGGTTGCCGATACGGAGGTTCTCGTCGGGTGCGTGCTGGTTGTTGTCGTAGTTGGCGATCGGGAGAATGACCACTGGTGCGCGCAGTGCCTCGTTGAAGTCGTGGAGCGGTACGGATCCTCCGAACGTCGGCAGGCGAACAACGTCACCAGTCCCGGTCGCAGCCGCCGCGGCGACCACTGCGTCCGCGGCCGGGAGGTCGATCGGGCTGCGTGCTGCCGGATAGCCGATGTCGCGCTCCATGCGAGCCAGCCTGCGATGGGTCCGTCGCTCGTGCGGGGTCGGCTCCCGGTCCAGCACGACGTATCCCTGCAGCGCGAGATGGGCGGCAACCAGGTCGAGCATCGCAGCCGGGTCGTTGCCGGCGGCCAGCCTGATGTCGACGGAGGCGGCGGCCTGGCTGGGAATCACGTTGCGGGCGCCCCCGCCGGTTGACGCCGCCTTCAGGCCGCGTACGTTGAAGGTCGGTCGCAGCAGGTGCTCCATGTAGTCGCCCCGAGGCGCCTCCTGCCCTGCAAATCCGAGATCGTCGCGGTATTGCAGCTCGACCGCCGGCAAGAGCGCGATGGCTTCGAGATCTGCATCGGTGATCGGGGCAGTCGACTCGTAGAAACCCTCGATCAGGACCGTTCCCGCACCGTCCTTGCACGTCGCCAGCAGCTGAGCGAGCTCGAGCGCAGGGTTCGGCACCCAGTTTCCGAAGTGTCCGCTGTGCAGCTCCCGCTCCGGCCCGTACACGGTCAACTCGAATCCGCAGTACCCGCGAACGCCGAAGACGACCTGCGGACGTCCGCTGGGGTGGACCGGTCCGTCGCAGATCAGCCACAGGTCGGCGGACAGCTCGGGGGCCAGCCTGTGCAGATAGCGGCCCAGGTCGGTCGATCCCGATTCTTCCTGACCCTCGAAGAGGAACACGAGCTCGGTGGTGCGTTCGACTCCTGCAGCGGCCAGGGCATCGACGGCGGCGAGCAGTGCGGCAAAGGGGGCCTTGTCGTCGGCAGCGCCTCTGGCGTAGATTCGCCAGTCCGGATCGACTTCGGCGCCGTCTCCCAGATCCACGACGATTCCGCCGCGGTCATGCGGTCCGTTGCGAACGATCGGAGAGAACGGATCCGATGCCCATTCGCTCGGGTCGACCGGCTGACCGTCGTAGTGGACGTAGACGCCGTACCGGCGCTGCGGTGCCCGCTCGGCCGGCAGCACGCCGACGACCACAGGAGCACATCCCGGCAGTTGATCCGTGCGGATCCGTGCACCCCGATTCGTGAACCGGCGCACCAGCTCGGCGGCGTTGGCTTCGAGCGCCGGTATGTCGCCGGTGACGTTCTCGAGGGTGAGCAACTCGAGGAACTCGGCGACGATCGCCGCACCCTCGGCGCGGCGATATGCGTGCGTCGCTGACAGTCCGGGAGACGTGATCATCCCGACAAGGCTAAAGCCGCTCGGTGCACGCGGTCCGCGATCAATCAGAGGTCAGCACGTTGAGCAGCGACCGCAGCGCAGCCTGCGCACCGGCCTGACAGCGCGACGTGGGTCGGATCGGGCACGAAACCTGTGCGCTGGCTGATGGCATCGAAGAAGTGGGAGAGCTCAGACTCGGGCACGGCAGTTGTCGAACCGCAATCGACGCAGACGAGGTGCTGGTGCGGTGGTTCGTCGGTGAGGTGATAGACCAGAGCTCCATGCCCCATGTGCGTGTGCTGCACGAGCCCGCTCGCCTCCAGCGTTTCCAGCGTGCGGTACACGGTCGATTGGTTCACTGAGAGGCCGTGAAGCGCATTGACTCGATCGGAGATGTCGGCAGCACTGAGGTGTGCATTGCGCGACGCAGCGAGTACACGGCACACGACCCGGCGCGCTTGGGTGATTCGCAGACCCTGCGCACGCAAGGCCTCGATCATCTGCTCGGCGTTGGCCACGGGCCCAAGGTAGCCGGATCTGGGTTCGAGGGGTTCGGCGTATCTCGGGCCGGAGCCGGGCCTCTCGTTGGACGAGCCTCGGGATGCGGCGCCGGTGCACGATGTCGCCGCGGTCCCCTCGATGCGCCTCCCCGGTCCCTACCGCCGGGGAGGCGCTGCGCTTGGCCAACGCAGGTCGGGATGGGGAACCGAGCGTTCCGGTCCGGTCACGTCGTGAGGGTCTTGCGGAGCCGCCACGAGGCGAGTGCGAGCAATCCCACGGCAAAGAGTGCCAGCACAGTGAGCTCTGCTGTGATGTCGGCGATCGTCCCATCGCGACGCACCAGTTCGGCAAATGCATCGAGCCCCCATGCATGCGGGGTCAGATGAGCGACCGTTTGCATCGCATCCGGGAAGAACTCGATCGGCACCATGCATCCGCCGAGCGCGGCAACTCCGAGGGCGGCGAAGACGCCAAACGAGCCCGCTTGCTGGTCGTTGTTGGCGATCGAGCCGACGAGCATCCCGGCGCCCGCACCTACAGCGCAGAAGATGAGCAGGATGGCGGTTGCGCCGACCGGATCGCCCCAGTTCACGCCGAAGATCAGCAATGTCCCGATCATGATGAACACGCCTTGCACCAGCGCCACGAGGTAGCGACCAAGGCCTTCGCCGCCGATGATCTGCGACGTGTGCGTCGGCGTGGCCACCATACGGCGGGTGACTCCCCATTGACGCGACTGGACCAGTGCTGCCGACCCGGACAGCGACGTCAGGAAGATGAACAGCAGTAGCTGCTGGGAGGCGCCGAGATCGAACTGGCCGAGGGTCTTGGGGAACACGGCCTCACCGGTCGACGTGATGGCAACCGTCACGTCGCCCACAGAATCGCGCAGCGCCGCCGCTGCCGTCAGCACCTCGGTGCGATCCGAAGCCGTAGTTCCACCCACGGCCGCTACGGCCACCCAAGCGATGTTCTGCTCGGCGACGATCGCGTCGACCTTTGTCCGGATTTGCCGGCTCGCCAACTCGTCGGTGCCCACGAAGAACACCGTTGCAGGCTCGCCGCCGGCGAGTTGTCGGTCGTAGTCGTCGGGAATCACGAGTCCCGCGTCGAATCTGCCGCGCTCGACGCCGTCGGTGAGCGTTGCCTGGGTGCCCACCGTGGACGTCTCGAGGTCGTCGTCTGCCTCGAGCGCAGCAACGAGCTGATCCGAGAACTCGCCGTCCCCGGAATCGACGATGATGCCGAGCCGCGGCGTGAAGCCGCCGCCGAAGCTGGCGCCCAGCACGATGATGAGCAGCATCGGAAAGACGAACACGAAGAAGAGGTTGGATGGCTCCCTGAGCATCCGCCGCACGGAGTTCCAGCCGATGTGGAGGACCTTCATGGCGCCACCATCCGCTTGACGCGCAGTGCGGAGAAGCTCAACGCAACCAGCGCAAACATGACGATGGCCAGCGTCGCGGGCAGGGCATCACCTGCGCCGCCGCCGTTCGAGAGGTCCCCGAGGCCCCGCATGAACCACGCATGCGGAGTGAGCAGCGACAGCCGCGAGAGGATCCCGGGGGCCTGACTGACAGGGAAGAACGTGCCGCCCAGCATGCCGAGGACCACCGCAACGATTGCTTGCCAGTTGGCCGCCTGCTCGGCGGTCTTGGCGAGCGTTGCGATCACCGCCATGATCCCGATGGCGGCGAGCACAGAGGCGATGACCAGCAGCCCTACGCCGACCGGGTTCCCCCACTCTGCGCCGATGAACGCCGTCGAGCCGGCGATCAGCACCACCATCGCCACGACGCCGAGCACGAACGCGGCGAGGGCTTTGCCGGCAACGATTTGCCACCACCGGATTGGAGCTGCCAGCAAGCGCGGCATCGTGCCGAACGTTCGTTCCGCAAGCAGGCTCGACACGCCGAACTGGACGGTGAAGAACAAGAAGAAGATCGCCATGCCGGCTGAGAAGAACGTGCTCAGGCCGAGCTGTTTGGAGCCGGCGACCTCGTCGCTGACGGCGATCTGCGGGCTGGCCGCCGCCGCAGCGGCGCTCACCGCCCCAACGTCCGCCTTGTTCAGCTCGAACGCCGTGGCCAGGGCCACCCGCACGCCCGTGAGCTGGCCGGCGAACCCGGAGGAAACCGCCTCTGCGATCTGGGCCGAGAGCTGCCGATCGACGTGGCCCAGCACCCCGATCTCAGCCGCGACGCAGCCGTCGGCGTCACACACGCCGGGTTCGGCCGCTGCGACCGCAGCGCTGAAGCCGGCGGGTAGGACGACGGCAGCGTCTACCTTCCCTGATTCGACACCCGACGCAGCTTCCGCCTCCGACTCGAGGCGAACGAGGGTGAACAGCCCGTCGGCGGCGAGGGGCTCGAGAACATCGGCGACGAACACTGCCGCGATCGGGCCACCGTCCGCATCCACCACACCCAGTCCCACGTTGATGTCGTCGATGTCGGGGATGATCAGCGAGAAGATGAACGCCAGCCCGAGCGGTGCGATGATCCCCAGCATGATGGCCGACCGGTCGCGCATCCGCTGCCGGAGATCCTTGAGCGCGATCTGGATCGCCGCTCGCATCAGTCGCGGAGCGCTTTCCCGGTGAGGTGGAGGAACACGGCTTCGAGGTTCGGCTCGACGACGTCGACCGCGGTGACCGCGACTCCGGCTGCGGCGGCTCCCGCGATGAGCTCGGGGAGCAGTGTGCGTGCGTCGGCGGTGAGCAACTCGAGTGATGCGTCCGTGTGCGTGACGCTGGCGACACCGCTCACCTGGGCGAGCGACTCCGCAAGCATTGCCGCATCGCCGTCCACGCCGAGCTTGATGCGGTCCTGGCCGCCCACCAACTCGACCAGCTCGCGCCGCGTCCCCTCGGCTTGGATGCGGCCGCTGTCGATGATCGCAACTCGATCGCAGAGTCGCTCGGCTTCCTCCATGTAGTGCGTTGTGTACAGGACCCCGATGCCTTCGTCGCTCAGCGCCGCCACGCTCTCCAGAATGGCGTTGCGGCTTTGCGGATCGACGCCAACCGTGGGTTCGTCCAGGATCAACAGCTTGGGCTCGTGCAGCAGTCCGATGCCGATGTTGAGCCTCCGCTTCATGCCACCCGAGTACTCCTCAGCCCGGTCATCGGCGCGGTCGGCCAGACCGATGACATTCAGGATCTCGTCCACACGTGCCTTCAACTCGGCGCCGCGCATGTCGTAGAGGTGGCCGAAGAACCGCAGGTTCTCGCGGGCAGACAAGTCGGGATAGATGGCGAGATCCTGTGGGACGAAACCGATCTCGGATTTCCCCGCTGCGTGTCGGGTGTCGACCGGCTCGCCGCAGACGTCGATGTTGCCCGCGTCGGCCTCGAGGATGCCGGCGATCATCGAGATGGTGGTCGTCTTGCCCGCTCCGTTGGGGCCGAGCAAACCGTACGTCTCTCCCCGCGCGATGGAGAACCCGACGTCGTCGACGGCCACCAGGTCGTCGAACGTCTTGCGCAGGCCGGCGCATTGCAGGACTTCCATGACGGGGCCTTCCCTGGGGGCAACGCCGACAAATCTATCGGCTCATCTCGGGTGACGTAGGGGCCAGGCGGCCTCTGCACCGAGGACCACATGAGATCCGGGGAAGTGGCGAGAGACGTACACTCGGCGCGATGGAGACCGGACTGGCAGGCAAGGGAGTTCTCGTAACGGGCGGCGCGGGAGGGATCGGCTCGGTCATCTCGCGGGCGTTTGCGGCAGAGGGAGCGAGAGTCGCCGTTCACTATCGGAACTCCGCCGACGCTGCTGCGTCGTTGGCCACTGAACTCGACGGAGTGGCGGTTCACGCCGACCTGACCGTCGAGGGCGACGCCAACGCCCTCGTGCCCGCCGCCGCGGAGGCGTTGGGCCGGCTCGACGTCTGCGTCGCCAACGCCGGCGTGTGGCCGCGAGATGACGAGCCCATCTGGGAGTTGTCGTTGGATCGCTGGAATCGAACCCTGGCTAGCAACCTCACTGCGACCTTCCTCACCGCTCGCGCATTTCTTCGTCACGCAGCCAACACCGGTACCGGGTCTCTGGTGATGATTGCGTCGACGGCTGGGAGCTTCGGCGAAGCCGGGCATGCCGACTACGCCGCAGCCAAGGGCGCCATCGCCACGGGACTGCTCCTGTCGGCCAAGAACGAAGCCGCCCGGATCGGTCCCGGGGTCAGAGTGAATGTCGTGGCGCCGGGTTGGACGGTGACGCCGATGATCGGCGACAAGGGCCTCGATCCGGATCACGTCGCCCGTGTGACATCGACGATGGCCCTGAAGAAGCTCGGGCGCCCCGAGGACGTCGCCGCCCAGGTCGTGGCGCTTGCGTCTGACCGGGTGTCGGGTCACGTCACCGGTCAGGTGGTGACCGTAGCCGGGGGTATGGAAGGACGGCTGGTGTGACCCGATTGGCGCGTTCGCTGTAGATTCCGTCCGATGACGAGTCGACCGGACCCACCAGAGGCGTCGCGCCGCGAGCGCATGATCCGCAAGATCGCATCGCTGATGGTGCGAGGCGTCTACCGGCGCGTCGAGGTGTACCGCGCACCGGCCGACCTCAGTGGCGATCCCCAGCTCTCGGTGTCGAATCACTTCGGCGGTTTCGCCGACCCGCTGCTCCTGATCTACGCAATGCCGCGGGTGCCCCGCATCATCGCCCGTGATGTGATCTGGAAGATCCCGGTGGCCCGTTCGGTGATGAAGTGGGTGCGAGCCATCCCGGTGCACAAGCGGGAGGACAAGGGGCCGGGGTCGAATGACGTGATGTTTGCCTCGGCCTACGAGGCGCTCGAAGAGCGCTCACATCTCATGATCTTTCCCGAAGGCATCACACGCGACGAGCCATCGATCGCCCCCATCAAGACCGGGGCGGCGCGTATCGCTCTCGGTGCTCGGGCCTCCGGGGTCGACGGCATTGAGATCACGCCCGCCGGGATCCACTACGAGAACAAGGCCGCCCTGCGGAGTGACGTGTCCGTACTGGTTGGGCCACCTCTCGACCTGGATGCCGCCGTGGAGCAACTCGTGCCCGCTGGCGAGGACGCCGGGCCTGCCAACCGAGCCTTGGTGCGCAGCCTGACCGACGACATAGAGCGCAGGTTGCGGCATGTCGCTCCCGACTTCTCCGATTGGGAGGAGGCGCGTACGCTGACACGCGGCGCTGAGATGCTGCTGCGCTCGGTTGCCGACGACCCGGCGGCTCCAGTCCCGGTAGCCGCTCGCGACTACGTCGCCGGCTACCTGGGGCGAAAGCCGGACGACGAGAAGCGGCAGATCACGGAAGCGATCGAGACCTACGGCGACGCGCTTTCCGATCTCGATATCACTGATGCGCAGCTGCAATCCGGCATGACGGGGCGGCGATTCCTCTGGCGGCTCATCGGCTGGCTGGTCCTCTCGGTTGTGCTCCTCCCGTTTGCGGTGGTCGGGGTGCTCGTGAACTGGATACCGTTCCTGGTGGTGAAGGCCGTTGGCCTGCTGCGAGTCGCTCCGGCGGTCTTGGCCACGCTCAAGCCGATATCCGCGATCCTGGCGTTCGGCCTTGCTTGGGGCGTCGTGGGTTGGGGCGCCTTCCGCGACTTCGGAGCGAGTGGCGCTGCGCTGGCCTTGTTGCTGATGCCCGTGTATCTGGCCGCCGTCATCGTGCTCACCGAGCGGGTGCAGACGCTGTGGACGGCCTTTCGGGCGTGGCGCGGCCTGTCGCGCTCAGCTCGGGCCGATGACATCATCGAGGTGCAACGGCGTGAAGCGATCTCGGCGCTGAGCGAGGCATTGTGATCGACGACACCTTTGTGCTCACGGTGGTCGTCTCGATGCCGCTTTTCATCCTCATCGGCTTCACCGTGTTCGACGTGATACGCCGCAACGATCTCTCCGGGGCTCACAAGGTGGGCTGGCTCGTTGTTGTCGTGCTCCTCCCAGCGATCGGGACGCTGCTGTACCTCATCGCACGACCGTTCGCCGACCCGGCGCAAGATCTTGATACCGACGACGACGGTGCGACCGCACTCGTAGACACGCTCATCCGGCGTGAACGCGGCGAGCTCGACGACGAATCCTTTGCTGCCGCCAAAGCTGAACTCTTCAGCCGTGCCGACACTGGCTAACCTCGGACGGGTAAACCTGAGGAGCGTTCTGTGAAGAAACTGTTGATGGCGTTTGTCATCGCCAGCGTCCTCGCCGCGATCCTTCGAGTGCTGGTGGGCCAGCGCGGAGCGGCGAACGCACCGAGTGGTTCGTCCGCAGGCTCCGACAATGGATCGCACCGCCACCGCGACAAGCACTTGGCAGGTGCCGACGTAGCCGAAGCAATCGATGAGGCCATCGAGGTCTCCGCCCGCGACTTGTCGAGTGCGCCGACTGGCGAGGACGCAGTCCAGGGCGCCGAAAACAACTGATCTCGCCGGCTCGATGCGCAGCGCCACCGTGCACCTGTGATGAGGAGCTGAGCACACGTCCGAACAGAAAGGGTCCGCGTGGCCGACTTCTCCCCCCGTTTCAACACTCTGGTCGACATCCTCGAGCACAGCAGCGCATCGTTCCGCGACCGCCCGCTGTTTGGCGAGAAGCGCGACGGGTCGTGGGGCTGGATGACCTACGGCTCGTTCCGGGACGAGGTGGATCGCGTCCGCACCGGTCTGGTCGGGCTCGGCATCGGCAAGGGCGATGT
Source organism: Acidimicrobiia bacterium (assembly GCA_035458525.1). GTDB lineage: Bacteria > Actinomycetota > Acidimicrobiia > Spongiisociales > UBA5794 > DATHZQ01. The sequence continues at coordinate 10,668 of DATHZQ010000037.1, forward strand.
CGTCGCGATGATCGCCGACAACCGGCCCGAGTGGGCGATCGTCGCTTATGCCGCCTACGGCCTTGGTGCGGCCGTCGTGCCGATGTACGAGGCCCAATCAGTCGACAACTGGCAGTACATCATCAACGATTCGGGGGCGAAGGTGCTCTTCGTTGCCGGCCGCGGAATCCAGAAGCGGATTGATGAGGTCAGGGACACGTTGCCAGCCCTCCAGCAGGTCATCTCCTTCGAAGCCGGCAGCGACGACGAGCTCTGGTTCGGCAACCTCGCGGCCGGCACCGACGAGATCGCTCCGCTGGCCGACGTCGATGCCAGCGACATCGCCGGATTTGTCTACACCTCGGGCACGACAGGCAAGCCCAAGGGTGTGCTCCTGTCACATGGAAACCTCGCGCACAACGTGAGCGCCATCACCGACGTCTTTCCGCTCGTCGAGGACGACCGTTCGCTCTCGTTCCTGCCTTGGGCCCACGCGTTCGGTCAGACGGTCGAGCTGCACGGATTCTTCGCCACGGGCGCTTCGACGGCGTTCGCTGAGTCGACGAATCAGATCGTGGCCAACCTCGCTGAAGTGCAGCCGACGATGCTGGTCAGCGTCCCGCGCATCTTCACCCGCATCTACGACGGGCTGCAGAAACGCATGGAGGACGAAGGCGGAGTGACCAAGTTCATGTTCGATGCCGCGATTTCGAACGCACGCAAGCGTCAAGCGCTCGCCGCCGAAGGGAAGACGAGCCGCTGGGTCCAGATGCAGAACAGCCTCTTCGATCGCATCGTCTTCACCAAGGTGCGCGCCGGTTTCGGCGGGAACATCAAGTACGCGATCAGCGGCGGTGCCGCCATCCCGGTCGAAGTGGCCAACTTCATCGATGCCCTGGGCATCACGGTGTACGAGGGCTACGGCCTCTCCGAAACCTCCCCGATCGCCACTGCGAACTGGCCGGGAACCCGGGTGATCGGTTCCGTGGGCAAGCCGATTCCTGGGGTGCGGATCGAGCTCGGCGAAGCCGATTCGGCCGACCCGGATACCGGCGAGATCATCGTCTACGGCCACAACGTGATGCAGGGCTATCACAATCTCCCTGAGGAGAACGCCAAGGTGTTCACGGATGACGGTGGTTTCCGCACCGGCGACCTGGGGCACATCGACGCAGACGGGTTCCTCTACATCGTCGGGCGCGTCAAGGAGCAGTACAAGCTGGCCAACGGCAAGTACGTCGTTCCAACCATGATCGAAGAGAAGATGAGCCTGTCGCCCTACATCGCCAATGCGATGGTGTACGGCGACAACCGTCCGTACAACATCGCGCTCGTCGTGCTCGAGATGGAGGCCACGGAGGGGTGGGCCAAGGCTCAGGGGTTCGATCTCGAGGGTCATGAATTGGTGAACGATCCTCGCGTCCTCGGGCTCATCGGCGAAGAGATCAGCAAGACCACGAGCGGCATTCCTCGCTACGAGCGCATCAAGGAGTTTGCGTTGCTGAGCGAGGACTTCACGACCGAGAACGGCATGCTGACGCCAACGCTCAAAGTGAAGCGTCCGGTGGTGCTGGATCATTTCAGCGAGGACGTCGAGAAGCTGTACGGCTAGGAGGGCTGGTCCTCAGCTCGAGATGTCGCGCCTGCGGAAGGCGGGCACGGCAACGAGCCCGAAGGCGAGAGTGCCGGCCACGAGCAGCCAGTAGCTCGGCGAGAAGCCGCGGGCGAGCGGCGGGCTGTCCTGCAAGTACCAGAAGAATGGCGAGAGCCAGCGAAACGGCTCGATGCCGTCGATCGCAGCGCCGAAGCCGTTGAGAATGAAGGCGGCGACGGCCAGGCCGGCGGCGAGACCGCTGGCGAGTCCCGGCTTGCCGGTGAGCGCTCCGACGAAGAGCGCCATCGTCCCGTAGAACAACGCAAGCAGTGCCAGTCCGGTGTTGGCAGTGATGGTGAAGGGCACGCTGAGGCCCATGTCGTACGCTGCGCCGGCGATGATGACGACGACGGTGAGGCTGGCTGCGATGAGCACCACCAACGTCACGATGCCCGCCAGTTTGTCCCGAGCCACTCGCCGCCTTCGTGTCGGAGTGCCCAGCAGGAGATCCATCGTGCGCTTGCGTTCTTCGCCGGCAAGCGCTCCGGCACCGGCTCCGATGGCAAACGTCAGCAGGGCGATCGAACCGACGCTCGAATAGAGGCGTGCCGACAGGAACCCTTCCGCCGTCGTGAGGCTCGCCGGGTCGGTGATGCCGAACATCGCCAGCAGTTCCCGCGGGACCGCATCCAGTAGGCCCTGCATGGCGTCGCCGCTGCTTTGCAGCGTCGGCCAGAACGCTGCGGTCAGTGCCGCAAGCGCACCGAGGCCGATGATCCACCCCCAAATCGAGCGTCGTCGCTCCCATAACGTCTTCCCGTAGACAGAGCGCAGCAACCCGTCGGTTGCCGCCGGCTCGATGCGCCCGCTCTCCTCGTGCGGGCGGCGTCGTATGCGCATACGGATGAGCGGCTCGTGCGATCTGAGGTCGCGGGTGCGGAACGCAATGACCCCGAGGACAACCGCACCCGCGGTGACGGCGGCCAGCAGCAGGTGCCAAGCCGTCGGACCGTTGAGCAGGGGGTCGCCAGCGAGGTACCAGTGGAACGGCAAGAAGCGGTTCACGGTGTCGAGCCAGTCGATCAACGGAGCGAACCCGTTCGCAAACCAGGCGGCGATGGCGAGCGCGCCGGCTGCCGCCGAAGCCACGCTGCGCCGCCCTCGCCACGCACCCACCGCGATGGCGACTGCGCCGAAGAAGACGCCGAGGAGAACCAGTCCGAGGTTGATGCCAACGATTCCCAAGGTGGAGAGCTTGAGGTCGACGATCGGGTTCGCCATGACGAGGACGAGGGCGAGCACGAGGGCGACGGCCGCGGCCAACGTCGCCATGGCGGCCAGCTTCTCGAGGAGGAGCCGCGTGCGACGCAGCGGCGCCCCGAGCAGGGTGTCGATCGTGCCGTCCTCCTCCTCCTTCGCGGTTGCCGACGCGCCGGCGCTCACAGTGACGCCGATGATCAGGAGCGGCCCGATCAGTGAGTAGAGCTGTGCCTGGAGATAGCCGAACCCCGTCGTGTAGATCGCAGGGTCGATTCCGAACAGCGAGAGCAGCTCGGGCGGGAAGTCTTCGATGAAACGCTGCAGCTGCTCGCTGTCCCGGATTGCCGGGTAGAACGCAACCAGCCACGCACCCAGCAACAGTGTCGCCACGAGCCACCAGACGATGGAGGAGCGGCGTTCCCACAGCGTCTTCGTGTAGACGCTACGAAACACTGTTTTCGCTGCCCTCGTAGAACGCCAGAAATGCCTCCTCCAGGTCGCCCTCCCTCGAATGGATGTTCTCGATCGTGTGGCGGCCCGCCAGCGCCATCACACCGTCGAGGTTGCCTTCAACGGCGAGGTCGAGGCCTCGCCCGGCATGGGTCGGCGTGAGCCGCTTGACTTCGCTGAGCGCACCGAAAGGCGCGGGATCGATCGGTTCGGCAAATACGATCTCGATCGAGCGCAGCGCCTTGGCCCTCAGGTTGGCGACCGACTCGACTGTGACCAGCCGTGCCTCGCGCACGATGCCGACCCGGTCGGCCAGCCGCTCGACTTCAGGAAGGATGTGCGACGACAAGAACACCGTTCGTCCGTCGTCCCTGACCTCGTCGATCATGCTGAAGAACTCCTGTTGCATCAGTGGGTCGAGCCCGGTGGTCGGCTCGTCCAGGATCAGGAGCTCAGGGTCGTGCATGAACGCCTGGACGATCGCCGCCTTCTGCCGATTGCCCGTCGAGTACGAGCCGATCTTGCGGTGGACGTCCAACTGGAGACGCGAGGCGAGCTGCTCGACCCGCTGAGTGACGTTGACGTCTCGAAGCGCCGCAAAGTACTGGAAGAGCTGGGCGGCCGTCATGTCGTCGTACATGGCGAGGTCGCCCGGGAGGTAGCCGGTGCGCCGCCGGATCTCCACCGACTGCTTTGCGATGTCCATGCCGAGGACTTCGCCGGTCCCGGATGTCGGATGGAGCAGATGGAGCAGTGTCCGGATGGTCGTACTCTTGCCGGCACCGTTGGGACCGAGGAACCCGAACACCTCGCCGACCTCGACCTCCAGGTCCAGATCGACGATTCCTGCGGTGTCGCCGTAGTACTTGGTGAGGCCTTGTGTGCGGATGGCGAGAGCGGTCATGGCCACATCCTCGCGTACACAAGTGCCGTCGACTCACACTTCTCCGTCGTCGGGAGGCGCCGTGGGGTTCGTCGGCCGCCTGGCCGGGCGTCGACCGAAACCCCGAATGTCGTCCTCGCGGGACGGTCGGAAGATGAGATAGAGCAAGCCGCCCACGAGAGGCAATGCGAGTACGCCCACGATCCACAGCCCGCGTCGCCACGTGGAGATGTCGCGGCGCTTGAGCAGGTCACCGATCGCATACGCCCAAAGCCAAACGACGGGAACGATCGTGAGCAGCAAGACGATCCAGCCGAGCGTTGTCATTGCGATGCAGCCTGCCGGGTCGATGCTGCCAGCGCGGAGCGTTCGGCCAGCAGGGCTGCAGTTGTCTCGGGAGAGAGCGATGCCACGCTGCGTCGGCCACGGCGGACCCGCCACCATTCGGTGAGGTGGTCGAGCACGTAGAGGGCGACCGCACCGTACAGCGGTGCGGCGACGAGCGCGACGAGGCCCATCCGCCAGTTCCATAGACTCCAGGCCACGGCCGCCCAGCCGAGCCACATTGCGAGGAATGACAGCACCGCGGCGACCATCCGAATCGTCGAGGGCGTCATCGAGTCATGCCGGTATCGCATGGTGAACATGAGCGTGAGGTACGGAATGATGTTGAGCACCACGCCGGCCACCGCAAGCGGCAGCATCAAGAGGAGAAGCGAGAGGCGTCCCCAAGCGACCGATGACGCCGGCCGCATGGAACGAACGAGATCGACATCCTCGATGCCGGCCGCGGCCAGGGCGGTGCGATAGCGATCCACCTCCTCCACGAGCGCGGTGCGGTTGCTCTCAGCGGAACTGCCGACGGACGCGGCGAGACGCTGGCGATCCGAATAGCGGACCTCGACGGCGTCGGCGTCCCGAAGTGCGACCTCTGCCGCCACCCCGAATGCGGCCGCCTCGGCGTCGGTGGCGTAGTCCGGGGCGCTTGCGGCGAGCCGGCGACCGATCTCGTCGGTGAGGCGCTCGACGGAGGCGTGGCTCTCGGCCGAGCGGGGAAAGTCGCCGAGAACGGCCGCCAACTCGGCGTCGAGCTCGAGAACGTCGCCGACGTTGACGTAGGCACGGCTCCGCACCGCTGCTTTGTCCTCGTAGTGAATGCCAATCGGGACGATGCGGATGCCGGTGACACCTGCCTCGTGTGCTCCGAGCGCAATGCGTGCCGCACCGGTCTTGATCGGGGCCAGGTGAGGGGGTTCCTGCGCTTTGCCTTCGGGGAACATCGCAATCGAGTCGCCGTCTTGCAGGGCGGCGAAGGCGGCAGCGAAGGCCTCGGCATTGCCCGTCGTCGAGCCGTCCTGGGCCCGGTGGACCGGGATGGCCCCAACTCGGTCGAGGAACCATCCGAGGCCCGGCGTCTTCCAGAGCGTCGCCTTGGCGAGGAAGCGTGGGTTGCGTTCGAGCAATCCGAACAGCAGTGCGGGGTCAGAGAACCCCGTGGGGTGGTTGGCGACGATGAGCGACGGGTGGTGGCTCCATCCCGGCTCGGCGTTGTCCACCTCGACGGAGCGGTAGACGCCGCGGGCCAGCAGCCTGGCGGCTCGTGCGATCAGCCGCTGGAATGGCCGCGGTGGTTGGTTGGTTGCGGCTGAGCTGTTCATTTGGACATTCGGCTGGGCGACGGAGTCGATGCTGGCACAGCGGGCAGCATCTTGCAGCCGCGGGTCCGCATCCGTGGTGGGGTTGCTACACCCCCGGTCGCCGGGCGGGCAACGCAGCCTGATCGAAGCTGATCCAGCCGTACACGGCGAAGGCGGCCGCGGTCATGACGTGCCAGACGGCGTGGCCCTGATAGATGCTGTCCGGATCGCACAATGGTGCATCGGTCCTGCCGAGCACGTTGGCCAGGCCGGCGAGCGCCAGGAACGCAAACGCTGCGATCAGCCAGCGACGATGGGATGTGGACATCGAGTCGCGACGGCCGGATCGATATATCGAGAATTCCAGCAACAGTGCCGTCAGGCCGACCACTCCGCTCAACCCGATACCGACTTCCGGCGAGATCGCCATCACGACTCCGACGACACCTGTGATCGCGGCGGCGGCGGCGATGGTCTCCGCTTGTGTCCAGTTGCGGAGCTGGCCGATCCCCCGTGCCGCGATGACCGCAAACACCGCGGCGATCGTCAGATCGTGGACGAGTCTGGCCCCGGCGGGCATGGGTCCGTGGAAGGCGATGGAGCCGATGCCCACCGCACCCAGCGCCACGCCGTAGGCGATCGCAGTCGGTCGTTCGGTGCTTGCGTTCCTGATGGCTCGGATGACGAGCCAGATCCCGAGCAGGACGTACGCTCCGCTGGAGATGGCATTGGCCGGTTGTGCCAACAGGCCTTCACCGATTGTTTCGCAATCCGTCTCACCGATCTGATCGAGGAGGGCGCGGGTGGCTCGTCTCATCCGGCTTGCGTGGGGTCGGGTTGCTCACTCGTTCGTGGCATCGCTTGGCCCGTCGGGGAGACCACGTCAGCCCTCGACGGGGAACGGTGCTCCCGTGGCAAACGCTGCCAGCACCGTTGGCGCCGCGTCGGTCTGCACCACGTACGACACGCCACCTTCGTTGGAGATCGCAACCGGAAGTGTCCGTGCCTCGATTTCGGTCCCGCGAAGCGTCAGTGCCGACGTTCCGAGTTCGATGAGCACGGGAACCGACATGCCGGCATCGGCCGTGATCTGCTCGGCGAAGGTCGAGATGAAGCCGGGCAAGTTGAAGGCGTTGCCCGGAGAAGCGGCCTGGGAGAACATGGTGAGCAGCAACTCCTGCTGCCGCTGGGTACGGCTGATGTCGCCGCCGCTCACACTCACCCACTCGCCGCCTTGAAGCTCCTGATACGACCGGGAGCGCGCATAGGCGAGAGCCTGCGGCCCGGACAGCGTGATCGTGCCCGCGGGTACGTCGAGCCCCGACTTCAGGTCCCGGGCCGGGTTGTCGAAGGTGAGAGTCACCCCACCCATTGCGTCGACCACGTTGGCGAAGCCGAAGAAGTCGATCTCCATGTAGTTGTTGATCGGTATGTCGAGGTTCTGCTGGACGGTCTCCACCAGCAGATCCGGGCCGCCGAAGACGTAGGCAGCGTTGATCTTGTTGGTTCCGTGGCCGGGGATGTCGACCTTCAGGTCACGCGGCAAGCTCAGCAGCTGCGCCCGGCCGCCGTTGATGTGGGCCACCATGATGACGTCGGTGCGAGCCCCGGAGAAATCGCCGAATTTGCCCTCGAAATCGTCGGGCAAGTCCTCGCGGCTGTCCGTTCCGACGATCAGGATGTTGCGGATCCCGGTCTCGACCGGCTGCAGCGACTGCATCTCCTCCTCTGGGATCTTGTCGATCTTGGAGTCGGTCCAGAGCACGGCGCCGATCGCACCGAAGACCCCGAGCACGGCCAGGGTCAACAAGGTCAGGATGAGCGTCCGGCCCCAGCGGCGCTTCTGCGGCTGTGGCGGGGGTACCGGCGCGGGCGCCTGGGGCATCTCGACAGTCGTCATGGAGGTCCTCGAATGAGAAGGGTTGTATCTCGAGTGGGACGTCGCCAAGTGTACAAATGGTTCCGTGAATTGCGAGCGCGCAACGGGATCGCACCGCGGGCGGCTCACTACCATCACCAGCCCCGCCAGCAGGAGCGTCCATGTCAGAGCTCAACCGCATCAGCCGCCGGATCACGCAACCCAAGTCGCAAGGCGGATCGCAAGCGATGCTCATGGGCACGGGTCTTTCCCGGGCGGATCTCGACAAAGCCCAGGTCGGTATCGCCAGCATGTGGTACGAGGGCAAC
>DATHZQ010000038.1:0-2268 GCA_035458525.1 Acidimicrobiia bacterium
TCACGACGAACGCGAGCAGACGCTGAATCAGCTGCTCGTGGAGCTCGACGGGTTCGACGTCAAGACCGGCGTCATCGTCATCGCGGCAACCAACCGGCCCGATATCCTCGACCCCGCCCTGCTGCGCCCAGGCCGCTTCGACCGCCAGATCGTCGTCGACCGTCCGGATCTGAAGGGCCGCGAGGCCATTCTCGGGGTGCATGCCAAGGGCAAGCCGCTCGCCGAGGGCATCAACCTGGAAGCGCTGGCGCGTCAAACTCCCGGGTTCACGGGCGCCGACCTCGCCAACCTCATCAACGAGGCTGCGCTGCTGGCAGCTCGGCGCGACAAGACCGAGATCTCGATGTTCGAGCTCGACGAGGCAGTCGATCGGGTCATCGCCGGTCCCGAGCGGCGGAGCCGGGTGATCAGCGAGGAGGAGAGAATCCTCACCGCCTATCACGAGGGGGGCCATGCCCTGGTGGGCCACGTGTTGCCGAACCTCGACCCGATCCACAAGGTCACGATCATCCCGCGCGGACGGGCTGGGGGATACACCCTCGCGTTGCCGATGGAGGAACGGTATTTCAACAGGCGCAGTGAGCTGGTCGACCAACTCGCCTACGCCCTCGGCGGTAGGACCGCCGAGGAGGTCATGTTCGGCGATCCGAGCACCGGTGCCTCCAACGACATCGACAAGGCGACCAACCTTGCTCGCAAGATGGTCATGGAGTTCGGAATGAGCGACCGTCTCGGCCCGCTCCGTTACGGCAAGCCGGAGGGTGAGGTGTTCCTCGGCAGGGACTACTCCCGATCCAACGACCTGTCCGACGAGGTCGCAGCGGCGATCGACGACGAGGTGCGAAGGCTGATCACACAGGCGCACGACGAAGCACGCGAGATCCTCGTCACCCATCGCGACGCCTTGGACGGGATCGCCAATGCCCTCCTCGAGCGCGAGACCTTGGATGCCAAAGAAGTCGCTCAGGTCTTCGCCGAGGTCCCCAAGTGGGAGCACACCGAGACTGGCGCATTGCGCATCCAACGTCCCGAATCGATGAGTGTGACGGAGAGCCGTGTGGCCGCCCAGCCGCCATCCGACGATCCGGCGCCTGCGACCGCCTGAATCCTCGAGGTAGCCGCGATGCCCTTTCTGCCACGCTCGTGGCGTGTGCGTTCGACGACGCTGACGACTCGCGACCACACCCTGGTGATGGGCATTCTCAACGTGACGCCCGACTCGTTCTCCGACGGCGGCAGATTCGAGCGCGGATCGATCGTCGAGCACGATGCCGCCGTTGCGGCAGGGCTGGCGATGCATGACGCCGGCGCCGACATCGTCGACGTGGGCGGCGAGTCGACGAGGCCGGGTGCCGCTCCGGTAGCGGATCATGAGGAGGTCGCTCGCGTCGTTCCCGTCGTTGCGGCGCTCGCCGCGGCCGGCGTCGTCGTCTCGATCGACACGTCGAAGCCCGCAGTGGCTCGGGCCGCGGTGGCGGCCGGCGCCGAGATCGTCAACGACGTGACGGCATTCGGAGACCCGGCCATGATGACGACGTGCGCCGAACTCGAAGTAGGCGTCGTGCTCATGCACATGCAGGGGGAACCTCGAACGATGCAGCAGGCGCCGCAGTACGACGACGTGGTGATGGACGTACGGAACTACCTCACGGCTCACGCAACAGCCGCCGTTGCCGCCGGGGTGGCGGTAGAGCGGATCTGCATCGACCCGGGCATCGGATTCGGCAAAACCTTGCAGCACAACCTCGAGCTCATGGCGGCGATGCCCGACCTGGTGGCGACCGGATACCCGGTGTTGCTCGGAGCGTCCCGCAAGAGCTCCGTCGGTGCCGTGCTCGCATCCGCCGGGGTCACCACGACCGCCGCCGATCGCGATCCGGCCACGGGAGCGACCACGGCGCTCGGAATCGCTGCCGGTGTGGCGGCGGTGCGAGTGCACGACGTGCCGTCGACGGTGCAGGTGGCCCGCATGGCCGACGCTATCGTGCGAGCCGGGCGGGAACACGACGACAACCGCAACGGGACGGAGTGACGTGGCCGGACTCGAGCCGAGAGGCTTCAAATGGGTGATCGCAGGCAAGCTCGCAGTGAGTGAGCGAATCGGCGGTCATGGGTTTCAGCACCGCCGCGTCCGCCGCGAAGAAGAGATCCTGTGGCTCACCGAGCAGGGCATCAACGCCGTCTTCTCGCTCCTCCCCGGGAACCAGAATCAAGCGGCCTACGAGGCGGCAGGATTCTCCTACGAGAACCATCCGATCGTCGCCGAGG
>DATHZQ010000039.1:0-2252 GCA_035458525.1 Acidimicrobiia bacterium
GGAGTGGCCCCGGTACGGTCGGCAGAATGAGATAAATCGGCATGGTCGCATGCGTAACGGTCGCAAGCGCGTACGCGAGCGCGAGACCGAGCGGGATGGCGAGGCCCACGAGCATCACCATCTCGCCGACGATCGAAGCCAGAATCGCTCGGTCCGTGAACCCGAGTGCCATGAGGATGCCGAGATCGCGTCGGCGCCCCTCGGCCGCCGTGAACATGAAGAGTGCGACGACCAGCAAGCCGGCCACATACGCCACGGCGATCAACAGCGTCAGAAGCGCCCCGAGCATCGTCCTTCCGAGCGCCTCGTCGTTCCGAGCCATCGCCTCGGGCCGGTAGACGTCGACGTCGGGGACGGCTGCGTCGACCCGCTCTGCGACGGCCAGTGGATCCGCCCCCTGCTCCACCTCGATCAGGAGATAGCTCAAAAGCGGGAAGGCGCTGATGTCGTCGGCCAGGTCGGCCTCGAAATAGAACTCGATGAGCGAGTCGTAGTTGAGGAAGGCGAAGGGCGTCCACAGAGCGGACGTGGGCCTGACGACTCCCGCGATCTCGAACGTGTAACCCGCCACGACGAAGTCGTCACCCGGGGCCAGATCGAACATTTGGGCCAACGACCGGTCGATGAGGATCTCCCCCTCGTTTTCAGGGAGACGCCCCGCCACCGTCTCCGTGGGCCCACCCGCCGAATCGACGACGAACAAGAAGAGAGCGCTCTTGCGGCCGCCCTTCTCGTAGATGATCGGCAGCGTCGTCATGGGGTGCGCCACACGCACGCCCTCGACGGCCTCCACTTGCGCCCGGGTCATCTGCGGGATCGCGGAGCGCGCGCCGATCATATTGCTCACGCCGGCTTGGGTCGCGATGAGGTCGGCTCCACGGTCGAGTGCGACGCGACGAAGCTGGGTGTTCAGGCCCTGCTGGAACCCCTGCAGCACCAGGATTACGGCGAATACCGCCACGATACCGGCGCACGTGATCGCAGACCGCCCCAGATCCCAACGCATCTGACTGTAGGCGAGCCTGAACATGATCACGCCCTCTGATCAGAGTTCCCCATTCACTCCAATTAATGAATAGCGCAAGCGTCTGAAGCCCAGGTGAAGAAACGGTGAAGATGCCTTCATCGAACTGCCCCACCAGACGGTCGAATCATTGCGCGAGGGCCCGCTCGATCTTGGCCCTGCACGCCCGCACGACTCTGATTCCCGCGGCCATGCATTCCCGCCGAGCACCGAAGTCCAACACGTCGATGTGACCGTTGAACACCGGACGCAGCACCAAGTCCGCGGCATCGATGCGCAGATGAGCGTGAGTCAGATGGCAGATCTCCATCGCGCGCATCACAACCTGCAGCCCATTTGTGAAGGACTCGCCCGTGGCACCCTGACTCGGATCGACCGAGATCACGACAGGGGCACCCATGCGGCGTGCGATGTCGACAGGAGCGACGTCCGCGTAGACTCCGTCGACCAAGAGGAAGTCGCCATTCTCCACGGGAGGAAGGACCCCGGCGAGCGCGGAGCTGGCAAGAACCGCCGGGGCAGCGGGGCCGCTGCTGAACTCCACGCGGGTCCCCGAGCGCAGATCCGTGGCGCACACCGTGAGGGGCACCCGTCCTTCCTCGAGGCGGCCCCGGCCAAGGAGCTCGTCCAATGCCCCGCGGCCCGCCTCGACCGTCTCGTCCGAGGCACCCCACCCGGTGACCATGTTCCAGGTCGTATGTGCGTAGCTCCATGCGCGTCGAATCGCGGCACCGTGCTCTCCGATGGATCGCAACCCTCGTGGTGGATCACGAGAGCCGCTCAGATCCACCGATAGCAGCGCCTCGTACCAGTCCTCCCGCAGCGCATACGTGGCAGCGACGATCGAGCCCATCGACACCCCGACCAGCCCCGCCGGTTTCAGGCCGATGTGCTGCAGTCCCCGCAGTACACCTGCGTGCGCGTAGCCGCGCGCTCCGCCTCCGGCCAGGACCAACGTGAACGGGCGCGGCGTGTCCATCTCAGCCCACGCTCAGGTCCGCTCGCCGGAGAAGCTGCGCGTTCATCGCCACGATGACGGTACTCAACGACATGAGCACCGCCGCGAACGCTGGAGCGAGCAGCACGCCCCAACGCGCGAGCACGCCCGCCGCCAGGGGGATGGCGAAGATGTTGTAGCCGGCTGCCCACCATAGGTTCTGAACCATCTTTCGATACGTCGCTCGACTGAGGGCGATGATCCGGGGCAAGTCCCTCGGGTCGCTCCGCA
>DATHZQ010000040.1:0-76731 GCA_035458525.1 Acidimicrobiia bacterium
GCGAGTAGATGGCTTCCTGGCCCGCCGTCTGCCCGAATCCTCAAGAGCGATCTGCCCTCACGGGCCGCCGATCCCCGTTGCCTCTTCAAGCTCACGCCCAAGTGCGGGAGCTTTCTCTTCGGTATCGCCGGGTCGACACGCGGCTGCCCGCTCCGGTCATGGCCTCCTTCTCCCGCACCCCAACCGGCTGCGCTGGGAGAGGATCAGATCGTCGGCGCCGGCTTGCTCCAAGACACGATCCTCCGCATCGATGCGAACGTGCGTCGCACCCAGAATCGAGACGAGCCAGGCGACAGTGGCTCGTCCGATTCGTGTCACAGATTCCGTTGCGAATCTGCGGACGCGCCGGCGCAGCAAACCGGTTCGCAGTATCTGTTACGCTCCCATTCGCACAACCTCATAGACGACCCGAGACCGCAGGTGCCGACAGGCATAAGTCGCAGAGCGACGCCAGCGCAGGTTCTTCACGAAGATGCTTCGTGTGGTGACTCCCGGTCTCGATCGGGAGTTTTCTTCGTTCGGGTGGTCTCGAGGTCACTAGACAATTGGAGGAACGAGCATGCCAAGACCCGAGAAGGTCGCGGCGGTTGCCGAAATCAGAGAGCGCATCGAAGGCGCCAAGGCGGTGTTCCTCGCCGAGTACGCAGGTCTCTCGGTCAAGCAGCAGCAAGAACTCCGTCGCGGGCTCCGCGAGCAGGGTGCCGAGTTCAAGGTCGTGAAGATGACCTTGGCGCGGCGTGCCGCCTCGGATCTCGAACTCGACGAGATCGACGAGCTGCTACTCGGACCGACCGGAATCGCGTTCGCCGACACCGACGCCGTCAGCGCGGCGAAGGTGCTCAAGGAATTCTCGTCAGCGCACGAGGTCTTCTCGGTGAAGGGCGGGCTGTTGGGGATGGACTTCCTCACGCCGGAACGGATCTCCGAGCTCGCCGAGATCGCACCGCGTGGCGAGCTCCTTGCCATGCTGGCCGGCGCGATGAAGGCGCCGCTCACGGCGATGGCCGGGCTGCTTGCGGCGTTGCCGAGATCGGCGGCGACCGTGATGCAACAGCTGCTTGAGAAGAAGGAGTCCGGCGAGTTCGCACCCGTCGCCGACCCGGCAGACGACTCGGCGGACGAACCGGCCGATCAAGCCGCCACCGGGGACGCGGATGCGGCTTCGGCGTCGGACGAGGACGAGGCAGAACCAGCCAGTGCCGTGGCCGACGCGCCGGCTGAGGAGGAGACGACCGACTCCGACTCGGCGCCGGAGTCTGATGGCGGCGCCGGCACGGATGAGGCCGAGGCTGCGGCGGAGACGCCCGCCGTCGAGGAGCCTCCTGCCGAAGCTTCCGATGAAGCACCGGGCGACGATGGCGCTGCCGATGCCGCGGACGACGATGCCGCCGACGACGACACCGCCGACGACGACACCGCCGACGAGGACACCGACGACGAGGACACTGACGAGGCCGAGGCCTCAGCGGCCGACTCGACTGAAGAATCTGACGATGACAACGCGGCCGAGCCGGCCGAGGAGGACTGACGATGGCGAAGATGAGCACCGAAGATCTGCTCAAAGAGTTCGAGGGCATGAGCGTGCTCGAGCTCTCTGAGTTCGTGAAGGCGTTCGAGGAGAAGTTCGAGGTCACGGCGGCCGCACCGGTTGCGGTGGCGGCTGTTGCCGGGGGCGATGTTGGCGCTGCCGCTGCCGAAGAGGAGAAGGACGAGTTCGACGTCGTCCTCGCCGCCGTCGGCGACAAGAAGATCCAGGTCATCAAAGAGGTTCGCGGGCTCACGACGCTCGGCCTCAAGGATGCCAAGGAGCTGGTGGACAGCGCACCGAAGGCCGTCCTCGAGGGCGTCGACAAGGAGACCGCCGAGAAGGCCAAGGAGACGCTCGAGGCCGTCGGCGCCACGATCGAACTGAAGTAGCTGGTGGTTCGGCGCTGAGCCGAATCACGACCACCTCCGCTGCCGGAGGCACACGAGAAGCGGGGTCCGTTGGGCCCCGCTTCGACGCGTCGTGGGTCGGCCAACTCACTCCATCCGAGAATCTGGCGCCTCGCGTGGGTCGGTGGACTCAAACGACCGTGGAACGCGTCATAACCAGAGCCGCTGCGGTGTCTCACCTGCGTAGGGCAAACACAGAGCGGTTCCCCAGGTGGAGGAACCGCAGGTGGGGACACCTGATTGCGCATTCAGTGCGATTGGTTTCCGCGGGTGGACGCTTCCAGGGGGTTGGTGCGCTACCAGCGGATGGCCGGACCGGGGTGTGGAGCCAGCCCTACCACGGGCTCCCACCTCGGTGCCGGCGCTTCTCTGGACGGAGGACGGCACCGCTGCGGTGGGCCTTGTGGGCCAAATCGAACCTTGACACCTCGCGAAACCTCGGTGTATGGTCCGAATACCAGTTGAAGACGTTCTTGCGACCCTCGCCTAGCCGAGCCGGGATAGCTGCGTGCTATCCTGGTCTTTCTGCGTTGCGGGCGTTCCCGGCACGCCCCAGCTCATAACAACCCACTAGCCCCACTTCCGCTCGATCCCAGCTCCACAGGAGGCTCGCCCTTGGCCCGTGCGCGTACACCTCGTTTGTCCTTCGCCAAGATCCCCGAGGTGCAGCCGCTTCCCGGCCTGCTCTCGGTTCAGCACGACTCGTTCGGCTGGTTTCTGGATCATGGGCTGAAGCAAATCTTCAGTGAAGTCTCTCCGATCGAGGACTTCACCGGCAATCTCGCGCTCGAGCTGACGGACCATCGCTTCGGCGATGCGCCCCTCACCATCGAAGAGGCCAAAGAGCAGGACGCCAACTACTCCCAGCCCCTTTTCGTGACGGCTCGATTCCTGAACCGAGAGACCGGTGAGATCAAGGAGCAGCAGGTTTTCCTCGGCGACTTCCCGATGATGACGCCGAACGGCACGTTCATCATCAACGGCACCGAGCGGGTCGTCGTATCTCAGCTGGTCCGTTCTCCGGGCGTCTATTTCGATCGCTCGATCGACAAGACCTCCGACAAGGACGTGTTCGCCGCCAAGGTGATCCCCGGTCGTGGCGCATGGCTGGAGTTCGACATCGACAAGAAGGACACGGTCGGCGTTCGCGTCGACCGCAAGCGGCGTCAATATGTGACGACCTTCCTGCGGGCGCTTGGCTTCGCCGAGAGCGACGAGGACCTCCTGGCTTTGTTCGGCGGCGCTGAGGTGATCGCCAACACGCTGGAGAAGGACACCACCACGGGCAAGGACGATGCGCTTCTCGACCTCTACCGCAAGCTCCGCCCGGGTGAGCTCACGACGGTCGAGTCGGCGCGAGGGCTCATCAACACGCTCTTCTACAACCCGAAGCGCTACGACATGACGCTCGTGGGCCGCTACAAGCTCGATCAGAAGTTCGGCCGCAAGCCCGTCACGCTCGACGAGTACAGCGTCGACGAGCACGGACTGTTGACCCACGAGGACATGCTCGAGACGATCAAGTACCTGATCGCGCTGCACAGCAACGACGACGGCTACCGAACCGACGACATCGACAACTTCGCCAACCGGCGCGTGCGCACCGTCGGCGAGCTGATCCAGAACCAGATTCGTGTCGGTCTCAGCCGCCTCGAGCGAGTGGTGCGGGAGCGGATGACGACGCAGGACCCTGAGGCGATCACGCCGCAGAGCCTCATCAACATCCGTCCCGTCGTCGCCTCCATCAAGGAGTTCTTCGGCACGAGCCAGCTCAGCCAGTTCATGGATCAGCCGAACCCGCTGGCCGGGCTGACCCACCGCCGCCGCCTCTCGGCACTTGGACCGGGTGGTCTGTCCCGCGAGCGTGCCGGATTCGAAGTGCGAGACGTTCACCCTTCCCACTACGGACGCATGTGCCCGATCGAGACGCCTGAGGGCCCGAACATCGGTCTCATCGGCTCGCTGGCGAGCTACGCCAAGGTCAACCGGTACGGGTTCATCGAGACGCCGTACCGCCGGGTGACCAAGGGCAAGGTGACGAGCAAGGTCGACTACCTGACCGCGTCGGAGGAGGAGACCCACGTCATCGCCCAGGCGAATGCGCTGCTCAACGACGACGGCACCTTCGTGCACGACCGGGTCCTCGTCCGCAAGACCGGCGGAGAGGTCGACTCGGTGATCCCTGAGGACGTCGACTACATGGACGTTTCGCCGAAGCAGGTGGTTTCGGTGTCGACGTCGTTGATTCCATTCCTCGAGCACGACGACGCCAACCGGGCGCTCATGGGCTCGAACATGCAGCGGCAGGCAGTGCCGTTGCTGCGGGCCGATGCTCCGCTCGTCGGCACCGGTGTCGAGGCCAGGGCCGCCGTCGACTCCGGCGACGTGATCTTGGCCCCCGTGGACGGCGAGATCGTCGAGGTCACCGGGGATCAGATCGTGATCAAGGGCAAGGCCGACAACAAGAAGTACACGATGGCGATGCGCAAGTTCGAGCGCTCGAACCAAGGCACGTGCATCAACCAGAAGCCGCTCGTCCGTGAAGGCGAGCAGGTCGAGGCCGGCGACGTGATCGCCGATGGGCCGTCCACCGACGAGGGCGAATTGGCGCTCGGGCGCAATCTGCTCGTGGCGTACATGCCATGGGAGGGTCACAACTTCGAGGACGCCATCATCCTCTCGGAGCGCATCGTCAAGGAGGACCTCCTCACCTCGATCCACATCGAGGAGCACGAGATCGAGGCCCGGGACACGAAGCTCGGCGCCGAGGAGATCACTCGTGACATCCCGAATGTGGCCGAGGAAGTGCTTCACGACCTCGACGATCGCGGCATCATCCGCATCGGTGCCGAGGTCGGCGCCGGCGACTATCTCGTCGGCAAGGTGACGCCGAAGGGCGAGACCGAGCTGACGCCCGAAGAGCGGCTGCTGCGTGCCATCTTCGGCGAGAAGGCTCGCGAGGTCCGCGACGTCTCCTTGAAGGTACCGCACGGTGAATCCGGCAAGGCCATCGCCGTCAAGGAGTTCCGGCGTGACGACGGGTTCGACCTGCCCCCTGGCATGAACGAACTGGTGCGTGTCTACGTGGCCAAGCAGCGCAAGATCTCGGAGGGCGACAAGCTCGCCGGGCGCCACGGGAACAAGGGCGTCATCTCCAAGATCCTGCCCGAAGAAGACATGCCGTTCCTCGAAGACGGAACGCCGGTCGACATCATTCTGTCGCCGCTGGGTGTGCCGAGCCGCATGAACCTCGGTCAGATCCTCGAGACCCATCTCGGCTGGGCCGCCGCTCAGGGTTGGGAGAGCTTCGAGGACATGGAGAGCCCTGCGGCCCCTGGTGCCGACGAGTGGCAGACGGTGGCGACACCGGTGTTCGACGGTGCACGCGAGACCGAGATCCTCAAGCTTCTCGAGGTGGCCAAGCCCAACCGGGACGGCCAGAAGCTCGTCGACCGCACCGGCAAGGCGAAGCTGTACGACGGTCGGTCTGGCGAGCCCTTCGACTCACCGGTCACTGTTGGGTATGTCTACATTCTCAAGCTGGTCCACCTGGTGGACGACAAGATCCACGCTCGCTCCACCGGTCCGTACTCGATGATCACCCAGCAGCCGCTCGGGGGTAAGGCTCAGTTCGGTGGCCAGCGCTTCGGTGAGATGGAGGTCTGGGCCCTCGAGGCGTATGGCGCCGCCTACGCCCTCCAGGAGCTGCTCACGATCAAATCGGATGACGTCCGCGGTCGCGTGAAGGTCTACGAGGCGATTGTGAAAGGCGAGAACATCCCCGAGCCGGGCATCCCTGAGTCCTTCAAGGTGCTCGTCAAGGAGATGCAGAGCCTGTGCCTCAACGTCGAGATGCTGTCTGCGGGTGAGGAAGTCGAGCTCAAGGAGCTCGAGGAGGACGTGTACCGCACGGCCGCTTCCCTCGGCATCGACATCTCCCGTCCGGAGCGTGCGGAGATCACCGCCCCGTAGCGGGAATACGCACGGGTTGCACCAGTGCGGAATCAGAACTGATACGAGAGACAACAGCAACGATGACAACAGTCGGGAGCCACACACGTGCCACAGCTGTTCGATGAACTGAAGATCGGACTTGCCAGCGCCGACCAGATTCGATCCTGGTCGTTTGGTGAGGTGAAGAAGCCCGAGACCATCAACTACCGGACGCTGAAGCCGGAGAAGGACGGTCTCTTCGACGAGCGCATCTTTGGTCCCACACGGGATTGGGAGTGCTATTGCGGGAAGTACAAGCGCGTCCGGTTTCGCGGCATCGTGTGCGAGCGCTGCGGCGTCGAGGTGACGCGTGCCAAGGTGCGGCGCGAGCGAATGGGTCACATCGAGCTGGCCGCTCCGGTCACGCACATCTGGTTCTTCAAGGGTGTGCCGAGCCGGCTCGGCTATCTCCTGGACATGTCGCCCAAGGATCTCGAGAAGGTCATCTACTTCGCCGCCTATCTCGTCACCTGGGTTGACGACGAGAAACGCCAGTCCGACCTCACGGAGCTCGAAGAGGCAGCTCGCCACGAGCTCACCCTCATCCACGACGAGTTCGAGGAGTGGAAGGCCGCCCGTCTCGAACGGCTCGAAGAAGAGCTCGAGCAGATGGAAGAGGCGGGTGCCAAAGGGCAGGAGATCTCTGTACGCCGCCGCGAGATCGAGCGCGAGATCAAGGACCGCGAAGAGCGGGCCAACGTCGAGGAAGAGCTCCTGCAGGAGGCGTTCGACACGTTCAAGTCGATGAAGCCGAAGCAGCTGATCGAGTCCGAGCAGCTTTGGCGTGAGATCGTGGATCGCTACGGCGACTACTACGTCGGCGGCATGGGCGCCGAGTCGATCAAGGACCTCATCTCGCGGCTCGATCTCGAGAACGAGATCGAGCTGTTGCGCGCCGACCTCGATGCCGGCTCTCAGCAGCGCCGGCAGCGGGCGATGAAGCGTCTGAAGGTCGTGACCCCGTTCTCCGAGGGCAAGAACGACCCCCGCGACATGATCCTCGAGGCCGTTCCGGTGATCCCGCCGGATTTGCGGCCCATGGTGCAGCTCGACGGCGGCCGGTTTGCCACTTCCGATCTGAATGATCTGTACCGGAGGGTCATCAACCGGAACAACCGCCTCAAGCGTCTGCTCGATCTCGGGGCTCCCGAGATCATCGTGAACAACGAGAAGCGGATGCTGCAGGAGGCCGTCGACGCTCTGTTCGACAATGGTCGTCGTGGCCGTGCCGTCACCGGCCCGGGCAACCGGCCGCTGAAATCCCTGTCCGACATGCTCAAGGGCAAGCAGGGCCGGTTCCGCCAGAACCTGCTGGGCAAGCGCGTCGACTACTCAGGCCGTTCGGTCATCGTGGTCGGCCCGAAGCTCCAGCTGCACCAGTGCGGTCTGCCGAAGATCATGGCTCTGGAGCTGTTCAAGCCATTCGTGATGAAGCGCCTCGTCGATCTCGACCTGGCGCAGAACATCAAGGCGGCGAAGCGCATGGTCGAGCGACGCAGGCCCCAGGTGTGGGACGTGCTCGCCGAGGTCATCCAGGAGCACCCGGTCTTCTTGAACCGGGCGCCGACGCTTCACCGCCTCGGCATCCAGGCGTTCGAGCCGGTGCTGGTCGAAGGCAAGGCCATCCAGATTCATCCGCTCGTGTGTGAGGCGTTCAACGCCGACTTCGACGGGGACCAGATGGCCGTGCACCTGCCACTGTCCGCAGAGGCCCAGGCCGAAGCTCGCATCCTGATGCTCTCGGCCAACAACGTGCTCTCGCCGGCGTCCGGTCGCCCGATCGTCACGCCGTCGCAGGACATGGTCATCGGTATGTACTACTTGTCGGAGCACGTAGAGGACGCAACCGGGGCAGGCCGCGCCTTCTCGGATCTCGATGAGGCGCGCATGGCCTACGACGTGGGTCACATCGACCTGCACGCCCCGATCAAGCTACGGGTCAAAGAGCTCGCAGGCGACCCGGCGCTGCACGAGGCGCTGAAGCCGACGTTGGGCAGGCTCATCACCGACGAACCTGTCGACGGTGACGTGCTCATCGAGACGACCGTAGGTCGTGCCATGATGAACGCGGCGTTCCCGTCGTCGTTCCCGTACATCGACTCGGTGGTCCTCAAAGCCGACATCCGCACGCTGATCGAGGAGCTCATCGACCGGTACGACAAGCCGGACGTGGCACGGACGCTCGACAACATCAAGGATCTCGGGTTCCACTTCGCCACGCGCGCCGGCCTGACCATCGGGCTGGAGGACGTGAAGACGCCGCCGGAGAAGCACGCGATCATCGCCAAGTTCGAAGAACGTGCCGCCAAGGTCGAGACGCTCTACCAGAAGGGCGTCATCACCGACGACGAACGGCGCCAGGAGCTCATCGAGATCTGGACCGAGGCGACGGACGAGGTAAAAGACGCCATGCAGGCGACCCTCGAGGCTGAGCGCTTCAATCCGATGGACATGATGGTTCGTTCCGGCGCACGCGGGAACATGATGCAGCTTCGGCAGATCGCCGGTATGCGCGGACTCGTAGCCAACCCGAAGGGCGACATCATCCCGCAACCGATCAAGGCGAACTTCCGCGAGGGCCTGTCGGTGCTCGAGTACTTCATCTCGACGCACGGCGCCCGCAAGGGTCTGGCCGACACTGCGTTGCGTACGGCCGACTCCGGGTACCTGACGCGCCGCCTCGTGGATGTCTCGCAGGAGATCATCATCCACACCGAGGAGACGGACGATCCTGGCTTGCTGGTCGTGATCCGCGAGGAGGACGGGAAGCCGATTCGCAATCTTCGCAACCGCGTCTTCGGGCGGGTGCTTGCTGAGGATGTCAAGGTTGGGCGGACGATCGTTGAGACGACCCACGGCGACAAGCTCCGCGCCGGCCGTCTGATCGACCGGGACGTGATGCAGGCGCTCCGCGACGCGGACGGGGTCAACGAGGTGCGGGTCCGCTCGCCGCTCACCGACCAATCGCGTCACGGCATCAGCGTGGCTTCCTACGGCCTGAGCCTGGCGACAGGCCGCATGGTCGAGGTCGGCGAAGCGGTCGGCATCATGGCCGCACAGTCGATCGGTGAGCCGGGCACGCAGCTGACGATGCGTACGTTCCACACCGGCGGTGTCGCCGGCGAGGACATCACGCACGGTCTGCCTCGCGTCGTCGAGCTCTTCGAAGCTCGCACGCCGAAGGGCAAGGCGATCCTGTCTGAGCACGGTGGTGCCGTCCAGATCGTCGATGACGAGGAGGGTCGCCGCATCGTGGTGTCCGACAAGGACATCGAAGCGGAGTACCCGCTGCCACGCCGTGCTCGCCTCAGGGTGGCCGCGGGCGACATCATCGAGCCGGGGACTCAGCTCACCGAGGGTCCGCTGGACCCGAAGGAGGTGCTCGAGATCCAGGGCGTGCGCGCCTGTCAGCGTTACCTCGTGGACCAGGTCCAGGAGGTGTACCGCAGCCAGGGCGTGGACATCCACGACAAGCACATCGAGCTGATCGTGCGTCAGATGCTCCGGCGAGTTCGGGTGGTGAGCTCGGGAGATTCCGGGTTCCTGCCGGCCGAGCTGGTCGACACACAGGAGTTCCGCGAGGTCAACAAGACACTCGTGGCCGACGGCAAGACTCCCGCCGAGGGCCGCCCCGAGCTGATGGGTATCACCAAAGCCTCGCTGGCGACGGACTCGTGGCTGTCGGCGGCGTCGTTCCAGGAGACCACGCGGGTGCTCACGGAAGCGTCGCTGCAGTCCAAGTCGGACTTCATGCGCGGTCTGAAGGAGAACGTCATCATCGGGAAGCTGATCCCAGCTGGTACGGGGAGCGACTCGTATCAGATGATCGAGCCGGCACTGCCGGATGCGACCGTCGTGAGTGCGCTCGGCTTGTTCGGCGATTCGCCGGTCGAGAGTGCAGACGAAACGCTGCCGGCCAATCCGGCCGAGTGGCTCGCAAGCCTGGGTGCCCAGACCGAGAGCCCCGACGCCGAATAGGCGGCTACCGACCACAACGCAGGAAGGGCGGCCCTCGGGTCGCCCTTCGGCGCGTCTGCGGTAGCCTGCGCGGTGATGCAGCTGGTCGCCGAGTCCATCTACCGCCTCGGGCGGAAGCACCACAACTTCTATGCCGTCGTCGACGGCCGGCGCGTGACCGTCATCGACGCTGGAGGGAGCAGGGAGCTGCCGCTGCTCGAAGCAGGTCTGCAGAGCATCGGCCTCGGACTCAACGCCGTGGAAGCCGTCCTGCTGACCCACGGCCACTCGGATCACGTCGGGTTTGCACGTGAGGTCTCCGAATCCGGTGTTCCGGTGATGGCCCACGAGGCAGAAGCCGCGTTCCTGACGGATGGCTCGCGGGGGAGCCAGGTGCAACCCATGGACCTGCCCCTGTGGCGCCGCCAGACGATGGCGTTCCTCGCCGAGATGATACGTGCCGGAGCGGCGCAGGAGTATCGATTGCGTTCGGTGCAGACGCTGACCGACGGCGAGGTCGTCGACATCCCCGGAAAGCCGCGGACGCTGGCAACACCCGGGCACACGGCCGGCCATGCTGCGTACATCCTCGAGGATCGGCGAGTGGTGTTCAGCGGCGATGCGCTCGTGACCGACGGGCTCATCCACTCCGCAACCGGCCCCCAGATGCTCGGCGACGTGTTCCACCATGACGTTGCCCTGGCGCGGGCATCGCTGCGGCGTTTCGGCGGCCAGTCGACCGACGTCCTGCTGCCCGGTCACGGCACTCCGTGGTACGGCCCCATCGCCCAGGCCGTGGCCCAGGCCCGCGCTGCGCTCTGACGGCTGGCCACGGTACGCTCAATGCATGAATGAGCGCACCACGGCATACCGAACCTGTCCGCTCTGCGAGGCGACCTGTGGCCTCGAGATCACCCTCGATGGCGAGTCGGTCGTGCGCATTCGCGGCGATCGCGACGACGTATTCAGCCACGGGTTCATCTGCCCCAAGGGCTCCACCTTGAAGCAGCTCGAGGCCGACCCTGATCGACTGCGTCAACCGTTGATCAAGCGCAACGGCCGGCACGAGCCGGCGTCGTGGGACGAGGCGTTTGCCCTGATCGACGAGCAGCTGCGCACCATCATGGGTGCCCAGGGTTCGGACGCCGTTGGCGTCTACCTCGGCAACCCAAACGTGCACTCGATGTCGGGTCCGCTCTACAACCGTGTGCTGCTCAAGGCGCTCCAGTCCAAGAACATCTTCAGCGCCAGCACCGTGGATCAAATGCCGAAGCACGTTTCCGCGGGGTTCATGTTCGGTCATCCCGACTTGATTCCGGTGCCTGACCTCGACCGCACCTCGTACCTGCTGATGCTCGGGGCCAATCCGTTCGAGTCGAATGGGAGCTTGGCGACGGCACCGGATTGGCCGGGCCGGATGGAGGCGATCAGCGAACGCGGCGGCAAAGTGGTCGTTGTCGATCCTCGGCGAACGAAAACGGCCGCGGTGGCTGACGAGCACGTCTTCATTCGTCCGGGGACGGATGCGCTCCTGCTGTTCGCGATGGTGCACACACTCTTCGAGGAGCACCTCGTTGCGCCTGGCGAACTGGGTGAGCAGCTGCGTGGCCTGGATCAGGTGGGAGCTGCTGCCGAGGCGTTCACCCCCGAACGGGTCGCGTCGGCGTGCGGCGTCGAGGCGGCCACCATTCGACGTCTGGCTCGCGAATTGGCCGCCGCAGACACGGGGGTCGTGTACGGACGCATCGGGACGCACACCGCGGAATTCGGCACGCTGGCGGCGTGGCTCGTCGACGTGCTCAATGCGCTGACGGGCAACCTCGACCGGCCCGGAGGGGCGATGTTCTCCCGCGCTGCGCACGAGCAACCCCGTTCGAAGCGAGGGTGGTCGACCGGCCGCTGGACGAGCCGTGCCGAGGGCTTGCCCGAGGTCCGCGGCGAGCTGCCCGTTTCGACGCTGGCTGCCGAGATCGAGACGCCGGGCGAGGGGCAGGTGCGCGCCCTCATCACCATTGCGGGGAATCCGGTGTTGTCGACGCCCGATGGCGACCGGCTGGATGCGGCCTTGACCTCGCTCGAGTTCATGGTGAGTGTTGATCTCTACCTCAACGAGACCACCCGGCACGCCGACGTCATCCTGCCGGGTTCATCGCCGCTGCGCCGCCCCCACTACGACTTCGCCTTCACACAGCTGTCCATTCGCAACGTGGCGAACTACTCCCCGGCCGTACTCCCGGTCCCGGCAGAGTCCTTGGAGGAGTGGGAGGTGCTGCTGCGGCTCGCCACGATCGTCTCCGGGATGGGTGTCGCTGCCGATCTGGACGCCCTCGATGACATGGTGTTGGGACGCCTCATCGCACAGGCCGTTGGGAACCCGGATTCCCCGCTGATGGGGAGGGATCCTGCCGACATCACCACGATGACCGACGGTGAGCGGGGACCCGACCGACTGCTGGACTTCCTCGTGCGGAGCGGTCCGTACGGTGACGCCTACGGCGCCGATCCGGACGGCCTCACCCTGGCACGCCTGCAGGCTGCACCGCACGGAATCGACTTCGGTCCACTCCAACCGCGGATCCCGGACGGTCTGGCGACACCGTCCGGCAAAATCGAGCTGGCGCCCGAGGCCATCATGGCCGACGTCGCTCGGCTGGACCGAGCGGCCGACCGTACACCCAACGGACACATGGTCCTGATCGGGCGGCGTCATCTGCGGTCCAACAACTCGTGGATGCACAACATCGACGTGCTGGTCAAAGGAAAGCCACGCTGCACGCTCCAAATCCACCCGAGCGACGCCACGAAGTTGGGCGTCACCGACGCCGCCAAGGTCACGTCGACGAGCGGTTCGGTGATCGCCGATGTCGAGATCACCGACACGATCATGCCCGGCGTCGTGAGCCTGCCGCACGGCTGGGGCCACGACATGGACGGCGCCCAACTGTCGGTGGCGTCGACCCGCCCGGGCGTGAACTCCAACAAGCTCACCCCGGGTGCGATTGATCCGTTGAGCGGCAACGCCATCCTCAACGGCATCCCGGTAGAGGTGACCCCGGCCTGAACCCCCTACCCCCGCCTTCGGCGGCGGTACCTTCCCCCAGCCTTTGGCTGGGGGACTATTCGGGGTTTCGGTTGGAGGACATGGTCCCCCGATTGCGGGGGAAGGTGCCGCAGATGGAGCGGAGCGGAGTCTGGGGTAGGGGGTCGTGGGACCCCGGCCGGGCGAAGCTTGTTCCGGCCGCAATCAGTCGAGGAGCTTGCTGTAGCGCACCACGGGGCGGGTTTCGTTGGAACCGGCGGGGTGGTCGCGCCTCTCGCCGTCTGCGACCCAGCCCTCCCGTTCGTAGAAGGCTCGCGTGGCGGAATTGGTCTCGAGGACCCACAGAATCGCCATGTCGTAGCCTGCAGTGCGCCAGTGCTCCTCCGCCGCACCGATGAGTTGGCGGCCGATGCCGCGACCGAGGTAGTCCTCGAGCAGGTAGATCATCAGCAGTTCTGCGCATCGCTCCGAAACATCGTCGTCGCGCGCCCGACTCGAGGCCGCAAAGCCGACGATCTCGCCGTCTTCTTCTGCGACCCAGGCTACGAAATCGTTGCTCGACTCCTCGGTGAGCCAGGCGCGCCATGCCTTACCCCGGGACGTGGGCCGCAAACTGTCGAGCAGGTCGTCCGGCATGTGTCCTCGATAGGCCCATTGCCACGAGGAAACATGAACCTCCCCGAGGCGCGGTGCGTCGTCAGGCGTTGGCCGGCGGATCACTGCCATTGGCGGCGAGGGTAGCGACGGCAGCTCGCTACCCGGGTTGCACCCTCCTATGGACCTGCCAGCGTCTCGACGGACTCCGTGTGGCCGCGCAGGTCGCGCTCGGTCAGCCGCATCGGCTTGTACTGCCACGTGGCGTACAGCTCGAGCTGATCGGCGAAGTGCGGGCTGGCTGGGTCGCCGCTCTGGCCGGGTGAGATGACGTTCTCGGCCGACAGGCGGCTGCCTGCCCCCAGGTACACGATCTGGTTGTAGGTTCCGCGGTTCACCCAGATCGTGTCAGGCACGGTGCCGACGCCGACCGGACTCCATGAGATCACCGAGATCGGCTGCTGCCAATCGTCCGGGTCATCGCTCCCAAAGGCGGCTTCCAACGAGTCGATCGCCGCAATCAACGACGCAGTGGTCGCCTGCGCAACCGATTCCCCGTCCAGATAGTCGTGCACGAGAGGGAGTCCGGCGGCGGATCCTGCATACATCCGGTCGATGAGATTGCCGATGACGAAGCGGTCGATCAAGGCCGCGGTGTCGTCGGCGAACACCCGGTCGCTCAACGCCGACCACCAGGCATTGAAGATCGTTCCTCCGGGGTGGTCGTAGTAGCCGTCACCGTCACGGTCGGTCTGCAGGTGATCCCAGTTCTTCAGCAGATGGGCGATGGCATCGAGTCGTGGATCGGCGGTACGGTCGACGCTGGCCAACATCTCGTCGAAGTAGCTGCTGACGAACACCGAGCTCGCTTGACCCGAGGGTGTGTCGGTGGTCCACCCGCCGGTGCGATTCAACAACTCGAGTGTCCGAGTCGTCGCCGTGCCGGGTGCAACGCCTTCGAGGAAGTCCATGAAGGTGTTGACGCGGTGTGCGCCGCCCCATCGCCAGAAGTCGGCTGATGAGTTCGCCCATCCGGGCGCCGGCTTGTTGTTCCAACTCGCCAACCAACCCTGGTCAGGGTTGCGGCTGTGCGGGTTCTGGTCGAACGGCAGGATGCCTTGCCACTCGTACTCCCCGGTGCCCGGCGTCGGGAACAGCGGGTTGGCTCCTGCGGCGCGGACGGGCACATGCCCGATGTGCCAGTACGCGATATTGCCGTCGTCATCGGCGTACAGGACGTTGAAGTTGTAGGCCACGTCGTCGAGCCCGGCTGCGAACTCGTCGATGTTGGAGGCGGTGCCGAGCCTGGTCCATGCGTTCAGCGACTCCAGCTCGTGTCCGAACGTGACGTTCTGGAGCGCATAGGCGGCGCCGGCGTCGGCGAAGATCACGTGACCGTGGACGGTTGTACACATCGTTTGCGGTACGGCCGCAGCACCGGCGACCGGGATCGTCTCGACTCTGCAATCCATGTCGACCGCTGTGCCATTAGCCTCCGGGCCGTGCTCAAGTTCTCTCTCGGCGACGTGCCGGTTCGTGTCCACTTCTCGTTCTTGCTGATCGCGTTCATCTTCCCCGCCGACCGTCTCGTCGATCGGGGGGCCTGGGTGCTCGTCGCGTTCCTGGCGATCCTGTTGCACGAGGCCGGGCATGCGTTCTCGGCACGCCACTATGGCGCCGAACCGGTGACCATCACCCTCTTTGCGCTGGGTGGGGTCACGGTGTACCCAGCCACGAAGGATCTGACGGCACCGCGCCGACTCGTCATCTCGGCAATGGGATCGATCGTTGGCATCGTTACCGGCGGCATCGTGCTGCTCATGGCCCGTGCCGGTGTGTTCGACAATGCCAGCGCAGTGGTCGAAGTCGCAGTTACAGGATTCGTGTGGGCGTCGCTCGGATGGGGACTGCTCAACTGGATTCCGATTCGTCCGCTCGACGGCGGAGCGATGCTCACGAGCTTCCTCGAGATCGTCTGGCCGAGCCGGGCCCTCATTGCCGCCAAGGTCGTTTCGGTCATCTTCGGTGTCGGGGCCGCATATCTCCTATGGCAATTCGACTCTCCGTTCGGCGCCGTGTTCGTCCTCTTCATCATGATGATGGGCCTGGGGGGTCGTGACGGGGCACCGGACGACGAGGACGAGGCCGCGATCTCCCCCGAGGTCGTCGATCCCGAGCCACGTCGGGTGAGCGACGACCCGCCCCCCGAGTTCCCGATCTGACACGGTGCTTTGCGGCCGCCCGACGTGCCGCCGCGGGGCGCATCTACTAAGTTGTCTATACAGGTTGCCACGGTGTCGATGACACTCCGGCTGGTCGGTGCGAAGGAAGGATCCGATGATGGAAGGACGCAAGATCTCGATGCTGGGCACCGGCTTGATCGGCGATTTCTACACGATGACCCTGCACGGTCAGCGGAGCCGCGATCGGGTCGACCTCGTCTACTCCCGGACGGCCGAGCGCGGTGAGGCGTTTGCGTCGCGGTGGGACATCCCGCGCAGCACGACGAGCTTGGAAGAAGCCGTCACCGACCCGGCGACGGACACCGTGGTCGTCGGGCTCCCGAACTTCCTCCACGAGGAAGCCATCGCCATGGCGGCCGACGCCGGCAAGGCGATCCTCTGCACCAAGCCGCTGGCGACCTCGGGCCAGGAGGCCAAACGCATCCTCGACAAGGTCGAGTCGGCAGGCGTGTTCGCGGGTTACCTGGAAGATCTCTGCTACACGCCCAAGACCCTCAAGGCGATCGCCGCCGTGCAAGGCGGGTCGATCGGCGACGTGACGTGGGTGCGGTCCCGCGAGACCCATCCAGGACCCCACAGTGCATGGTTCTGGGACAAGGACAAGGCGGGTGGCGGCGCCATCGTCGATCTCGGCTGTCATTGCATCGAGATCATCCGCAGCTTCGTCGGCAAGGGCAACCGACCCGTCGAGGTGATGGCGTGGACAGACACGCTCGTCCATCCAATCAAGGCCGAGGACAACGCCGTCGTCTTGATCAAGTTCGAGTCGGGGGCGCTCGGCCAGTTCGAGGTGAGCTGGACGTTCCGCGGTGGGATGGATCTGCGCGACGAGGTTGCCGGTACCGAAGGGACGATCTGGCTGAACCATTTCCTCCGCACGGGGTATGAGATGTACACCACAGGCGGCGGCGGCGGCTACGTCGCGGAGAAGCTCGAATCGTCGGAGGGATGGCTGTTCCCGGTGGGGGACGAGGTGGCCGAGCTCGGCTACGTGGACATGTTCACCGACATGTTCGAGTCGATGGAGAGCGGCACCGAACCGCGCGAGACGTTCTACGACGGCTATGTCGTGAACACCATCATGGATGCCGCCTACCGCTCTGCCGAGTCCCGGCAATGGGAGCCGGTCGATGTCGAATGGCGTGGCGGCACGACACCGCGGATCGCCAAGGACGTTGCCACGCATGAAGGGCATGCGATCGTGAAAGAGGAGATCCTGCCGGACGGGCGGCGCAAGCTGATGCTCAGCCACAACGAGACCGGGGCAGTCTTCGATCTGGTCACCGAGGGGTAGCTATCGACGTCCAGGTGCTCCCGATCGCCGATTGGGGCGATGGGATTGGCCGCAGGCTCTTCGAGGCGATCGCGGCCCGGCCCGCTCTCAGGCTGTGCCTGCCCACGGGCAGTACGCCCATGCCGGCGTATCGCTCATTCGCCCACCGGGGAGGGAGCTTGCGTGACGCGACCGTCTTCCTGCTCGACGAGTTCGGTTTGCCTCCCGGCCACCCGGCGCGCGGTGACTCGATGATTCGGCGCACCTTGCTGGATCATCTCGAGGGACCGCCGCAGCACATGCATGCCCTGGATCCGGCGGCATCAGATCTTGTCGCCGAATGTCACCGCTACGAGGCCGCCGTCTTGGACGGTGGGCTCGACCTGACGCTGCTGGGGCTCGGCGGCAACGGGCATCTCGGGCTCAACGAGCCGGGGTCGGAGCGTGCGACGCGGACTCGGCGGGTCGCGTTGGCGGCGGAGACGATCGAGCATGCCGAGGAGTACGGGTCGGGTGAGCGTCCGGCGTGGGGCCTCACGATGGGGATCGGGACGATCCTCGAGAGCCGGGAGGTCTGGCTACTGGTCACCGGCGCCCACAAAGCAGCAATCTTGCGCCGGGCCCTGTCGGGGCCGATCGGCGCCGAGGTGCCCGCGTCGTACCTGCGCACGCATCGGAATGCACTGGTCCTCGCCGACGAGGCGGCAGCCGTACAACTCGGCTGAGCTTCACGAGGATTGGCGGGCCCGGCGGGCGCCTTCGACCATGTTGGCCAGCTTGTTCCGGCTGGCCCACCGCGCGGTCTGGGAAAGGCCACAATCCGGGGCCACGGCGAGCCGGTCCGCCGGGACGTAGCGCAAGCACTGGGCGATGCGGGCGGCGACGTCATCTGCGGTCTCGATGTAGTAGCTCTTGACGTCGATGACGCCGACATTGACGTCCTTGGTCTCGGCGATCTCGCCGATCCGCTCCAACTCGGCGAACTCGCGACTGGCCATCTCGAGGTGGATCTCGTCGGCGGCCAGAC
Source organism: Acidimicrobiia bacterium (assembly GCA_035458525.1). Taxonomy (GTDB): domain Bacteria; phylum Actinomycetota; class Acidimicrobiia; order Spongiisociales; family UBA5794; genus DATHZQ01. Next base: position 18,063 of record DATHZQ010000040.1, read on the forward strand.
CGAGGAAGGCCGGAAACATCGGTGCGTAGCGGCGCGGCGCCACCGCTCTCGCCTTGAAGTTTCCGAAGCAGAGGTGGGCGCCGAGGTAGCACCGGCCAACGACAGGTTCGACGGTCCGGTTGTAGATATCGACGAGGCGATCCGGGTCCTCGCGATACGCGTAGCAACTCATCGAGGGCTCGTCGACGGTCACGACCTCGCAGCCCGCATCGACCAGGCGCACGAGTTCGTCCCGCACCAGAGGAACAAGTGCTTCGGTCACTGCGTAGCGATCGGGGTAGTCGGCATTGGGGAGCAGCCTCCCCGAAAGGGTGTAGGGACCCGGGATGGATGCCTTGAGGCGCGGTCCCTCGGGGGCGAGCGCAACCAGGCGGGCATACTCCTCGACCACGCCGAGCCCGCGTGGCGCACGCAGCTCGCCAACGATCTCGTGCTTGCCACGCTGGTCGTGGGCCGGAGGACCCCAGCGACGCACGGTGGACAGATCTGGTTCGATGCCGTCGAGAAACCCGTAGAAGGAGAGATTGAAGTCGAAGCGTGTCTGCTCGCCGTCGCTGATGACGTCGAGGCCGGCCCGAACCTGGTCCATGACGGCCGCGATGGTTGCGTCGTCCTGCATCTCGGCGATGTCGGCCGGTCCGAATGCATCGAGGTCGGCGGAGGCGTGCTCGAGCCAGCCCGGAAACGGGTAGCTCCCGATGACGGTGGTGACGATGGGGTCGTGCGGCATGCGTTGCTCCTCTGTCAGTGCGGCCCTATTCGGACGAGGCTCGACCGCTCACCGATTCCACGTCAACCGTGAGGCGAGTTCTTCTCGTCTCGCCTGGCGGCAGGGTTGGCAGGGTGAGGGCGTTGCGTTCGAAGGCTCGGCCCCGTGTCCCGCAGTTCGCCGGTTCTATCCCGAGAACCGACATGCCGGGGTTGGGGTCGATCCACTGGTTGAGCCGGGGGAGCGCGGTGCGATCCCACGAGATCGTGAGGCGCAGGCCGACTTGCGTGTTCTCCAGGACGGCGCGGCCCACCGGTGCCTCTCCGAGGTCGTGCTCGAGTACGCGCTCCGAGCTTTCGGTGACGGGCGGAGGTTGTCGCCAGGTGTCGATCGCAGCTTCCGATGCAGGGTCGCGGGCTCGGGTTGCGTGGACGGGCATGTCGAGCGTGGCCGGTGGAGCCCACAGGGGAGCGCCGAAGTTGAAGTGGTAGAGCAGCGGCACGGCCGCTGCTTCGTCGCCGAGATTCTCGGTCGCGTCGGCGAGCTCGATCCGCCCGGATCCTGCGTGGACCACGATCGAGCGGCGATGGCGCAGCGGCCCCGGCTGTGCGGGGTCGGTCACGACGCCGGTCACCTCGACCTTCGCACCTTCTGGCGTCACCGTGCGCCTGGCGTCGACGTCCTGCGCCGCCAGGTGTGAGTAGGTGCCGTGAAGCCCGTGTCCCTCTGAAGGCATGCCGACATTGCGGAGCCCGGACGTGGTCATCAATCCGCCGATGAATGCCGAGCTCCATCGCATCCCCTCGAGGTACTTCAGCGGCTTGGTTTCTCCGGTCGTCGATATCCAGGCCAAGGGGATGCCTTGGAACCATGCCTGACCCAGGTCGAGGCCGCGATCTGGATAGATGCGCACCGAAATGCCGTTACAGACGGCCACGTCGATCACCCGCATGCCGGCGCCGTTCCCGCGCGTGAGCTCGGCTTCGGAGATGGCGGCGACGGCGTCGAGATTGGCGAGCCGGCCCGACTGCAGCGCGTCGTGGATGTTCATGTCACACCGGCCGCCCATGCGGTGGGAAGGTGCGGGACGACCCGGCGATCTCGGTTTCCAGCAGCGTGAGGTGCCACCGTCCAGAATCGGCCGGAACGAGGCGCCGCCGGTTGTCACCGATGAAGGAGACGTTGATCGGTGCCGCCAAGCCGCGCGCGATGCCCACGGCGTAGGCCTGGCCTAAGCCGCGCGCGATGCCCACGGCGTAGGCCCGGCCGTCCTCGCCACCGACAGAGAGGACGTTGCTGCCGTGGTCGTGCGAAACACCCTCCGGGTGGTTGAGCCCATCGACGAGCGCCTCGACGCCTGTGACCTGCATCAGTCGAGGGCGTGGCCGACGGTGCCGTTGATCACCAAGCCGCCGTCCACGACGATCTCTTGGCCGGTCAGGTAGCGGGAACCACGGGATGCGACGAAGACGACGACGTCGGCGATCTCGTCCTCTGCGCCGATGCGACCGAGAGGGATCCGGTGCTCGTAGGTGCGCCGTACCTCGGGGGTGTACGCCTTGGCGTTGAGCGGGGTATCGGTGGCGCCCGGCGAGACGGCGTTGACGGTGACGTTGTGCTCTGCGGCCTCGAGCGCCAGCGTCTTGGTGAGACCAACGATCCCGCCTTTGGCCGTGATGTAGGCGCCGAGGTTGGCAACAACGAGCACGTCCGCCGCCGAGGTGATGTTGATGATGCGGCCCCGCTGCTGCGGGTACATCGCCAGGGCGGCAGCACGGCAGCCGTAGAAGAAGCCGTGGAGGTTGGCGCCGAGGAGGCCGTGCCAGTCCTCGTCGCTCGTCTCGATGAGCGGCTTGACCATGAGCCGGGCAGCGTTGTTCACCCAGATGTCCACGGAGCCCCACCGCTGCGTGGCCTCGGATGCCAGCCGTGCGGCAGTAGCCGGCTCCGCCGTGTCGCCCTGGAACACGATGGCCTCGCGCCCTGCGGCTTCGATCGCAGCGGTGACGGCAGCGGCGCCGTCGTGATCGGAGTAGTAGCACCCCGCCACGTTGGCGCCCGCCCGCGCCAGCGCGCCCGCGACGGCGCGGCCGATGCCGTTGGAGACTCCGGTGACGACGGCGTTGGGCCCCACCAGCGAGTTGTGGATGACGGTGGATTCAGGGCTGGTCATCTCGTAGAGCCTTTCGCTTGTCGCCGTCGAGTCAGTTCGCTCGCGGATCGAGCACGATCTTCATGCCCTCGCCGCGCCGGGTGGCGTCGAAGGCTCGTTCCCAGTCGGCCAGCGGGACGACCTCGGAGACGAGCGGGTCGAGTCGAACCAGGCCTGCGTCGAGGAGGTGCATGGCCCGGCGCCACGAGCTCGGGGTGCTGGCGTTGCCGGACGTGAGCGTGATTTCGCCGTAGAGGATCACGTCCAGTGGGACCTCGATCGGTTTGCCGAAGATGCCGACTTGTAGGTAGCGCCCACCCTTGCGGACGGCGCCGAATGCCATCGTCGCCCCTCCCTGGTGGCCGGAGGCTTCGGCCACGACGTCGAAGGTCCCCACATCGTCCGCCCCGGACACCGTGACCGTGTGCAGGCCGAGGGAGGACGCCAGATCCAGGCGCGCTCGGTCCCTCGGCAGGCCGACGAGGGTCACGTCGCCTCCGGCCGCTCGCGCTGCCTGGGCGGTGAGGAGGCCCATCGTGCCGGGGCCGACGACGAGCACCCGGTCTCCCGCGTTGACCACGGCAGGGTCGAAGAGGCAGCGTGCCACGCACGCCAGCGGCTCGGCGAGGGCGCCGGCGTATCTGCCGACGCCGCCCGGAAGACGCCACAGGTTCATCGCCGGGAGCGTGAGCCACCGGGCGAAGCCGCCGTCGACCCGAGAGCCGATCGATCGCCTGGCGTCACAGAGATTGGGTCGGCCGCTGCGGCAGAACGCACACCGCTCGCAGCACTCGTAGTACGTCTCGCAGGCAACCCTGGCGCCTTGCCAGCTGGGGTCGACGCCCTCGCCGAGCAGCACCACCTCCCCGGTGACCTCGTGTCCCATGGTCACCGGAGGCTCGGAGGGAAACTCGTCCTCGGCGATGTGGAGATCGGTACCGCAGATGCCGGTCGCCAGAACCTCGATCGTCACCTCGCCGAATCCCGGTCGACGTACCGGTTGCGTCCGCATCCCCAGGTTCCCGGCACCCGGCGCCAGCTTGCCGACAGCGAGGGTGGTCTCCGGGAGGGACGTCATGCAGCGGGCTCCACGAAAGGAAAGAAGGCCGCCGGGTTGCCGGCAAGCATCCGTTCGATGGCGGCGTCGTCGGCGCCGCGTCGTTCCAGGAGCGGCAGGACTTCGACGGCGAGCGCGGCGAGGCCGGGGCTCCCCCCGAGCGAGGTCCACATCGATGGGCGCGCTCCGTCGGTGCCGAGCATCAGCCGCTCGGCGAGCCCCCGCTCGAGCATCGCACCGATCAGCTCCACCGTGGGGTTGTTCATGTCGAGCGGATGGCGCAGGGTCTGGTCGTACTCGAGATACGCGCCGCTTGCGGCCAGCTCGGCGTGATACCCGAGATCGTTCGCCTTGTCGGTATGGGACAGCACGATGCGGCCGGCGTCGACCCCCAACTCGGTGAGTGCGGCGACCTGCTCCAATCCCCCGTGCCCGCCTTCGCAGTGCGTGAGGATCGGCGCACCCGTCTTCAGGTGGGTCTCCGCCGCTGCGGCAAACACCCGGCGATCCCGATCGTCGAGCTGGGGTTGCAGGGTGCCGACCTTGATGAGGCCGGCGCGGTGCTCGCTGCGATCGATGATCGGGGCGCCGTAGTCGAATCGGTCGATGCCCTCCTCGATGTCGGCGATGAAGAGCCAAGCGAGGGTCGAAGGGTCGAGATCGCTCGTCCACGAGAACCCCGGATACCAACGCTGCGTGTGCAGACCGGTCGTGGCGATCACGTGAACGCCGCTCCGCCGGCTGATGTCGGCGAGCCGCTCCGGGTGGCGGCCTGTGGCGCACGGTAGGGCGTCGACCACCGTGGTCACTCCGGCGGCTGCGCACAACGCAAGCTCGGCGACCGCGGCATCGATGTCGTTGAGCACGATCTCGGCGAAGCGGTCCTCGACGAGCGGTGCGTCGATGACGAGATGCTCGTGGGCGTAGGTCCTGCCCAGGGACTCGGGCGGGACGTCCCCGAGCACGGTCCTGGCATTCTTCATCCTGACTCCTCGATGGAGAGTACGGCCCCCTGCTTGCGGAGCCATGTGCGAGCATCGGCCGGCGACACGCTCCGAACTTCGCCGTCGGCCCGTGCGGCCAGTGCCGCCACCGTGCCGGCAGCATGCCCCATCGCCATACATTGCGCCATTGAGCGGACCGACGCTTGGGCATCGTGCTCGGCCGAGAAACAGCGGCCCGCAACGAGCACGTTGCGTCCGTCGCGGGGCACGAGCGTACGGAGTGGGATGCCGACGGCCGCGCCTTCCGGCAGGTACTCCCAGGTGGTGCCGGTGCCGGCGCCGCCGTGGTGATCCTCGATCGGGGCTCCGCAGAGCCCGATCTGGTCGTCGAACTGGCGGGCAGCCACAACATCCTCTCGGGTCAGCCGGTAGTCGCCCCAGACCCGCCGGGTCTCACGAAGACCGATCTGGGTCGACAGCGCCGCCAGCGATGCTCGCTCGTAACCCGGGATGCGGTCGACCAGGAATCGAACGTATTCGAGTGCCTGGCGACGGCCTTCCATCTCGGCGGAGGTGAGGACCTCGGGGTCGGTGGCGTTGCGGACCGGCTGTGCCGGTCCGTTGGCAGTTGCCTGCGGGAACTGCTGTGTGTGGGTGGGGTGTGCCGGTCCGTTGGCAGTTCCTTGCGGCGACTGCTGTGTGTGGATCGGCGTTGCGGCAACGGGTCGCAGCTGATCGATCCGGGTCATCACCGTGGCGACCATTCCGTTGACCGGAGTGATGTGATCGCTGCCCTCCCGGCGGGGGAGGTCGTAGTCGCCGGACTCTGCGGCTTGTTCCATGGCCTCGTGGAACTGGGCTTTCGACATCTGGTCACGTCGATCGTGGTCGACGTTGACCATGCGAAACGTCGTCGTGAGCGTTTGGGCCGGCGTCACCGCTCCCGCTGCCTCGTAGCCGAAGCCGGCGTGATGGCAGACGTCGGCATCTCCCGACGCATCGATCACCACATCGGCGGCGATCTGTATGAGCCCGGCCTTGGTGGCCACGGTCAGGGTGGTGACTCGCCCGTCGACAGCGGTCGCATCTTGGACGAACGCATGGAGCAGCACCCTGGCGCCGGACTGGACGACCAGGTGCTCCCACACCACCTTCAGATGGTCTGCCAGATAGGTGATTCCCGTCCCTGCGCCATACGTGTTGGCCCGCTCCACGACCGGTCCGAGCCGCCGGAGTTCCGCGACCACGTCGTCGCCGATGCCGCCGACGACCTTCTGCGCACGTTGGCCGGGTGTGTAGAAGCCGTAGAACGTGTCCAGCACCGCGGTCGAGTTGCCGCCCAGGAACGGCAGCTTCTCGAGCAGCAAGACATCTGCCCCGGTGCGCGCCGCGGCGATGGCCGCCGCCGACCCGGCGGCGCCGGAGCCGACGACCACTACCTCGGCTCTGGAGGGCCCAACCGGTGTCGCCATTGCGTTCGGCCGGCTCAGTGGCAGTACGGGGCGAGTACGTCGCGGGCGAGGAGGAAGCCGCGCTTCACCAGCTCGTCTGTTGCTTCGAAGTCGCGGTCCTCGTGCTCGATGATGATCGGACCGTCGTAGCCGACTCGATAGAGCGACCGAAACACGATGGCCCAGTCGACATCGCCGAGACCGGGGAGCCGTGGGACCTGCCAGCCGATGCCGGACGACAGTGAGCCGTTGTCGTAGAGGCCTCCGTAGTCGATCATCACGTCCTTCGCCTGGAAGTGATAGAACCGCTCGCCGAACTCCAAGATGGCGCTCTCGATGTCGATCATCAGCCAGATGAGGTGCGACGGGTCGAAGTTGAGGCCGATCGTCTCCCCGAACTCCTCGAACATGCGGCGCCAGATCTTCGGGTTGTACGCAACGTTGTGACCGGACGGCCACTCGTCCTTCGAGAAGATCATCGGGCAGTTCTCGATCGCCATCTTCACGCCGTTCTCCTCGGCGCACGAGATGATCTCCGGCCACACCCGGGTCGCCTTCTCCCAGTTCTCGTCCTGGGTGAAGGCACGATCGGCGCCGACGAACGTGTTGACCACGCCGACCCCCATCTTGCCTGCGGCCACGATCACCTTCTTGAGGTGGTCGATGACCATGCGTGCGTGCTCTCCATCGGGGTGCAGCGGATTCGGGTAGTACCCGAGTCCCGAGATCTCGAGCCCGCGTTCGTTCATCCCGGCAACGATCTCCGCGGCTCGCGCATCGGAGAGGCCATCGACATCGATGTGGCTCGTTCCGGCGTAGCGGCGGGTATCGCCGCTCGAGGCGGGCCAGCAGGCGATCTCGATAGTGGTGAATCCGGCCCCGGCGGTCCAGTCCGCGACCTCATCGAGTGGCGTCTCCGGGAATGGCGCAGTCAGCAATCCGAGCTTCATGCCGCTCTCCTCCTCATCTCTCGACTCGTACCCAGCGTTGTTCTTCCGAGCTCCGCGCCACCGCCTCAGTGACGAGCAGCGCATCGTGGCCGTCCGCGAATGTGGGGTAGGTTGGCGCCGCCGACGGTCCACCCCGAGCCACGTCGGCGTAGACCTGGCCGAAGAGAGCCCGGAACGTGTCCGGATAGCCTTCGACGTGCCCACCGGGATAGCCGATCAGTCGCGCCGCTTCGGGTGCTGCCAGCGACGGGTCTCGCTGCAACACCTCGTTGGCCCGGCCCCGGTGGCCGATCCACAGGTGGTCGGGAGTCTCCGAGTACCACGACACCGCGGATGACGTGCCGTCGACTTCGATCGACACCGAGTTCTTTCGCCCGGCCGAAACCTGGGAGATGGTTGCGATGCCCCTTGCGCCGTTGTCGAACCGCAGCAGGATGCCGGCAGCGTCGTCGGACGACATGGTCTCCTCGACGAGTTCGGCGTTCTCGTCAACGGTCGCGAAGGTCTCCACCGGACCAGGCGGGTGGGTCCGGGTGGTCACGAAGGTGTGCAGGTCGGCCATCACCTCGACCACGTTTGCCCCGGTGATGTAGCGGGCGAGGTCGAGCCAGTGCGAGCCGATGTCGGCGACGGCCCGCAAGCCTCCTGCCTTGTCCGGCTCGAGCCGCCAGTTCCAGTCCGTCTCGAGCAGGAGCCAGTCCTGCAAGTAGCTGCCTGAGATCAGCCGGGGTGCGCCGATCTCGCCGGAGTCGACCAACGCTCTGGCCTGGTGACAGTTGGGGTAGAACCGGATGTTGAAGCACACGGCGTTGATGAGACCCGACGCCTCGGCGCGGGCGACCAGGTCGGCCGTGTCCTCCGAGGTCAACGCAAGCGGCTTCTCGCAAACGACGTGCTTACCGGCATCGAGCACGATCCGCACCTGATCGGCATGTGCATGGTTGGGGCTGGCGATGTGGATGATGTCGATGTCGGGATCGGCGGCGAGGGCCTCGACGCTGTCGTACACCTTCGGGAGGTTTGCGGCTTCGGCCTTGGCTGCGGCGCGCTCGGGTGTCGAACCGACCACGCCGACGACGTCCACGCCGAGCCGGCGCAACGCCTCCACGTGGGCAACGCCGATGAAACCGACGCCGACGACGCCCGCCTTGATCTCGCTCAGACGCATGGTGCTTCCCTTCTCATTGAGCCGCTGCGATGCGTGTGTACAGCCACGACAGGCCGATGACGATGCTGCCGTACAGCATTTGCTGGATTGCCTGGCCGACACCGAGGAACGTCAACATGGATTGCAGGACGCCGAGGATCAGGGCGCCGAGGATCGTGCCGCTGTAGGTGCCGGTGCCGCCGAAGATCGACGTGCCGCCGATCACCGCCGCTGCCACGGATGGCAGCAAGAAGACGTTGGCGAGTTGGAGATCCACCGCGCCGACCCGGCCGCCGAGCAGGAGTCCGGCGATGGCGGCGAAGAGGCCGGCGATCATGTACACGACAATGAGGACTTGCCACGAGCGCGTGCCGGAAAGCCTGGTCGCAATGGCGTTGTCGCCCAACGCGTAGAGGTTTCGCCCGAACCCCGAGTAGCGCAGCATGTAGATCACCAGCACCGACAGCACCGCCCAGACCACCACCGCCCATGGGACGGTCCGTCCCCAGAACGAGCCGCCGCCGAGGGTCCGGATGAAGTCGCCCATTCGGGTGGATCCAGAGAAGATCGTCTGCGCCCAGGAGGTGAAGAGACCGAGCAGGATGGCGGACATCGCCAGCGTCATGATCAGCGGGTTGACGCGGAAGACACCGACACCGATTCCGTTGGCGGCACCCGACAGCACGCCGACGAGCAGCCCGCCGCCAATGGCGATGACGGCGCCCTCGGGGGATTGGTTGGCGGCGACATAAGCGGCGCCGGTGGCGATCATCGCCGCAGAGAGGTCGATCCCTCCCGTGAGCATGAGGATCGTCTGCGCCGCCGCCAGCACGCCGATCGGAACGGCGAAGAGCACGGAGTTGCGGACGCCGGTCACGCTCAGGTAGTTCGGTTGGATGGCGCCGGTGACGAGGATCAGCGTGACGAGCACGGCGACGAGCACCAAGTGTGGATGGGTTGCCAGATACCGCCCGAACCGGCGCAGCCGAGGCGGGGCGCCGTCATCGGTGGAGGGGGCCCGAGTCGTCCTGGTGCTCATGAGCGCCGTTGCCTCCGCCACTCGAGCAGGCCCGTCACCATCATCACGATGACGATGAGGAGCCCTTGGATGATCTGGGCGCGATTCGGGTCGACGCCCATGGCGCTGAGGATCGGATTGAGGAAGAACAGGATCAGCCCGGCCGGCACGACGGCGATCACCGAGCCGATGCCTCCGGTCAGCGCGACTCCGCCGAGCACGATCGCGGCGACGGAGTTCAGCGTGAGGTTGCCGCCGAAAGTGGTTGCATTGCCGCGGCCGGCGATTGCCGTGGTCGCCAAGCCGGCCAACGCCGCAAACGATCCGCCGACGGCGTACGAGAGGATCTTGACTCGGGCGGCGCGGATTCCGGACAAGTAGGCCGCGGTCGTGTCGCTGCCCACCGCGTAGAGCGAAAGGCCGCGTCGCGTCCTGCCCAACCACCACGCCACGGCGAGGATGGCGATGCTGATCATTGCGATCGCGGGCCACGGGTTGGCGCCGATGCCGGTGTTCGACCCGGTGAACAGGTACCGGTATCCCTCGCTGGTGCCCCCACCCGGGTTCGGTAGCACCCACAGCGCCATGCCCTGGAAGACATAGAGGGAGCCGAGGGTCACGACGATGTCCGGCACCTGCGACACGGTGATGATCCAGCCGACGATCGAGTTGAGCACCGCCGCGGCCAACAGGATCCCTATGCCGATGAGGATGGTGGCCGCAAACGGCTGCCCTTCCATCAGCCGTGCTGCCGTGACGCTGGTGAGCACCAGCATGGAGCCCACGCCGAGGTCGATTCCTCCGGCGATCACGATCACGGCCTGCGCCGCGGCGAGGAAGACGAACGGCGACCCGTTGTTGACGATCGAGGCGACCTGGAACGAGCCGAAGCTCGGAATCAGCGTCGAGTAGTAGGCGATGAGCGCAAGGAACAGGATCCAGATCCCGGTGGTCCAGCCGTGGCGGCGGACCCAGCGGCGCCACGGTCGGCGGGATCCGGCGGCGATGGCCGAGGGCGTGGTTGCCGTCATGCCGGCGCCTCCTCGAGCCCGTGCGCCGCGGAGAGGAGCATCTCCTCGGTGGCCGTCCGCGCATCCTGCTCGCTGACGACTCGGCCCGAATACATCACGAGCACTCGGTCGCACACGAGGGGGATCTCACGGAGCTCGCTGGTGTAGAGCAGCACGGCGGCGCCGTCGGCGGCGAGCTCGCGCAACAGGTCGTAGATCTGGGCCTTGGTTTGGATATCGATTCCGCGGGTGGGGTCGAAGCACAGCAGGGTGTCGAAGCCGGCAGCCAGCCAGCGCCCGATCGTCACCTTCTGCTGATTGCCACCCGAGAGTCGCTGCACCTGCTCGGCGGCCCGGATGTCGATGTCGAGCCGTTCGACGGCCCGCGACACCCGCTCCTCCTCGTCGCGGGCGAGGGTGAACCAGCGGCTGATGCGGTTGTAGAGCGGCGTCGACAAGTTCTCGCGCACGGAACGCTGTGGGAGCAGTGCGTGTTGCCGTTCCGCCGGCACGAGGACCACGCCTTGGCGAATCGCATCGAAAGGGGAGCGGGCGGTGAGCGGTTTCCCGTTGACGACGAGCTCGCCACTCGTGGGCCGGTGGTCGCCGGACAGCATCTGGAACAGCTCGTCCTGACCCTGGCCCTCGAGTGCGGTCAGTCCGAGGATCTCGCCGGCCCGCAATGCGAAAGAGACGCCGTTCACCTTGTCGCGAAGCCTGAGGTCCCGGGCTTCGAGCACGATCGGCCGTTCGCCGTTGCCGATGGTGCGCCCGGTGCGGGCGGTGGCATCCTCGCCCGTTGCGGCCTCTGCCAGCTCCTCGCCGAGCATCGCCCTGACGAGCTCGGTCTCGGCGACGCCCTCGAGGTCGAGCTCCGCGACGTTGGTGCCGTTGCGCAGGATGGTGGCCCGGTCACTCATCTCGAGTACCTCGCCGAGACGGTGCGTGATGAACAAGACCGAGCGGCCTCGTTCCTTCCATTCGCGCATCAGGTCGAAGACGAAGGTGGTCTGGTCGGTGGTCAGCGCGGCGGTGATCTCGTCGAGCATGAGCAGCTGTGGATCTTTGGCGAGGGCTCGGGCCAGGTCCAGCAGGCGCAGCATTGCCAGTGGGACGTCGCGTACCTGGAGATCGAGGTCGATCGAATCGAGCTGCATCCGCTCCAGCCAGGGCATCACGGCGCCGACGTCGAGATTGCTGATGCGCAAGTTCTGCTCGAGCGAGAGGTCGCGGATCAGCGCCGGATCCTGAAACACGGTGGCGATGCCTGCGGCGACCGAGTCGGCGGGCTTGCGAAGCCTCGCCGGTGCCCCGTTGACGGCGATCGTCCCGGCGTCCGCACCGAAGACTGCGGAGAGGATCTTGACGAGGGTGCTCTTCCCGGCGCCGTTGGCGCCGAGGAGCGCGTGAATCTCGCCGGGAGCCACGGTGAGGTCGGCAGACCGCAGCGCCACCACGGGGCCATAGCGCTTGGCGATGCCTCGCGCCGCCAGCAGCGCCTGCGTCGATTCGCTCACATCGTGATCCTCAAGTCGGGCGAAAGTGTGCCGGGCCCCGACGGGGGCCCGGCACGACTCTCAGGTTGGTGTCACTCGCCGGGTCCCTTGCAGGCGACGACCATGTCGGCGGTGTAGCTGACGTACGGCTCGATCTCCATGTAGGAAGACCATCCTGCGGTCAGCCCGTCGACGTACACGGCCTCCAGGTCGCCTTGCTCGCTGAGCACCACGGGCGTCAGCAGCGTCTGCTGCGAGACGTCCTTGCCTTCGAGAATGTCGAGGGCGACTGCCGCACCGACGCCGCCGACCGATGGCGGGTTGCTGACTGCGGCTCCGGTGAGACCTTCGCCTCCGAGTTCGATCAGCTGTGCAACGAACTCGTTGTTGTCCGCACCCACGACGGGCACGTAGTCGACACCGGCGACCGAGAACTGCTCGACCACCGTGTAGTCGATGCCAGACGTCCAAATACCGTCCAGCTCCTGAGTGGTGAGGATCTCGAGCGCTTGCTGCGCACCGACGCTGGGATCCCAGCCGGTCCAGTCCTCGTATACGACCTCGATCCCCGGATAGTCCACCAGTGCGGCCTGGAAGCCGTCGTCGCGATCGGTGTCGGCCGGGTGGCCTTGGAGCCCACGCATGTAGGCGACCTTGCCTTCGCCGCCGAGCGACTCGAACAGCCAGCGGGCGCCGACCTCGCCGTACTGGACCTGATTGTTGGACACGAAATACGCCGACTCCGCGGTGACGGGGGCGTCGATGGCGATCACAGGGATGCCTTGTGCTGCTGCTTCTTCGATCACGTCGTCGAGCGCCGAGCGGTCGGCCGGGTTCACCAGGATCGCATCGACGCCCTGCGAGATGAGTGTCTGGATCTGGGCGACCTGCCCGGCGACGTCCGTATTGGCGTTCTGCAACACGACCTCGTCCACGTTGCCGCGGGCCAACGCCTCGGCCTTGATGGCGCAGATCATCTGCTCACGCCAGGCGTTGCCGACGAGCGTGTTGGACACACCGAGCGTGAACGTCTCATCGGCCATCGCTTCGGTGGTTTCGGTCGTGTCGTCGCCGCCCGCAGCGGCGGTCGTGTCGGCGTCGGCGTCATCGTCATCCCCGCCGCATGCGGCGACGACGAGCGCAAGCGCCATGAACAAAGCTGCGAGACGCAGCCATGCGTTCTTACGCGTCATTGCGGATTCCTCCTCCGTCTTCCTTCTCTCTTTGCCTTTCCCACCGCCCCGACCGCCCTCGGCGATCGAAGCGGAATCCTCTGTGCCGTACGCGAGCGCGCTTCATGTCCGACTCCCCGCAGAAACGGCGAGCTGTGTGTTGACCGCTGCCGGTGAGAGCACGTGCTCGATCACCATTGCCGCGGCTCCGGTGATGCCGGCGTTGTCGCCCAAGCGGGCGGGCACGACATCCAGGTGGCCTGTCGAGAGCGCCGTGGAGCGGCGGTATACGACCTCGCGTATGCGGGCGATGAACTCGGGCCCGGCGGAAGCGAGGTCGCCGCCGATCGCGATCGTGTTCGGGTTCACGACGTTCACGATCGAAGCAAGCACGGAGCCGATGAGGCGCCCGGCGCCCTGGACGGCCTGGATCGCATCGTGGTTTCCCGACCGCACCAGCGCTACGACATCCCGGGTGTCGGTGGTCGCATACCCCTTTGCCGCAAGGGACGTTGCAAGCGCATTGCCGCCTGCGGAAGCTTCGAGGCAACCGACGTTGCCGCACCGGCACACGACGTCGGCATCCCCGATCTGGATGTGGCCGATGTCCCCGGCGGCACCGTCCGAGCCGCGATGCAGGCGTCCACCGAGGATGAGGCCGGAACCGATACCCGTGCCGACCTTCACGTAGACGAAATCGAGCGGCGGCGAGTCCATGGCCCACCATTCTCCGAGTGCCATGATGTTGACGTCGTTGTCGACGAGGCAGGTGGTGGCGAAGCTGTCGGCAATTCGCTCCCGGACCGCAAAGCCGTCCCATCCGGGCATGATCGGCGGGACCACGGCTCTTCCGGTCGCAAACTCGACCGGGCCCGGGAGGCCGATACCGATGCCCTTGACGTCGGCGGTGGTTTTGCCTGCGGCGGCGAGAAGCTCTCGGAACGTCGTTTCGACCCAATCGAGCACAACCTCCGGGCCGGCGGCGATGTCGATGTCCGACCCGACATGCTCGAGCGGCTCCGCCATCAAGTTCGTGAGGGCAAGTCGTGAGTGGGTGGCGCCGAGGTCGGCGGCCAACACGACGCCGGCATTGCGGTTGAACTCGAGCAACGTGGGCGGCCGTCCCCCGGTCGAGGGCCCTTCACCGGCCTCGACCAGCAGCTTGTCTCCGATCAGGCGTTCGATGCGCTGGGACACGGTGGACCGGGCGAGGCCGGTGACGTCGACGAGTTCGGCCCGAGTCGTGGCCGAGCCGCTGCGAATCAGCTGCAGCAGTACGCCGGCCGAGTCTGCGGAGGCGGGGGGCGCCTCATGACGTTCCATGCTTTCGCCAGTCAACCAACCTCTTTTGTCGGTGTCAAGAACGAAGTCCGGGGTCCACGGCCGACGACCGACAGTCGTGCTGGTGGCTGTCGCGTGCGCTGCGTCGGTGGACCACTTCAGCATGCGCCGCCGAGGGCCCGCGCCAGCCGTCGGGCGTGCTCTTGGTAGGCGCGTTCGAATAGCTCCGCGGAACGTTCCGCCCCGACCACGCTCGAGCTGGTCAGCACCGGAGGCAGCGCATCCATCGGCGCGAGGATGGCGGCGGTCTGCACTTTGATCTCGTTCACGATCGCGGCGTTGGCCACGGTCGACACGGGGCCGATCGGTGTGTCGAGGCCATCGAGTGCGACGGCGGCGTCGCCGATCGGCACGCAGATGTCGATCACCACGTCTGCGTGGTCGAGGAGGCGGGTGCCGTCTGGGGTACCGGGCGTGCCCGCGAGCGAGTGGTCGACGGCGGTGACGGCGACCACCGGAAGTCCGCGCTGCTTGCATCCCGCCGCAAGCTCGACGGGTACTGCCGTATTCCCGCTCGAGCTGAACACGATCATCACGTCTTCGGGCTGGAACGCGAAGTTGGCCAGGATCACCTCGGCCAGACCCGGGACCCGCTCGATGAACATTGCCTGCCGCTGGCCATTGGCGCCGGCAACCTGCGTGTGGAACGTCATCGACAGCTCGGCGATGGGATGGAATCCAGGGTAAGAGCCGTAGCGGGGAAACATCTCCTCGAGGGGGATGCGGGAATGGCCCGTGCCGAACAGATGCACCATGCCTCCGGCCGCGATGGCCCTCGCGGACATCTCGGCAACCGTGGCGATCGCATCCATCTGGGTCGCCTCGATGCGATCGAGCGTTGCTCGCGCCGCCTCCAGCCAGCGCCCCGCCATGGCCGTCATGGTCTTCCCCTCCAAGCGAACGACATTGACTTGTCTATACAAGCAAATGTCTAGACAAGTTTCCACCCGTCTCGAGCGACGGCGGTATGCTCGGCGACGATGCCCCCAGGTGCCCGCTACCTCGAAATCGCTGCCTATCTGCGCGAGGCGGTGAGCGCTTCCCAGCAGGGGGATCGGCTGCCCTCGGAGGCGGAGCTCTGCGAGCGCTTCGGCGTGAGCCGCATGACGGCCCGGCATGCGATCCAAGTCCTCGAGCAAGAACACCTGGTGCATCGCAAGAGGGGCAAAGGCACCTTCGTGTCGGCCAAGCCGGTACCGCGTCTGCTCGGATCGCCGCTGTCGTTCACCGAGAGCATGAAGCGGCGCGGCATGCAGGCATCGACCACGGTGCTCGCGGCCCGCTACGAAGCTCCCGATGAGGGCGACGTCAAGGCGCTCGAGATCGCGGCCGACGATCAGATCGCCGTGCTCGAGCGGCTGCGCTGTGCCGACGGTGTGCCGATGGCGATCGAGCGGGCGGTGCTGGCGCCGGATTGCGCCTCCGTGATCGAAGCCATCGGCGACGGTTCGCTGCACGACGCATTCGAAGCGATGGGACGCGTTCCCAGTCGCGCCACCGCCGAGGTCACCGCACGCTCGGCCTCGGCGACCGAGAAGCGCCTCCTCGAGCTCGAAGGCGACGACGTCGTGCTGTGCGAGCGTCGGGTGATCTACGACCAGGACGGCGCACCACTCGAGCACACGGAAACCCGTTACGCCGCCGATCGCTACGTGTTCGACGTCACGATGTACCGGCCCCCGAGCGTGTCGCTGTGACGGAGGCCCTCTTTCTCGGCGTCGACCTCGGTGCGACCAACATCAAGATGGTCGTCGTTGACGCCGGACTCGAGCCCGAAGTGGTCGGTACCGAGCGCATCCCAACGCTCGGTGAGCAAGGTCACGATGCCGTGATCGATCGGCTTGCCAATGCGGTCGTCGAGCGCCACGAGCGCGCAGGCCCGTTCCGCGGCGTGGGGATCGGCACGCCGGGTCTGTTCGCTCCCGAGACGGGCGTCGTCGAGATCTTCACGAACTTGCCCGGTCAATGGCGTGGCGTGCCGCTGCGGCACCGGATGGAGACAGGCACCGGGTTGCCCATCACGCTCATCAACGACGCCAGAGCCTTCACCCTCGCCGAGGGGCGCTTGGGGGCAGGCAACGGTCTGCCGGTGGTCGCTTGCCTGACCCTCGGCACGGGCATCGGCGGCGGCCTGATGATCGACGGCCGCCTCTTCAACGGCGCCACCGGGATCGCCGGCGAGATCGCCCACCAGACCGTGCTGCCCGGCGGTCGCGTCTGCGGCTGTGGAAACGCCGGATGCGCGGAAGGTCTCGCCCGGTCCGACGTGCTGGCTGAGATGGCCGGGAAGAGCAGCGTCGAGGAGGTCTTTGCGGGTCTCGCCGCCGGCGACGCACGGTGCGCGGAGGCGGTCGCCACTGCCGCAAAGTACGTCGGCATCGCCCTCGCCAACGTGGTCACGGTGATCGGCCCGAACCGGATCGTCATCGGCGGCGGAATCGCCGCAGCCGGTGATGCGATCCTCGACCCCATCCGGGATGCCATCAAGGCTCATGTGACGCTCGTGCCCCACGAGTCCATCGAGGTGGTCCCGGCTTCGCTCGGCTCGGAAGCCGGGGCGATCGGTGCGGCGCTTGCCGCCATCGACGCTGCGGGCTGATCAGGCTGGGGCTTCGGTCACCGACCACCCGCCGTCGAGGGCGATCACCTGGCCGGTGATGTAACGCGACTCGGGGGACAGGAGGAACACCGCAAGGTCGGCGGCCGCCTCCGCCGGGAGCAAACCCTGGGCCAGCGGCTGTTTGCGGGCGGCGTACGCAACGCTGGCCGGGTCGTCCTGGGCCCGCTGCGACATCGGTGTGGCAACGAGGCCAGGAGCGACGGCGTTCACCCGGATCAGGTCCGCAGCGTAACGCGCCGCCATCGTCACGGTGAGTGCCTCGATGGCGCCCTTGGCGGTGGCGTAGCCGTGTGTAGCGAACAGCTGCGCCGGGCTCGAAGCCAGCACACTCGACATGAGGATGATGGCGCCCCGGCCGCCGGCCGCGGGGTCCTGGTGCAGCATCTGACGGATCGCCGCCGCGGCGACGGTGAAGGCAGGTACCGCGTTGAGCTCGTATGCGGCAGCGAAGCCGTCCAGCGTCGCCTGGTCGATCGGACCGTCGCCGTGCGTGCGGGCGCTGGCCCCGGCGACGGCGAAGAGCCCGTCAACGCGGCCAAAGCGCTCCACGCATGCTGCCACCGCGGCGTTCGTGGCTACCTCGTCACGGAGGTCTGCTGCCGACCACGCCGCAGTGCCGCCTTCCTGCCGGATCCGCTCGGCGAGGACGCGGCACTCCTCGGGTTCCATCGAAACGATGAAGACGCCGGCGCCCTCGGCCGCACACCGAGTTGCGGCGGCGGCCGCCATCCCCGTGGCGCCGGTGATCAGGCAAACGTGGCCGGTGAGTCGATCTGACATTCCGGGCAGTTGTAGCAGGTCGCCGGGGACCTCTCGATCAGGCAGCGGTTGGAGCGCAACGAGCCTGCCCTGGGGGGAACACTCCGACCGGTGAGGGTGTTGCCCGGTGGTACGACCCGTCGAGGGCGACGATTTGGGCTCGGATCGCCTGGATGCGTCTATACTCCCGGTCAGATCTTCCCGATCGAGTTCCCGTTTACCCGGAGCCAAGGCCGTACTGCGGCGTGGTGTTGTGAGCGGAGCAACTCACCCGGGGTCGGCGGTCGCATGAGTGCGGCGCCGACTTTCGCGTGTAGAGAACCAACAGAAGAGAGAAGGCACGTGCCGACCGTACAGCAGCTCGTCCGCAAAGGACGCAGGCCGAAGCCGAAGAAGACGAAGACCCTGGGCCTCGCCGGTTCCCCGCAACGGCGTGGTGTGTGCACTCGCGTGTACACCGTCACGCCCAAGAAGCCGAACTCGGCGCTCCGCAAGGTGGCCCGTGTGCGGCTGACCTCTCAGATCGAGGTCACGGCCTACATCCCCGGCGAAGGTCACAACCTCCAGGAGCACTCGATCGTGCTCGTTCGTGGCGGTCGTGTGAAGGATCTTCCCGGCGTTCGCTACAAGGTCATCCGCGGCGCTCTCGACGCCGCCGGTGTCGACGGTCGCAAGCAGTCGCGTTCCCGCTACGGCGCCAAGAAGGACAACTAGCCATGCGTAGAGCACCCGCTGAAGTACGCACGCTCGACCCGGATCCGGTGTACCGCAGCGTGCTGGTGACCCAGGTGATCAACAAGGTCTTGTGGCGCGGCAAGAAGGGCGCCGCCCGCCGCATCGTCTACGGGGCGCTGGAGATCGTCGACAAGCGCACGGGTGGGGACCCGCTGCAGACGCTGAAGGCGGCGGTCGACAACATCCGCCCCTCCGTCGAGGTTCGGTCCCGCCGAGTCGGCGGCTCGTCTTACCAGGTGCCGATGGAAGTTCGGCCGCGCCGTGCCCAGACGCTCGCCGTCCGCTGGCTCGTCGAGTTTGCGCGCAAGCGCAAGGAGAACACGATGGCCGAGCGGCTCGCCAACGAGATTCTCGACGCCGCCAACCGCACCGGCTCAGCCGTGAAACGGCGCGAGGACATCCACAAGATGGCGGAGTCCAACAAGGCCTTCGCTCACTACCGCTGGTAGCGCCCGGAGCCTGCACCGCAGACACCTGGCCCACCCCCAACACTGTCAACCGAGAGGCCGCCCCCGTTACAGGTCGGCCGCGCCAGGAATCGCAGCACAGAAGAGACTGAACCATGCCACGCACAATCAAGCTCGATCAGGTCCGCAACATTGGGATCATGGCCCACATCGATGCCGGTAAGACCACGACCACCGAGCGCATCCTCTATTACACCGGCCGCACCTACAAGATGGGTGAGGTCCATGAAGGCGCCGCCGTCATGGACTGGATGGAGCAGGAGCAAGAGCGGGGCATCACCATCACGTCGGCTGCGACGACCTGTGAGTGGCAGGGCCACACCATCAACATCATCGACACGCCGGGCCACGTCGACTTCACGGTCGAGGTGGAACGGTCGCTGCGCGTGCTCGACGGTGCCGTGGCGGTGTTCGATGCCGTGTCCGGGGTCGAACCGCAATCCGAAACGGTGTGGCGTCAGGCCGACAAGTATGGCGTTCCCCGCATCTGTTTCATCAACAAGATGGACCGGATCGGTGCCGACTTCTACGGCGCCGTCGATTCGATCGTGGAGCGGCTAGGTGGCAATCCCGTGCCGATTCAGATTCCGATGGGAGCCGAGTCGGACTTCCGCGGCGTCATCGACCTGGTCGAGATGAAGGCCATCGTCTGGCACGACGACGAAGGCAAGGAGCGCGAGGTCGTCGACATCCCCGCCGAGTACGCCGATCAGGCCGCCGACTGGCACAGCAAGATGCTCGACGTCGTTGCGTCCGAGGACGAGGAGCTGCTCGAGAAGTATCTCGAAGACGCCGACCTCGAGCCGGACGAGATCCGCCAGGTCATTCGCACCGGCACGATCAACCGTGACTTCGTGCCCGTCATGTGTGGATCCGCATTCAAGAACAAGGGCGTGCAGCCGCTGCTCGACGCCGTTGTCGCGTACCTGCCGAGCCCCGTCGATCTGCCTCCGATGCAGGGTTTCAAGCCGGGCAAGGAGAACGAGCTGTTGGCGCGGAAGCCGGCTGACGACGAGCCGTTCAGCGCCCTCGCCTTCAAGATCATGAGCGACCCCTACGTCGGCAAGCTCACCTACTTCCGCGTCTACTCCGGTCACGCCAAGAAGGGTGACGCCGTGGTGAACACCACCAACGGCAAGAAGGAACGCTTTGGACGGCTGCTGCGGATGCACGCGGCCAAGCAGGAGGACATCGACGAGATCTACACGGGGGACATCGTCGCCGCCGTGGGGCTCAAGTTCACCAAGACCGGTGACACGCTGACCGATTCGAGCAACGCCATTCAGCTCGAATCGATGACATTCCCGGATCCGGTGATCGCCGTCGCCATCGAGCCGAAGACCAAGTCCGACCAGGACAAGCTGGGCGATGCGCTGGCGCGGCTCTCCGAGGAAGATCCGACGTTCCGCGTGCACTCCGACGAGGAGACCGGCCAAACGATCATCGAAGGCATGGGTGAGCTCCACCTCGAAGTGATCGTTGACCGCTTGCTGCGGGAATTCAGGGTGGATGCCAACGTAGGGCGCCCGCAGGTGGCGTACCGCGAGACCATCAAGCGCCACGTCCACAAGATCGAGGGCAAGCTCAAGCGGCAGACCGGCGGTTCCGGCATGTTCGGGCACGTGGTTATCGACCTCGAGCCCCTCGAGCCGGGCAGCGGCTTCGAGTTCGTCGACAAGGTCAAGGGCGGCAACGTCCCTCGCGAGTACATCCCAGCTGCCGAGAAAGGCATGCGCGATGCGCTCGACGGCGGCATCCTGGCCGGCTACCCGCTGGTCGACTTGCGCGCCACGCTCACGGACGGCTCCAGCCATGCCGTCGACTCGAACGAGATGGCATTCCGAATCGCCGGCTCGATGGCGCTCCAGGAAGCGGCACGAGCCGCCGGGGTCAAGCTGCTCGAGCCGATGATGGAGGTGGAGGTCGTCACGCCCGAGGATTACATGGGCGACGTCATCGGCGACCTGTCCGCACGTCGCGCCAAGGTCGAGTCCATGGACGCCCGTGGCAACGCCCGCGTGATCAAGGCCCTTGCCCCGCTGGCGGAGATGTTCGGCTACGCCACCGACCTGCGGTCCCGTACCCAAGGTCGGGCGACGTACACCATGCAGTTCCACAGCTACCAGGAAGCCCCGACGGCGACCGCCCAAGAGATCGTGGCCAAAGCCCGCGGCGAGTAGGTCCCCCCGGGGCCGACACGCTCCCGTTCTTGCGTATATGACCGCGACATCTTTGACTGAGCTACGCCAGAACACCGTGGTCGGCCAACGTTGTTGGTCTTGCGTGGCTCGCTGCACCACTCCCGACGCAGCGGTGCCCCGCATCGCTGCGAGGCACCGTCGATCGGAGTTGGAAGCGGGTGGGGCTCAGCCGAGCAAGCCGAGCTCTCGAATGAGCTGAGCGTGAGTGTTTGCGATCTTCCGGTAGCCGAGATCCGACGGGTGGATGTCGGTTTGCGGCCCTTCGGTCACCGGGTCGTAGTCGCTCAGCACAAGGCCTCCGGCTGCGCGCTCGCACATGAGGGTGTAGGAGCAGATTCGGCGCACGTTGATGGGTGTTCCCGCACCGTTGGTCAGGAACGTCCCGAACGCGGACGCCACATCGGCCACGGGAACGCCGAACGCTCCATAGACCGCTTCGAGCGTTCCGTTGAAGACCGGCGTCAAGGCCAGCGACTGCTCGGCCAAGGCTTGACCCTCGGGACCGGTGATCCAAAAGGCCAGGTTGGGCTGGTAGTAGTTCATGGCGACGATCGGCACATTGGGAGCGACAGCCTGCAGCGTGCCGATGATCACAGGCAGCGTTGCCCCGATCTGACCGAGCTGCGCCCCCAGGCAGGCCTCGATGTCCGGATCGAGCGGGTCGCACGCCAAGATGTCGTTGGCGCCGATTGCGATTGTGATGAGACGGACCTCGCCTGGGTGGGAGAGCAGGTAGTCGACGGCGACGTCGAGCTGCGAGCTGCCACCAGGTGGGAGCTGGGCGTACGGCCCGTAGCACAGCGATCCGAACTCCGAAGCCCCTCCGATGCCGTGCACCATTTCGACGGTGTCGTCGCCGGGACAGGCGAGATTGACGAAGTTGTCGACCCCGTGTTCGCGCTTCAGGCTCTTGAACAGACCGTTCGTGTAGCCGTTGTCGGTGAACGGCAAAGGCTGCTGGGTCCCGGCTGCAACCGAGTCACCCAGTGCCAGATAGGTGCCGCCGTCGTCACCGGAGTCCTGTTCGGCAGCCGCGACCGGCACCGCGGTCGCAACGAGTACCCCGACCGTGATTGCGATCAAGCGCATCCGCATAGATTCCCACCTTCCCTCTCCTGAGGCGCCGAGTGTACCCGGCCTCCCGGCAGCTGCGGGGGTGAATTTGCTACTCCGTTTTCGGCGCCACTACTATCCCGTTTCGCCGCAGGCATTCGCCTGCGCGCAATCCGTAAGTCTTCGACGGTTGGGCGCCGTGTGCCCAGCCCCTGCCAAACCCGCGATGTACCCCCGGTACCGCTCGCCAGGTGGCGGGTCATCAGCTCTCGTGCGAGGGAGCTTCTTGGCCTTGCCACGTGACGTGCCTCCGGACGGTCCATCAACCGATCGAGAGACAGGACAGCACCCGTGGCTAACGAGCACCGGATCCGAATCCGCCTCAAGGCCTACGACCATTCTGTGGTCGACGAATCGGCGCGCAAGATCGCCGAGACGGTGGTCCGCACCCAAGCGAAGATCAAGGGTCCGGTTCCGCTGCCGACGAAGATTCACCGCTACACGGTGATCCGCGGCCCCCACGTCGACAAGACGAGTCGTGAGCACTTCGAGATGCGAATTCACAAGCGTCTCATCGACATCCTCGAGCCGACGCCCAAGACCGTCGATTCCCTCATGCGGCTGGATCTGCCGGCCGGCGTCGAGGTGGAGATCAAGACATGAAGGCCATCATCGGTGAGAAACTGGGGATGACCCAGGTCTTCGACGATGACGCCCGCATCGTCCCTGTAACGGTGATCAAGGCCGGGCCCGTCCGCGTGACCCAGGTCAAGACTCCCGAGAAGGACGGCTACGCCGCCATCCAGATCTCGTTCAAGGAACTCCGGTCGAAGCACGTCAACCGTGCGCAGGCCGGGCATTTCGGCCGGGCGGGCGTGGCTCCGTCGAAGCACATCGTCGAAGTGCGCGTCGATGACGCCGGCGCCTACCAGATCGGTCAGGAACTCACCGTCGGAGACATCTTCGCCGCCGGCCAGAAGGCCGACGTGACCGGGATCTCCAAGGGCAAGGGCTTCGCCGGATCGATGAAGCGTCACAACTTCAAGGGACAGGGCGCTTCGCACGGCGCCCACAAGGTCCACCGAGCCCCTGGCGCCATCGGCGCCTGCGCAACGCCGGCCCGCGTCTTCAAGGGCAAGCGGATGCCGGGCCGCATGGGCGGAGACAAGACCACGGTCATGAACCTCGACGTGGTGCAAGTCGACGCAGCGCGCAACCTCCTCATGGTCCGCGGCGCCGTGCCCGGTCCCAAGGGAGCGGTGCTCGTGATCCGAGAGGCGGTGAAGGCCAGTGCCTGAGAAGCTCACCGCAGAGTTGTACGACGCCTCCGGCGCCCGCAAGGGCGAGGTCGAGCTGTCGCCCGTGATCTTCGGCATCGAGCCCAATGTTCCGGTGATGCACCAAGTAGTGACGGCGCAGCTCGCTGCCGCCCGCTCCGGCACTGCGTCGACCAAGACTCGTTCCGAGGTGCGCGGCGGCGGCCGCAAGCCATGGCGTCAGAAGGGCCTCGGCCGTGCTCGCCATGGTTCGATCCGTTCTCCGCAATGGATCGGTGGCGGTGTGGCCCACGGGCCGAAGCCACGCGACTACTCGCAGCGGACCCCGAAGAAGATGCGGCGCCTCGCCCTGCGCTCGGCACTCTCGACCCGGGCCGCCGCGGGACAGATCAAGGTGGTCGACTCGTTCGACGATTGGGCCGCACCCAAGACCAAGCAGGCCGTGGCGTTGCTCGACGCCATGGGAGTGTCCGGCAAGGTGCTCCTCATCGCCGAAGACCACGAGCGGACCGCCATCAAGTCGTTCCGCAACCTCGGTCACGTCATCGCGTCGAATCTCGGCCAAGCGAACACGTACGACGTGTTGTGGGCCGACACGGTCGTGATGAGCAAAGGGACGCTGGATCTCGGCCAGGCGGCGCCTCGCGGAACCGAGGAGCACGCCGAGGGCGTGCGTGGTCCTGCCGACAAGGCGACGAGTGCCGGTCCGCAGGCAGAAGCGGTCGCAGAACATGTTGCCGTGGCTGCCGAGGCCCCTGCCGTCGAGAGCGCCGGTGGGCCGGAGACGGAGAGTGCTGAGGGCGGTGATGCCACGTGAAGAAGAACCCGCGCGACATCATCATCGCTCCGGTCGTCTCGGAGAAGTCCTACGACCTCATTCAGTTCAACAACACGTACACGTTCGTCGTCGACAAGCGCACCAACAAGACGGAGGTGCGCCAAGCCATCGAGCAGATTTTCGATGTCAAGGTCGTCGGCGTGAACACCATCAACCGCAAGGGCAAGCGCAAGCGCACCGGCTACGTGATCGGCAAGAGAGCCGACACCAAGCGGGCGCTCGTACGGCTCGCCGACGGCGACTCGATCGACATCTTCGAGGTGTGATGCCATGGGTGTGAAGAAACTCAAGCCAACCTCTCCGGGTCGCCGCTTCCAGACGGTGTCGGATTTCGACACCGTCACGAAGTCGAAGCCGGAGAAGCAACTGCTCGACAAGCAGAAGCGCTCCTCCGGGCGCAACACGTACGGCCGTATCACGTCGCGTCACCGTGGCGGTGGTCACAAGCGCCGCTATCGCGTTGTGGACTTCCGCCGCACGAAGGACGGCGTACCGGCCAAGGTGGCGGCGATCGAATACGACCCCAACCGCAACGCGCGGCTGGCGCTGCTCCACTACGTGGACGGCGAGAAGCGCTACATCCTGGCTCCGGTCGGCGTGAAACCGGGGGACATGCTCATCTCGGGAACCGGCGCTGAGATCCGGCCGGGCAACGCGCTGCCGTTGCGCAACATCCCGACGGGCACCGTTGTGCACGCGGTCGAGATGCGTCCCGGTGGCGGCGCCAAGATGGGCCGCGCCGCCGGCACGGCGATCCAGCTCATGTCCAAGGAATCCAACATGGCGCTGCTGCGACTCCCCTCGGGAGAGATGCGGCAGGTCGCTCTGGATTGCCGGGCGACCGTCGGTCAGGTGGGCAACACCGAAGCCGAGTTGGTGAAGATCGGGAAAGCCGGTCGCAACCGCTGGAAGGGCAAGCGCCCGCAGACTCGTGGCGTCGCCATGAACCCCGTCGATCACCCCCTCGGGGGCGGCGAGGGCCGCAGCTCCGGTGGTCGCCATCCGGTCAGCCCTTGGGGCAAGCCCGAGGGACGTACCCGCAAGAAGAACAAGGCAAGCGACAAGTACATCGTGCGTCGCAGAAGCAAGAAGGGACGCCGCTGATGGCACGCAGCCTGAAGAAAGGCCCGTTCGTCGACGAGCACCTTCTGCGGAAGGTCGAGGCCGCCAACGACCGCAACGAGAAGAAGGTCATTCGCACGTGGAGCCGTCGCTCCACGATCGTGCCCGAGATGGTGGGCCACACCATTGCGGTGCACGACGGTCGGAAGCACATTCCGGTATACGTCAGCGAGTCGATGGTCGGACACAAGCTCGGCGAGTTTGCGCCGACGCGAACGTTCCGGGGTCACTCTGGCGAGAAGTCTGCGAGGCGCCGATGAAGGTCCGTGCGCAAGCCAAGTACATTCGCCAGTCGCCGTACAAGGTCCGCCGCGTGCTGGACCTGGTTCGGGGGCTTCCGGTGGAAGCCGCTCGCGACATCTTGACGTTCACCAACCGGCGCGCCGCCCCCACCATTCTCAAGGTCCTCGATTCGGCTGTAGCCAACGCCGAGCACAACTTTGCGCTGGATGAAGAGGACCTGTTCGTGAGCGAAGCCTTCGCCGACGAGGGACCGACCCTCAAACGCTACCGCCCGCGAGCTCGCGGCCGCGCCACGCGGGTCCGCAAGCGCACGAGCCACATAACGATCGTCGTCGCCGACGAAGAAGACGAGGAGTAGCCATGGGTCAGAAGATTCACCCGTACGGCCTGCGCCTCGGCATCGTCACCGACTGGAAGTCGCGCTGGTACAGCGAGAAGGACTATGCGTTCCAGGTCAACCAGGACCATCAGATTCGCAAGTACCTGACCGGTGAGCTGCGTCGCGGCGCCGTGTCGCGGATCGATATCGAGCGCATCGGCACCAACAAGGTGCAGGTCGACGTGCACACCGGACGCCCGGGTGTTGTGATCGGTCGCGGCGGCTCCGAGGCGGAGCGGCTCCGCTCCGGCCTCGAGAAGCTCACCGACCGCATCGTCAAGTTCAACGTCATCGAGGTCCAGAACGTCGAGCTCGACGCCACCCTGCTCGCCCGCAGCGTGGCGGATCAGCTGGAGGGTCGCGTCTCGTTCCGGCGTGCCATGAAGCGGGCCGTGGCCACGGCGCTCAAGGCAGGCGCCGAAGGCGTGCGCGTCCAGGCTTCGGGTCGTCTCGGCGGCGCCGACATGGGTCGTCGCGAGTGGTACCTCGAAGGTCGGGTTCCGCTGCACACGTTGCGGGCCGACATCGACTACGGCAAAGCAACCGCACGGACCACGGTCGGCGCCATCGGTGTCCAGGTGTGGGTCTACAAAGGCGACCTCCTGCCATCTGCCGCCAGCAGCCGCGAGAAGATCGCGGCCGAGGCCCGGCTCGCCGCAGGCGGTCCCGCCAAACGTCGCCGCTCTGCCAAGTCCCGTGCCGAAGCTGCGGCGGGGGAGAGCGGTCCCCGGCTCATCGAGGCCGGTGGCGGCAAGCGCATCGTCGAGGCCGGTGGCGGCAAGCGTGGCGGCGGTCGCCGCTTGATCGAAGCCGGGGGTGGGCGCAAGCTCACCACCAGCGACGCGGCCAGCGAGTTCGAGGCCGCCCGCGAGGAGGCCCAGGAGGTCTTGCCGGCGACGGAGGGCGTCGAGAACGTCGCTCCGCCGGTGCCTGCAGCCGACGAGGTTGCAGTACCGGACATCGCCTCTTCGGCTGGCGCCGAAGAGGTTGCGGCCGAAGAGGTTGCGGCCGGAGAGGCTGCAGAGGTCGAAGCCTCCGCCGAGCCTGCCGAGGCTGTGGTCGAGGCCGAGGTCGAGGCCGACGTGGAGGCTGTGGTGGAGGCTGTGGTGGAGGCCGAGGGCGAAGCCGAGGCGAAGGACGCCGAAGGCGGTGATGCCTGATGCTCATGCCAAAGCGCACGAAGTACCGGAAGACCCAGAAGGGTCGAATGACCGGCAAGGCGAGCCGAGGCACCCGCGTGACGTTCGGTGACTACGGCCTGCAAGCGCAGGAATCCGGCTGGATCACGGCGCGCCAGATCGAGGCCGCCCGTGTCGCGATGACCCGTGCCATCAAGCGTGGCGGCAAGGTCTGGATCAACATCTTTCCAGACAAGCCGATCACCGAGAAGCCGGCAGAGACGCGCATGGGGTCTGGCAAGGGCAACCCCGAGTACTGGGTTGCCGTGATCAAGCCGGGCCGTGTGATGTTCGAGATGTCCGGCGTGACCGAAGAGCTGGCGCGGGAAGCCATGCGGCTGGCCGCTCACAAATTGCCGGTGAAGACCCGTTTCGTGGCTCGGGAGGACATATGAACGCCCTCGAACTCCGCAACAACAGCTACGCAGAGCTGAGCGAGCTGCTCGACGAGGCGAAGGAAGAGCTCTTCAACCTCCGCTTCCAGCTCGCCACGAACCAGCTCGACAACACGACGCGCCTGCGCGAGGTGCGCCGTGACATCGCCAGGATCCGCACCGTCATGCGCGAGCAAGAGATCGCCGCATGGCGTCAGCAGCAGGAGGCCGCACAGTGACAGATCGTGCGCAACGCAAGGTGCGCCAGGGGATCGTGGTGTCCGACTCCCGTGACAAGACCGTCACGGTGGAGGTCGCCGGTTCCAAGCGTCACCGCAAGTACGGCAAGACGATGCCGAGTCGCAAGCGGTACCACGCCCACGACGAGACGAACAACGCTCGCATTGGCGACACCGTCCGGATCGAAGAGACCCGGCCGCTGTCGAAGACGAAGCGCTGGCGGGTCTCCTCGATTGTTGAGCGTGCCCGATGATCCAGCAGGAAACCCGCTTGCGGGTGGCGGACAACACCGGGGCACGCGAGCTGCTGTGTATTCGCGTGCTCGGTGGCTCGCGACGCCGCTATGCCCACCTGGGTGATGTGATCGTCGGCACGGTCAAGGACGCCACGCCTGGCGGCACCGTCAAGAAGGGCGAGGTCGTGAAGGCCGTTGTCGTGCGGACGCGCAAGGAGAGCCGCCGCAAGGACGGCACCTACATCCGCTTCGACGACAACGCTTGCGTGATCATCAACGATCAGCAGCAGCCGCGCGGCACTCGCATCTTTGGTCCCGTCGGCCGAGAGCTGCGCGACAAGAAGTTCATGCGCATCGTCTCGCTCGCTCCGGAGGTGCTGTGATGAAGATCAAAGCCGGAGACACGGTTCGCGTGATCGCAGGCAAGGACAAAGGCGTCGAGAGCAAAGTCGCTCGGGTCCTCAGGTCGAAGAACAAGGTGATCGTCGAGGGTGTTGCCACTGCCAAGCGGCACCAGCGCCCTACCGGCCAGACGATGCAGGGCGGCATCATCGACAAGGACATGCCGATCGACGTTTCCAACGTCATGATCGTGTGCCCCGAGTGTGGCCCGACGCGCATCGGTTCCCGCTTCGACGAGGAGGGCCGCAAGTACCGAGTGTGCCGCAAGTGTGGGAGTGATCTGTGATGACCCCTCGACTGAAGCAGCTCTACAACGACGAGATCCAAGCCAAGCTCAAGGAAGAGCTCGAGCTCGACAACGTCATGGCGGTGCCTCGGCTCGTCAAGATCAATGTCAACATGGGTTTGGGCGATGCCACGCAAGATTCGAAGCTGGTCGACTCCGCAGTCGAGGACATGCGGATCATCACGGGCCAGCACCCCAAGGTGAACCGGGCTCGCAAGTCGATCGCCAACTTCAAGCTGCGCGAAGACATGCCGATCGGCGTGTCGGTCACGCTGCGAGGCGATCGGATGTGGGAGTTCTTCGACCGTCTGGTTGCGCTGGCGATTCCCCGGATTCGTGACTTTCGCGGGCTCAACCCGAGGGGCTTCGACGGCCGCGGCAACTACAGCTTCGGCGTGACGGAGCAGCTGATATTCCCGGAGATCGAGTACGACAAGGTGGCAAAGGTGCGTGGCATGGACATCACGTTTGTCACGACCGCAGAGAACGACGACCAAGGACGAGCGCTGCTCACAGCGTTCGGCTTCCCGTTCCGTCAGCAGGCAGGTGTGTGATGGCGAAGAAATCGAAGATCGCCAAGAACAACCGGCGGAAGGTGCTGGTCGAGCGCTACAAAGAGCGCCGAGCCGAGCTGATCGCCGTCATCAAGAGTCCGGAAACCACGTACGAGCAGAAGCGAGAGGCCTATCAGGCCATCGCCAAGATGCCTCGCGACGCAAGCGCGACGCGGTACCGCAACCGCTGCGGCGTGAGCGGGCGTCCTCGTGGCTACTTCCGGAAGTTCGGCATGTCCCGGCTCGCACTGCGGGAGCTCGCCCACAACGGCGAGCTGCCCGGGGTGAGAAAGGCCTCGTGGTAACCGTGTTCACTGATCCAGTTTCTGATCTGCTGACCCGGCTGCGCAACGCAAATTCCGCGCTGCATCCCGAGGTCAAGATGCCGTCCTCGAAGATGAAGGAAGGCATCGCCGAGATCCTCGCCGCCGAAGGCTATGTGGACAGTTTCAAGGTCGATGATGGCCGGGTGGGACGTGAGCTGACGATCCGTCTCCGCTACGGCGACGACCGTGCCAGGGTTCTCCAGGGCATCAAGCGAGTGTCCCGTCCGGGCAACCGCGTGTATAAGCCTGCGCGCGGCCTTGCTCGGGTGCAAGGCGGGCTCGGCGTCGCCATCGTGTCGACGTCCCAGGGGCTGCTGACAGACCGTGAAGCGCGTCGCCGCAACGTTGGTGGCGAAATCGTGTGCGAGGTCTGGTGAGGTCATGAGTCGTATCGGCAACAACCCGATTCAGGTGCCCAGCGGCGTCGACGTCGCCGTCAAGGGCGCCAACGTCACCGTGAAGGGTCCCAAGGGAACGCTCGATCGCACGTTCGATGAGCGGATCACGATCGCCATGGATGACGGTACCGTCACGCTCACGCGAGTCGACGACGAGCGAGAGTCCAAGGCGCTCCACGGCCTGTCGCGCGCCCTGCTCGCCAACATGGTCATCGGCGTCTCGGAGGGCTACAGCAAGGAGCTCCAGGCAGTCGGCGTTGGCTATCGCGCCAATCTGCAGGGGCGCAAGCTCGAGCTGCAGCTCGGCTTCTCACACCCGGTGGTCGTCGAAGCTCCGGACGGGGTCGACTTCGAGGTACCCGAGCCGACGAGGATCATCGTGTCCGGCATCGACAAAGAGTTGGTCGGGCAGACGGCTGCGAACATCCGCAGTCTTCGGCCGCCTGAGCCGTCCAAGGGCAAGGGTCTCCGCTACTCGAATGAGACGGTCCGCCGCAAGGCTGGCAAGGCAGGTATCGCATGAGAGGTTCGCGCACCGACGCACGGCGCCGTCGTCACACGCGGGTGCGCAAGCGCCTGCACGGTACGGCGCAACGTCCCCGTCTGGCTGTCTACCGCAGCAACAAGTACATCTACGCTCAGGTCATCGATGACGACGCCGGCCACACGCTGGCCTCGGCATCGTCCCGAGAGTCCGGCATGGGCGAAAAGTCCCTGACGGTCGAGACAGCGGCAGAGGTCGGCAAGCTGGTTGCGGCTCGGGCGGCCGACGCCGGGGTCACCAGCGTGATCTTCGACCGAGGTGGATTCCAATTCCACGGCAGGGTCAAAGCTCTCGCCGACGCTGCCCGTGAGAGCGGACTGAAGTTCTGATGATCCATTCAATGGCAAGGAGCACGAGGTGACGAGGAGATCCGACCGTAACCGCGACTCGGAATTCGACGAGCGGGTGATCGCGATCAACCGGGTGGCCAAGGTCGTCAAGGGTGGCCGCCGGTTCTCGTTCACCGCGCTCGTCACCGTTGGCAACGGCAAGGGCAAGGTTGGCATCGGCTACGGCAAGGCCAAGGAAGTCCCGACCGCGATCCAAAAGGGCATCGAGACGGCCCGCAAGAACATGGTTGACGTGCCGATGGCCGGTGCGACGATCATCCATCAGGTCATCGGCGAGCAGGGTGCGTCCCGCGTGCTGCTGAAGCCGGCTGCACCCGGTACCGGGGTCATCGCCGGTGGCGCCGTGCGGCAGATCCTCGAGGCGGCGGGCATCCGCGACGTTCTCGCCAAGAGCCTCGGATCGCCGACCCACATCAACGTGGCGCGAGCCACGATGGCGGCCATCGAGGCGCAGCGGCGTCCCGACGAAGTCGCCCGGGCCCGCGGCAAGAAGCCTGAGGACATCTTTCCTCCAGCACTGTTGGCGGCCTATCGCTCGGCGGAGCTGATGAAGACCCAAGTGGGTGGTGACTGACGATGGCCGGCACCCTCAAGATCACGCTCGTCAAGAGCACAATCGGTGAGAAGCCCAAGACGCGGGCCACGGTGGAGAGCCTCGGGCTGCGCAAGATCCGCCAGTCGGTCGAGCGCCCGGACACGCCCGATGTGCGGGGCATGGTGTTTCGCGCCAAGCATCTGCTGGACGTTGAGGAGATCTGATGAAGCTGCACCATCTGAAGCCCGCCGAGGGCTCGAAGAAGGCAAAGGTCCGCGTCGGGCGCGGTGAGCGCGGCCGCCGCGGCAAGACAGCGGGTCGCGGCACCAAGGGGCAGAAGGCGCGCAGCAAGGTGCGTCCCGGCTTCGAGGGCGGGCAGATGCCGCTGCAGCGGCGGCTGCCGAAGCTCAAGGGCTTCAAGAACCGCAACAAGGAGTACTACGCCCTCATCAACGTCGAGCGCCTCAACGAGTTCGACGCCGGCGAAGAGATCACGCCGCAGGTGCTGCGGGACCGCGGCATGGTGAAGCACCGGGGTCGGGTCAAGGTGCTCGGCAACGGTGACCTCGACAAGGCACTCACGGTCAAGGCGCATGCGTTCAGCCTCGGTGCCGTCGAGAAGATCAAAGCAGCGGGCGGATCGACCGAAGTCGTCGAATGAGTGTTTCGCTCGAAGCAGGCTTCGAGCGAATCGAGATGTCGGCCCCTGGCCGCGCCTTCTCGGATCGCACCGCACATGTCGCTGCGATCCGGGCGAGGGGGACGGCGGAGCCGTTCCCCCTCCCGCACCCCCTCCTAGAACCGAACTGATGCGGTGGGGATACAACCGCTCAACAACTAGTCTCTGACCACCCAGGACACAGGACCTCAGACTCATGCTCTCTGTCTTTCGCAACATGTTCCGGATCCCGGACCTCCGGAACAAGATCCTGTTCACGCTCTTCATCTTTGCGGTGTACCGCTTCGGTGCGGCGGTGCCGGTACCCGGTGTCGATCTGGATCGCGTCCAGACGTTTGCGAATCAGCAAGAGCAGGCGGGCTTCGTCGGGATCCTGAACCTGTTCAGCGGTGGTGCGCTGGAGACGATGTCCGTGTTCGCATTGGGAATCATGCCGTACATCACGGCGTCGATCATCATGCAGCTCCTAGCAGTGGTCATCCCGCGCCTGCAGGCGCTGCAGGACGAAGGTGAGGCGGGTCGCAAGGTCGTGACGCAGTGGACCCGCTACCTCACCGTGGCGCTGGCACTGATCCAATCGACGGGCTTCACGTTCCTCTTCCACTCCGGGCAGTTCACCGGGGGCGTCGATCTCATCCCCGACTACACCTTGCGCAACGTGCTCACCATCGTGATCACCATGACGGCCGGCACGGCGCTCATCATGTGGCTGGGTGAGCTGATCACCCAACGCGGCATCGGCAACGGCATGTCGCTGATCATCTTCGTCAGCATCGTGAGCCAGCTGCCCAGCCAGCTCGGCATCCTGCAGGCGAACTCCTCGACGTTCCAGTTCCTCGCCGTCATCCTGCTGATGCTGGTGCTGACGGTCGGGATCATCTTCATCGACCAGGGCCAGCGGCGAATCCCGATCTCATTCTCGAGGCGGGTCCGCGGTCGCAAGGTGCTCGGCGGCCAGAACACGTACATCCCGCTGAAGGTGAACATGGCCGGTGTGATCCCCGTGATCTTCGCCACCAGCATCATGTACTTCCCCGTGCTGGCCTCCTCGGCGATCCCGTCCGACGGGTGGGGCGCCACGGTCCGCGACTGGATCGACCGCAACCTCATCGGCACGGGCGGCCAGGGCGGATTCAGCCCGACGTTGCCCTACATCATCGTGCTGGCACTCCTCGTGGTGTTCTTCACGTACTTCTACACGGCGATCCAGTTCGACCCGGAGCGCCAGGCCGAGACGATTCAGCGCCAAGGCGGGTTCATCCCGGGGATCCGTCCGGGCCGGGCCACCGTGCGCCACCTCGAGTACGTCCTGAGCCGCATCACCCTGCCGGGTTCGATCTACCTGGCCTTCGTCGCCGTGGCGCCGTCGATCATGGGGTGGGCATGGGACATCCCGGTCGGCCTTTCCGGCATCTCGATCCTCATCGTCGCCGGCGTGGCGCTGGAGACGATGAAGCAGATCGAGTCCCAGCTCATGATGCGCAACTACGAAGGCTTCCTGAGCTAGCTCGCCTTTCCCCGGTGACGTCGCCGCTTGTCGCATCCTGCATGGTCCCCCACCAAGTGGGGGAAGGTACCGCCGCCGCAGGCGGCGATAGGGGGTGGCCGGGTCGCTCGATCGGCCCGAAACATGACCTCCCCCGAGGTGGGGTCCGCTGCTTTCGTCCTTGGTGACATCTGGGGCCGCAGACTGCGTTAACCTCGTCGCCCATGGGTCGACGCATTCTCTTTCTGGGTCCTCCTGGGGCAGGCAAAGGCACGCAGGCTGCGATGCTGGCGCGGGCGTTGGGGGTGCCGCACATCTCCACCGGCGACATGTTGCGGGCCGCGGTGGCGGCCGGCACCGATCTCGGCAAGCAGGCCGAAGCGATCATGGCGGCCGGTGATCTCGTACCCGACGACCTGGTCGTTGCGATGGTCGCAGAGCGACTGCACGCCGACGACGCACGCTGTGGCTATCTCCTCGACGGCTTTCCCCGCAACGTCGAGCAGGCCGATGCGCTTGCGCAGAAGATGGGGGAGGGATCGCTCGAAGTCGCAATGCTGCTCGATGTCGACGAGGAGGAGCTGGTAGCTCGGCTCATGAACCGTGCGCGCGAGTTGGGGCGCACGGACGACAACGAAGGCACAGTCCGCCGCCGCCTTCAGGTGTACCGAGCAGAGACCGAGCCGCTCGTGGAGTACTACCCACCGGCCGGCGTTCCGGTGCTGGCCGTCGACGGGATCGGTTCCATCGAAGAGGTGTTCGCCCGCCTCGTCGTGGCGCTCGCCGAGGAGCCGTCGAAGTCGTGAACGGCCGCGTGATCACCATGAAGGACGCCGCCGCGTTCGAGAAGATGACCATCGCCGGCCAATGTGTCGCCGCGGCCCACGCCGCCGTGCGCCAGGCGGCAGAGCCAGGGGTCTCGATGAAGGATCTCGATGCGGTTGCGGCCGAGGTGATTCGCGACCACGACTGCCGGCCCTCGTTCTTGGGCTATCACGGCTATCCGGCGACGATCTGTGCCTCACCCAACTCGGTGATCGTCCACGGCATCCCCGACGGCTACAAGCTGACGGACGGCGACATCATCTCGGTCGACGTGGGCGCGATCTATGAAGGGTGGCACGGCGACGCTGCGTTCACCATGGCGGTGGGCGACGTACCGGCCGAGGTGGCCAAGCTCATCGAAGTCACCGAGCAAGGGCTCTGGAACGGCATCGCCCAAGCGAGGGCTGGAAAGCGCCTCGGTGACGTTGGGAACGCCATCGAGACCACCGCCAAGCCCCACGGCTACGGCGTCGTTCGCGAGTACATCGGTCACGGCATCGGGCGCAACATGCACGAAGCGCCCAATGTCCCCAACTACGGCAAGAAGGGCAAGGGACTCAAGCTGAAGACCGGCATGGCTCTCGCCATCGAGCCCATGTTCAACCTCGGCACGGCCGAGACGGCACTCCTCGATGACGGCTGGACCGTCGTCACCGCCGATGGGGCCTTGTCCGCCCACTTCGAACACACCGTGTTGCTCACGGAGCAAGGGTCGATCGTGTCGACCCTCCCCGAGCCGAAACTCGTCGGCGTCTGATTCCTGCGTACCTGGCCGCGGCATGCCGCGGCGAGCTACGCAAGTTCGCCGAACGAGCGCGATCCTCGCTGAGGGCGCGGTTCCGGCGCGCATCACGGGACCGGTCGGGTCTGGGGCCTCTGGTTGCGGGCGGGCGCCGGGGCGAAGCTGATGTGGACGGGAGGTTTCTGATGCCGGAGATATCTGTCCGAACGCTGGAGCGGCAACCCACGCTCGTGATGTGGGGCAAGGTGGTCGTCAAAGACATGCCGCAGTTCCTCGGCAGAGCGTTTCGCGCTGCGGCCACCCACGCCGAGACCCTCGGCACGGAGATCTGCGGGCCGCCGTTCGCTCGCTACCGGCCGCTGGACAGCGAATTCAAGGAGTTCGAGGTGGAGGCCGGGTTCCCGGTGACCAATGAGCCGACCGGATCTGAAGAGGTGGATGCCTCATCGCTCCCCGCCGGGCCGGCGGCCGTAGCAATGCACATCGGACCCTACGACGCGATGGTGCCCGCTTACGACGCGATCGTGGCGTTCCTCCGCGAGCAACACGCCGAGGCGTTTGGCCCGGCCTGGGAGGTATATCTCTCAGACGCCAGCGAGGAGCCGGACCCGGCGAAGTGGCGTACCGAGATCGTGCAACCGTTCATGGCGTAGTTCGACCGTCATCGGGGGGCGATGGGCGCCTGCCCGGTGAGGGCGCGGAACGCTTCGTCGTCCGACCGCCACTGAGCGGGCGCTGATGGGCGCTGAGGTCGGGCTCACTGCGTCGTTGCCTGGGTGCGATACCAGTACTGGTACTCGGCGCCGAAGCCGTGACCCGAGTAAAACGCCCGAGCCGGCGTGTTCTCTGTCTGTAGCTGGAGAAACGCCATCGTTGCGCCGTTGCTCCGACCCCGCGCCTGCAGTGCCTGCAACACCTGCGTACCCAGCCCCGAGCCACGAAGATGCCGGGCGGTGTGCATCACATAGATGGCGACGGCGTCGTCCCACACCACGCCCATGCCCATCGCAGCGACTTCGCCGGCGGCCTCCAGCTCGGCGTACGCCGTTGGAGTGGGGAGGCGGGCAAGCATCGAGCGGACCACGTCCGGGTCCGTTCCGTGAGGGAGCGTCGTGACATCAACGCTTCGAACCAGCGAGCCGACGGAGCCTGGTCGATGCGGACGTCGCCGGGCTCCGAAGCGTCCTCGATGCGCCGGGTCATCACGTCGACGGCATTCTCACGGCGGTAGCCGCGGGCGCCGAGGGTCATTTCGAGCTCGGTCGGGGCGAGCTCGGTGAGCCGAAATCGACACGGCAACCCCAGCGCCGCATACCACCGTTCCGCATCGCGAAGAGCGGCCAGCAGGGTTCCATCCGGCTGCCCCAGCGGGCTCACCGAGTTGGAGCGGTTGGTGACACCGCGGGCGGTGCGGAACACCCACGACCCGTCGGTGTGGTGTTCGAGGGCCGGCCAGGTGGCCAGTCCGATCTCCTCCAGCCGCCGGATTCGCTCCGGCCTGCCGGTCACGTCAGGTCGTCGAGGTACAGCGGGAGCATCGCCCGCCAGGTCGGCCAGTCGTGGTCCCACTGCCGGCCCCAATCGTCGACGCGGTTCGGGATGCCTTTCGAGCCCAGGAGCTCCGCCACCTGCCAGCTCTCGCTTGGATCCTCCCAGCGACCGCTCCCGGTGGCCAGGATGATGAAGCGCTGCCGCAGCCGGTCGAGCACCGGACCGCCGAGATCCGGCAGGAAGTGGAGCGGAGACGAGTAGTAGAAGTCGTCGCTCCAGTGGCCGCCCAGCCGGTCGGAGAGGTCGTAGCTCCCGCTCATGCAGATCGCGCTGCGGATCACGTCGGGGTGGCGGCTGATGGTCTCGAGCGCCCAGAAGGCTCCGATCGACGAACCGGCCGTGATGATCTCGATGTGGTCATCGTGGCAATCCGCCCGGATGGCCGGCACCGCTTCCTCCCGGATGAACCGGTCGAACTGGTTCTGCAGCCACATCGAGTGCCGGGGGTCGTCCTGTTCGAGCCACGAACGGCCCGACACCGAATCGACGGAGTACACCTTGATCCGGCCGGCCGAGAGCAATCCTGCGAGTGCGTCGATCAACTGGAAGCGCTCGACCTCCTCGGCGTCGCCGCCCGCCGTCGGAAAGACGAGCACCGGTGTGCCGATGCTGCCCCACCGGGCCATGGACACCCACTGCTCCAGGCGAGGGGAATACCAGCGCTCGACGGCCTTCACGACGGATCCAGGCGATCGCGCTCGGTCCGCCGCCAGAACTGGATCAACCCCCAGAAGTGCTCGGTGAACTGGTCGACTTCCTGCGCGGGGAACATCGTCTCGACTTTGTGGCGGATGATTCCCTTCGCCCGCTCCGTGGCGAAATAGTCGAGCGTGATCTCGTCGAGGTCGGCCAGGTGGTCGTCACAGAACTCGGCGAAGCGATCGGCTTCGAGACGCCGCCTGGCGAGGCTCCCGAGCGCCGCAAGCCGCTCTCCATGGTCGTCGTGTGCTTCCGCGGTCGCGAAGAACTCGTGCCAGTTGAGGTCGTGGCGCATGGGGCGCCGGGTCGCCGCACAGAACAGCGACCAGCGGATCAGCGCCTTGACGAGCCACGGGATGTGGAAGTGCAGCGACGTCACCTGAGAGTCCGGGTTGGCGTTGGCGAAATCGATGGGGTGGTACACCCCGTCCTGACGCAGCGCTTCGCAGGAGTTGAAGTCCCACCCGAAGAACGTGTTGATGGTGAGCGTGAGGTCGGCGAGCTGATTCCAGTCGGCCCCGTCGACGAAATCGAAAGCGACCTTGTAGCGGTCGTGCAATGGTGCATCCGGGTCGTACCGCATCACGTTGACCTGGGGCCCCACGGCGAGGCAGCGCACGAACAGGTCGAACGGCTCGACTGCCCTTTGGGCGTGCATGATCCGCGTGCCCGAGGCGTCGTAGGCGGCCTTGAGCTGGCCGGCGTCCTCGATGCGGCTCACTCCGACCCACGCGCCGCCGTCGTACGGCTTGAGGAACATCGGAAATCCGATCTCCTCGCCGATCGCATCGAGATCGAACATCTGGGCGTAGCGCTCGAGGGTCACGTGGAGATCGTCGGCGTGGTCGTACTCCTTCGGCGGGAGTAGATACGTCTGCGGGACGGGCACGCCCAGCCGCATCATGGCGGCGTACGACGTGTGTTTCTGCATCGCCTGCAACGTGAACGGATTGTTCAAGACGTACAGGTCGTCCTTCACGACCGCCTTCTTGATCCACTCGCGACTGGTGTGATACCAGGGCGTGAGCCGGTCGAGCACCAGGTCGTAGCGCACCGGCTGGTTGAGGTCGAAAGGTTCGATCGTCACCCGCTCGACGCCGAAACGGAGCGTCTTGCCCGCCACCGTGGCCCGTGGGTCGAGCCTTGCGACGATGTCCTCGTAGAACTGCGGCCAGCACAGATCAGCGCCGAGGCTGAGGCCGATGAGTCGCGTCGAGCTGGTCATGGCGCCAACCTAGTGGTGCACCGGCGCCGGGAAGAGCTCGCGCAGTGCGTCGCCGAGGTTGTTGCGCCAGTTCTGCCAGTGGTGACCGTCGAGCGGTTCGCGGTAGGACACATCGATGCCGGCCAGCCGCAGGCGGGACACGAAGGCCATGTTGTCCGTCGACAGCGCTTCGAACGCCCCACACGCAACCCAGGCCATCGGCGTCGGCAGCCCGGGGCCACTGTGGAACCGGTGCATGAAGTCGACGACGGGCTGCAGCTCCGGCCCCCGGTGCCACGGTCCCCCCAGCTCTGTGATGAAGGTTCCGGAGAGCAACACCATTGCGCCAAAGACATCTGGGTGGCGCCATGCCGTAGCCAGGCTGGCGACGGCGCCGAGGCTGGCGCCGCCGATCACTCGGTGGCGAGGCTCCGAGCTGATCTGGAATTCGGAAGTGACGCCGGGCACGATCTCGTCGACAATCGATCGGCCGTGGGCGGGTAGCGCCATGTACTCGCGGTTCCGGTCGACGGGGTCCATCAACACGACCACGGTGGGGCGCATCGCACCCGCGCCGATCAGGCTGTCGAGCGACGTCGTGAGCGCGGCGTATTGGATCAGATCGCTGCCGTCGTGAAGGAACACCGCCGGGTACGGCGCCGCCGCCGGAAATCCTGCAGGGACGTACACCGAGTGGGAGCGTTTGCCGCCGAGCGCCTTCGAGTCGATCTCTATGGTCTCGACATCGCCGCGAGCGGCGTCCACGCTCGGCGATGTCCACATCGGGTCCACGTAACCGAGGGCGTGCGCAACCGAGTTGGCCCCAAACGGATCGTGTGCGATCCGGGTGTTCAAAGGATCGATGGTGCGCTGTGTCTCGTGGTCCCACTCGATCTCGAGCTGGTACTCCATGCGAGTGCGCTGCGGCAGCTTCACCGTCACGGACCACAGATCGGTGCTCTCGAACCGTTCCATGTCGGGGATCTTCGGAAACTGCGCCATGAAGTGAACGACCCGAACCGCCCGCGGGCTCCCGACGTAGGTGAACGTGACCGTTTCGCCGTCGATGAACGGGGTTCTGGCCCGCGTCAGGCGTCGTCGCAGATATGCGGGTGCCATGGATCGGGCTGCTTCGGCAACCGCCTCAGGCAGGGGGAACCGGGGAAACGTCTCGCTCATGACGCCAGAGGCTACCGGCCGCTCGAGGCGCTCGCTGCCGTCTGACCTCTCGGAAACCCCTTCCCCAAGGGCTTGGCCTGCACTATCGTCGTGGCTGTCGGGCAGATTGCGCTGCGATGTGCCGTCAGTTTCATTCGTCCTCTAATATTCCCCGTCCGGTCCAGTTCCGGGCCGGTTTTCTTGTGGCAAAAACAGACGACGTCATCGAGGTTGAAGGCACCGTCGTCGAGCCCCTCCCGAACGCGATGTTCAGGGTCAAGCTCGACAACGGCCATGAGGTGCTCTGCCACATCTCAGGCAAGATGCGGAAGCACTACATCCGCATCATCCCTGGGGATCGGGTGCGCCTCGCCATGTCGCCCTATGACCTCGAACGAGGCAGGATCACGTACAGGTACCGATGAAAGTTTCCGCATCAGTCAAGAAGATGTGCGAGAAGTGCCGGGTCATCCGGCGGCACGGTCGCGTCTGGGTGATCTGCTCCAATCCGCGACACAAGCAACGTCAGGGGTAGCGCAGCATGGCCCGTATCGCAGGAACCGACCTCCCGAGGGACAAGCGCGTCGAGATTGGCCTCACGTACATCTTCGGCGTCGGCAAGACGACGTCGCAGCTGATCCTGCACGACCTCGACATCAACCTCGACACCAAGGTCCGGGATCTGACGGACAACGAGGTCGTTCAGATCCGCCAGTACATCGATGCCAATCTCACCGTGGAAGGTGATCTTCGCCGCGACGTGGCGCAGAACATCAAGCGCAAGATCGAGATCGGCAGCTATCAGGGTCTCCGGCACCGCCGGGGCCTGCCCGTTCGGGGGCAGCGGACGCACACCAACGCCCGCACCCGAAAGGGCAAGTCGGCGCCCGTCGCCGGCAAGAAAAAGGTCACCAAGTAGGTCGCTGAGAGGTATCCGTGGCAAAACAGCAGCGAGTCGGGCGAAGGCGCATCAAGCGCAACATTCCGCACGGCCAGGCCCATATCAAGGCCAGCTTCAACAACACGATCATCACGATCACCGACCAAGACGGTGGTGTCGTGGCGTGGACGTCCGGCGGTTCCGTTGGATTCAAGGGTTCGCGCAAATCGACACCGTACGCCGCCCAGGTGGCTGCCGAGCAGGCGGCTCGCCGCGCCGGTGAGATGGGTGTTCGCAAGCTCGACGTGATCGTGCGCGGCTCGGGTTCGGGCCGGGAGACGGCGATTCGCACGTTGCAGAACATGGGTATCGAAGTGACCGGGATCAAGGACGTCACACCCGTGCCACACAATGGCTGCCGCCCCAAGAAGCGGAAGGGCCGCTGATGGCTCGGTACACCGGACCCCGTACCAAGCGCAGCCGCCGCGCCCGCCAACTCCTCGACGAGAACAAGGCGAAGTATTTCGACCGGCGGCCGTATCCGCCGGGTGAGCACGGCCGCGGCCGCATCCGCGAGTCGCAGTACCAGATCCAGCTGCGTGAGAAGCAGAAGCTTCGCTTCACGTACGGCGTGCTCGAGCGTCAATTCCGCCGCTACTACGAGAAGGCCGCCCGCCAGCGAGGCATCACGGGTGAGAATCTCCTGCGGCTGCTCGAGGCGAGGCTCGACAATGTCGTCTACCGCGCCGGTCTGGCCCGTACCCGTCCCCAGGCTCGCCAGCTCGTCAACCACGGGCACTTCCAAGTCAACGGGAAGAAGGTCGACATCCCTTCGTACCAGGTTCGTGCCGGCGACGTGATCACGATGCGGGAGCGCAGCCGCGAGCTGTTCCCCGTGCAGCAGGCCGTTGACACGATCGACCGTCCGATGCCCGAGTGGCTGGACGTCAACGCCGGTGACCGCAAGGTAACCGTCACCTCGCTTCCCAGCCGCCAGCAGATCGACACACAGATCCAAGAGCAGCTGGTCGTCGAGCTCTACTCCAAGTAACCACTCAGTCCCTCCGAACCCGAGGAGCGCCCGTGCTCATCGTCCAGCGTCCAACCATTGAAGAGGAGCAGGTAACCGACGTCCGCTCACGGTTCGTCATCGAACCGCTCGAGCCTGGCTTCGGCTACACCCTGGGGAACACTCTCCGGCGTACGCTCCTGTCCCGTATTCCCGGGGCCGCCATCACGTCGGTCCGGATCGAGGGCGTTCAACACGAGTTCTCGACCATCGAGGGCGTAGTCGAGGACGTCGTCGACTTCATCCTGAATCTCAAGCAGGTCGTGCTCCAGATGGAGACCGATGAGCCGGCGACGTTGTACCTCTCCGCCAAGGGCAAGGCCGATGTCGCCGCATCCGACCTGAAGGTCCCAGCCGGGGTCGAGGTCGTCAACGGCGATCTTCATCTCGCCAGCTTGTCGTCCAGCGGCAGGCTCGAGGTCGAGATGACGGTCGAGCGCGGGGTCGGCTATCGCAGCGCAGATCGCAACAAGCGCAGCGACACGATCGGTGTCATGCCGATCGACTCCATCTTCTCTCCCGTGCGCAAGGTCTCGTACCGGGTCGAGAGCACGCAGGTCGGCCAGATGACCGACTTCGACAAGCTCATCCTCGATGTGGAGGCCGATGGTTCCACCTCGCCGAGTGAGACGCTGTCTTCCGCCGGCAAGACGCTGCGCGAGCTGTTCGGGCTGTTCGCCGACATG
This sequence comes from Acidimicrobiia bacterium, assembly GCA_035458525.1. Taxonomy (GTDB): domain Bacteria; phylum Actinomycetota; class Acidimicrobiia; order Spongiisociales; family UBA5794; genus DATHZQ01. Next base: position 60,605 of record DATHZQ010000040.1, read on the forward strand.
GATGAGGGCATTGGCCTCGAACTCGGCGACGTCGTCGCGGCCGAGCCGTCCTCGCCGGACCTCGACCTGCCGATCGAGGCGCTGGATCTCTCGGAGCGGCCGCGCAATTGCTTGCGACGGGCCCAGGTCCACACCGTTGGCGAGCTGGTCGAGAAGACCGAGGATGATCTGCTGAACATCACCAACTTCGGGCAGAAGAGCCTGGAAGAGGTCACTGCGAAGCTCGACGAGCTCGGGCTGAGCCTGCGTTCGATCGCCGACGCCGATCCGGGAGTCGTGTGATGCCTCGGCCGAAGAAGGGTCCTCGTCTCGGCGGCAGTCCGTCGCATCAACGGAAGATCCTCGCCAACCTCGCTGCCTCGCTCATCGAGGAGGAGCGCGTGACGACCACCGAAGCGAAGGCGAAGATGTTGCGGCCCTACGTGGAGAAGATGATCACCAAGGCGCGCCGTGGTGATCTCCACGCCCGCAGGCTGGTGCTGCGAAAGATCCAGGACAACGAGGTCGTGACGAAGCTGTTCGACGACGTGGGTCCTCGCTACGCCGACCGGCCGGGCGGCTACACGCGGATCGTCAAGATCGGCCCGCGTCGTGGCGACGGCGCACCGATGGCCATCGTCGAGCTCGTCTGAGCCGTCGATCCAATCGAGAAGTCGAGGAAGGGGCCGCCGTAGCGGCCCCTTTCCTCTTCCCTGGCCCTCTGCGCCGCTACGACGACCGTCGTCGTCGAGCGGGCAGACCCCCGTGGGAAGCCACAACGAATGCGCCCCCCAGTCCGAGAAGGACGGTGGCGATCAGGGCCAGGAGACCTGTGGCAACACCGGTTGTCGGCAGTTCTTCCTGAGCGATCGACACACGCACCAAATTCTCGGCCCGCAGCGTCGTCGTAGGAGCCAAGGCATCGCCGGTGGTGGGCGAAGCCGCAGTGGCGGTGACGATTCCAATGTCGGTGATGTCACCAGTGGCGGAGGTTCGCCATGCGTAGACCAGCGCCGCCCCCGGGAGGAGCGGGATTGCGCCGTCGCCTGAGATGAGGTCCATCTCGGCCCCACCGACGGCAAAGGTGGTGTCCTCGAGTTCGACCGGCCACAACGCCGTGTCGCCCGTGTTCTCGATGACGAAGCAGAGCGTGACGGGCTCGCCGACGTCGTCCACCGTCAGTGCCGCTGCACCATCGCCGACGGCACACTCCGTTTCGTGCCCCGCCACCGCGGTGTGAATGAAGCGCAGTGAAGGCTCCAGCAGCTCGACGGTGGTTGTCGCCCTCGCCGTCACGGTCTCCGGTACGGCGGCCGCAGCCAGGGTCTGCGAAGCCAGCGAGGCCGGGTCGTCGTAGAGGGTTGCCGTCACGGTGGTGGTGCTGGTCAGGTTCTGGTCGATGACGTCGAGGTGCTCCAGCATCAACGCCGCACCCGGCGGGAGAGGCTGGCTCGGGTCACCATTCACGGTGGCGAGGTCGTTCCTCGTGATGTCGAGCTCAGGGTCGTCGATCATGATGGGGTACAAGGGGACCGTGCCGGTGTTGGCGATGATGAAGCAGTAGCGCACCTCGGCGCCACGCACGCCTTCCATCGCCCTGTCAGACGTCTCGAGCGCCCCACCACAGCTGGCACCGGCAGCGACAACGAACTTGGTGAGGTGAACGCCACCTTCGCGGATCGCCACCCCCGCCGTATCGCTCGCGGTCACGACCGAGTCGGCGATGTCAGGGTCGGCAGCGGTGGCGCTGGCCGTAGCCGTCGAGGTCGTATCCGAATCCAGCCGGGCGGCCAGCGACCACACCGCTGTCTCGCCTGGTGTCAGACCGTCGGAGAGCTCGCCGGCGACGAGTGTCAGGTCACCCGTTGCCACTCCCAGATCCGGATCGGAGATCGTGACCGTGTCCACGTCGACTTCACCGGTGTTGGTGACGGCGAAGCAGTATGTGATGGCCGTGCCGGTCGCTGCGGCCACCAGCTCATCGACGCCTTCTCGGCCGGGGCACGCCGCGGCAGTGCCGGCGAGCACGGTCTTGGAAAGCGCGATGCCGGGCGTGAGGACGACCAGCGCCGCATCGTCGGTTGCAGTGACGTCGGCGAGCGCCAGCGTCGTACCGGCTGCGTCGCTCGGCGTGCCGGTGGCCGTCGCCGTGATGAGGAGGTCGCTGTTGGCCACCGCCTCGTAGGCGTACACCAGCTCGCCGCCCAGCAGCAACGGCGACGCAGCGTCACCGGCCACCAACTCCATGTCGGCCTCGCCGATACCGAGCACCGCGGCGTTGACGTACACGGGAAAGAGGGGAGTGGTTCCCGGATTCGTGACCCGGAAGCAATACGTGACGAGATCGCCCGGTTCAGCCACGGCAGACTCGTCGACGCCTGCGACCCCGGGGCAGGCACCATCTGCGGTGTCGAGGATGGTCGTCTCGAGTCCGATCGCAGGTGCGGCATCGGCGAATGAAGGGATGTGAAGCACGCTGCCGCCCGCCCATGCTCCCGACTCGGGGAGACCGCGGTAGCCACCGTTGTCGCTGGGGGACTCGAACTGCACGACCATCCACTCGCTGCCTGCCGGGACGACGATGTCCACCTCGACCAGCGCGTATTCGGGGCCGACGCTGCCGCCGCGGATGGCAGAAGCCGGCGCTGACACTGTGGCGGCCGGGCAGCTCTGGCCCGGTGGTGAGAACGGATTGGACACTATGCGAGTAGCTCCGGGGAACACCGCGTTGCCCTGAGCGTCGACGAGCGTGTCTGTCGTCGAGGGTGCCGCTCCGTTGCCCGTCGCCGCCCATATTTGGGACACCCTGCACTGCTGTGTTCCGCTGTCGGCGCCGCCCTGTGCGGCGCGCACGGTCACGGTCAGGTCGGAGGCCGGTGCGCCCACCCAGTCATACACCAGCAACTCGGTGGTTCCGGAGGATGCGGCGTGACCGCCGAAGTAATAGTCGGCGCCGATCTTCCAGATCGCATCTTCGACGCCGGCGCACGGCGTCGTGTCGTAGACGGCGGTGACGACTCCACCCCACGAGACGCCGAGGCCTGGTGTGGCGAACGGCTCGATGTCGATGGAGTAGACCCCGGCATCGCCAGGCGCCAGGAGATCGGTGATGTCGGCCCACCACGAGTACACGTTGTCGCCGCGTCCGTCGATGCGAGAGTTGTCGGAGCCGATCAACGTGCCGGCCCTCGCGGGATCACTGGACGATCCGCCCGGTCCGGCGACTTCGATGTCGAGCGAGGACGTACCGCTGTCGGCGTCGTCGCGGCCCGTCCACTCGACGATGACGCTGACCACTGGTCCCGGTACGTTCAGCTCGACACCGTCGGCGGGTGACTTGACGCCTTCGCTGAGACCGAAGCCGGATGCGACGGATGCGATGCATCGGTCGTCGGGGATGGGCAGCTCGAGCACGTCGGCGTACGCAGGTGCGCTCATCAGCGGCAACAACGCAGCAACCAGCGCGGCGATCGTGATCGCCCACGGCCCACGCAGGCGAGTTCTTGTGTGCATTGTTCCCAATCCTCGGGGTGATGCGGTGGATCGCCCAAAGGACCCCTACTTGTGTGACACCGGTACGGCCCGACCTATGGCACTGCGCGGGAGGAATTGGGCCGTACGGCCCACGGCGAGGTCACCTGGCGGCCGCGTGGGTTGCGGCGAACCTGCCCCGCGACGCTGCGGGACGACCGTCGCCATCTGTCCCATCGGGGGCACCGTTGTCGAGCTACCGTCTGGTCCCTTCGGCGGCCCCAACGGCAGAAACGGCGGTTCCATGTCCAGACGACTCGAGCTCATGCGGCTGCTCGACGGGTTCACCCCGACCGCGTGCGAGCGCCGGGCCATGGCCGAGATGCGCGCCATCGTCACCGACCCCCGCGACATCCTCTCGGCTTACACCTACGACCCGGGCCACTTCACGGTGAGCGCCTTTGTGACCGATCGCGCCATGAGCAAGCTCGTGCTCATCCGGCACTCCCGGGTGGGCGCCTGGCTGCAACCGGGCGGGCACATCGAGCCCTCGGACTCGTCGCTCGAATCTGCCGCGCGTCGGGAGATCTGCGAGGAGACTGGCCTCACGCAGTTCGAGTCCGCTCCCGGGCTCTTCGACGTCGACTCGCACCGGGTGCCGGCATACCGCGGGCAACCGTCACACCGTCATTTCGATCTCCGGTTCCGCATGGTCGCATCGGACGACAGCTTGGCCCCGCCACCCGGTGGCGACGAGGTGGCGTGGGTGGTATTCGACGACGTGCCGAGTTTGACGGCTGATCGCTCGGTGCTGCGGTCTCTCCAGAAACTGCTGGGACCTTGAGCGGATGCTGGGTCAGCGTTTGTACACGATGATCTCGCCGTCGCCGGTGGTCAGCGTCACCGTATTGGCGGCTCCGTCCGATCCGTCGATGCGGAGCTCCGTGCGATCCTCCGGTTCGGTGTCGAAGGCATAGCTGCCGTCGGGGAGTTGCACCGTCACGTCGCCCTTGTCGGTGGCGACGACCAACGTGCTGACGACCTCGTCGAACGTGATGTCGACGTTTCCCTCGCTCGCTTCGAAGGTCGCAACGTCGCTGACCAAACGAGTCCCCAGCACGTCACCTTCACCAACGATCACCTGGAGGTCTCCGTCGACCGTTGCCAGGGTCACCGCTCCGATGCTGGTCTCGACCGTGATTGTGCCCGTGATGTTGGACACCACGACGTTGCCGTCGTCGGTCGTGATCACGACGTCGGCGTCCCCAGCCACCAGGATGTCGTAGTTGACTGAGCAGTCCGAGCTGCAGTCATCGGCGATGCTCAGCACCCCATCGCCAAGCTCCACGGACGGCGTGGCAGCGCCGTCGACCTCCGTCTCCACGCTCACCCCGTCGGTAGCGGCGTTTCCGGTCACCGACACATCACCCGCAGCGATATCGACTTCGATTCGCTGGGGTACGTCATCGAACTCCGTGATGGCGCTGCCGCCATCGCCCCCGCACGCAGCGAGGAGTATTGCGAGGCCAGCGGTGATGAGGCTGATGCGCATGAACCGTCCTTGTTGACTCAGCCGGGCGAGGTTAGTGGTGATGGCGGTCCGTTCGTTCGGTGACGCCGGTATCCTCGCCGCCGACAAGGAGCGGAATTGACCGAGAGTCTCAAACGTGTGGTGCAAGCAGCCCGGTTCGACCGCGATGCGTTCGTGTGGATGGACTTCAACGACCGCGCCACCGGCGACGGCCTCATCATCGTGCTCATCGCTCGCACCCTGCTGCAGGTTGGTTTCGGCTCGAGCCTGCTGGGCCTGACGACATCGCTGTCCGGTCTGGAGTTTCTCCTTGCGATTGCGATCAACACCGCCGTCTTCTGGCTCGCCTACAGCGGCATCGTGTACGCCATCGCCCGGTTCCTGATGGAGGCGGGCTCCAGCTATGCGCTCGTTCTGCGCATCACGGCATATGCCTACCCGACGTTGCTCCTGCTGCTCGTGACCGACCGGCTCGTCAACAACGCCCTCTTGGCGCTGATTCTCGGCAGCCTCTGGTTTCTGGCGATCATGGCCCACGGGATGCGTTACGCGGCGGATCTGCCATTGGAGCGGGCTGCATTGGCGGCCGGCGGCGGAATGCTGGGTTGGATCATCATCGCCAACATCCTCGGCCGCGGTCTCATCTGACGGGCATGCCCGTCTACCGGCTGGATCTGGCGTACGACGGCTCGGGTTTCCACGGCTATGCGCGTCAGCCGGGCGTCCGCACGGTGCAGGGCGACCTCGAGGCCGCCCTTTTCCACCACACCGGAGCGGTCGACACGTTCGTGGCCGGACGCACCGACAAGGGCGTTCACGCCGCCGGACAGGTCGCGAGCTTTGCGACGGACGCTCCGCTCGACAGCGATCGTGTCCGGCGTTCCTTGAACCGGCAGCTCGCTCCGGAGATCGCTGTGCTGGCGCTTGCGGTTGCTCCAGATGACTTCCACGCTCGATTCTCGGCGACCGGTCGATCGTATCGCTACCTCGTGCTCGATCGTGAGGCCCCTGATCCGTTTCTCGCTGCGACAGCCTGGCACTACGGGCAAGGCCTGGATGAGAGGGCGATGGACGCCGCAACGGCGGCGCTGGTCGGCGAACACGATTTCGCGTCGTTCTGCAGGCGTTCCGGAGACCGCAGCACCATCCGCCTCGTGCGCTCGGCCGGGTGGATGCGGGTGAGGGTAGGGCTGCTTGCGTTCGACATCGAGGCGTCGTCGTTCTGTCACCAGATGGTGCGTTCGGCCGTCGCGCTGTCGGTCGAGGTAGGCCGCGGGCGAGTTGATGCGGCTGCGGTGCCGGCGATCATCGAGGCGAAGGACCGTCACGCCGCCAAGGGTGCCGCTCCGCCCCACGGCCTCACGCTGATGCGCGTGGACTACTGAGCCGTCGGCGCTCCGCCGCTTTGCTGAGCAAGCGCGAATCCGGTACGATGCCGCTTCGCTCCTGGGTCCCCGGAGCGCTCTCCCGTGCCCGACTCTCTCGTTACGGATGCGCACATGAAGCCAAAGCTCCAGAAGACCTTCACGCCGAAGCCCGGTGATATTCAGCGGCAGTGGTTCGTCGTCGATGCCGACGGTCAGACGCTGGGCCGGTTTGCGTCCGAGATCGCGCGAATCCTGCGCGGGAAGCACAAGCCGACGTTCGCACCGCACGTCGACGGTGGTGACTACGTGATCGTGGTCAACGCCGAGAAGGTCGCGGTCACCGGGAACAAGGAAGTCACGAAGATGTACTACCGCCACTCGGGATTCCCGGGTGGCCTGACCGAGATGAACCTCGCAGAGCTGCGGGCGAAGTATCCAGAGCGCATCATCGAGGGTGCGGTCAGGGGCATGCTTCCGAAGAACAAGCTCGGGCGCCAGATGTTCGGCAAGCTCAAGGTGTACGCCGGCCCGGACCATCCCCATGCCGCCCAGAAGCCCGAGACGCTCGAGATTGGAAAGGTCTCCGCCTGATGTCGAAGCCGCTTGCCCAGACCACCGGCCGCCGCAAGAGCTCCGTAGCGCGCGTCCGCCTGTACGACGGAACGGGCGACTTCAAACTCAACGGACGCTCTCTGGACACCTACTTCCCGCAATTGGCGCTGCGGCTTCGCGTGCTGGAGCCATTGAAGACCGTCGAGGTCGAGGGACGCTACGACGTGCACGCCACCATTCACGGCGGCGGCTACACCGGGCAGACGGATGCGCTTCGCCTCGGCATCGCCCGAGCGCTCGTCGAGGTCGATCCCGAGCTGCGGCCTGCGCTCAAGAAGGAGGGCTTGCTCACTCGCGACGCCCGCCGCGTCGAGCGCAAGAAGTACGGTCTTCGCAAGGCGCGTCGCGCCCCGCAGTTCACCAAGCGCTGATCAGCGCTTCGGGTCGATGGCCCCACGTCTCTTCGGAACGGACGGCGTTCGCGGTGTCGCCAACGCGGAACTGACTCCGCAGCTTGCGTTCGACCTCGCCCGCGCCGCCGGACAGTCGGTGCATGGACCCGTCCTCATAGGTCGTGACACCCGCCGCTCCGGCCCCATGCTCACGGCTGCACTCGTTGCCGGCTTCAACTCGGTCGGCGTCGACACCGTGGATCTCGGTGTGATCCCCGTCGGGGGTGTTGCCCGCCTCACCAACCACACCCATGCCGAGCTTGGTGTCATGGTGAGCGCATCGCACAACCCGGCACCCGACAACGGCATCAAGCTGATCGGCATGGCGGGCAACAAACTGCCTGACGAGCAAGAGGCAGTCATCGAGGCGCGCTATCGCAGCGACGCTCCGTATCCGTCGCCGGTGGGGGCGGAGGTCGGGAACTCACTTCGTGACGACCACGCAGTGCATCGCTACCTCACCCTGATCAAGGGTGGTCGCGGCCGCGTGCTCGAAGGTATGAACCTCGTGCTCGACTGTGCCAACGGCGCCGCTTACGAGGCGGCGCCTGCGCTGTTCCGTGAGCTGGGGGCCAGGGTCGAGGTCTTTGCGGCCGCACCGAATGGCGTCAATATCAACGATGGCTGGGGGGCGACGCATCCCGAGACGCTGGCCCAGCACGTGTCCGGCCGCGTCGGATTCTGTTTCGATGGGGATGCAGATCGACTCATTGCCGTCGACGAGGATGGGGTGGTCGCCAACGGCGACGTCATCATGGCGATTCTCGCAAGTCGCATGAAGTCGGCCGGCACGCTGGCCGGCGATCATGTCGTCGCAACGGTGATGTCGAACTTGGGGTTCAAGCAGGCGATGCGGCGACTCGGCATCTCGATACACGAGACCAAGGTGGGCGACCGGTACGTGCTCGAAGAGATGCACCGGTCCGGTGCGGTGTTGGGGGGCGAGCAGTCCGGCCACATCGTGCTCGAAGATCGGTTGAGTGGCGACGGCCTGCGCACCGCCATCCGGTTGGCCGAGGTGATGGCGGAAACCGGATCGGAATTGCGTGACCTCCGCAAGGTCATGACCGAGTTCCCTCAGGTCCTGCAGAACCTGACCGTGCGAGACAAGAACGGGCTCGATGCCGCCGCCACCGTGTGGGACGCCGTGTCAGAAGCCGAGGCGGAGCTGGGCGAGAACGGACGCGTGCTCGTCCGCGCTTCCGGCACAGAACCGATCGTGCGCGTGATGGTGGAGGCTCCCACCGCGCACACCGCCGAAGACGTCGCCACCGGAATCAGCAAGGTCGTCGTCGCCGAGCTGGGCTAGTCCACGCGACTCGCCTGCCGAACTCGAGCGCCGCAGGTCCGGCATCGCGGGGGGTCCCAAGACCTATGGCGCAACACCTCGACCGGTCTATCCTGATCGGGTACAACCGACGACCGGAGCATCCAACCTCAAGCGCCCGGCCTCATCCGTGAGGTGACGAGGAAGAGGGAGTATCGAACGATTCGGCGGATGCCCTCTCGGCCCCCCAGGGTCGTGACGATGTGGGCCAAAGCCCGAGGGTGACCTCGGTGACAACGTCCACGTCGGTCTGGGAACGGACATCGACGTGTCCGTTCTTCGAGCTCCGGTCCCGAACAAGGAGGTCCGCGCGCGTGTGCGGAATCATGGGATACGTAGGGCCGCGCACGGCGGCGCCGCTCATCCTCGACGGCCTGCGCCGCTTGGAGTACCGCGGCTACGACTCAGCCGGCATCGCCGTCGCCAACGGCGACATTCAGGTCCGCAAGGCGGAGGGGAAGATCGAACGACTGTCCAACCTCCTTGCGGACGATCCGCTCGAAGGTACGGTCGGCATCGGCCACACCCGTTGGGCGACGCACGGCGAGCCGAGTGACATCAACGCCCACCCCCACACCGACCCCTCTGGTCGATTTGTGGTGGTGCACAACGGAATCATCGAGAACTTCCACGAGCTGAAGCAGCGGCTTGCAGAAGCGGGTCATGCGTTCCAGTCCGAGACCGATTCCGAAATCCTCGCCCACCTCGTCGCACTGGAGTACGACGGCGACCTCGTCGCCGCGGTGCGTCGTGCCATCGGCCACGCCGAAGGGGCCTACGCCCTGGTGGTGATGACTGCGGAAGAGCCGGGCAAGATCGTGGCCGTTCGCAAGATCAGCCCGCTCGTTGTGGGGCTTGGAGACGGTGAGACGTTTCTCGCCTCGGACATCCCCGCGGTGCTGCAACACACCAGAGACTTCCTCATCGTGGAGGACGGCGAGCTGGTGGTCGTCGATGCCAACGGTGCGACCGTCGAGCTCATCGAAGGCGGTGCCGTCGATCGGGAAGTCCTGCATGTCGATTGGGACGCCGAGCAAGCCGAAAAGGGCGGCTACGAGCACTTCATGCTCAAGGAGATCAACGAGCAGCCGGCCGTGGTGACCGAGACCGTTGGCGGTCGGCTGGACGGCGACGGTGAAGTATGGCTCGAGGACGTGCACTTCGATGACGAGTTTGCGCGAAACCTCGAGCGCATCTGGATCACCGCATGCGGGACCGCGCTGCACGCTGGCCTGGTCGGCCGCGAGATCTTCCAGCGCATCCTGCGGATCCCTACGTCGGTCGAGTTCGCTCATGAGATGCGGTACGGCGATCCGCTCGTCGAGTCCGGCAGCCTGACGATCGCCATCAGCCAGTCCGGCGAGACGGCCGACACGCTGGCGGCGGCGCGACTGGCGCACGAGCGCGGCTCTCGCCTGCTGGCCCTGACGAACGTCGTCGGATCGACGCTCAGCCGCGAGGCCGACGACATCCTGTACACCAGGGCCGGGCCCGAGATCTCCGTCGCCTCGACAAAGGCATACGTGGCGATGCTGATCGCCGAGTACCTGCTGGCGTTGCGCATCGGAAGAGCGCGGGGCGTCGTGGATGAAGCGCTCGCACAGCGCGTGGCTCGCGGGCTGCACCTGCTGCCTGCGCAGATCGAGGGCATCCTCGAACGAGAGGACGAGGCGGTGAAGGCGGCGCACGCGATCGCTGACGCCGACGACGTGTACTTCATCGGCCGTGGACTCGACTATGCCGTGGCCATGGAAGGCTCCTTGAAGCTGAAAGAGATCAGCTATCTGCACTCGGAGGCGATGCCGGCCGGCGAGCTGAAGCACGGCACGCTTGCCCTCGTCACCCACGGGACGCCCGTGATCGTCGTGTTGACCCAGACCGCCGTGTACGACAAGACGATGTCGGCAGTGCAAGAGGTGAAAGCTCGTGGCGCCACCGTCCTGGCGGTGGCCTACGAGGACGACGACAAGATCGGCAACTTCGCAGATGCCGTCATCCGTATCCCGCGCAACGACGACCTGCTGAGCCCGGTGGCGGCCATCGTGCCGTTGCAGTTGCTTGCGTATCACGTCGCCAAGCTGCGGGGACACGACATCGACCAACCCCGCAATCTCGCCAAGTCGGTGACGGTGGAGTGACGAGAGGTTCCGCCGGTGCTGCCGGCGGGCTACTCCTCGGGAGGGAAGGAACCGAAGAGGCCCTGCCAAGGGGCCCCTTCGGTGCGTTTCGCCGCGTTGCCGATCACTAGGCGGGCGGGAGGGGTGCTCCTGTCTCGAGCAGCGTCTTCATGCCGGACACGATCAGCGGGAATCCGTTCACGAAATCGTTGAGCGTCTTGGAGTCGTCTGCCACGTCGGACAGCTCGATGGTCAGTTGTGCCAGCTGCCCGCTCTGCGCCACTCTCCAGATCTCACATGCGGGCCCTGGCGGTGATCTCGCCGTCTGCGGCGATCGAGCCGTCACCGTTGCAGCCGTTCCTGCAATGACCCGACTCGTTGCCGAAACGCTTCGGCGCGTCGCACGGGCGGGGCTGCAGGACAGCATGCCTCGCGCTGCGGTGCTCTTCATTCACGCCCGTGTCCAGTCGACGCATCCAACGATTGTGGAGGACGCTTCGCTGGTTCAGCTGTGGGGTCCGCGGTTCAGCGTCTACGCCGTTGCAGCGGAGGATCGCGCCGTGTTCACGCTCGGCCGTTTGCCGATGGATCGACGACGCCGGGCGCGGGCGGTAGATCTTGCCGATCGACTGGAGGACCTGCTGGGCGGCGGCGCCATGCCGTTCGGGGAAGCGGGGAGCGCGCTCGGGGAGCAGCCCAAACAACTTCGCTATGCAGCACCGACCGGCAGGGTCCTGCTTCGATGGGACGGCGCCAGGCAACCCACCGTTTGGATCGCGGCGCCTCCGCGGGATGACCCTGATTGGGCTCGTCTGGAGCTGGCTCGGCGATACCTGCACACGCGCGGTCCGGCGACGGCGGACGACTTCTCCCAGTGGGCCGGGATCAACCGAACCGCGGCTGCGGCAACCTTCGATGCGCTTGCCGATTCGTTGATCCCGGTCGTCACGCCGTTCGGTGAGGCCGACGTTCTCGCCGCCGACGAAGACGCCCTCGCCGGTAGGTCGGGCCGACCTGCGCGTGTACGCCTGCTGCCCAGCGGCGACACCTACACCTTGCTGCAGGGCAGGCAGCGTGAGCTGCTCGTTGCCGACGCCGAGCGGCGCAAAGAGGTTTGGCCGTCCCGTGTTTGGCCCGGGACCGTGCTCGTCGATGGCGAAGTCGTGGGCACATGGCGTCGGGCAGATCGCACCGTGACCTTCGATGTGTGGCAACACCTCACGAGCGATACCCGCAAGGTTGGTCGAGGACGAGGCGATGTCGCTCCCCATTCCCGGCAGTCGACCGATGACGGTGCGCTGGGACAGCTGAGGTCCACCCGCGTCGGGACGGTCGGCGTATCGGTTGCTGCCTCGCTAGCGTTCCACGCCATGGATGTCGCCGGTCTGGGGATCGATCTCGCCGAAGTGCCAAGGGTGCGTCGGCTGCTGCAGACGTACGGGGAGCGTTTCAAGGCTCGCTGCTTCACCGACCACGAGTGGGAATACGCCCACCGCTACGTCGACCCGTCGGCGCGGCTGGCAGCTCGCTTCGCCGGCAAGGAAGCCGTGATGAAGAGCCTTGGTGCCGGGTGGCGACGAATCCACTGGAAGGACATCGAGATCACCGGTGGCGGCGCACCCCGGGTCAACCTGAGCGGTACGGCGCAACGGCGCGCCGACATGATCGGCGTGGTCCGCGTGCTGGTGACGATCACCCACACCGACGACCAGGCGATGGTGTTCGCCATGTCGTTCCGCGATTCGGCTGCTTCATCCGGCTAGGTACCATCCCGGACGTGCTGGAGATCTCCGTCCCGTGAAGCTCGTCATCACTCCCGAAGAATCGGGCCGGCTCGACGTTGCGGCCGCAGCGCGGATCGACGATCTGATGGATCGCGCCGGCTACGGCGTCCAACTGGTCGCCGCCGCCATGGGTGTGGCATATGGCGATCGGGTCATCGTGCTGTGTGGGCCGGGGAACAACGGTGGGGATGGCTACGTTGCCGCCCGTTACCTTCGGAGGAGAGGTGTCGACGTCCGTGCGTATGCGCTCGCTGCTCCCCGAGCCGGAACGGCGGCAGAACGCGCCCTGCGAGCCACCCAGAGCGCCGGAGTGGCCGTCGCCGATTGGCGATCCGAACCTGAAGCGGCCGACCTGATCATCGACGGGCTGTTTGGCGTGGGGTTTCGTGGAGCATTCCCCGAGCAGGCGCGGGCTTGGCTCGACACCGCATCGCCCGTGCTGGCGATCGACGTCCCGAGCGGGCTCGACGCAGCCACCGGGTCGGTCGCTGATGCTGCTTTCACGGCAGCCAGGACGGTCACGTTCCACGCGCTGAAACCGGGCCACCTCCTCGGCGAGGGCCCGGAGCGTTGTGGTCCGGTGACGTTGGTCGACATCGGGCTCGAAGGAGGCGACCCTGCGTTGATGCTCTGCGAGGCGGAGGATGCCCCGCGGCCGGCGCGAGAGCGCAAGGCACACAAGTGGTCCGCAGGGTCCGTCGTGGTCGTCGGCGGTTCGCCGGGGTTGACGGGTGCGCCATTGCTCACCGCACAGGCGGCGTTACACGGCGGAGCGGGGGCGGTCACGTTGATGTGTCCGGCGGAACTGCAGGGCGTCTATGCCGCCCAAGCCCCCGGCATCATGACCCGCGGCGTCGGGCGAGGAAAGCACTTCAGCGCCGCCGACGTGGATGAATGCCTCGCAGTCGCACGGCGTTTCGACGTCATGGTTGTCGGGCCCGGGCTCGGACTGGAGGTAGGTGACTTCGTGACACAGCTCGTGCTCCGCTGGCCGGGCAACCTGCTCGTCGACGCCGACGGCCTCAATGCGCTCGACGGCACCGGTGCGCTCAGGGCACGCCAGTCACCTGCGATTCTCACTCCGCACGCCGGCGAGTTCCGCCGCCTCACCTCGGCGGATCCCACGTTCGGCGCAGCCGAGGAGCTCGCCAGACGCACCGGCTCGGTGGTGCTCCTCAAGGGGAACCCGACGTTCGTCGCCGGCGGCGACGGCACGTGGGCCGTGACGTCGGGCGGTCCCGAGTTGGCCAGCATCGGAACGGGTGACGTCCTCGGCGGCCTGGTCGCGGCCTTGTGGGCGCGGGGCCTGGACGCGGCCGTGGCGGCGCGCTCCGGGGCGTACTGGCACGGGCGGAGCGGCGAGGCGCTGGCGACCTCCGGAACGCTGACTGCGGCGGAGCTTGCGTCGACGGTGGGACGGTTTGCCTGGTGAGACCGACGTGGATCGAGGTCGACCTCGATGCGATACGGCACAACGTCTCGACGGTGGTCCAGATCGTCACCCCCGCGACGGTATGTGCGGTCGTCAAGGCTGACGCCTATGGCCACGGTGACGTCCCTGTTGCCGTCGCGGCGCTCACAGCCGGCGCCGACTGCCTGGCCGTTGCCATCCCCTCCGAGGGCGTGCGCCTTCGCGAAGCCGGAATCGAAGCTCCGATCCTGTTGCTGGCCGAGCCAAGCCTCGACGACATCGAGTTGCTGGCGACCTGGCGCTTGACGCCGACGGTCTATCAGAGATCCTTTGCCGATGCGCTCATTGCGTCCGGCGCCGACGAGCCGGTCCCGATTCACGTGAAGCTCGACACCGGCATGCACCGGGTTGGAGCGCCGTTCGCCCGTGCAATCGAGCTCGCGGCGCTTGCAAGCGACCACCCCGCGCTGGCTCTCGGCGGTGTCTGGACCCACCTCGCGGTCGCTGAGGACGATGCAGAGTTCACCGCCCGGCAGGTCGAGCGATTCGCCGGTTTCCTCGCCGAGCTGGAGGTCGATGGCATCACACCCGGTGTCCGCCATTGCGCCAACACGGCTGGTGCGCTTGCCCACCCCAGCGCTCGCTTCGACATGGTGCGTCTCGGACTCGGCATGTACGGCATGCGCCCGGCACCCTCGATCGCGCCGGATCTCGACCTGCGACCGGCGATGCGCCTCGTCTCTCACGTCTCGTACCTGCGCCGGTTCAAGGCTGGGACTCGTCTGTCGTACGGGCGCCGCCGTCCGCTGCCGCACGCGTCGACCGTCGCCACGGTTCCTGTGGGCTATGCCGACGGCGTGGCCCGCCGGCTCTCGTCGGTCGGAGGCGAAGTGCTGATTCGGGGGCAACGGTTCCCGTTCGCCGGCACGGTCACCATGGACCAGATCGTTGTAGACGTCGGCGATGCGCCGGTCGAGGTCGGGGACGAGGTGGTGCTCCTGGGCCGGCAGGGCGATGCGGTGATCAACGCCGAGGAGTGGGCGCGGCGCCTCGACACCATCAACTACGAGATCGTGTGTGGGTTCGGGCCGCGGGTTCCGCGCCGCTATGGGGAGATCACCGGACATGGATAACGCGACGCTGACGGCCGTTGCCGGGATCGAGGTGGGTCACTGGACGAACGAGCGGGCTCGGACCGGTGTCACCGTCATGACCTTCCCCGAACCCAACGTTGCAGCGGTCGAAGCGCGCGGTGGCGCTCCAGGTTCCCGTGAGACCGCGTTGCTGGCTCCGGGCATGCGTGTGGAGGCCATTCAGGCGCTCGTGTTCGCGGGCGGATCGGCATTCGGGCTCGCCGCCGCCGACGGCGTCGTGGCACAGCTGGAAGCCGACGGGCGCGGGCATCCAACGCCGGTAGGCAGGATCCCGATCGTCCCCGCCGCCATCATCTTCGACCTCGGCGTGGGAGACCCGAATGTGCGGCCCGGACCAGTCGAAGGTGCCGCAGCCTACGAAGCGCGCACCGCGGCGCCGGTCGCCGTTGGCCCCGTCGGCGCAGGGACCGGTGCTTCCGTGGCGATCTGGCGTGGCCTCGACCATGTCCAACGCAGCGGGCTGGGCTCGTACGCCGTCGAGTGCGGCGATGCGACGGTGGCGGCACTCGTCGTGCTCAACGCGGCCGGCGACGTGTTCACGCTCGAAGGCGAACCACTCACGGGCGGCCCACTCGCACCCGGCCCGCCTGCGACGCTCCCCGGGGTCCTCGAGCAGACGACGTTGGTAGCCCTCGCCACAGACGCGAGGCTCAGTCGGACCGAGCTGAGCCGGTTGATCGTCCGCAGCCACGATGCGCTCGGAACGTGCGTTCGGCCAGCCCACACTCGGCTCGATGGCGATATCGTGTTCGCTGTGGCGTGTGGCACCGAGACCGGCGAGGTCGAGGCTTTGAGCGAGGCGGCCTATGTGGCCACCGCTCGCGCCATCGAATCTGCGTTTCGGGCCGGCAACGCGGGCCTGGCGTGAGCGTGTCGCCTGCCGCAACCCAACTCCGCGAGCTTGCGGCCCAAGCGGCCGGCTGTGTGTCCTGCCGGTTGCACGAAGGCCGGACCAATGTCGTGTTTGGTTCGGGCGCCGAAG
>DATHZQ010000041.1:0-14526 GCA_035458525.1 Acidimicrobiia bacterium
CCGTCGACGTGAAGCCGACGGGCGACCGGATCATCCGCCCAGGCCCGCGTGGGTGCGCGGTGGTGGCGTCGAGTCCTCGGTTGCGCGGCGGTCTTCCTGGCTCTCCGTAGCCCTCTGGTGCATATCGAGGACTTGGCCGTCGCAGCAAGCCGTAGCGGAGGCCAAGCACCCGATACGGCAGCTCACCGCTATCGATTAGATCGGTCTCCCACCGATCATGGTTGTCGAGGACCTCGATCGGTTCCTCCGCGGGTGGCGTCAACTTCCGGCATGGGAACTCGACTCGACAGTTCAAAGCCATCGACGAGTATGTCAGCGAAAGAGTGGCGCGATTCATCGCTCGTAGACACCGGTCCAGAAACTGGCGGTACGGGTTACGGCGGGTGCTGTCATCGCATACTTTGCTTGGGTTGGTTCGCCTCGCCGGGACCGTCACCTACCCGACTGCGCCTGCTTCACGGGGCAGCGTCCCGCTGAGTGGTGGAAATGAGGTGGTGACTCTTGCTCCTCGGCACCGTTTCCTGGGCCTGGATGGCAGCCGCTCTGGTCGACCATTCGTATACGTCCGCGTTTCGCGGGCTTGGTCCGCGTCTGGTCCGCGCGTGGTCCGCGAACGGGTGAGAATCGTTGCGAACCGATGAGCACTGTTGGTCAACGGAACCCGTTGCGGCACAAAGGCTTTCATCCGATAAGCCTTGCGGCGCAAGGGATGCGCGAAACCGCCGATTGGCTTTCACACGGCAGAGGTCACTGGTTCGATCCCAGTAGCGCCTACTACGCCGAGCCCCTGGCTGAGCTCGATCACGAAGTCGACACCGTCCTGAGCCGGCCCGTCCGCCTCGCTGCCCCCAACCCTCGCTCAGTCGCAGCCTCTATACGGGACCGAGCACATGGGGGTACGGTGAACGAAGGGGACGGGGAACGGTGGGAAGGGAAGGAGGTGACGCTCGATCGGCTTGGTCGGTCAGGGGAGCTGAGGCGGCCAGCTGGCAAGGAGGGCTGTCCGTGTCTATCACTACGACAGAACACAAGTATTGGGAAGATCGCGCCGAGACCTTTGACGAGGACTCGTCGTACATCGTCGGTTGCGAACTGAACAACGCCATCAAAGCCTGGCTGCGGGACCAGTTCGTACCTACGGATGAAGTATTGGAACTGGGCTGCGGGACCGGGACCTTCTCTGAAGCGGTGGCCCCGATCGTGAAGGGGCTGATCGCCACCGACATGAGCGAGCCGATGCTCTACCAGGCAAGGGCCAAGCGCGGAGCGCACGGCAACGTCCGGTTTCAGCAGCAAGACGCCTATGCGACCACGTTCGATGACTCGACCTTCGACGCGGTGCTCATGGTCAACCTTCTGCACATCGTCAACGATCCGGGCCTGATTGTCGAAGAGGCGAGCAGGGTGGTGAAGGACGGCGGCAGGATCGTCGTTGCCGATGTCACGTCGCAGGGGACCCCACTCCTGGCAGGGATGAGATTGGGCCTGCGTTATCTGAGAAGGTGGGGTCGTCCGCCGGCTTCGAACCGCAACATTGGTCTCGATGAGCTGGCGGGACTGACGCAAGGTGCCGGCTTGGTCGCAAAGGACCGCACGCTCATCGGAGCAACCGTCAAGGCCGCCTGTGTCGTCGGCGTCAAGCAGAGCCGACGAGAGGGTGACGGGTAGCCGGGTGTAGTCAACAGCCGCGTACGACGAGTCGAGTCGACTCGAACGACGAGCTGGCCGTGCCACCGAGATCAGGGGATTCACTCGCGGTCGAGCCGGAGCGCTCCGGCCTCGCACGCCGACCACAGAGTCTCGTTCCCCGTGTTGACCGGGTACGCAGCTCCCCTCAGACAGTCGGTTCCGCTGCACCCATGCCAACTGCCCGGTTGAGGCCGGGCCCAGGCAGGACCATCGGTCCTTGGCAGCGGTGAGCAGCAGGCAGCAAGGTGACGGTATCGAGCCTGGCAAGAGGTGAGAAGAATGCGGCGAATACTCCCATATGCATGTGCGTTGCTCGCAATGTCGGTCGTTGCGGCGTGCGACGATGCGATCGTGCTCAATGTCGATGGTCGTCACGTCGACGGCAGCGGGACGATTGTGACCGAGGCGCGGGACGTCACTGGCTTCGAGCGGATCACGCTCGCGGGCGAAGGCAGGGTGATCGTCACGGAGGCGGAGGCGTCCTCGCTGACGATCGAAACGGATGACAATCTGCTCGCCCACATCGACACAACCGTCAGGAGCCGCACCCTCGAGATCGCCACCGAGTCGGGAGTCGACATCGATCCAACCGGGTCCGTCATCTATCGCGTGGCAACGCCCGAAGTCACCCGGTTGACGCTGACGGGTGCGGGTCGGTTCGAGTTGGGTGAGTGTGAGACAGAGGCCTTCTCGGTTGTCTTGTCTGGCGCCGGCAGTATCGAAGTCGAGCAGCTCGTGGCGGATGAGCTCGATGTCGAGATCACGGGAGCAGGTGATGTGAGGCTCGTCGGGACGGTGGGATCACAACGCGTGAGTATCCCGGGAGCGGGAACCTACGATGGCCGCAATCTGCAGAGCGGACTTGCCACGGTCACGACGTCTGGCGCCGGATCTGCAACGGTGTGGGCGACCGATCAGC
This sequence comes from Acidimicrobiia bacterium, assembly GCA_035458525.1. Classification (GTDB taxonomy): domain Bacteria; phylum Actinomycetota; class Acidimicrobiia; order Spongiisociales; family UBA5794; genus DATHZQ01. The sequence continues at coordinate 2,609 of DATHZQ010000041.1, forward strand.
TGAACGCCACCGTCACGGGGATTGGCAGCATCGACTACTGGGGATCGCCGCAGCTCACTGAATCGATCACAGGTCTCGGGACCGTCAACGCCAGAGGGGATGCCTAGCACCTGTGTTGGACCTTGGGTGAGATGTGCCTCGGCGGACGATCCGCACCACGGGTCGCATGCCATTTCGGGTCATTGTTCGAGCGGATTCCTACGCTGGCGCGGGCCGCTACGAGAACAGGGCGGAGACGGCGAGCCCGACCAGATGAGCAGCCGCCACGACGAGCGCCGCGACACCGAGGTGCTCGATGAGGAGCGGCCCAGGATCCACCCGCTGGCGTCGCGCCAGATCCAGAGAGAGCAGGGTCAGCCCAGCAGCGCCCCACGCGATTGCGATGATGACCGCCACCTCCAGATCGAAGAGCAGCACCGGAATCGCAAAGGACGCCGAGACCAGCAGCTTGGTCGTGGCCGTTGCCACCGTGGCCGTCCAGATCTCCCGTTGGGTGTGAACGCCTTCGGACTCTTCGGAGATGTGGATTCCCCAAGCATCCGACATCGAGTCAGCCAACGCGATCGTGAAGATCCCGCCCAGAACCGCCAGTCGGGAACTCGTACCTGCCGACAGGCCGACGAGGAGGCCCAAGGTGGTGATGACCCCCGAGGTCAGGCCGAAGGAGATGCCGACACGGACCGAGTGGTCGAGATGGCGCGGCTCGGCACGTGTTCGCCGAGTCCTCATGCCCGACCTCGATCCCGGTCAGGTGCGACGAAGGAGCCCCTGTCGCTCATTCACCGAACTCCCGCGGTGGGCAGGTCATGCCGGAAGTCGTATCGAGATGCGAGTCCCCAGCAACGACCACACCGGCGACATCTTCAACAACGAGCGACGAGAGCTCGCGGCGCGCCGCCCGCCGCAAACCCCGAGACACCCGGTCACGTCCTCCGGCCATGCCACCACCCTTGCACGGCGCATCGCGGCTGAACAGAGGCCTATTGGCGCCTGTGTCCTTCGCGCTGTCGGCTTCGGCGTCGGCACAACGCGGCGCCCACGGGTCTCGCCTCGGCTTGGTCTTGCGCAGGCCGGGGCCGCAGAGGGCGACCGCGGTCACTGCCCTGGGACGAAAATCGTTGTGTCGTCGGTCACCAACGCTCCGCAGCTGTCGCTCCAGACGCTGCTGCCAGATTGCGCACCCTCGACATCGCCGTCGCCGTCGCCAACCGCCCGACCCGGCTCCACCTACCCCACGCAGATCCAGGTGGTCGGGTCTGCAGGGACGAAGTTCGGAGTAGCTCAGCCCACGTTCTCGTCCGTGGACCTCGTTGTCGACGAGCACTGCGGGACCGTGTTGGCGTCAGGCCGAGGCGTCCCACCAGTCGAGAATCCGAAGCGCACGGAGCGTGTTCCAACGGCTCGGCGTCCCGACCGGCCCCTCGATGTCGAAGTGGACGCGGCCCGGATAGATCCGATCGAGCAGCCACCGGCCGTCGGGCTGTTGCTTCGATCGCACCATCTCCACGGCCTCCGCCATGCGGGGATCCGGGGTGGCGCCGGACCGGCGGAAGTAGTCGAGGGTCCGCAGCACGTCGTAGCGCCAGTAGTACGGGAACGCGAAGTCGAGAAATGACGGATCGGCCACCGTCCCGGTGCTCCTGCGGCGAAACAGGCTGCGCTCGAGGAGGTACTCCTCGCCCCCGCGCCGGGCGTCGCGCACCTCGGTGGGTCCGCCAGCCGCGCGTTCGTACTCGAGCAGTCCGTCGAGCACGTTGATCGTGGTGTCGAAGGAGGAGCGCACAGAGCCGTTCTCGGCCTCGCAGTTCCAGCCGCCGTCGCCGAGCCGCTCGTCGAGGATCCGCTCGACGATGGGTGAGACATCGACGCCGAAATACGTCCCGGTCTCGATCGTGCGGCCGTTGATACATGGCTCGACCTCGCCGTCGAAGTATCGCTGCCCGGCGTGCTCCCACCGGCCGTTCTCGGCGACCAGATCGATCGCACGGCGGGCGGATGCCGAGGTCGGGTCGAGGCCGAAGATCTGCAGCGTCTGCAGGGTGTGCATGGTGGCCGTCCACGGCTGTCCGGGCTCGCCGCCCGCATAGGACGCGGGGAAGCAGGCGCCGCCGTCCCAGAGCCCGTTGGCGTCCTCGAGTTCGAGAAGCCGGGCGCCCCAACCGGTGTGTTCGACCCGAGCGCGCTCCGCCTCGAATTCGGCGGGGGGAGCGTGTGCGAGGTCGCGCAGCGCTTGCCAGCGGATGGCGGGGTCGCCGTCCAGCAACCACGCGACGACGGGGTCAGTCACGTCGGTCGGAACTCGCTCGCTCATGACCGCAATCGTGCCACGTTCGACCGGAGCTTGCGGCGGTTGGGGCGGGTTCATCGCCCGGGCAGACCAGCCTCGCGGGCCGGGTTCCAGGGCGCGTCGCAGCCGCATTTCGCGTTTCATCATGTTTGATGATGCGCTGCAGGTACCGGCGCGCATAGGTTCAGCTCAGGTAGGGCAACATGGGGAGAGGAACAATGTTCCCAGAAACTCGGTCCAGCGAAGCGCCGGGCCCGATTCGTATCATGCTGGGCATCGTGCTCATGGCGGTGGTGGCCATGTGGACATTCGCAGCACCGTCAGCCTGGGGTGATGGCGCAACGGCGGAGCCCGTCGTCATCGAGGTTCTTCAGGAGATCGACGCAGCCAACCGATAGCGGCCGGACCTCTTCGTTCCGATTGCAACGGTCACGCACCAGTGACTGCCGAGCGTGGTTCAGGCGCTCGGCAGGCGCTCCATCGACAGGCCGCGGCAACCGCTTTGCGCTCGCATGATCCTGAACGTCATGGATCGTCGAATCCGACACCGCAACGGCGAAACGTGCGGCGAGCTACGGCCACTGGGCTCACCCGCCGGCGGGTACGACGAAGGGGCTGAATGGTCGAATCTCCGCCGTTCCAACCTCGCGAACCGGCAACGTCGAGACATATGGCTACCATGGTGTGCGCCTGAACCGACCTGGGCCCACCGGCCCGGCGAGGCGACTGGCCATTCGACTTTCGTGGTTCCCTGGAGTCCGCAGCCGAATGCGCGTCCGAGGGCTCTGCGGACGGAGTGAAGATCGAGCAATTGTTCGATCCCGTCCACTGCGATCCCGATCAGCCGCGCGATTGCATAGGACCGGCGATCACGTCGAACCAAACAAATGACCGGGAGGTCTCCATGTCAAACACCGGAACCGTCAAGTTCTTCAATGAGCAAAAAGGATTCGGATTCATCACGCCTGCCGATGGCGCCGATGTCTTCGTTCACGTGTCAAACATCGTCGGCGGCGCAACCCTCACCGAGGGCCAGACGGTCGAGTACGAAGTTGGACCAGGTCGCAAGGGCCCCGAGGCAGTCAACGTCAAGCCTGTTTGAGTGGCGAAACGAGGTCGGGAAGGCGCAGCGAAGCGAGCCCGCGAGCGGGTTCGTGCGCAGCGAAAAGAGGACAAGCGTCAGCGTCGCGAGTCCGTAGTCGCGGCGGCTGAGGCCGAAGCCGTGCCGGACGAATCGGCGCTGATGGAAGAGTTCCGCGTCTTGAGCGAACGCCACGCTGCCGGTCTCGTCACCGACGAGACCTACGCAGATGATCGGCAACGCATCTTCGGGGAGCTCGGTATCGACACCAACTAGCGACACGATCCGGCGCGCCCGTGCGACGTCGCCGATCGTGCCGGCGTGGTGGGTCTGCAAGCAGACCGACCGCAATCGGAGTGCCGGCGGGCGGGTCCCGCCCGTCGCTCCTCTTGCCGCGTGCCGGGCGTCGTAGCTGACGAATCGCGCCAAGGCACCGGCGAATCGACCGGTGGCACTTCGCGGCGGCTACGATGGAAGAGAACAACGTACGCCATGTGCGTGCAACGCCTGCTCCGCCCCATCCGTCTGGCGGAGCACCGCGAGGTCTGCATTCTCCCGTGATTGCTTGCGCAACACCGCAGAAGCAATCCGAGCCGGCGCACGTCTTCGACGGTCGACCGCTTCACAGGGAGCATCATGTCCAGCAACATCTACGTAGGCAACCTCACGTTCAACACCACCTCTGACGATCTGGAGCGCCTCTTTGCCCAGCACGGCGAGGTCACGAAGGCCCAGGTCATCACGGACCGGGACACCGGTCGCTCACGCGGCTTCGGATTCGTCGAGATGGCATCGAGCGACGAGGCGAAGACGGCGATCGAAGCCCTCAACGGGAAGAACGTCGACGGTCGGGATCTCACGGTGAACGTGGCGAAAGAGCGCTCACGCTGAGCGCTTCCCCCTCCAAACGCATCATCGACGGCGGGAGGCAGCGCTGCCTCGGCTGCGGTCACCCTCGCAAGGAGCATCGCGGTCCGGAGATTTGCACCGTACCCAAGTGTGCGTGCGACGGCTACCGGCAGCCCAACGATCCAGCGAAGCCCGCAGCGAAGGTCGACTGAGCAGACGCGTATCCTCGTGTGAGAAAAACGCGGGTGGCAGCGGCAGCATCAGGCGGCTGCGGACGCCTGCATCCTCGTCGATCAACCGGCGGCTGCGATCACGTTGCCGGCGTCGTCGATCACGACTCCTTCGGCGCGCAGCAGCGGTTCCTGCCGCGCACGATGCGTTCGGTAGAGCCGACCCGACGACGGGATGACGCGCCACCACGGCAAGCCGGGGATCTGGCGCAACACGTTGGCGACGGCCTGCGCCGATCCGGGATGCCCGGCTTCGGCAGCAACGTCGGCATAGGTCGCTACGTCGCCCGCTTCGAGCGACGAGACCACCGCGACCACGGCACGCTGGAACGGGGTCGGCTCGTCGGGCGGGTTGGGAAACCCACCGGGTGGCATGGTCGTCATGCGGGCAGGATGCCACCGGCGCGGCGGCATGTGACATTTCGGTTCCGTCAGTTCGTCTCTACGGCGCCTATGCGTTCGCCGCAGCGATCCGCATGCGCCCACGGAGCGCCCTAGGGCTAGGGTGCCCGCCATGGACGATCAGATCCGCAGATCGAGCATTGGCATCGCCGCCGCCATCGTCATCGGGGCGCTCGTGGCCCTCGCCGGAAGCGACGGGAGCACCCAAGTCGGCTCGCTGCCCGTGTTCGGGGTCTGTGCGGTGCTTGCGTTCCTCATCAACTGGCTGGCGTTCATCCCGTCCAACCAGGCGAAGACGGAGAAGTACTACGACCTCACCGGCAGCATCACCTATCTCACCGTCACCGCCGTGGCGGTGCTGCTGAGTGACGATCTCGATGCGCGGGCGTTCATCGTTGCGGCGATGGTCGGCGTGTGGGCGATCAGGCTCGGCACGTTCTTGTACCGCCGCATCCAGCGCGATGGACGTGATGGGCGTTTCGACGAGATCAAGGTCAATCCGCTGCGGTTCTTCATGGCGTGGACGGTGCAGGGGCTGTGGGTGTTGCTCGCGGCCGCTGCAGCCCTGGCGATCATCACGAGCGGCGAGCGCCAATCCATCGGCTGGATCGGCATTCTCGGAATCCTCGTCTGGCTGGCGGGCTTTGCGATCGAGGTGGTCGCAGATCAACAGAAGTCGGCCTTCAAGCAGAACGCGGCCAACAAAGGTCGATTCATCAGCTCCGGGCTGTGGGCCTGGTCGCGACATCCGAACTACTTCGGCGAGATCACGCTGTGGACCGGCATCGCCATCATGGCCGTGCCGATCCTCGACGGATGGCGCTGGGTCGTCCTGGTCTCTCCCGTGTTCGTGACGCTGTTGCTGACTCGAGTCAGCGGCATTCCCATGCTCGAGGCTCGAGCGGACAAGCGGTGGGGGGACGAAGCGGAGTACCAGGACTACAAGCGCACGACACCGGTGCTCGTGCCGCGCCCCCCGAGCCGGTAGCAGCGCTGGACCAAACCTCGCCGGGCGGGATGACCATGCGTCGACCCTCGGCGCGGCAACGCTCAGCCGGCAGCGACGTCGGTTGGGTCGAGCAACCCAACGAGCTTGCCCTTGCGATCGACCAGCGGGATCCGCGAGCCTTCGTAGAACTCGAGGACGTACTCGATCTCCCCGACCTCGTCGGTGGCCTCGACGAACGCCGGTGTTTCCATGACGTCGGCAATCTCCCGATCGGGCTCGGCTTCGACGAGCGCTTCCCTCCGGATCACACCGACCAGGTGACCCTCGTCAACCACGGGCGTCACCTCTTCGCTGAGGATACCCAACGCCTCCCGCACCCTCAGGTGCCCGCTGACACCGGCCGGCTCGGTCATGAAGTGGAACGCTCGCCGCGGGGCGTCGCGGACCACGATGGTCCCGGCTGGTGCATGGGTACGCAATCGGGCGCCCGGGCCGAAGAACTGGCGATGCAGCCACGAGCCGCCTGGAGCGCCCAGCACCAACAGCGTCGAAGGCGGAATGGACTCGAGCAGGCCCGCCTCACTCCGAGCTTCGACGACCCGGCCCGGTATCCCGGAGTTGGCCCGCGCCCGGTCGACCGTGCGGCGTGCCTCGGCGCGGGGCGCCCCCGGCCGCACCGCCGTCACTGCTTCGGCCGGGATGTTCAACCGCTCCGCGAGGCGGCTGGCGACGATGGTGGCGAGCCGGGAGTTGGGCCCATGCCCCACCGCGGCGACGATGTTGGATGCGCCTTCTGCGTCGAACGCCGTTGGCGCACCCACCGGGAGCAGGTCGAGCGATCCGACCTGCTTCATCACCACCATGTCGGCGCGGTACCTGATACCGGCCTCGTAGGGATCGCCCACGACCTGAATGGCGCGTTTGCTCGCCAACAGGTCGGCGAGCTCGTGGCAACCGTCCCCCCTCGTCCACAAGACGGTCTGCGGAAACGGCGCCGCTCTGAGGTCACGCTGCGGAATCACCGGTGCCTGGACCATACCGCAGCGCACAAGTCGCCGAGGAGGGGCCCGTGGCGCAATCGCGTGACGAGTGGCCCCTGACCGCTGAGGCGGCTCCTCATTTCCCGAGCCGGCCATGGGGGGAGAGCGGGTCAGCGGCCCGTTCGCAGCTGCCGGCTCACGTACTGTCGGGCGGCCACCCGGGCGAACGCATCGCGGTCGACGACCACGACGGATTGTCCCGGCGCCGGATCCGTTGGCGTGATCGGTACGTGGCGCAGCGGCCAGTCGAGGATCTGCTGCATCTGCACCGCCGTCAGCCCCGCCTCCATGTCGACCGTGATCGAGCCTTCGATGAGCGAGCTGCCGAGGCGCCGCCTGAGCACGTCCGACTTCATCCACACCTTCTGCGAAGCCTCGCCGCCCCGCGCATCCATGAACGTCGACCACTGGTCGAACCGCTGGTGCACTTCATCCGCCGCGTCTCTCGTCCCGTCGGGCGTCGCTCCCGATGCGTCGACGTAGGCCGCGATCACGGGTTCTTGGGCGCGCAGCCGATCGCGGACAACGTCGGGTGGCGTCATGCCCAAGTATTTCCCGTTGGGCCCCGTGAACACCAACATGCTGATCTCGGTGAGGTCGGCGGCGAGGTCGGCGAAGACGAAGAGCCGGGTCGACCACCACGTCTTGCCTGCCCCGAGGGCGATCTCCGCGATCTGGGACTCGTCGGCCCGCTCGATCGTGTCAGCAATCGCAATGAGGCGGGTGTCGCCCAGCCGGTCGGCGCTCGTGAATTCGCGAATCAGCGGCGCAGTCGCGGCATTGGATTGGAGCACGTTCCGCACCATGTCGGAGGCCGCCTCTTGCCGGTAGACCGCCGGTCCCACCAGGCCCGCGAGCTCGTCGGGCGTCGAGAAAAAGCTCACCAGCCGCTCCCGCTCGAGCTCGTTGCGCAGCGCCTGTAGCGACGCCGCATCGCCGGCTGCGCCTGCAACCGCATCCACCAGCGAGACGGGCCACGGGGCCTCGGTTCGGAGCAGGAAGATGAGGCGCGGAGTGTCGGTACGGATCGCCTCCCGGTACTCATGCTCGGTGATGGACATCTTGGGTTGCCCCCGCCGCTTGCGGGGGCGATACCCGTATCGCCAACCGATGATCCCGACGTAGACGTCCGAGCGGGCGATGTCGGCGAGGCAGCGATCGAGCGGCCGCTCGTCTGCCGCGACGTAGTCTTCCATCCCGATCACCTCGTGCCCCATACGCCGCAAGACTGCGGCAGCCGCGGCCCGGTGTTGCTCGAGGTCCTTGAAGGTCGATGACAGGTACACCCGCAATGGCATGGCGAGCCGAGCCTACCGAGCGCAACACGGCGCCGTTGACACGGTGACTTCTATGCTTGCCGCCGCGGTGGCCGGACTCGCCGAGACGGGTCGACGCTCCCTCGAGACGGCCAAGGGCAGGACACGATGTCGAACAGCGTCACCAATCATCGCGGCGAGCGACCGGCTCGGGTTCCCGCCGGGCTCGCTGCGATGGCGGCGGTCATCGCCGGGGGTTTGGTCGGATCCGGCATGCGGGCAGCGGCCTTGCTTCGGTGGCCCGCAGCGCCGGGTGCCTTCCCGGTATCCACGCTTGCCATCAATCTCGCCGGTGCATTCCTGCTGGGCCTGTTCCTGGCGCGGCGCCAACGATCTGTGGCCGGGCCGAGGTCGGTGCAGTTCTGGGCGATCGGCGTGCTGGGGTCGTTCACGACGTTCTCGCTCTTCAGCCTGGAGATCTTCGAGCTGCTCGACGGAGGACACGCCGCAGTCGGCCTTGCCCACGCCGCGGCGTCGACCCTCGGCGGTGTCGCGCTGGCCATCCTCGGTGCGCGCCTCGGAGAGGTCGGCCAATGACCTGGGTCGTCGCAACCGTCGCCGGGTCGCTCGGCGCTGCGCTGCGCTACCTGGTCGGCGGCGCCGTCCAGCGTCGCGGGCGTGGCACGCTTCCGGTCGGTACGGCCGCCGTGAATCTCACCGGGGCCTTCGTCCTGGGGGTGATTCTCGGGACGGGCCATTCGGGCTGGCCTTGGATCGCAGCGGCCGCCGTGATGGGGGGCTTCACCACCTTCTCGACGTGGATGGTGGAGACGGTTGCGCTCGGCGTCGTCCCGCGCCCTTCGCTGCGGGCTGTGATCAATCTCTACGGGCTGGCAGCATTGGGTGTGCTCGTGGTGGCCCTTGGCTACTACTCCACCAACTGAGAGCGAGGCGAGTGGTGAGCAACGAGGCCGACAACCGACTGCTGCGCATCTTCATCGGCGAGTCGGACACGTTCGAGGGGCGGCCCCTGTACCAGGCGATCGTCGAATCGCTTCGTGCCTCCGGTCTGGCCGGCGCCACCGTGCTCCGCGGCATCGCCGGCTTCGGCAAGTCGAGTCGCCTGCACACGGCCCACATCCTGCGCTTGTCCGAGGACCTTCCCATCGTCATCGAGTGCGTCGACAGCGCCGAGAGGATCGAGGCGGTCCTGCCTGCGATCGACGCCATGATCGGTGACGGCCTCGTCACTTTGGAGCGTGTTGACGTGCGGATCTACCGGGCGGGGGACGACTGATCTCCGGCGACCGACGCCGCGGACCCGCCTGGCAGCCAAGTCTCACGCCTGGGCGATCAAGGCCGAATCTCCCACGCGATCTCGATCGAGCTGCATCGCGATGCGTTCCGCCAGGTTCGCCAGCAACGCCGTCGCCATTTCGGGCTGTTCTTCCAATACCCGGAGGAAGTGTTCGCCTGAGATGACGATGGCCAGCAGTCCCGCGTTCGCGGCGACCACGTTCGCCGTCCGGGGCTGGCGCCTCAGCACGCCGAGCTCGCCGATGGTGTCACCCGGCCCGGCGGTTGCGACTACCCGGGTGCCCGCCTCATCATCGAGCTGCGCTTCGGCGCCCCCGGCGATGATCACCATGAGCTCGCGCCCGACGGTGCCCTGCCGGTAGACCACGGCACCGGGTGGGCAGCGCCGCTCCTCGCTCACCCCGGCGAGGGCTTCCAACACCTCAGGATCCAGATGCGACAGGATCGGAGCTTGCTGCAACGCAAGCACCACATCGACCACCGAGAGGTGGGCAGTCTCCAGGACTTGCGCCGGGACGTGCTCGGGTATCGCATGGCGCACGATCGGCGACTCATCGGATGCAGCGGTTGTTGCGGTCGTCTCGAGGTCACGGTTGAACTCGTCGAACATCGTCCGCACGGCCAGTGCCCTCAGCCAGACCTGGTGATCCGAAGCGAGGCTCTGCAGGGCCTCGCTCCGGTTCGGCACTACCTCGCCGGTGGGATCCTCGAGGAGAGCAACCAGCCGGTGGGCGAGGGTTCTGTCCGCCAGCGACTCGATGGCCTCCAGCGCTTCGGCCTTGACGTCGGCCTCCCCGGAGATGGCGCCTCGGGCGACGAGTGGCAGCGCCGCGCGCGTCTCGGCCGATCCCAAGGCCGTCACCACCCATCGCTCCACCATCTGCTCGCGCTTCTCGAGCACGCGTACGAGGTACTCGGCAGCGGTTGACACGCCATCGAAGCGGGCGGCGATCGCTACCCGATACCGGTGCAGCTCGGCGGCGCGATCCAACTCGGTGGCAGCCCACACAGCGAGGTACGGATCGGGTTCCTCGCCGGCGGCGAGCGCCTGCAGCGCGGTTTCGCGCGCTCGGACGGAGCCGTGTTCGAGTATGTCGTGCACAGCAGTCCGATCCACGATGGTCAGTGTTTCGGCAGCGGCCGCCCGCACCTCGGAGGACGGGTCGTCGACCATGCGCCGCAAGGTGGCGACCGAGTCGTGCCTATGCGCCAGCAGCTGTGCGGCGGCGGTGCGGACGGCGGCATCTTCGTGGGCGACGTAGCGGCGAGCGTCGATGTGAGCGAGGTCGGGCTCGGCAACGATGCAACGCATGGCGGCGGCAAGTGCTGCCGCATCGCCCGTCTCCATCATGGCGTCGATGATCTGGCGGCCGGTGTGGCCTCCGACGATTCGCGCCGCATGCGCCCTGACTGCGTGGTCCTCGTCGGTGAGGGCATCCCGGATCATGGGGGAGCCGGATTGGCCCCGCTGCACCAGGGCGATGGCGCGCCGCCGGACTCGGACCGCCGGGTCGGCAACGAGTCGCACCGCATCGGCTGAACGCAACGCACCATCGAGTCCGGCGAGACTCTCGAGTGCCTGCAGCCGCACACTCTCATCAGCGTCGTTGAGCAGCTCGCGGAGCGCTTCTTCCGCGGCGTGCCCGCCGACGTCTCCGAGGATTGCCGCGGAGACACGGCGGCGCCTCGCGTCCGAGTCGGTAACGCCGGCCACCAGTGCGTCGAGCGTGTCGGCATCGTGGCGGGGCTTCTGCATCCCGGGCATCGACGCGGTGAAGACCGAGGACAGCCCGTGCCGGACGGCGTCCACCAGAGCGGCCGAATAGGCCTTTCGCATCGGGACAACCATGAGCAGGAACGCAACCGCGATGGCCAACGAGATCGTGGTGCGCACCGAGTGGGACAGGTCGGCGGTCAGCATCAGCAGTCCGCCGCCGAAGATGGTTCCGATCTGCACGGGCACTGCAGCAACGAATTCTCGGGTGCGGGCGCGTGCATTGCCGTTGAGCACGTTGAACAGCGAGCTGAAGGCCGTGGCACCCAAGGCGTTGACCGCTACCCACTGCGTTCCCCGGAACAGCGTCGCGGTGCCGAGGTCGAACGCCACGAGCCACAGCCCGAACCCGGCGACGTACACGACGGCGACGACGAGGAGCACGGCAACGACGCCCAATCGAGTTAACCTCATAGGGGGAGAAAATGAAGGCTGGAAGGTAGCCACTACTCATCTGGAATTAGAACATGGTACCGGTGGGAGGATAGCCCGCAACTGGCTGGTGGACCGTCTGTTTGAGCACTGCAAGGAAACTCAACGTCGGGGCAAGCCGCTGAGCCAAGACCCGGACGTAAGAGAGAGGTTGGTCGACATCTACATCGATGCCGAGATTGGCCGCTTATTTCAGTTGAGAAATTACTGGATGCGCCACAGCAAGGCGAACATAACCTACGAGGGGCCCCAGGCTTCCTATCACCGGAAGACCTCCGGACTGCGGATGGCTCATGCCGTG
>DATHZQ010000042.1:0-24377 GCA_035458525.1 Acidimicrobiia bacterium
ATCGGAGGGGCCATCATCACCGAGTCGATCTTCGGGTGGCCGGGCGTGGGTCGGTTGTACATCGGCGCGATCAACGCCGTCGACTACCCCGTCGTGATGGCCGTGGTGATGGCGATTGGCATCGGGATCGTCATCATGAACATCGTCGCCGACATTCTCTATGGCGTGCTCGATCCGCGGGTCCGGTATGAGTGATGTCGCCGTGATACCGGGAGGCGCGGCGCTGAGGGCAGTTCGTGGGGAGTAACACCCAAGAACCGCTCATGCCGGAGGACGGCCGCAGCACCCTGATCGATTCTCTCGGCGGCAACATCGACGCAACTGAAGGCATCTCGGTCGAGCCCATCACCCAATGGGATCTCTTCTGGACCCGGCTGCGCCGTCACAAGTTCGCCATGATCTCCGCGTCGTATCTGGCCATCATCGTCTTCATTGCGATCATCGCGCCTTGGTTCACGTGCCCACCCGGCGACGAGAACCAGTTCTGCGGAAGGCCCCTGGAGCACTTCGCCGAACAGCTCAAGAACGAGGACGCCAACGGGCGACTCTTCGTCAACATTGCGCCGCGCGGCGACTTCCCCTTCGGCACCGATGAGCTGGCCCGGGACGTCTTCTCCCGAGTCGTCCACGGTGGCCGCGCCAGCCTCTTGGTCGGCGCCGTGACCGGGCTGCTCGTAGCGACCCTGGGGACCGTGGTCGGGGCGACCGCCGGCTACTACCCGGGGCCGGTCGATCAGTCGCTCATGCGGTTCACCGATCTCATACTCGGTCTGCCGCTGCTGCCGGTTGCCATCGTCGTCGGGCGTCTGCTCCCAGAGCTCTCCTTCCTTCCGAGTTGGATGCGGGAAGGAGCCTTAGGGATCGCGTTCTTACTCGGTTTTCTCCTCTGGGGAACCCTGGCCCGCATCGTGCGTGCCGAGTTCCTCTCCCTGCGTGAGAAGGAGTTCGTCGAAGCCGCTCGGGCTGCTGGCGCCCGCGACCGCCGCATCATCTTCCGCCACATTCTGCCCAACGCCATGAGCCCGATAATCGTGCAGACGACGCTCATCGTCGGTATCGCCATCATCATCGAGGCGGCGCTCTCCTTCTTGGGCTTCGGCGTGCGACCGCCGATTCCCACGTGGGGTGGGATGGCGGCCTCCGGTGCCGGCGTGGCCGTTCGTGGCTTCTGGTGGGAGCTCGTGTTCTCCGCCGCAGCGCTCATCAGCACGGTGCTGGCCGTGAATTACATCGGCGACGGGCTGCGGGACGCACTCGACCCCACCCAGACCATCGAGCGAAAGTAAGGACCGGTCTTGGCCGAAGCGCTTCTCGACGTCTCAGATCTCCGCACGTACTTCGGCACCGAGGAAGGCGTCGTGCGCGCCGTCGACGGTGTGTCGTTCGCCATCGAGGCCGGCGAGCGGCGCGGCGTGGTGGGCGAATCCGGCTCCGGCAAGTCTGTCACGGCAATGTCCATCATGCGGCTGATCGAACCGCCTGCGGGTGAGATCGTGACCGGCAAAGTGGTGTTCAACGGTTCGAATCTGCTCGAGCTCTCCGAGGACGAGATGCAGCAGGTGCGGGGGGGACAGATCGCGATGATCTTCCAGGACCCGATGACGGCGCTCAACCCCGTGTACACGATCGGCGACCAGCTCGTCGAAACCATCCTGCTGCACCAAGACGTCTCCCGCAGCCAGGCGCGGGAGATTGCGATCGAGGGTCTCGTCGACGTGCAGATCCCTCACGCCAAGAACCGCATGGAGGACTACCCACATCAGTTCTCCGGCGGCATGCGCCAGCGGGTGATGATCGCCATGGGGTTGTCGTGCAATCCGCAGCTGCTGATCGCCGATGAGCCCACGACTGCGCTCGACGTCACCACGCAAGCCCAGATCATGGACCTGATGCTGAAGCTGGCCGACGACCGCGGCACGGCCGTCATGCTGATCACCCACGATCTCGGAGTCGTCGCAGGCTTCTGCGACACGGTGCAGGTGATGTATGCAGGCGCGATCGTCGAGAGCGGCAAGGCGGATGACATCTACTACCACCCGCAGCACCCCTACTCCTGGGGCCTGCTGGCGTCGATGACTCGGCTGGACGAGGAGCAGCGTCATCGCCTGCATTCCGTCCGTGGCGCCCCGCCGTCGCTGATCAACCTGCCGACCGGCTGCCGGTTCGGCCCTCGTTGCGATTTTGCGATCGATCTGTGTTCCCGGGCCCTCCCGGTGCTCCGGGAGAGCGGTGGAGAAGGCCAGACTGCGGCGTGCCACCGGGCCAATGAGTTGGAGCTCTCCAAGATCGACGCCGCTGCCCAAGCCGAGGATGTCACCCAATGACCGACACCGTGCACGAGACCTCAGAGCGTTCGGCGCCGACCGACGAGGACATCCTCCTCGACGTGCGGAACCTCGTGAAGGAGTTCCCCATCACGCGTGGGGTCTTCTTCAAGAAGCAGATCGGGGCGGTGCACGCCGTGTCCGGGGTGTCGTTCCAGGTGCGGCGTGGTGAGACGCTCGGCCTCGTGGGTGAATCTGGTTGTGGGAAATCGACGACCGCACGCTGCGTGATGCGTTTGCTCGAGCCGACGTCCGGCGAGGTGCTGTATCGGGGCGCCGCAGTCGACGACCTCGATGCTGAGGTGGTTGACATCGCCACGGCGGACAAGGACACGCTGAACCGGCTGCGCCGCGACATTCAGATCGTGTTCCAGGACCCCTACGCCTCGTTGAATCCTCGGATGACCGTGGCGAGCATCATCGCCGAGCCGCTGCTGGTCCATGGGGTCGGGTCGTCGGACGAGCGGCTGGACAAGGTGAAGGATCTACTGAAGGTCGTGGGCCTGAGCCCGGAGCACGCAAACCGGTACCCCCACGAGTTCTCTGGGGGACAGCGGCAACGAATCGGCGTGGCGCGAGCGTTGGCGCTCAACCCGAGCTTCATGGTGCTCGACGAGCCGGTCTCCGCGCTGGACGTGTCGATCCAGGCGCAGGTGCTCAACCTGCTGGACGATCTCCAGTCCGAGTTCGGGCTCACCTATCTCTTCATCGCCCACGATCTCTCGGTGGTGCGCCACATCTCCGATCGGGTGGCCGTCATGTATCTCGGCCGCATCGCCGAGCTGGCCGACCGGGATGCGCTGTACGACCGTCCCATGCATCCGTACACGCACGCACTGTTGTCGGCAGTGCCGATCCCTGATCCGCAGCTCGAGCAGTCCCGCCAGCGCATCATTCTCGAAGGCGACATCCCGTCGCCGGCCAATCCGCCGGCCGGCTGTCGGTTCAATACCCGGTGCCCCAAGGCGCAGGAGGGTGTCTGCGACGTCGACGTCCCCGAACTCCGAGAGCTCGAGCCCGACCACTGGGTCTCCTGCCACTTCCCCGAGATCGTCAACGTCATCTGAGCTTCGCCTCGGCAGTTCACGGCGAGTTCTCGTGTCGGCCCTGGTGGGCCTCGTTTCATTGCTCTGCGTCTAGTCGCCCGCTTGCCGGGGAATGGCACCGCCGCCGGAGGCGGGGTAGGGGCAGGTCGAGGCACCAGATGGCATCGGGCATCCGGGCCGCTTGCCCCTACGGGGTTTGGAGTCGACCGGCCAGCATGGCGTCATGCCTACCAATGTTCTGATTCTCGGCGCTGCTGGGCGCGATTTTCACAACTTCAACGTGGTCTACCGCGGCAACGCCGACTACCGGGTCGTTGGGTTCACTGCGGCGCAGATCCCCGACATCGCCGGCCGGCGATACCCTGCTGCGCTGGCGGGTGATGGGTATCCCCGCGGTATTCCCATCTTCGAGGAGGCCGAGTTGGAGGCCCTCATCGATCGACTCGCCGTGGACGAGGTCGTCTTCGCCTACTCCGACGTGACGCACGAGCACGTGATGCATCTTGCGGCACGGGCGGTTGCGGCCGGTGCCGCCTTTCGTCTCGAGGCTGCAGCAACGATGCTCCCGTGTCCGCGTCCCCTGGTCGCCGTGACCGCAACACGCACCGGTACCGGCAAGAGTCAGACCAGCCGTGAGATTCGGAGGGTCCTGGCCGAAGCGGGAAAGCGAGTAGCGGCCATCCGTCATCCGATGCCGTACGGAGACCTCGCCCGGCAGCGTGTGCAACGTTTCGCCAAGGCCCAGGATCTGGATGACGCAGACGTGACGATCGAAGAGCGCGAAGAGTACGAGCCCTATTTGCGAGACGGCGCTGTCATCTTCGCCGGCGTCGACTACGCAGCCATCCTCGAACACGCTGCGGCCGAGGCCGATGTCATCGTCTGGGATGGCGGCAACAACGATCTCCCCTTCTACCGACCTGACTTGTGGATCTGCGTTTTGGACCCGTTCCGTGCCGGACATGAGCTGCTGTACTGGCCGGGGGAGGTCAACCTCCGCCGTGCCGACGTGGTGATCATCAACAAGATGGACACGGCACCCGCCGACGGCGTGGAGGTCGTCAGGGCGAACGTTGCCGCAGTGGCCCCGCACGCCACGGTCATCGAGGCCGCTTCACCGATCACCGTCGACGCCCCCGATGCAATTGAAGGACGGCGGGTGCTCGTCGTCGACGATGGCCCGACGATCACCCACGGCGAGATGCCGTTTGGAGCCGGGGCTGTCGCCGCCCAACGCTGGGGAGCCGCCGAATTGATCGACCCTCGTCCGTTTGCGACCGGCTCAATCGCCGGGGTCTACGAGAAGTATCCGCACATCGGTCCGGTTTTGCCGGCGATGGGCTACTCGGACACGCAGCGGGCGGAGCTGGAAGCGACGATCCGAAACGCCGATCCGGACACGGTAGTGATCGGCACGCCGATCGATCTGGCGCGGGTCATCGATCTCGGCGACCTTCCCAGCACGCGAGTGGCGTACGAGCTCGAGGTGATCGCAGGGCCGTCGCTCGAGACGGTGCTTCAGGGTGTGATCAACCAGGCGTGACCCGTCGTCCGGCTAGCCTCGGCGGTTCTCCGACTCGAAAGGACCGACCGTGACTGTTCTCCAGGACCTCGAGGCGCGGGTGGGCGAGGAAATCGGGGTTGGCGAGTGGGTCACCGTCACGCAGGAAGCGGTCAACGCCTTTGCGGATGCGACGCTGGACCATCAATGGATTCATGTCGATCTCGACAAGGCCGCAGCCGGCCCGTTTGGCGGTCCGATCGCCCACGGATTCCTCACGCTCTCGCTCGTGTCTGCCATCGCACCCAGCGTGGAGATTCCCGACGTCAAGATGGCGATCAACTACGGGCTCGACCGAGTGCGTTTCATCACGCCGGTACCCGTCGGCAACCGAGTACGGGCGCGCAGCGTCCTGCGCGACGCACACGAAGTTGCCGGTGGCGTCCAGGTGAAGACCGAGGTGACGATCGAGCTCGAGGGCTCGGAGAAGCCGGCCTGCGTCGCAGAGACGCTGGCCCGGTTCTACTTCTAGCCGGCGAGCGAGTGGCGGGCGCCGGCCGTCGGTATACTGCGCGCCCCACGTCGGAGTGGCGGAATTGGTAGACGCGCTAGGTTGAGGGCCTAGTGAGCTTTTAGCTCGTGGAGGTTCGAGTCCTCTCTCCGACACCGAGAAACCCCCTGATCCCAGGGGGTTTCGGCCATTCCGGGACCACTCCGCGGTCCGTCCCGTCGGGCGCTTTGGGGAGTGAGAGGCCGACGAGAGGCCAACGGCCTACAGACCGGGGGCCGCACGAGCAATGGTGGTTCTGTCATCGCCGTGGTTTGTAGGGCCGAGGCCCCCCTTCGTGAACTTCGCCGAACGGGTCGAGAGTGGGGTTGTGGGGGATGGGGATTGTTCCGGAGTCTTCGAAGCGGTGGGAGTCGGTGCGGGTGAGGTCGAGTTCGAGGATGTCGAAGAGGTGTGCGAGCAGCTCGGGGGTGGGGTTGGCAAGGCGGCTCCTCGCCTGTTCGGCGAGGCCGTGGAGCGCCACGTTGTCCGCGACATTGACGATCAGGCAGACGTCGAACCCCTAGGGCCAGATGGGCTGGTGCCCCGCGACGAGGGCGGTACCGGAACGCACCTGCGATGACGGTCTCCCCGGTCACCGAGCCCCCCGACTCATCAAGGCCGGGGCTACGCTCCCGGAAGCCAGCGAACTCCCAGGTTGCGGCAGCAGTTTCACGCCGGCTATCGAGGGGCTTCGACGTCGAGACGTGTCACGGCGTTGGTGTCCATGTTGTCCAGTTTGCCCGGTGGTCGGCCGTCCCATTGCACCATCACGCGTGGGCCGACGTTGCTGATCCCTTCCGCAACGACAGTGCCCCTGAGCCCTGTCCAGCTCCCGACTCGGTCACCTACGTGCACGCTGAACTCGCGCACGCCGAGCTCTGGCAGTAGGCGCTCGCGATCACGCCAGGCAGCCTCATACGATGGGTCGAGCTCCAGGGCTTTATCGACGAGCTCGAGGGCCTGCTGCAGATCGCCCCGGATTGCAGCCACGCTGCCACGACCATTCCACGCCGCAGCGTCGTTGGGGTCTTCCGCAACCATGGTCTTGAAGATCCGATCGGCGTCGGCAAGCACCGTGTCGGCCTCGACGGCTCGCCCGAGCCGCCGCAGCGCCATCGACTCGTTCTTGTACGAGTACCCACGAGTGGCCTTCAGCCACGGGTCGTCGGGATAGAGCGGGAGCACATGATCGAGCAGGCGTGAGGTCTTTTGCGCAAGTTCGAGCGCACCCGCGGAGTCGCGATCGCGCTCGAGGGCATCGATAAACCTCCGCTGGAGCTCGTACAGGTGGTGTTTGGCTGCGTCGAGCGTCAACACCTCCGGCCGCGTCTCGATGACGAACTGACGCAGCTGGTCCATCAGATACCGAACATCGGGTGTCCAGCGATCATCGCGGAGTAGCACTGCCTGGAAATCCGCAAGCCGTCTTATGGACTGCGGCAGTTGATCACTGTTCGGCATGACGGCGCCACCGACGAGTACCGGAACCACTTTGGGGCACATCTCGATGGCGCGTTCGATCTCCTCGCGCAGCACGTCGTCATCGAGGGTGATCCGCCGCCGCCCCTGTTCGTCGGCCAGCTCGAGCCATGCCGGACCGATCACGGTGAGGAACACGCCGCAACCGGTGAGCTGGTCGGCGATCGCCTGCCTCCAGTCATCCCCAGGCTCGAGGTCTTCGACATCCTGGAAGACGAGGTCCCGGCCCCATCGGAGTTCTAGCTGGTCGTTCAGGCGTCCCGCCCAAGCCGAGCTGTCCGCACGACGGTACGACAGAAAGACGCTTCCCATCTTCCACCCTCGCGTGCCTCCTCACATTGTGTCTCCGGCAGATCCGGAGGAACCAGGGTCAGAATCCCCTGTCGACTGAATCCTCGACCTCTCCGACTGTCGACGATGGACGGATTCACAGGGCTTCGCCATCCGCACCGCACTCGTACCACAGCGCCGCGTGCCCCGGGTCTTTGGATTCCCTTGAGGTCGCGGTCGCATCCTGCCGGAGGAAAGGAAAGGAGGGTGCCGATGATCGACATGCACATACGCAAGCTTTTGGTGGCAGGCGCGCTCGTAGTGCTGCTGGCGGCGGCCGTGCCCGCTGCCGCCGGGCAGTTGGCCGAGCGGACGATCAAGGAGGATCTCAGCGGATACCTGACCGGGCTCGAATACTCGCCCGGCCTTCCCGCTGGTGACTACTTCGACGGACGGTGCAGCGAACCGTCACAGTGGGTCTCCTCGATGTCGGGAACGGGACAGATCAGCCATCTGGGTTACGTGACGTGGGCCACCGAACAGTGTTTCCAGCTCTTCGCGGGAACCTTCGGCGATGCCGAGCTCGTCGTCACTGCGGCGAACGGCGACATGCTGTTCGGGACGTACAGCGGCGTGATGACCGGGGAGACGACCTTCGCCGAGACCATGGTGATCACCGGTGGCACCGGACGCTTTACCGGGGCCTCCGGCACGATCGACGAGACCGGGTGGTTCGATGCCGACACCGGATACGTGGAGATCACCGGGGTCGGCTCGATCATCTACGACGCATCTGACCGGGCGTCGAACGACTGATCGCCGTCCGCAACCCCAGGAGGGAGCCCGAGCCAAGGGCTCCCTCCTTTGCGTGCCGGTCCTTTGGATTCCCTTGAGGTTGGCGGCGCACGGTGTCGGTGAAAGGAGGTTCCGATGAGGATGATGACGATCATGGTGGTGCTGGCGATCGCAGCTGCGATCAGCGGCTGCGCCCAAGATGTGACCGAGTCGGACGAATACCAGAGCCTCGAGGCCGAGCTGGCCGACGTGCAAGCCCGGTACGACGAGGCTGTGGCGGAGGCGCAGGAGGTGGCCAACGCCGAACCGGCCAACGTATCCGTATCCGCACGGCGTGAGCGGTCTCTGGCCGTCATGACGGAGATCACGGCCATACTCGATGATCCGGCCTCGTTCGGTACCGAGAACGAAATCGCAGATCTGCTCGGCACGCACGCCACGGACGGAGCCGTGATGGACGACGACGTATTCGGCGCAGTGAACTATCGAGACGCCTTCTACTACACGCTCTTCGGAGGGGCCGTCGACGCTCAGATCACGGTGTACGACATGTGGCTGTCCGACGACGGAACCCAGGGCGGGTTTCTGTGGATGTGGAGTGGCACGAACAGTGCAGGAAATCCCTTCGAGCTGGCCGGGATCAGCCTCACCGAGTTCGCCGAAGACGGGCGGGTCTCTTACGAGTTGGTGACGTACCCGTACTCGGACGAGTACGTGCGCCAGGCCGTCCGTGGCGAAGGAACGCCAACACCGTCGACGAGCTGACGCCGGTCACCGCCCGAGCTTCAGGGGAGCCGGCGGATGGGTGCGTCGTCGTAGACTCAGCCAAGACATGCTGTTTTCGGTGCTGGGTCCGCTGGAGGTCACCGACCAGGACGTGCCCATCCCACTGGGCGGGCCCCGGCAGCGATCGGTGTTGGCGTTGCTCCTGCTCGATGCGGGCCGCGCCGTGGCGGCCGACCGGCTCGTGACCGAGATCTGGGGTGACGAGCCACCGGACCGTGCTCGTGATTCGCTCTACACCTACGTCTCGAACCTACGCCGGAACCTCGGCCGCGAGCGCATCGTTCGTGTCGACAGCAGCTACAGATTCGTCGCCGCCGAGGACGACGTCATCGACGCCGAAGCGATCGAAGCCCGGGTAGCCGAGGCACGGCGCCTGGCCGGCTCCGATCCGGCCGCCGCCGTTGCACTGATCGATGCGTCGCTGGACTCCTGGCGGGGCCGGCCGTACGAGGGCCTCGAGGACCTTCCCTCTGTGGCGCCCGAATCGGCCCGGCTCGACGAACTCCGGCTGCGAGCCCTGGAAGATCGCATCGAGGCGGAGCTGCGAGCCGGGCAGCAACCCAACGTGGGAGACGTGGAGATACTGACGAGAGAGCATCCGTATCGGGAACGTTGCTGGGGTCTGCTGGCACAGGTGCTGTACCGGGCGGATCGCCAGACCGAAGCCTTGCGTACCCTGGTCCGTCTCCGCCGCTTGCTCGCCGATGATCTCGGTATCGAGCCTTCGCCGGCCATTGCGCAGCTCGAAGAGCGAATCCTCCTCCACGACCCCGCCCTCGACCCCGGTGCGGCTCCGCCGACGAATCTGCCGGCGCCGATCAGCAGTTTCATCGGCCGCGCCGACGAACTGGGCGAGCTCGAATCGGTCATTCACCGGCACCGCCTGACCACGGTGACCGGCCCCGGCGGTGCGGGCAAGACTCGCTTGGCAGTGGAGATGGCGAGCCGCGTCGCAGGCGGTTTCCCGGATGGCGTCTGGCTCGTTGACCTGGCGGCTGTGGCCAAGCCAGAGGGAATCGTGGAAGCCATTGCGGCGGCTCTGGGATTGACGACGGGGCCCACGGTCGACCCGGTTGAAGCGTTGCTGAGGCGGCTGCGCCCGCAGACGGTGCTGATCGTGCTGGACAACTGTGAGCATGTGACCGCAGACGTCAGCCGGCTCGCCACCCAGTTGCTTGGCGGAGCGCCGGGTGTCCGCATCCTGGCAACCAGCCGCCGCATCCTGGACGTCGTGGGGGAGTACCGCTTTGCGCTGGCCGGCCTCGACATCTCGGCGGACGATGCCGCAGTGGGCGAAGCGCAGCAACTCTTCGCGGCTCGAGCTGCCTCCGTTCGCCCCGGTTTTGTGCTGGACGACGGCACCCTGGTCGCCGTCACCTCTGTCTGTCGTCATCTGGATGGCATGCCGCTGGCGATCGAACTCGCTGCGGGCCGGGCCGACGTGGTCACGCCCACGGAGATCGAAAGCCGCATGCAGGAACGCTTCAGCTTCCTCGTCGGCACTGAGGAGGAGCGACCGCTCCACCGTTCACTGCAGGCGTCGTTGGACTGGAGCTACGGGCTCCTCGGCTCAGGCGATCGTGAGGGGTTCGACCGGCTGGGCGTGTTCGAGGGCACCTTCTCATTGGCCGCAGCCGCCGACGTGCTGGAAGGAGCCTCCGAAGTCGCCGCCATAGACACCCTTCGGCGCCTCGCCGGTGCTTCGCTGCTCCATGTCCTGCCCGGCGATCTTTCCCGCTACCGGCTCCTCGAGACCATGCGCCTCTATGCACGATCCCACCTCTATGAGGCCGGGTCCTGGCTCGCGGCCGTGGAACGCCACGACGCCCACTACCGCACCCGGTGCCGCGAGCTGCGAGGCGCCGTGTTTGGCCGCGGTCGAGCGCAAGCAAGGGTGACGATCGAATCGGAGCTGGCCGACTACGAGGCCGCCTTCGACCGGCTCCTCGCAACCGGAAAGGTCGACGCCGCGCTCGACATGGGATGGTCGCTGGGCCACGTGTGGCTCTTCTCCGGCAAGCTCGACAAGGGCGTCGCCCGCCTCAGGCGGCTGATCGAAGCGTCGGCGAACATGCGGACCCGCGCCCGAGCCGACACGCTCACCGCTGCCTCGTTCCTGCTCATGTTTGCGGCCCTGTATGACGAGTCGCTCTCGTTTGCCGATGAGGCGGCCACGATCTACGAGAACCTCGACGATCAGCAAGGCCTGGCCTACTCCTTGGCCCGCCGGGGGCATCTCGCCTTCTCGGTCGGAGACGTCCCCACGGCGCTCGAGCTCCTGGAGAAGAGCCTCGCCATCTGCGGTCGGATCGGGTACGACGAGGGTGCCGCATGGCCACTGACGCTGCTCGGCCAGGCGCGTCTGTGGGCAGGTGACGAGAGCGACGAGGTACGCGGGATGCTCGAAGAGGGACGGCGGCGTTTCATTGCCGTCGGCGACACGTTCGGCCAGATGCACGCCAACATGTTCATTCCCAACGTCGGCGACCAGCCCGCCGAGGTCCAGCTGCGGTACGCCCAAGAGAGTGTCGAATTGGCCAACAGGCCCGATGCCGACCCTCTGACCCGGCCGGTCGCCCTCCACAACCTGTCCTTCAGCGTCTGGAACGCCGGCGAACGCGAACGGGCCATCGGGCTGAACCGGATCTCGGCCCAGGCCGCGCTTGAGATGGGAGCGGCGATCTCGTCCGGCATGGCATTCCTCCAAGCCGGCCTCTTCGCCGGTGTCCAGGGAGACGCAGCGCGGGCCGCCGTCCTCTTCGGTGCCGGCGACCGTCATTTCGTCATGCAGAACGCACCCTTCTACGACCGTCAGCTCCAACCCGGAATTGATGCAGCAGTCGAAGCTCTGGGTGAGGAGCACTACCAGGAACTACATGCACGCGGTCACGCGATGAGCATCAACGAAGCGACCCGGTACCTTCTCGCGGACTAGCCGATCCCCCGCACGTGGCCGCGTCGAAACCGAGCAACGTCCGTCGACGCAGGCCGTTGCGGCGTTCTGCCCGGCAGGCAAGCGACGCCCGGCGCGGTGTCGTCCACTGGCATCAACCGTTGTCCCCGCTTGCCGATACCATCCCGGCGATGCGCCGCCCCGCCCTCGCGTGGTTCCCGATCGTGTTGCTTGCAGTGGGCTGTAGCGCGGCACAATCGGCCGCTACGAGCGAATCCAGCACGACCGTCGGTTTGGCGTCGGAAGCCACCACGACGACCCGTGCCCCCGCCGGTGCCGGGGCGACCACGACCACCGCCGACGTCACGTCCACCAGCGCAGCGGCCGATACGACCGCTCCGCCGACCTCGCAGCCGCCCCAACCCGAGTTCGTACCAAACCCGCCGCCCCCCGGAGCGACCGTGTGTGATCGGTTCACCACGATCACGGAGGTCGGCAGGATCGGTGAACCAGCGCTGGTCGAGAGCTCGGGGATCGCAGCCAGCCGCACTCACCAGGGTGTGTACTGGCTCCACAACGACTCCGGCGACGACGCATCGATCTACGCCGTCACAGCCGACGGAACCGCACTCGGAGAATGGTCGCTCGAGGGTGTGATCGCCTTCGACTGGGAGGACATGGCGATCGGGCCCGGTCCCAGCCGCGGAGTCGACTACCTGTATGTCGCCGACATCGGGGACAACTTCGAATTCCGCCCTGAGGTCATCGTCCATCGCCTTCCCGAGCCCGACCCGCGTGCTGGCGGCGCAGCCACGGACATCGTGAGCTTCCGGCTCAGGTACCCGATATCACCAACCGATGCCGAGGCGGTCGTCGTCGATCCGATCAACGGCGATCTGCTGATCATCACCAAGTCCGACGCCGGGCGCTCCATCGTCCTCAGAGCTGCCGGGGTGGCGGCGATCGAGAGCGACACCGTCCTGGAGATGACCGAGGTCGCCACTTTGCAGCTGGGCTCCGGGGGGTTGGCAACGGCGGCCGACCTCAGCCGAGACGGAACGATGATCGCGGTGCGTGGCTACGACCAGGTCTGGATGTGGCCACGCAGCGAGCGCGATCTCGGTGTTGCGTTTGCGGAGCCTCCGTGTGCCGCACCGTCGCCCGTTGAGCGCCAAGGAGAAGCGCTGGCGTTTACGGCTGACGGACTCGGCTACGTGACCGTGAGCGAAGGCTCGGGTGTCCCGTTGTGGCAGGTCGGGCCGTGATCGCCAGCGCAGGGAGCACGGTTGGGAACGTGAGTCCCTAGACACGCCGCGGCGCCGGTCGACTCACCCACATGGCACTGGTACGCCCATCGATGGGCCGGGGGCGCCTTCACCACCGACTACGCATGGCTACGGCGCATGATGCCGTCACCGCCGCTGTATCCCGCCCGGGTGAGTCCACGTCGAGCGCTGGTGTGTGCCTGGGGGCGTACGTCCCAGCCGCCGGCCATGAACCCCCGTTCGTGGGTTTCGGCGAGGTCGCATTGATGGCGTTCGTCACCTGTGGAGAGAAGGCCGCACCGCCAATGGTTCCCGGGCTCGGCCTGCGGGCGATGCGACACTACGCCTTCGGGTCCTTCCCGTTGATGATGGTGGTCACCAATCGGGTCGCAGCCCAGATCTATGGGGGCGCTGGTGGCGCTGGCCGGCAGCGACGGCAGCGACGGCAGCGCCGACTGGAACGCACATATCACTGGCTGCCATCGGCGATATCGCGCACTCAGTTCCGAGCAGATCCGGCAGTCCCGCGCGGTCAAGCAGCTACCTGCATCCGGAACCTGATCGCGGTGAGGTTTGCATAGGGACGCCGAGGCGTCCCTTCCTGAACTTCGCCGACCACCACATCATCCATTTGGCACCAATAGGGGGGCAGCTGTGAGATTGCTGGTGCGGTCGGGGATTGGGGCGCGTAGAGTGAAGTCCCGAACGTCAGCGAGGAGTGGGGCAATGACCAAGGCCGCCACTCAATCGATCAGCGCTGCGTCCAGATGGTCGTATGCAGCGCCATTCGGATCGTGGCCCGGGCTGGTACGCCACGTCTCAGCTGGTGGTATCGCTGGGCTGACGGCTGGAATTCTCGTCGGTGGTGTTGGCAGTCGTGTGTTCATGCGGATAGCTGGCGCCGCATCCGGAACTCGCGGCGGAGGACGCATCACGGAGGCTGGATTCACTGTTGGGGAGCTGACTCTTGGGGGAACGATCGCTCTTGTCGTGTTCATCGGCATCATCTCAGGGATGGTCGGTGCCGGGATGTACCTGGCGATACGTCCCTGGCTCGGTTGGGTCGGAAGATGGCGCGGTGTGGCCTTCGGGATTCTGTTGTTCGGTCTCACGAGCGCAACGTCGGATCTGATGAATCCTGACAATGTGGACTTCTCCATACTCGGGAACGGGCCCTTGCTCGTTGCCCTGATCATCGGGTTGTTCGTCGGGTTTGGTGTGGTCGCTGACGGGGTGTTCGGGATGCTCGACCGCCGCCTCCCCGGTGGCGACGAGGGGTGGCGGCCGATCGGTGTCGTGTATGTCGCAATCTCCGCAGTCGGCTTGATGGCCGTGCTGTCCCTTGGCAGTGCCATCCTCTCGGGAGGCGAGGGAATCTGCGGTTGTGAAGCCCCAGTGCGGGCCTCATGGTCGTTCCTCCTCGTCTTCGCAGCGACTGCAGTCATGTGGATCAGCGGGATTGTGCATACTCCGTCATGGATCGCTCGCACAGCAACCGTTGCTGGCTACCTGGGCACAACCGGAGTTTTCGTGTTCGGTCTACTGCGTGCGCTCTCTGATGCAGCCGACATCATCAACTAGCCGCCCATCTAACAATGTTGGGGTCCCGTGAGGCGCTGTTGAGGGCGTCGTAGGGTGTGTCGGGTTCGGTTCTGTCTGGTTCGTCTAACTCTGCGCCGCTCGCGGCAGCGGCTCGACGATGCGGATCATCCGCCGGCCGAAGAGCCTCCGAAAGGTCGGCGACCCGGGCCGGACCCGGCCCCGTCCGAGTCCCGTTCGAGCATTTGGGGCAGGTGGTCAACCCCAGTCGGTTGAGCCTATTCGAGAATCTCGATCACCTCGAACTCCAGAACCTCGATGCGGGATGCCAGATCCCCGTCGAGTTCGATCCGGGCCACGCCCCGTTCCCTGACCCAGCCTTGTGACATCGACAAGTGGTCCCACTCCATCCGCCAGGTGTAGATGCCGGCATCGATCATCGTGAGATCACTCAACCGCTCGATCGGCGCGTCGTTGCCGGCGCCCGCGATCATCGCGAGATCGTTCTCGGAAAGGACTGCGATCTGGTCACGAACGAGGTGCGGTACGACACCGGCCCAGGGGTAGGTTCCGAACGACATGTTGACGACATCGACCTCGGGGAGTGCAAGAGCCTGGTGCAATGCGGCAGCCACGGACCACTGGTCTCCGAAGTACGGCCAGTCTTGGTCGGTGTTCTCGTCTTTGAACTGGAGGTGGATCTTCACCGGGTTCAGGCCCGCCGCGGCTACCAAATTCGCTATGAAGTCTCCGTGGCCGCTTGTTAGGTCGCGGTCATCGAAACTGAAATCGTCGATCACGGCGACAGTGCCGTCCCACTCCGGAGGGTCGATCGGTCCGGCGGAACTCTCCACGCGCATATGGCCTGGTCCGAACTTCCATCCGGGGGCCGACACGTGGATGTAGTTCGGGGAAGCGTCATATCCTGCGGAGATCGCTTCCTGGGCGGCCTCAAGCGGTGTCTGAGTGTCGTTCAGGAGAATCGGCCTGATCGAGACCCCTTCATTCAACTCACCTCGTGAGATATGCTGACATACCATGAAGCGAACCACGGTCAAGTTGCCCGATGAGCTCGACGCCAAGCTCCGCCACGAGGCTGAACGGCGTGGAATCACTGTCTCTGAGCTGACCCGCGAAGCCATCGAGGATCACCTCGGCGGTCACGGCCGTCTTCTTCGAGCTGCCGGCGCGGGCCGCAGCGGCCGTGACGACATCTCCGAACGCATCGAAGAGATCCTCGCCGCCGAGGTGGCGCGATAGCCCTCCTCATCGACGCGGGACCGCTCTACGCCTACGTCGATGCCGACGACCGCCACCACGCCGAATCGCTCGAGCTCCTGCTGCACCATCCCGGTCCATTGATCGTTCCCGTGCTCGTGATCACCGAGGTGGCATACCTCATCGGAACACGGCTTGGCGTCGACGCCGAGGTTCGCTTCCTGGGTGATCTCGCCGCGGGTGAGTTCGCCATTGAGGCAGTCATGGCGAGTGACTGGCTCCGCATCGCCGAACTGGTCAGTCGGTATCGGGACCTGGCGCTGGGGACCGTCGACGGTTCAGTCGTGGCAACGGCCGAACGCCTCCAAATCACCAAGATCGCCACACTCGACCGCCGGCACTTCTCCATCGTTCGCCCCGCCCACACCGACGCGTTCGAACTTGTACCTTGAGATCTGCCACGCCGATCACCGGCGTACGAACGGTCGATGCAGCTCTCAAACCTCGAAGACAGTCACCAGCGCTGCCACCCGTGTAGTCCGCCCCTGGGATCACCCACAGCCGGTTGGGCGCTGCGACGTTCCAGTTGCGGTCGACCAGATCCGCCGGCCGTTCCGCCTTGCCGTCGGGAATCGTGGTGTGGCCGGTCTTGCCCCGCACCGCCCCGGCGATTCCCCAGCTCGGCCATGAGACGGGCCACCCGGTCACGGCCCACTTCGAAGCCTTCCCGGACGGCTTGACGCCACAGCTTGCGTCGCCCGTACACCTGATAGTTGTCGTTCCAGATCCGCTTCAGCTCGGGCATCGACACCTCGGCAGACACGTCGCGGGCCGAAGGTGGACGATCGAGGTTGTCGTAGTAGGTGGAACGGGCGAACTGCAAGGTTTCGCAGATCGGTTGTGATGATGCTGGGGCGGGTCGAAGAGATCGGTCAGGATGGCGCCGGTGTTTGCTGTGACCCACAGATCGGCTGACCCCGGCACGGGTTTCCTTGTCGAGATTCGTCCAGCGAACGCCGGCGCCGCCTGCCTTCCATTGCTGGCCTGATCAGGAGCCTGTCCCTCCTACGAGGTGACTCATCACAGTCCTGCCGCAACGAATCTCTTCAGGCTGACGCCGACACACGTCCCCACAGAGAGGAGGCAGGGATCATGCTGGCAGACCTAGTCGAACACGTCATTGGAGTCGACCCAGATCGCGACCGCATCACCGCTGCGGTGGTGGCGGCTCGCACCGAGGCCGAGATCGCTCGCAGCGAGTTCCCGGCCACCGCATCGGGGTATCGCCAAGTGATCGAGTGGGCCAACGAACACTCAACGACCGAGTCCCGGGTGTGGTCAGTCGAGGGCACGGGAAGGTACGGCGCCGGTCTCACCGCCACACTGAATCACGAAGCGGAGTGGGTCATCGAGTTCGATTGACCCTCCACCCGCCCCACCAAAGATGGCGCCAAGTCCGACGGGCTGGACGCCGTACGCGCCGCCCGTGAAGTCCTGGGACGCACCAAGTGGTCAACACCCCTACCCGAGGAGCCCGCGAGGGCCTCAGGGCCGTGCTGGTCGCTCGCAGCGGCGCCCAGATCGCCCGCACCGCGGCCATCAACCAGCTCCGCGCTGCCGTGCTGACCGCACCAGTCGTACTCCGCGCGGCGGCGTGAGTGATCTGGGCGCTCGATCGCTCGCCGTGGGTGTGTCTGTCGGGCCTACTCGTCGCATGCGATCTGACCAGCGATCGGCTGGGTTTGTGCTGGGCTCAGATGACCGTCGGTCAGGCCCAGCGGAGGGAGTCGACTCTGTCTGGGCCGCCCGAGGGTTTCCGGGCGGAGCCTTGCAGGTGGCGGGCGCAGAATCGGTCGAGTTGGGCGAGCAGCAGCTGATGCTCCGGGGAGGAGAACTCGATGAGGTAGTCGGCGTGGGACATTCCTTCGAACACGATCAGCTCGGCCTCGGTTCCGGCCTCGAGCAGGCTGGTGTGGGTGCGGACGGTGTTGCTGAGGAGGATGTCGCGGACTCCCGACACGAGCAGGGTCGGTGGGAAGCCGTCGAAGTCGCCGTACTGTGGCGAGATCCTGGGATCGGTCAGTTCGATCCCGTTCGCGAACAACTTGGCCATCGCTTCGACGAGCCCGCTGAACTCGGGGATGCTGCGGTCGACGTCCTGGTTGAGGCGAATGCTGTCGCCGATACCGGACATGTCTGAACCCGGCGTGCCGACAAACAGCGCGCCCGGCGCCCGCATCCCCCCTTCGAGCAGCCGCTGCACGGCCAACATGGTGAGCGCACCGCCGGCCGATGAGCCGCCCATCACCATCGAGCGAGCGCGCTGTCGTTGGAGCAACTCCAGGTAGACCGCCACCACGTCGTCGACCGGTGTCGGGTAGGGATGCAGCGGAGGCATGCGATAGTCGATCGACACCGCCCGGATCCCGACGCCGGCGGCCAGTAGCAGCGCCTCGGTGACGCAGGCCGGTCCGCCGTTGAGAACGTAGGCGCCACCGTGGACGTGTACGAACAGGTGCTCTTCGTGGGTCGGGCTGATCTCGTCGGGAACCACGTGGTACACGTCCACACCGGCGATCTCGTCGCGCTCCACGGTGACCGGCAGGCTCTCCTCGAGCGCCCGCGCCCCGGCAATCGCCGGCTCATCCGCGGCGGCGACGAACACCAGCCACTCCTCGTCGGTCTCCGGGATCGGACCTGTGTGCTTGCGATCAGCCGGGATCGACGCCGCCACCGATTCACGAACCACGTCGCTTGCGCCGTGGGGCGGTGGGAGTGTCCGGGGTCCGAGCAGCAGGCTTCCGCCTTGGGTGGCTCCGGTTCCAGGATTGCTGTTGGGCATGTGGATCCTTTCGTATCAAACGGCTCGCCGGCGTCTCATGGCTCGAGACGGTCGAACAGGTTCAGAATCCGAGCCGCTTCTGAAGCGTCGCCGGTGACCTCTATGGCTCCTGTTTCGATGAGCGACTCGGGCGCCGCACGACTCAGGTAGAGGTCAGCCCATGTGTCTCCAGACATCCTCAGGATGATGTCTGGCGTTCTGGTGTACTCGTCGGGGTCCGGCACGAACTCGGCTACGGCTCGCCGAACATCGAGGCCCACGGATCCGGAGTCGGCGAAGTCGAACCGCACGAAGCTGGATACCTTGTCGCTTTTGGCCGGGTCGATGCGGATGCGGAAGTACTCGACGTATCTGGCGGGATCGGCGACGATCATCTCTGGCTGGGGTGGGATCAGCCGTGCGATGCGGGTCTTCCCTTCGAGTTCGAGGGCTTGGGACATCAGGTGTGCCCGGTCGTTGGCTCCGGTCGCGACGTAGGCCATCTGACGCAGCGCTTCGGCCTTGAGACGCCTCGCTTCGGGGCTCTGGTCATCGACGAGGTAAGCCTGGTTGGCGAGCTTGGCTGCCCATGCGAATTCGCGCTCGTCGAGCGCCTTGCGAGCTGCTTCGAGCATCGCCTCTTCGCCGCCGAGTAGTTCTATCCACCGGCGTGCCTCCTCGACTGGTGGAATCGGTTTCAGGTTGGCGGCATCGTTGTCGTACCAGCCCACGGACTGGTAGAAGATCGCCGGCGGGTAGGAGGAGATCTCCCCGTAGCTCTGGAGGTTGACCAGCGACTCGTCGAGATACCGCGGGAACTTCACGAAGTGGCGGAGATCGTCGGGTCCCAGTCCCTTCAGGATGCCGCGGAGAGACTGGTCGAGAACGAACCGGGCTCCGTCCATGTAGAGCTGCAAGGCTTGCTGGATGTTCTCTCTGCCCACGATCGGCCTGCGGGCAGCGGACACCAGCACGTCCGGCTCCAGATCCATCGTGAACCGAAGCCCCGCGATCCACTCCCTCGGGTCCCGAAAGACGTCGCCGCGCAGCGTGTAGAGCTGCGGAGGTGCATTCCAGATCATCGTGGTGAACACGATCTTGCGATCCGGCAACCACACGGTCGTGTGAACCTTGTCGTCGGAGCCGTACTTGGTGAAGAACTGCATGTCGATGCCAAGAACGTTCATCTTCTGCCCGTCATGCACCGGGGTGTTCACCGGGATGAAGGCGACATCGACTTGAGTGAGATTGGTGGGGAGGAGGTAGCCGTCCGGGCCCTCACTCGGCATGTAGCCGTTGAACTGCGTCACCGCACGGGCCGTCAGGTACGGAGAAACCTCGGGGAAGTACGCGGGCGCCCCGCCTGCTCCGAGATTCTTGACCACCACGTCGTTCAGATCAGGGTGACCGATCACGACGATGTCGTCGTTGCCTTCGGCGAGAACTCCTGCTCCTGCAACGGTGTGGGAGTGCCCGTAGATGATCGCCTTCACCGGCTTGTCGGTGAATTCCCTCAGCGCCTGGAGAATCAACTCACCGTCGTGCTTGACGTCGCCGGTATCGAAGGCGATCAACCCGTCCTCTGCCTCGATGACCGCTGTAGGCGCCAGACCGAAACCGCCGAACACGAACACACCAGGAACGGGGCTCTCAACCGTACGCTCCAGGTACGCCACCTTGTCCGCATTCTCGATGATGCGCCGGTTGCCAATAGCACCGTTCGGAGCCGTGACCACCTCGACCGGCGCCCCCATGTACGGGTTTGACGCTGCTGTATCCATGCATCCTTCCATTCGATATCGCTTGACGATCGTAGAGCCGGAGCACTACCTGGCGCTGCCCAACCGATATCGCACATCCTATGGACTGCGCTGTATCGGCACTGCCGCGCTCGGCGCGGTGTCGACAGGCGCAGAGGTAGTAGGGCCTGTCGTGGTTCCAGGTGCCTTCCATGCGGCGGCCGCATCGGCCGCATGAGAGTCGGCCGGCCAGCACATAGCGGCGTCCTTCTTTGGGGCTGCGGGTGTAGCGACGCTTGTTGCTGTGAAACCGGGCCTGGACGGCTTCCCAGTCCTCTCGAGTGACGAGAGCTTCGTGACTGGGTTCCTCGGACCAGACCCATTCGGAGGGGGTCGTTCCATCGCATGCGGGTCTGGTGGCCGAGACCGACATCGTGGACGTCGATGAGGACCTCGTCGCGCCGCTGCTTGCTCCACACCTGGTAGCCGGTGTACCGAGGGTTCTCCAGGATGGACCGGACCGCGGTGAATCTCCACGCGGGTCCGTTGGCGAGCCGATGGCGGTTGCGACCGGGGTCGGCGGCGGAAGGGGAGAGGATGCCGTCGGCGGTCAGGCCGTTGGCGATCGCACGGAGACCGCGGCCGCCGAGGAACTCACGGAAGATGCGGCGAACTACTGGAGCCGTGGCCGCCTTGGGTTCGAGCTGCCTGGCGCGCTGCCCGGCGGCGGCTTTGGCCGGGTTGGGGTGCGGTCCGGCGTCGGCGAGCTGGTAGCCATGCGGTGGCCGGCCGCCGAGGAACCGGCCCTCGATTGCCGCCTGGGCGGCCATGGCCGATCGAACCCGGGTCTTGATCCGGTTGCGTCCGCATTTGCTCATCCCGCCGTAGAGGCTCATGACGATCTCGTGGGCGTCGGAGCCGGGGTCGATGGCGCCGCCCACTTTCTGGGACCCACAGCTCCACGCTGTAGTGGACGAACACAGGGAAGGTGAGCCCGAATTGGTTGCCGTAGAACGCCCGCTGCGGTTCGCCGATCACGACCGCATCGAAGTTGCGAGCGGAGCTCCCGAGCGCTTCGAGGAGCGTCGCCGCTTGGGGTCGGCGCGCCCACGGCAGCGAGCGGGACTGCCCGATGTCGAAGTATTCGGCAACGATCTCGCCGCCGGAGGGCTCGATCAGCTGTCGGGCCCGGGTGATCTGCCAATTGCGCGACGCCTTTGGGTCCTGCTGGTCCTCGGTACTCACCCGGCCGTAGAAGGCGAAACGCATCTCGCTCACGAGCGTGCCCGCTCATGATCTCGCGAGGCATCAAGGTCTGCCTGCTCCTCGGAGGCGACACGCCGGAGCAGCTCGAGCAGAGCTGTGGCCCCCGGGCGATCGAGGACGGGGAGCGGCGGCCGGTCTCGGCCGGGACGGGCGGTTCCAGATGGTGCGGGTTCCGGCCACCCCGGCGATGTGGGCGACGTGGAAGCGCCGTTGCGACTCGGCTGGGATCTCGATGGGCCGAGCCATCGCAGCGCTGATCGACCGGGAGCTGGCCGGCGTCTTCGGCGTGCCCGGTCGGGCACAACATGGCGCTCCCAGATAGCGGCGGCCAGCGCCAACTGCCGGATCGGCTCGGAATGGAATGCGAGATATCCTCCCGACGGTAAGTGCTATGTGCGTCGCGTCGCCGGCCGGGGTGGCGGAGAGCGCGTCGAGTGCTGGTCGGCCCACTCGTTGTCGAAGTCACAACGTTCGCCAGGTCTGCAATCAGATCTGGCCGTCCTGCGCGTGGTGACCTTGACGCGCTCTTTCAAACTCCGGCTGCATGGCGATAGCTCGATGGTTCAGGCTCGCTCGAGCATTCCGAGTTCCGTGGCGCGTGTGACGGCGGCAGATCTACTCGAGACGCCGAGCTTCCGGTAGATTCTGGTCACGTAGCTCTTGACGGTGTCCCGCGAGACGTAGAGCTCGTCTCCTACTTCGCGCAGGGTGAGCGTCGTGGGCAACAGTGCGAGGATGTCTCTTTCCCGGGCGGTGAGCGTTGGCGCCGTGCGGGGTCTCCCGGCCGTGCTTGCGTCCGGTGGTGTCTTTGAGATCATTGCGGCGAGGCGGGCTTCGAGGATTCCGGCGTCGGCGAGCAACTCGTGGTGTTGTCGGGCTGCTTCGGCGTGGACGGCTGCGGCGCGCAGGTCGCCGATGGCGGCATAGGTCTCGGCTGTGAGCAGGTGGATCTGGAATGCATCAAACGGCATCGCGGTCGACAGCGATGGCAGCAGTGGATTGAGGGCCCGTAGGCGCCGCCGGGCGATGGCCACGTCTCCTCGGTGTGCCGCGGCCGCCGCATGCATCACGTATGCAGCACCGCTGGATACGAGGTTCTCGATACCGAGTCGTTCGATCTCCTCGATGGCGCGGCCGGAGACTCGCTCAACCTCCGTCCACTGGTGCTCACCGGCCTCCAGGATGGCGAGCTGCCCCATCGCGTAGGTGGCCACGCCGTGAGGACCGAAGAGCGAGTTCGCAGCTTCGCTCAACGCGTGCCGTGCTTCCTCGTCCCTTCCGAGCGCCAGGTTCGCCGCACCCAGCAGCGCGGTAGCGAGGGGCCGCCACGGGCTCTCCACGTCTTCGAGTCGGTTGGCGATCTCGGCCTGCGCCCGAACTTCGGTAACGCCTTCCAAGCCGAGACCTGCTCGCATCAAGGCGCGAGCGGATTCGAACGACCGAGTGCCGTCGGGAGTCTGGCCTTTGGTGGTGAGCGCCGTGGTGGCCTGCGAATACCGCCAGGCCTCACCCCAGTCGCCTCGGAATCCCGCGGCCCATGCGGCCGCGATCAGAACGAATGGAAAGCGTCGAAGCTCCGAATCATCGAAGCGCGTGAGCCAGCGCGTCACCGTTGCGAGTCGGCCGGTCATGATCGTCTCGAACCAGCATCCGGCGATCGTGTGCGCCGCAAGGTCGGGTTCCGAGACACGGAGGGCATGCTCGACTGCTTCGATCGGGCGATCGTGCTCGATGAACCACGTTGTGGCGAGCTCGTGCAAGCGATCTCGCTCGTCGGGGTCGTGCTCGTGGAGTTCGGTTTGGAGCACGTCGCGGAGCAGCTGGTGGATCCGATATGTCTTGTTGCGATCGTCGACGCTCCTGATCAGCACGTTGCCCTTGCTCAATTCGGCGAGCCGGTTCCCGACTTGGGCCATTCCGGTGACACACTCGTCCAGACCCGGTTCCAGTGTGTTGAGGATCGAACAACGTCGCAGTAATTCGCGGTCGGCCGGGTCCAACGTTTCGACGATCTCCTGGATGAGGAACTCTCGGATCAGATCGACTTGTTCAGGAAGACGTTGCGCCTCGTCAGGCGATCTCGATCGCCCGATCGACAGACGCACGCCTGCCGCCCAGCCATCGGTCTCGGATATCAGCTGCGTCGCGGCTCTCCTCGTCGGCCGGACTCCCAGTCGTGCGAGCAGCTGAAGGATCTCGGCGCCGTTGAACGCGAGGTCGGGCCCCGACAGGATTCGTGCTCGTCCCTGGACGGCCATCCTTGCCGAGTTCAATGGTTCGACCCTGGAGGCGATGACGACCGTGAGAGGGCCCGCCATCTGCCTGAGGAATGGGTTGATCGAGTCGTGACAGGACTGGTCGGTGATCATCTGGTAGTCATCGAGCACGAGCACGAGAGGGCGACGGAGCTCGGCGATCGTGTTCAGGAGCTCGGGAACGACGGTGTGCGTCACATCGGGCGCTGGTCGATTGACCGCTACGCGCGCCTTGTCGGTTGCCTCCGGTGCGACGGTGCCCAACGCGGCGACGACGTAGCGCCAGAGCGTCACAGGGTCATTGTCGGTTTCGTCGAGGGAGAGCCAGGCAAAATCCCGGGCGCGGTCGGCGGCCGCCCACTGAGCGAGAAGCGTCGTCTTTCCCGAACCTGCAGGTGCTCGCAGCACCACGACGCTCGAGTCGTCTGCGGTCATCAACGGCTCGAGGAGCCGGGTTCGCTCGAGTGTGCCGGTCTGCGGCTGCGGGATCTGGATCTTCGCTTTGATCACCTCGGCGACGGGCCGCTCGCTCGAGGAACGTTGATACCGGCAGTCCATTCTCCGGCCACCATACCCCGCGTGAATGATCCGATTTCACCCGGGTGAACCGCTACGGGTGAGACGCTCGAG
>DATHZQ010000043.1:0-9551 GCA_035458525.1 Acidimicrobiia bacterium
GGCCTGGGCAGCCGATTCCGGCACGACGGTCCCATAGCGGACGACTTCCACACCTATGCGATCGAGTGGGACACCGACGGGATTCGGTGGTTCTTCGACGGCGAGATGTACGGCGAGAAGGCATCCGAAATCGTCGAGGACCGGTGGGTCTTCGACAAGCCGTTCTTCTTCATCCTGAACCTGGCATTGGGCGGAACCTTCCCGGGGCCGATCGGTCTCGACGAGGAGTTCCCGAAGTACATGTACGTGGACTACGTGCGCGTGTATCAGCGCATCGAAGCCACCGGGGGGTGA
The DNA here is from genome assembly GCA_035458525.1 of Acidimicrobiia bacterium. Classification (GTDB taxonomy): domain Bacteria; phylum Actinomycetota; class Acidimicrobiia; order Spongiisociales; family UBA5794; genus DATHZQ01. The sequence goes on from DATHZQ010000043.1 coordinate 295, forward strand.
GGATCTGCGTCGTCCTGGATGAGAGCTGAACGAGAAGAGCGATGAATCGATCGGTGACAATGCCGAAACAGAGAGAGACAGAGAAGGGGATGACCATGGTCCTGGTGGGAAGACAGAGATGGATCGCCACGTTGGTGGCATTGCTGCTGGCAGCGTCGGTGCTCGTGCTGATGCCGGCGGCGCCCGGCGCACAGGCGGCACCGCCGGTGGGTCCGGACAAGCTGGCCGACTTCGAAGCCGGACTGCCGTCCGGCTGGTTCGCCTTCAACGGCGGGGCGAGCTCGGTCGCTACGACCTTGGTGACCGCGGCCGACACGGACACGCTGGCGCGTCCTGCGCAGAACGGCGACAACGGGCTGCTCCAGGTCGACTTCAGCGTCGGCGACTTCGGCGGATTTGGCGCCGACTTCTTGGGCGTCGGCCCACAGGACTGGAGCCTGGCCGACGGTTTCAGCTTCTGGTTCTACGGGACCGGATCGGGACTCACGTACCAGGCGGAGATCTCCGACAACCGGTCCGATCCCAACACGGACACGTCAGAGCGCTTCGACTACGAATTCACCGACACCACGGCGGGATGGCAACGCATCTCGATCCCATGGTCAGACTTCACCCGGGCGACCGATTTCCAGCCGGGAGGAGCTCCGGACGACGGCTTCACCCTGACGGAGATCTGGGCCTGGGCGATCGTGCTGCCGCAGGGCGCAGACATCGTGTACTTCGACGATTTCGGTGTGGACAACCACGTGATCGACGACTTCGATGACCTGGCTCCGGGGGCGCTGCCCAGCGGGATCGACGCAGGATCGGGCGTGCCCGTCGGGTTCTTCACGTTCAGCGACGGCAGCCCGGTGGCGATCACCAACGACGCGGCACCGCCGCTGAGCTTCGAGTACGGGACGCCGAACTCGGCTATCGCAACAACGATGACCGTGACGTCGTTCGCCGGCTTCATTCACAACTTCTCCAACGAAGCACTCGACACATGGACGCCGCAGGACTGGTCGGCCTATGAGGGTCTTGGTTTCTGGCTCTACGGCCAGAACTCCGGCACGGATCTGTTCATCGACCTCATCGAGAACCGCAGCCCGGGCTCGACGACAGACGATGCAGAGCGCTGGTCGGTGGCGCTGGTCGACGACTTCAGCGGCTGGCAGTACTTCGAGTTCGCCTTCGACGACTTCTTCCGTAAGGACATCGGCAACAACGCGCCCAACGACGGCTTCACCCGCCAGGAGATGCACGGCTGGGCGTTCGGCGCACTCAACACGGGCGGCAACGAGTACACGTGGCATCTCGACGGTGTGAGCCTGTACGGCTCGGCCGGTTCGATTCCGCTCAACGTGGCCTTCAGCCAAGGCATATTCGAGGTCGACGAAGGCACGACCGGGGACATCACGATCAAGCTCAACCGGCCCATGGTCGACAGCGACCCCGATGCCGTATCGATCGACTACACGACAGAGCCGGCAACGGCCGAGGCGGGACGTGACTACACGCCAACCAGCGGGACGCTGACCTTCGTGCAGGGCGGCCCCCAAGAGCAGAGCTTCCCGATCGAGACGTTCGCCGACGGCAAGTTCACCGGGAACCTGCGGATCGTGCTGCGGCTCGCCAATCCGGTCGATGTGGAGCTCGGGTTCATCCGGCAATCCTCGGCGCTGATCATCGATCAGGACCCCTACGACCCGTTGCTGCTCGACGACTTCGAGGGCTTCCCGTATCTGTGGGATTCCACGGAGAACGTCAGCTTGGCCGATCTCGAATTTGCTGCCGGTGAGCCCATGGCTGTGCCCGGTCAGGGCGCCTATGAAGGCGTGTTGCAGGCGACAGTGCCGTTGCACGTCGCCATCGACGTCGAAGGACGGGTCTGCAACGAGGGCAACGGGGTGGTGCCGATCATCCTCCTGAGCACCCCGGACTTCGATGCGACCACGGTGGACCACACGACCGTGTCGATGGGGAACGCCACCGAGACGCACGTGGACAAGAAGACGGGCGTGGCGCAGCGCCACGAAGAGGACGCCAACGGCGACGGACTGACCGATCTCGTCTTCCACTTCCGGTTCGACGACAGTGGGCTGCCGTGTGATCCAGACGTCGTGCCGTTCAACGGTTACACGTTCGACGGTCAGCCGATCACGGCGGGTGGCTCCGACGCGAGCTTCGGCCGCGATTTCCCGCTCGGGCAGGACTGGTCCGATGCCGAGTCGCTGAGCTTCTGGTACTACGGCTCTGGCGAAGGCGACGTCATCACCCTCGAGGTGAAGGACAACCGCGCTCCTGATCCCGGCCCGGCCGGCTGGGAGTTGGCATGGAGTGACGAGTTCAACGATCCGGCCGGCACACCGCCGAACCCCGCCAACTGGGGCAACGAGATCGGTGACGTGACACCGGACGGCAAGAACGGCTGGGGCAACGAGGAGCGTCAGTACTACACCGACGATCCCGCCAACGCGGCGACGGACGGCGACGGCAACCTCGTGATCACCCTCCGTGAGGCGGATGGTTCGCTCGAGTGCTACTACGGCACGTGCGAGTACACCTCGGCCCGGTTGCTCACCCAGAACCGGCAGGAGTTCGCCTACGGCCGGATCGAGTCACGCCTGCTCGTGCCCGATGGCGGCGACGGGCTGTGGCCCGCCTTCTGGAGCCTCGGCACCGACATCGTTCGGAACCCGTGGCCCGCCGCGGGCGAGATCGACTTCATGGAGTACGTCAGCCGTCTCCCCAACGAGATCTTCGGGACGATCCACGGTCCCGGGTACTCGGGTGGCGCCAGCTTCGGCGGCATCTGGGACTTCGGCGAGCCGGTGTACAACAACTACCACACGTTCACCGTGGAGTGGGAGCCGGATCTCATCAGGTGGTACGTCGATGGCATCATGTATCACGAGGCGACACCGGCCGATGTTGCCCCGAACGAGTGGGTGTTCGAGAAGCCGTTCTTCTTGCTGCTGAACTTTGCGATCGGCGGCAACTTCGGCGGCTCTATCGATCCCAATCTGGCACTGCCGCAGGAGTACGCCATCGACTACGTCAGGGTCTATCAGGCGCCGGACACGGCCGAGCGGTTCGAAGCGGCGTTCGTCGACGATGTTGCCGGCTGGCGCCAAGTGACGATCCCGGTCACAGACCTGGATCGCAGCGCCGAGCAGCCGGCCGGGGCGCCAAATGATGGCCTCACCCTCACCGAAGTGTGGGGCTATGGCTTCCAGCTTCCGGATGCCGGCGCGGCAACGGGCTCGTTGCTGCTGGATCAGGTGCGGCTCGTCCCGCTGCCGCCGCCGACTGAGATCGTCGTCACCAACCTCGACAACGCCGGCAACGGCTCGTTGCGCGACGCGGTGGCCGACATCGCCGACGGCGGGACGATCACGTTCGACCCATCGCTCGCCGGCGGAACGCTGAACCTGTTCGGACCGATCACGGTCCTTCGTGACGTCACCATCGACGCCAGCGATGCTCCGGGGATCTCGCTCGATGGGCAGGCGACAGATCGCGTGCTGATCGTCGAGTCCGGTGCGACGGCGTCCGTGTCCGACCTGACGATGACGAACGGTTTTGGTTTCCAGCTGGCGGGTTGCGTCCTGAACAACGGGAACCTGACGCTCGACCATGTCACGGTTACCGGCTGTCTGATGACCACAGACGCCGGCGACTTCTGGCAGGGCGGCGGCGGCATCTACAACGGGGGCGGCTCCACGCTGAACCTGATCGACTCGACCGTCGCGAACAACACGAGCGGCTGGGACGGCGGCGGTGTGTACTCGTTCTTCGACACGAGCATCACCGTGGAGCGCAGCACGATCAGCGGCAACACGGCGCTGAACGTGGGCGGCGGCATGCGCTCCCTCGCCAACGTCGATATCGTCAACAGCACGCTGAGCGGCAACGTGTCGACGGCCTGGCACGGCGGGGCTGTGTTCCACACCGACGGCCAGATGTCGATCACGAACTCGACCATCACAGCGAACGTCGCTCCCGCAGGCACGGCGGCCGGGATTCTGTCGGCCGACTTCGGTGGGCTGTCGCCGGTCATCACGCTGAAGAACACGATCGTGGCCAACAACGTCGGCGGCGCGAGTTGCGCAGTCGAGAACTTCGGCGGCGGAGGGGCCGACGTGGTGTCGGCCGGCTCCAACATCGATAGCGACAACACGTGCAACCTCTTGGCGGCGGGCGATCAGCCGAGCACGGATCCGATGCTCGATGCGCTGGCTGCCAACGGTGGTCCGACGCTGACCCACGCATTGGTTGCGGGTAGCCCTGCGATCGATGCGGCCGACGCCGCCGCATGCCCGGCGTTCGATCAACGCGGCGTACTGCGCCCGCAGGGCGCCGGCTGCGACATAGGGGCGTTCGAGGCCGCTCCCTGATGCCGATCCGGACCACCGAGCGTGACCGGATTCCGGTCGGGACCATGAGGTCCCGACCGGAATCCGGCACGGCTCAGCGCCGACGCACGTGAACCCGCAGCAATGGGCCGCGAGCCTGGTCGCGGAGATGACACTGGCCGAGAAGATCGGGCAGATGACCCAGGTCGACAAGGGCAGCATCACGCCTGCCGAGGTCGCCGACCACCACATCGGCTCGGTTTTGTCCGGCGGCGGCGGGAATCCGTCCGTCAACAGCCCGGACGCCTGGCGCGACATGGTCCACTCCTACCTCGAGGCGGGCCGGGACACCCGGCTCGGGATTCCCGTCGTGTATGGCGTGGACGCCGTGCACGGGCACAGCAACGTGCGAGGGGCGACGATCTTCCCGCACAACATCGGAATCGGCGCCGCCTGCGACGTCGATCTTGTCACCCGCATCGGGCGGGCGACGGCACAGGAGATGGCGGCGACCGGCGTACGCTGGACCTTCGCTCCGACGGTCGCCGTGCCCCAGGACATCAGATGGGGCAGGACGTACGAGGGCTACGCCCGCGATCCGGCGGTGGTTGCCCAGCTCGGCGCCGGTCTCGTCGCCGGCCTCCGTGATGCATCGGGCGGCAACACGCCGGTGATGGCGTGTCTCAAGCACTATGTCGGCGACGGGGGCACCGCCTGGGGCTCGGTGACGCCGCCGGCCTGGGTCGACTGGTGGAAGGAGTGGGGGCCGCAGTGGCGCATCGATCAGGGCGACGTGCGCGTGTCCGAAGACGTGCTGCGGTCGCGACACCTGCCCCCGTACCTTGCAGGGATCGACGCCGGCGCCGAGACGGTTATGGCCTCCTACAGCTCTTGGAACGGTGAGAAGCTGCACGGCCACCATCAGCTGTTGACCCAGGTGCTCAAGCAGGAGCTGGGATTCGGCGGCTTCGTGGTCACTGACTGGATGGGCGTGGATCAGCTGGAGTCTTCGTATGCGGCATCGGTGGCGCAAGCGATCAACGCCGGCATCGACATGGTCATGGTGCCCTTCGACTTCCGTCGCTTCATCGACGTGGTGACCAGAGCTGCGACGGACGGGCTCATCTCGATGGAGCGAATCGACGACGCAGTGCGCCGGATCCTCGCCGCCAAAGCATCGAGCGGGTTGACCGATCCCTCGATGGTCGATCCGCCCCTCGAGGTCGTGGGAGCCGCGGAACACCGGGCGCTTGCCGCCGAGGCGGCCAGACGAAGCGTCGTGTTGCTGGCCGACAATGGGCTGCTGCCGCTGCGACCTGCCACGGAACCGCTCTACCTCGCGGGCGTCGCCGCTGACGACATGGGGCTCCAGTGCGGAGGGTGGACCATCGAATGGCAGGGGGCGGTCGGCGGGATCACGGAAGGCACGACCTTCCGCCAGGCCTTGGCGACGCCAGGCCTCGATGTTCGCTACGCCGCGGACGGCAGATTCGCTGGAGACGAGAAGCTGCCGATCGGCATCGTTTGCTTGGCCGAGGAACCGTACGCAGAAGGGGTTGGAGACTGTGCAGTTCCCGACGTCAGGGCAGAAGATCGAGTGGTCTTTGCCCGTATGAGGGAGCGCTGCGAACGGCTGGTGCTGGTCGTCTACTCGGGACGTCCTCTCGTCATCACCGATCTCATCGAGGCTTCGGACGCGGTGGTAGCAGCTTGGCTGCCCGGGACCGAGGCGACAGAGCTGCCGGGATTGCTCTTCGGGCGCTGGCCGTTTGAAGGTCGCTTGCCACAGCCGTGGCCACATTCCGCAGACGAGCTCGGTGACCCGGAGACCTCGCCGCGCTACGCCGCGGGACACGCGCTGACAATCGGAGGAGTGAACGGATGACGCTCGACCCGCCCCTGCTCACGACATGCGCCGAGGGATTCGTCGACATCGACGGATCGACCTTCTATGTGATCCCGGATCTGGGGCCGCTGGATCCGTTCCTGATGAGCCTCGTGAGCGACTCCGACCACTGGTGTTTCATCTCGAGTGCGGGTGCGTTGACCGCAGGTCGCCGAGACATGGAAACGGCGCTGTTCCCCTACGAGACGGATGATCGGCTTCATCTGGCCACGGGCATCAGCGGACCGGTCACAGTCCTCCGTGTGAGCGCGGGCAACGGCACCGCAGTGTGGGAGCCGTACAGCCGCCACCCGGTCGCGGGGGTGCGTCGTGCGGTTGCCAAGTCGACACTCGGCGACGTGGTGCTGTTCGAGGAAGCGAACGAGAACCTCGGTCTGGCGATGCGCTTCCGCTGGGCGACGAGTGGCCGCTTCGGGCTCGTCCGTCAGACCTCGCTGGTCAACATCGGGTCGACAAAGCAAAGGGTGCGGCTGGTCGACGGCATCGTGAACGTGCTCCCGGCCGGACTGGCCCCGGATCAATACCGCACCATGAGCAACCTCACGAATGCCTATCGACGCAGCGAGATCGTCGCCGGTGCCGGCAACGTCGCACTGCACACCGTCGAGGCGCTGATGGTCGACCAGGCCATTCCGGCCGAGTCGCTGCGCGCTTCGGTCACGTGGTCGACGGGCCTCAGGCCCAGCGTCGTCACGGTGGATCGAACGGCAACCACAACGCTGCGCGACGGCGCCGTCGTGGAACCGGTCGACCTCATGACCGGCCGACCCGGTGCCCACCTGCTGATGGCGGATGTCGAGCTTGGACCCGGAGCATCGACGGATTGGTACCTCGTGGCCGACGTCGCCCAGGACCACGCCGCAGTGATAGACCTCATGCAGTACCTGGAGTCGGCGCAGGACGTCGTCGGCGACATCGAAGCATCGATCGAACACGACTCCGCGGAGCTGGTGCGCAAGGTTGCAGCTGCCGATGCCCTGCAGAGCACCGGCGACGTCTGCGCCTCGGCTCACCACGTCGCCAATGTGCTCTTCAATGTGATGCGCGGGGGCGTATTTTCCGACGGCTACCGCTGCGACCCGGGCGACTTCCGTGCGTTCGTGGAAGAGCGGAATCGCGTGGTGGCCGAGTCCCACGCCGCCGAGTTGCGAGCGCTCCCGCCGGAGGTGGACCATCGCGAGCTCGTGGACCGAGCTGCTGCTACGGGCGATCCCGATCTGGAACGCCTTGCGCTCGAATACCTGCCCTTGACGTTCTCGCGACGTCACGGCGATCCCAGCCGTCCGTGGAACCGATTCTCGATCCAGGTGCGCGCCGAGGGTGGCGCTCCGGTCCTTCGTCACGAAGGCAACTGGCGAGACATCTTCCAGAACTGGGAGGCGCTCTGCCTGAGCTTCCCGGAGTATCTCCCCAGTGTGGTGGCGGTTTTCGTGAACGCCTCGACTCCCGACGGCTTCAATCCCTACCGCATCACCCGCAGCGGTTTCGAGTGGGAGGTCCCCGATCCGGACGATCCGTGGAGCAACATCGGCTATTGGGGGGATCACCAGATCGTCTACCTGCTGCGCCTGCTCGACGAGGCCGATCGGCTCGTGCCGGGCGTCATCGATCGCCTGCTGGAGCGTCGGATCTTCACGTATGCCGACGTGCCTTACCGCCTGCACGACTACGGCCAACTCGTCGCCGATCCGCGCGAGACGATCACGTACGACGATGCTGCTGCAGACCGGGCCTTCGCACGGGTGGCCCGCCTCGGTGGCGACGGCAAGCTGCTCACCAACCTCGCCGGCGACGTTCATCGTGTCTCTCTGCTGGAGAAGCTGCTCGTCCCCGCACTCAGCAAGCTGTCGTCGTTCGTGCCCGGTGGCGGCATCTGGATGAACACGCAGCGCCCCGAGTGGAACGACGCCAACAATGCGCTGGTTGGGTACGGCCTCTCGATGGTGACGCTCTATCACCTGCGTCGCTACGTGAGCCGGCTGGTGGAGCTGACGAGGGGCGTGGAACGCGACACTGTGGCAATGTCGGCGGAGGTCGCACAATGGCTCGACGACGTCGTTGCGATCTTGCGGGCCGACGCTGATCTGGCAGGTGACGGTCACGAGCGAGCCACCTTGATGAAGGCGCTCGGCGAGGCCTTCTCCTCGTATCGCTCGACGGTCTATGCGAGTGGATTCAGCGGGATGGTCGAAGTCCCGATCGATGTCGTCACGGAGCTCTGTGCCGTCGCACTCCCGCACCTGGACGCGACGATCCGCTCGAGCCGTCGCCGCGACGGGCTCTTTCATGCCTACAACCTCATCGACTTTCGCAACGGCGGAGAGACGGCTGCGATCGGGCGGCTGCCGGAGATGCTCGAGGGTCAGGTGGCGGTGCTGAGCTCGGGCGTCCTGGGACCGGCTGAGACGGCGGATGTGGTCGATGCGCTGTTCGCGAGTGCGCTCTTCCGGCCGGATCAGGCGAGCTTCCTCCTGTACCCCAACCGCCGGCTGCCGTCGTTTCTCGAAAAGAACGAGATTCCCGCGTCCGTGGTTGCCGGGAATCCGCTCTTGGAAAGGCTCGTCGTCGAGGGCGACACCGAGCTGATCGTCAGAGATGGTGCTGGTCGATACCACTTCAATGCCGGCATGAAGAATGCATCGGCCGTTGAATCGACGTTGCAGCTCCTCGGAGCCGACATCCGGTGGGCTTCGCTCGTCGAGGCGCATCGCTCGTCCGTCCTCGCCGCCTACGAGGCAGTGTTCAATCACCACGCCTTCACCGGGAGGTCCGGCGCCATGTATGCCTACGAGGGGCTCGGCTCCATCTACTGGCACATGGTGGCCAAGCTCATGGTCGCCATCCAGGAATGCCTGATCGAAGCCCAGCGCACCGGCGCGGACGCCGGCGTGATCGAACGGCTACGTCGGGGGTACTACCGCGTCCGCGCCGGCCTCGGCTTCAACAAGACAGCGGCCGAGTACGGGGCATTTCCCACGGATCCCTACAGCCACACGCCGGCACACGCAGGTGCG
>DATHZQ010000044.1:0-43556 GCA_035458525.1 Acidimicrobiia bacterium
GGCGGGGTGCCGGACTCCCGACCCCCTCACGAGTACGTTCACGTTGCCCACGCTGTGGTCCGCAATCGGACCGGCGAGCTTCTTCTGGTCAAGCGGACGGATCAGACGTGGTGGATTCCGGGCGGCCGCGTGGAGCTCGGCGAGACGTTTGCCGAGGCCGCAGTGCGCGAGGTGGCCGAGGGGACCGGCATCGCCGTTCGCTTCGCCGGCGTGCTCGCCGTGACGGAGAGCACGCTCCTAGATCGCCACGTGGTGCTCGTCACATGCCTGGCGGACCTCCTGGGCGGGGAGATCCGAATCCCAATCGACGATCCCAAGGTGACCGACGTGCGGTGGGTGCAGAGTGCACAGGCTGAGGAGCTTCTTCCCGACTTCCCCGCCCGCCCGGTCATCCTACGCCTCGACCCGCCTCGCATCCCGCACTTCGTGGAGCGGCCGACCAGGATTTGAGATCCTGAGCGGGTCCTACGATGCGCCGATGGAGTTCACTTCCGAGCATCGCCAGTTCCGCAAGCTGATTCGCAGCTTCGTCGAGAACGAGATCAACCCTCACGTCGACCTGTGGGAAGCGGAGGGCATGATGCCCCTCCACGACATCTTCAGGCAGATGGCCGGCATCGGCCTCATGGGGCTCGAGTACGACCCGGCCTACGGCGGCCAGGGCGCCGACCACTCCTTCTCGGTCATCGCCGCCGAGGAGTTCGGGCGGGCGGCTCACGGCGCCATCGGCATGGCGGCCGGCGTCCAGGTAGGAATGGCGACGCCGTCACTCCACGAGTTCGGCTCCGAGGAGCTGAAGCACAGATACTTGGCGCCTGCGATGCGGGGCGAGATGGTGTGCTCCATCGCCGTCACCGAACCCGACGCCGGCTCCGACGTTGCGTCGATTCGAACCAGAGCCGTCAGGGATGGCGACGAGTTCGTCATCAATGGATCGAAGATGTACATCACCAATGCTCTGCAGGCCGACTGGATCTGCCTCCTGGCTCGCACCTCCGACGAAGGCGGCTACGCCGGGATGAGCCAGATCGTCGTGCCGACCGACACCCCCGGCTTCGAGGTGTCGCGGAAGCTCGACAAGCTCGGCATGCGCGCCTCGGACACCGGGCTCCTCTCGTTCAACGACATGCGGGTCCCGGTCGACAACGTGATCGGCACCGAAGGCATGGGGTTCCAGCAACAGATGGCACAGTTCGTCGTCGAGCGCATGTGGGCCGCCTACGGCGCGGTGGGGGGCTGCGAGATGGCACTGGAGAAGACCAAGGAGTATCTGAAACAGCGCGTGGCCTTCGGTCGCCCGCTCATGAAGAACCAATACCTCCAATACCGCTTGGCGGAACTCGCCGCCGAAGTCGATCTCCTCAAGCACTACAACTACACAACGGCTGCGGCCTTCATGCGTGGCGAGAACCCAACCCGCTTCGCCACGATCGCCAAACTCAAGTCCGGCCGGCTGGTGCGCGAGGTCGCCGACTGGTGCCTCCAGTTCCACGGCGGCATCGGCTACATGGAGGAGACCTGGACCTCCCGGTTCATGCGCGACAACCGGCTCGCCGGCATTGGGGGCGGCTCCGACGAAACGATGCTGCAAGTGCTCGCCCGTATCGACGGCTATTGGGCCTAGCCCAAACGCCTAGGTCTACCGACTCATTTCTGTCTGTATTGACGCGCCGACAAACTGGTCGATCGACCTCTTGCTAAGAGCCCCCGGGCGAACGTATCCTCCCCGTGGGCCAAATGCATAGGGGGAATAGTGACGTTTCCGACGTCGAGCCGCTGCGCGCCGCACCCGGACAATGAGCGATTGTTCGTCAGGCGCGCCGTGGGTGGTCTGCTGACCGCCGGCGAGCCCGACCACAAGACCGGTGGCGACCATCACGCCGACGCGCTGGCAGAGCTGCGCGCCCAGGCCGAGCAGCTCTCACACCGCATCGCCGCGCTCACAATGCCATCGGCGACCGCACCGCCGGCCGGCGACGCCGACGCTGAAGAGGGGCAAGTCGTTTCGCTTGCGCCTCCCCAGACCGCCGCCCGGGAGCAGGCTGCGCACGAAGCCGCTCCCGCACCACCGCCGGCCCCTGTCGACCGGGCTGGGGCGATCGACGAAGAAGGGCGGCGACCGGGCGTGCGGCTCTCGGACCTGCCGAGCCCGGTTTCGAAAAGGTCGCGGGTGCTCCGAGCGCTATGGGCCCTGGTCGTACTCCTGCTCGTCGCAGGAGCGTTCTTGGGCGGCATGTTGTGGACCGAGTACCAGCGAGAGCAGGCCGCGTCGCCGCCTGACGAAGCGCCGGCAGCAGCGGTAGAAACGCAATCCGCATCGCGTGAAGCCGAGGCGACGACCGACAGCGCAAACGATCCGGAACCGATCGCCGCCGCCGCCGCCGGAGAATCAGACGAGGCCGCAGCCGAAAACGCCCCCACGACAACAGTTCCGGTCGATCCGACAACGGTGCTCGGGAGCGCAGAAGCGGCGCTGACCCGAGCCGGCTACACGGGTCTCAACGTCACCTACTCGGACGGCACCTTGTACCTCGACGGTGTCATCCCAACCGGCGCCGCCGCGGGCGGGTACTCCACCTATGTCGACGCGGTCAGCGTCGTGATCGGCGGCATCGCCGGCGTCGACTCCGTCACCCCGCGCCTCTTCCTCCGCGGCGACGGCAAGGAGTTGCGCGCCGAGCTGCGGCAACTCGTCGAGGATCGGCCAATCGAGTTCGAGTTCGCAGATCTCGTGGCGGGCACGGATGTCACGCTGCCGGCTGCCGCCGAAGCCATCCTGTCCCATCCCGGGCTGCGCGTGCTCGTGGCGGGTCACTCGGACAGCAGCGGTTCGGCGGAGACCAACGCCGCCCTCGCCTCGGCACGAGCTGAAGCCGTGATCCGCGAACTGGTGGCGCTCGGCGTTCCCGTCACACGACTCGACGCCGTCGCCTACGGAGAGCTGTTCCCCGACGCCGACGGCTCCGATGAGCAGAACCGGCGAGTTGAGTTTGAGGTCTCCCCCTAGAGACGCCCCTGGCGGGCGGCTCGACGCCGCGGGAAGGGGCCCCGCAGCGTACAACTGAATAGAGCGTCCGGCTGTAGTGCTCGGTGATTGCCGACACAGAGGGCCGCACGTGAGACCCAGAGGTCTCGCCTCGGCAATCGAACGTCCAAGGCGAGAAGGGTTGTGGAGATGCCGCGGAACCCGGGGGTCTGATTTGACGCGCCTTCCGACAGGTATTTCCACCTGCAATTCTTCGAAAGTCTGCTTACCATACGCACCATGGGGACAAGGGAATGGATGCGTAGGGCGTCCTCCGCAACGCCCGGCCAGCTAGACAATGCGGAGACAACATCGGAGCCGGTAGGGCCAGAACCCCCGGACGACGGCGGCGTTGGCGCGCCCGACGCAAGCCTGGAATTGAACAAAGGGCCAGATATGGTGGGACGAAGTTCGCCCGAAGCGCCGGAGCCAGCCGGCCTGCTTTACGCCGCCGATGTCTCGGATTCGCCACATCTCGACGAGACGTTGTCGTGGGTGACGACCGAAGAGGTTCAGTCGACGGATCCGCTCGCCGGGCAATTCGACCATGCCGCCTGGATCGATGAGACAGCCATTGCAACCGTCGGCACGGTTGCCGCCGGAACGATCGCGGCCGACATCGGCGAGCACCCGTTGGTGGAGGACACGAGGCACGACGACCTCGAGGTGCTGTACGTGCGGGCGCCGGGGCTCATGCACACCGACGTGCAGCTCCTCACCGCTGCCGCGCTTGCGTCACGCGTACCGGTCTCGGTACCGCCGCTGCCCGCTGCGGCACCGGAGGACGAGGCACAACAGCCGAACCCGCTCTTCGTCGTCGGTGCACTTGGCTTGGTGGCTCTGATCATCGCTGCGTTCGCGGCTGGTGGCTGGTGGACGTCGCGCACGGGAGAAGACGAGCCGATTGCGTTCGGCGATGTCGGAACCGACACCGTGCCGACGCAGAGGCCCATCGGAGCGATTGCGGCACCGACAACCACCGTGGCGGCTGCGGCTCCTGTTGACCAGGAGGCCGTGCTGGCGTCGGCCACGGAGGCGCTGCGCAACGCAGGGTATTCCGGCATGTCCGTGCGCTACGAGGGCGATCTGCTCGTGCTCGAAGGCGTCATGCCGGCCACAGGTCTCGACGCGGGCTATTTCTCACGAGTGGAGGAGATCACGTCGGTCATTTCCGGCATCGACGGGGTACAGCAGGTCTCAACGAGGTTGTTCTTGCGCGGCGATGACGCACGATTGCGGTCGCAGCTGAGGGCGCTCAGCGAATCGACGCCGGTTGAGTTCCCGTTCGCCAGCGCCGACTTGACACCCGAGAGCCGGAACGCACTCCAGGCTGTGGCCGACGCCATCCTGGCGAATCCCGGCCTGCGTGTACTCGTGGCCGGCCACACCGATGCGACGGGCAGCCCCGAGGCGAACGCACAACTCGGCGGTGCCCGAGCCGGTGCGGCCATTCAGGAACTCGTGCGGCTCGGCGTTCCGATCACCCGGTTACAGCCGGTGGCGTACGGAGAACTGTTCCCCGACGCCGCGGGAACCGACGCCGAGAACCGGCGCGTTGAGTTCGAGGTGGCACCATGAAGCGGCTGGCACTGCTCATCCTGGCGGTCGGCCTGCTTGCGACTGCCTGCAGTGACGGCGACGACACGGGCCAGGCTGGCACCACGTTGGCGTCAACAGCCACAACGTCGCCGACCACCACTACCACCACGCCGGCGACGACAACGACCGCTGCCCCAGCGGAGTCCGCAGACGAGGAACCAGGCATCCTGACCGATGGCGTCACGGTGACAAACGACACCATCTACGTAGGGATCCTGGCGGATCTCAGTGGGCCGTTCTCCGGCAACGTCATCGATCTCGTCGACAGCCAGCTTGCGTTCTGGGCGGCGAAGAATGCGGCGGGGGGTATCGCCGGCCGGCAGGTCGAACTGCTCGTCGTCGACACGGCCTACGACTTGGGGCAGCACCAATTGCTGTACGGCAACATGGTGAACCAGGTCGTGATGTTCTCGCACTCCACGGGATCGCCGCATACCGCTTCGATCGCCGACGACCTCGTACGCGACCAGCGTCTGGCAATCCCGGTGGGCTGGTACTCGGGGTGGTCGGATCCCGGGTTGGGCGCCAACCTCCTCGAGCTCGGCAGCAACTATTGCATCGAGGCTACGAACGCCGTCAGCTTCCTGAGCGAGACCCATCAGCAGCAGTTCGGCGAGTTGCCGACGATCGCGATTGCCACCGATGCCGGCGACTACGGGCAGGACTCGGCGGCAGGCGCCAAGTTTGCAGCCGCCCAGCTGGGGGTCGACATCGCCTTCGACGGCGAGGCCACCCTCGCTTTCGGCGGCGATCCAAGCGCCACCGCGGCGGCGATCGCAGCGAGCGGGGCGGACTACACCTGGGTCGCCACCGATCCGATCACGGCCGCCGAGCTGGTCTCGCAATCGCTCAGCTCGGGTTACCGGGGTGGGTGGTCCGGAGCAACGCCGTCGTTCAGCCCGCGACTGCTGGACACCGCGCTGGGTGACTACCTGTCGCAAGCGTGGCTGGTGTCGGTGTTCTTCGCCCCTGCCGGAGCCGACGTTCCGGGAATGAGCGAGGTCTACGCCGTGCTTGCCGAAAGCTTCCCCGACCGCTTCCCCAGTGACGGGTTGGTACGCGGATATCTCGAGTTCTCGCTGACGGCCCAGGTGCTGGAGAGGGCGGCTGCGCTCGGCGATCTGACACCGGCCGGAGTGGTCGACGCCAGCAAGCAGATCGGCGACGTCGACTTCGGCGGGATCAGCCCCACCAACCTCTACACCGGGGACTTCAACACGTCGGTGGCGCGTCAAACCGGTCTGTATCGAGCCAGCAAGGCACTCTTCGAGAGCCAGGGCGGCCTCGGCGCAGTGCTGGGCGATGGCGCGGTGTCGGCGTTCGAGCCCGTCGCGCCTGCGTACGTCTCAGAGGTCGCTGCCAACATGGCGTTCGATGAGCCCTGTTACGTGTTCGGTTCCTGACGCCACACGACGTGATCGAACGAGCAAGCCCGACTGCCTCCTAGCAGGGTGCGGAAAAGCACCAGTGCCGGTTCGGCAAACAACGTCAAATCGTGCGTGGCATTGCCGCGTCCTCGGTCACCAAACCGGCGGACCCCTTTTTCCGCACACTCCTAGGCACTCGGGGCTTGGTCGTCGAGGAACTCGTAGAGCTCGGTGAGGTCGACGCCCGGGATGGTCTCCACCGGCATGGCGGCGAGCACGTGACTGTTCGGGCGCACCGAGGGCCACGCCCACCCCTCCCAGCGCGACGCCAGCTCGCCGGCCGGATTGCGGCAACACGCCGGTTCGGGGCAACGCGACACCGAGTGCCGGTTCGTCTGCCGTCCCCGGAAGAACTGAGCCTCGTCGAACGCTGCGCCGACCGTGATGGCACCCATGGGTTGCCTCCCGGCCTCGACGTGGGTGCAGCACCAGAACGTCCCGGCCGACGTGTCGGTGTACTGGTAGTGCATGGAGAACTTGTCCTCCGAATGGAAGGCCTGACGCGTGCCCCACTCCCGGCACAGTCGCTGGCCTTCGATGGCGCCAACCGAGTTCTTCGGAAACGGCACATCGTTGTTCTCGTAGGCCTTCCAGATGATTCCCTGCTCATCCGAGCGCACGAAATGGACATGCAGGTCGAGATGTTCAGTGGCGAGGTTGGTGAAGCGGTGCGCCGCCATCTCATACGACACATAGAAGGCGTCGCGAAGATCCTCGATCGAGAGATCCCGCTGCTGCTTGGCATCCCGCAGCACCGGCACCACGGCGATCTCCGGCATGAGCACCGCACCGGCGAAGTAGTTGACTTCCACCCGCTGGCGCAGAAACTGGGCGAAGTCGTTCGGCTCCGGCTGGTCGAGAGCGAAATGCCCCAGCGTTTGCATGACAACCGAACGGGCACCCCGGGTCGACATGGAATCGCGCTGCGGCACGTAGATGCGCCGGTTGAGCAGGTCCGTCACCGAACGCACCGACGAAGGCACGCGTTGCGAACGGTGCAGGGTGAAGCCGAAGTGGGCTGCGAGGGCCTGAATGTCGCCCTCGGTGAGCGCGGCCTGTCCGCGATACCCGACCGCGGCCACCACGTCCCTGGCCACGGCCTCGATGTCGCCGAAGTAGTTCCCGCGCGATCGCATCGCTGCCCGCAACTCGGAGTTGGCGATGCGGGCTTCCTCCCTGGTGACGATCGCAGGGTGAGCCCTCCCCTTGAGCTCGCGGTAGAGCGCAACGAGGTGCTCGAGGACGACGTCCGGAATCTTGGCCGACGGCCGCAGTTGCGGCAGACCGAGGTCTCGGTACAGGGGGTCTTCCTGCGCTCGCTCGATTGCGATCTCGAGTTGCGCACGCCGAGTCGGTGCGTCGGGATCCAGCAGTTCACTCGCCGGCACATCGAGCGCTTCGGCGAGGCCGTTGATCAGACCAATGCGAGGCTCGCGCTTGCCGTTTTCCAGCATCGACAAGTAGGGCGCCGTCTTGCCAACGTGCGAACCGAGCTCATCGAGTGTCATGCCCCGCAACTTGCGGAAGTGCCGGATGCGCTGGCCGAGCACGAGCGCATCAACCGTCTGTACCGCCATACCGGAAGATCACCACTATTCCATGGTTCTGTGAATTTTGCGCGATCTTAGCCGCCGATGGATTTGCAACAAGCGGGCTTCTTCACGATCGTCACAACTACCACGCTAGCCCCATGGAGACGCTCATGCCGACCGGTGTCGAAGTCCTCGGTGATCTGGAACCCCATTTCGACGAGATCCTGACGGACGATGCGCTCGCCTTCGTCGCCGACCTCCACCGCCGATTCAACCCCCGCCGAATCGAGCTCCTCGCTGCTCGCAAGGAGCGTCAACGCCGCATCGACGACGGTGAGATGCCCCACTTCCTCGTGGATACGGCCGAGGTACGCAACGCCGAGTGGCAGGTGGCAGCCCCGCCGGCCGACCTGCAGGACCGGCGAGTGGAGATCACCGGGCCAACGGACCGCAAGATGGTCATCAATGCGCTGAACTCGGGCGCACGCGTGTTCATGGCCGACTTCGAGGACGCCAACTCACCCGGCTGGCACAACATGGTCGATGGGCACATCAACCTCCGCGACGCCATTCGGCGAACCATCGACTTCACCAGCCCCGAGGGCAAGCAGTACGCCCTCAACGACGAGACCGCCACGCTGCTCGTCCGGCCCCGTGGCTGGCACCTCGAGGATCGACATCTGCTCGTCGACGGGGTACCGATCTCCGGGTCACTCATGGACTTCGGTCTCTATTTCTTCCACAACGCCACCGAGCTCCTGGCGCGGGGCTCAGGTCCCTACTTCTACCTCCCCAAGCTGGAGAGTCATCTCGAGGCTCGGCTGTGGAACGACGTGTTCGTCCACGCCCAGGATGCACTCGACGTTCCCCAGGGGTCGATCCGAGCCACCGTACTGATCGAGACGATCTTGGCCGCCTTCGAGATGGAGGAGATCCTGTACGAGTTGCGGGACCACTCCGCCGGCCTCAATGCCGGACGGTGGGACTACATCTTCTCGATGATCAAGAAGTTCCGAAACCATTCCGACAAGCTGCTGCCAGATCGCGCCCAGATCACCATGACGGTCCCGATGATGAAGTCGTACACCGACCTCCTCATCAAGACCTGCCACAAACGCGGCGCGTTTGCGATGGGCGGCATGGCTGCCTTCATCCCGAGCCGCGACGAAGAGGTGAACCGCATCGCATTCGCCAAGGTGCGCGAAGACAAGGAGCGCGAGTCTCGTGACGGTCACGACGGAACGTGGGTAGCCCACCCGGGTCTCGTACCAGTCGCAACCGACATCTTCGATGCGGCACTCGGGGACAGGCCCAACCAGATCGAGAGGCAGCGCCCCGACGTTGCGGTCACTGCAGCCGACCTGCTCAACACCGACGTCCCGGGAGGCGAGATCACCGAGGCCGGAGTGCGAACGAACGTCGACGTGGCGATCCAGTACATCGCCTCGTGGTTGCGGGGCAACGGAGCAGCCGCCATCTACAACCTCATGGAGGACGCCGCTACGGCAGAGATCTCGCGCAGCCAGATCTGGCAGTGGGTCACCAACGGAGCGACCCTGCCGGACGGGACGAAGGTCGGCCCCGACTTCGTCCGCAAGATCGCCGAGCAGGAGATGGCCCGGATGCGAGAGGAGTTCGGCGAGGAGATCTTCGACAACGGCAAGTTCGTCGAAGCGGGCCGTCTCTTCGAGGAGGTGGCCCTCTCCCCAGACTTCCCGGAGTTCCTCACCCTGCCTGCCTACGAGATGCTGGATTGAAACGACGCCCGACAGACGGCGAAAGGACGCCGAACATCAGCGATCAGATGGAACGAGAGGTGATCACCAATCCGAACCGTGAGTCACTCACCGACTCTTCTTCTGTCTGACATCCGGAGCCTGACGTCTCACCCAACCACCGCAGATACCGTCGACGACCACCAGGAGTCACCAACATGACCAACCGCCAGGAACGTATCGCTGCACTCGAAGCGCAGTGGCAGAGTGAGCGATGGAACGACATCACCCGGGAGCACACCGCTGAAGACGTGGTGCGGCTGCAGGGATCCTTCACCGTCGACCACACCCTGGCCCGCATGGGGGCCGAGAAGCTGTGGGAGCTGCTGAAGACCGAGGACTACGTACACGCCCTCGGTGCGATCAGTGGCGGGCAGGCGGTGCAGATGGCGAAGGCCGGCTTGAAGGCGATCTACCTGTCCGGCTGGCAAGTCGCCGGCGATGCGAACGAGGCCGGTCAGGTGTATCCCGATCAGTCGCTCTACCCGGCGAACTCGGGACCGAGCCTCGTGAAGCGGATCAACAATGCACTCAGCCGCGCCGATGAGATCGAGTGGGGCGAAGGCAACGACGACGTCGATTACATGCTCCCCATCGTCGCCGATGCCGAGGCCGGCTTCGGCGGCGCACTCAACGTCTACGAGCTCACCAAGGCCTATATCGCCGCTGGTGCGGCGGCGGTTCACCTGGAGGATCAGCTCGCTTCCGAGAAGAAGTGCGGCCACATGGGCGGCAAGGTGCTCGTCCCGACCAGCCAGCACGTGCGAACGCTGAAGGCCGCTCGGCTCGCCGCCGACATCTCCGGCACCCCGACGTTGGTGGTCGCCCGAACCGACTCGCTTGCTGCGACGTTGCTGACGAGCGACATCGATGAGCGCGACCAACAGTTCGCCACCGGCGAGCGCTCGGCCGAGGGCTTCTACTACGTGGAGAACGGCATGGATGCGGCGATCTCCCGCGGCCTCGCCTACGCCCCGTACGCAGATCTCATCTGGTGCGAGACGTCGAAGCCGAACCTGGAGGAGGCGGCACAGTTCGCCGACGCCATTCATGCGCAATATCCGGGCAAGCTGCTGGCGTACAACTGCTCGCCGTCGTTCAACTGGAAGGCGGCTTTGGACGACGCCACCATCGCCACGTTCCAGAAGGAACTCGGCGCCATGGGCTACCGGTTCCAGTTCATCACACTGGCCGGCTTTCACGCCCTCAACTACTCGATGTTCGAGCTTGCCAAGGGCTATGCCGCCGAGGGCATGCCGGCCTACGTCAGGCTCCAAGAGGCCGAGTTCGGTGCGGAGTCGGCCGGCTACACGGCGACGAAGCACCAGCGTGAGGTCGGCGCCGGCTACTTCGACGACGTGGCGACGGTCGTCTCGGGCGGCACCGCATCGACGCTGGCGTTGGAAGGCTCGACAGAGCAGGAGCAGTTCTAGCTGATGCTGTGGCGGCCCGGGTACTGGGCCCGGGCCGCATCGTCGTTCAGCCTGGAGCGTGAGGCGCGCGTCGTCTCGCTGGCGTCGCCAACAGATCGACCTTGCCATGCCACCGCCCGAGCCTCGGTCAGACGGCGGGCGTGACGCCGGATCCGAACCGGATGAGGTTGGCGTCCCGATCGAGACACGCCCCCTCCCGCAATCCGTAGCTCGTATCGGTTGGCTCGACGAGACGCCCGTCGATCCCCGCTCGACTCCACTCTCGATAGAGGGCGTCGGCATCGTCGACGTACAGATACACAGCACTCATGTTCTTCCTCGGCTTCAGGTCGTCAACCTGGGCGAGGTGCAGCTCGATGCCGTCGCTCGGCGAATGCATAGGCGTCGGGGCCCTCGTAGCGGCGAACTGCAAACCCGAGGCCCTTCCCTACTCCGCCCGCATGAAGAGTATGGCGTCGCCCTCGATCGAGCTCTTCGGCGGAGGCCAGGTGCCGATCGTTGTTGCTCCGTCCTCGAGGATCACGAAGGGGATCAGGCTGTCGTCGCCGGGGACGTCCATGCGGCCAAACGTGGCGCCGGCGTCCGTCGACACCCAGATGGCCGGAAGCCCGTCATCGGCGCGCCGGGCGTCGGAGTCGATGCCCGAGGCCCACACCTCGATGCCGTCCACCGTGATGGCCTGCGCCGTCATGAACGCGACGCTGGGATCCGTCGTCTCGTCCGGATGCGGCGATCGGGTCCAGCTGAAGCCATCGGGCGAGGTCCACGCCGTCATCAACCCCGTTTGGAAGAAGTCCCCGCCGACGGCGACGTAACCATCACCGACTGCGGCGATCGCCATCATCACCGCATCGTTGAAGGCCTCGGTCCGCGGCGTGAGTCGTCGCCATGCGAGCCCGTCAGGCGATGTGAAGACGGCGGCGGTCGGCACGAACTCTCCACCCGGCGACGAGCCGACCGCCAGCAACCCTTCGCCCCCAGGAATCACGTCGGCTATCCCTGAACTGTCGAAGAGCGCCGCCGAATCGGGCAGGCCAAACCCCCAGCTCTCCCCGTCGGTCGTCGTCACGAGCGATGCGATGGTGCTTTCGGCCTCTGCGGCCCGGGTATAGAGCAAGGTCACACGAGCCTCCTCGGGCGAGACGAAGATCGCCTGCGCCGAACCGAGCTGGCCCTGGAACTCGAGATCGAGCTGCTCATGCAACTCCAGCGCCTGCCACACGCTGCCGTCCTCGGACCACAGCTGGGCGCCGGTCCCAACCGCGAAGAAGCCGAACGGGGTACCTGCGAGCTGCTCGAGGCAGCCGACACCGGCCGGTCCGTCGCCCCTCTGCCAGTTCGCCAGGTCGTCCGACCACCACAACGGCAGCGCAGTGTCGACGGTCGACGTCGCCGCATCCCGGCGACAACCTGCGATGACGTGGCGCCCTTCGAGCTCCGCACCGTCGGTGAGGGTGACGTCGTCGAACGCACCGGGCAGGACGGTCCACCCTGGGACCGACGACGGCATGGTGGTCGTCGTCGCGGCGGTGGTCGTCGTGGTGCTCGAGCTCGCCACGACCGTGGTCGCCGGAACGGTTGCGGAGCTCTCGGGCGGCGCGGTGCTCGAGGAGCTCAGGCTTGCGGGCGGAGTGGCATCCGGAGCCGCGTCGCTACTCCCGGAGCAGGCGCCAAGCCCGACGACGAACACCACGATGGCAGCAATCGATCTGTTTCGCATCGGGTCATCACATCACGTCGACCGAGTTGTGAGAAGCGGCAAGTGTCCCCAGCTGCTCCCGGCACAATCAGGCCGCGGCCGCCCGATCGGCAGCTATCTGGTTCTCCATCTTGGCGAGCGTTGCGCCCCGATAACTCGCCATCGTGCCTCGATAGGCCGACGGGTCGAGCGCACAGAGGTCACGGGCCACCTCCATGGCCCGATCGACCACGCTGGCCGGCGGCACCACCTCGTCGAGGAACCCGGCCTCGACGGCGCCGGCGCCATCGAACAGCTGGGCGTTGGCGACGCAGCGCTCGACCCAGCGAGGGGTCAACCGAACGCGAGCAATGGTCTGCGCCCAATTCGGCAGCACCATGCCGATGGCAACCTCGTTGAGCCCGATCTTCACCGACGCATCGGACCCGATTCGGACATCGCAACCCAGCAGAAGCAGGGCTCCGGCGGCAACGGCATGCCCGGTGCACGCGGCAACGACCGGGACACCGGCGCCGTAGACCTGCCGCACCAATGCTCCGCCGTCTGCCACCAGATGCACCATGGCCGCGACGTCCCCACCGCGCATGACGCTGAGATCGAAGCCCGCCGAGAATCGACCTTCCCGGCCGGCAAGGACCACCGCTTTCGTGGAAGCATCCGACTCGGCATCGGCCACCGCGGAGCCGATCGCCTCGATCAGGTCGGCCGAGAGTGCATTGGCCTTGCCGTCGTCGACGGTGACGAGGCGTACGAGATCGTGCTGTGCGACGCTGAGATTCGACATGCGGGCACGATATACGGCTCCCCTGGCGGTGAGAGCGCCCGAAACCGATTCACCCCCTGGCCGCAACACCCAGTTCGTTCAACAGCGTCCGAACCCGCTGCTCGATCTCGTCGCGAATGGGGCGCACCGCCTCGAGGCCCTGCCCGGCCGGGTCCTCGAGCTCCCAATCCTCGTAGCGCTTGCCGGGGAACACCGGGCACACGTCGCCGCACCCCATCGTGATCACCGCATCGGCGCTCCACACGGCGGCCTCGGTCCACAGCCGCGGTGACTGGTCGCTGATGTCGATGCCGACCTCCGCCATGGCGGCCACGGCCGCCGGATTGACCTGGTCGCCCGGTTCCGAGCCGCCGGAGAAGACCTCGACGGCGTCGCCGCCGAGATGCCGGGTCCATCCGGCCGCCATCTGGGAGCGGCCTGCGTTGTGGACACACACATACAGGACTGCGGGCTTGCCGGTGGTCACGCTGCTGCTCCTCTTCGCTGACGACGGTTTGGCCGGATACAGAAAGACGGCGAGTGCGGCGGCCGCGACCCCTGCAATCAGCTGGACGCCGATGAATCCGGGAATCGATGCTGGTGCGATGCCGGTGTAGGTATCCGTACCAATGCGCGCCAGCGTAACGGCAGGGTTGGCGAAGCCCGTAGAGGAACTGCCGAAGATCGCGGCGGCGACCCAGGCGCCCACCGCCGGGGCCACTGCCGGCAGGTTGGCGCTCCTCACCAGCCCAAGGATCAACAACACCAAGACGAAGGTGACCACGAACTCTGATCCGAGAATTCCGGCGCCGGCTCGCTCCGTGGTGGAGATGGTCCACGCAGGCTCGCCGAATGTCACGTTGGCGACGATGACGCCGGCAACCGCCCCGGCGACCTGTACCCCCACATAGGCAGCTCCGAAGCCCAGTCCGATGGAACCGGCGCGCCAGAAACCCAGCGTGACGGCCGGATTGAAATGGGCTCCGGAGACTGGGCCGAGGAACGCGATCGACGCCGCCAGACCCAAGCCGACCACAATCGCATGCGCCAGGAGCTGCCCGGCACCGTCTCCCCCGAGCCGCTCGGTGGCGATACCGCTGCCGACCACCACGAACAACAGCAATGCAGTACCGATGAGCTCTGCGACGAGATTGCGGGAGCGATCCAACACGGACGAGAACCTAGTGCGCCACGGTGGGTGGGCCGTCAGCGGGTCGGCATCATCTCGACGTCCCGCGCCTCTGCCATGTCGGCCCGGCCGTGACGCGAGAACCATGCGCCGTATCGCTGCGACAGCGGGAAGGCTGTCGCACCGTGCAGCACGATGCTGAAGATCACCGTCCACGTCACGACGAGCAACAGCTCGTCGGCGCCCGGCAGCGCCGCTTCTTCGAGCACGAAGAGCCCAAACAAGATCGAGGCGAGCCCGCGGGGCCCGAACCAACCGAGGAAAGCAACGGTCGGGGGTTTGAGGTGGGCGCCGAGGAGGCTGAGCCAGACGGGGACCATTCGGATCACGGTGAGGCTCAGCACCGCGTAGAGACCGATGCGCCACGTGAAGTCGTCGAGGACGGGTCCTGCGATGGCCGACCCGAAGTAGAGGAAGGTCAGCAACGCCAGCAGCTGGCCTTGGTCCTCGGCGAAGTCATAGGCACCCTCGCACTGCTCGCGAGCCGCGGCTCCGAACGCCGCTCCGGCGACGAACGCAGCAACGAAGCCGTTCCCGTTCATGAGCTCGGCGGTAGCGAATGCCCCCACACCGATCGCCAAGGTCGCCAACTGCCGGAACGCCCCATCCACCCATCCTCGCTGCACCGCCGCATGGAGGAGCCAGCCACCGCACGCACCCACGACTACGCCGGCCAGCAGTCCGAATCCGACTTGAGCCGCAGCAAAGCGAACCCAATAGCGCGGCGTTTCGATATCGACCCCGGTGGCGGCCAAGGCAAGGATCACGGTGATCACCGGAAGCGCCAGCCCGTCGTTGAGGCCGCTCTCGACGTTCAGCGCTTGACGGATCCGCACCGGCACCCGCGCACTCGTCACGACGACCTGCCCGAGCGCGGCGTCGGTGGGCAACAGGATGGCGGCAACCAAAGCCGCTTCCCACAACCCCACGCCGGGGATCAGCAGCAGCGCAACCAACGTCCCGGCCACCATCGTCATCGGCAGGCCGAGACCGAGAAGACGTGCGGGGAGCTCCGCATGGCCCCGGAGGCGGCGCAGGTCGATTCGAATGGCATCTGTGAACAGCAGCAGGACGAGCGTGGCTTCGGCGAGCACCCTCACCACGCCCTCGCTCATGCCCGACTCCAGAATTCCGAAGCCGGATTCTCCGAGGAGGAGGCCCACCGCAACGAAGATCATGGGTCCCGTGGCCATCGTCGTCTTGAGCCGCTCCGAGATGAGCGAGTAGAACAGTACGACGCCGGCGAGCACGGCGAGGTCGAGCAGTTCCAAAGTGACTCCAGCCTGCCGGGGGTGGTGCAGCGTACACCTCCAGACGCGGGAAAACGGGGTCCCTACAACCCCGTCTTCCGATTGCCTACCTGTTGCGGAGCCCCTCGCTCCGTTGTTGGCCCGCCGCAGCAAAACCTGGCTGACACATATGAGACACACGTCGGGCGGATTCCTTACACACCTTCTCGAAGATATTTGTCCGGACGTCTGGGCGGCCGGCGGACAGTTCGAGCTCGGAGCTCACAGATCTCGAACACCTCGCACCGACGATGGGCTCCATGGACGCCCAGGCAGCCTCCGAAAGAGAACGCATCTCACACGTCGTTCGCCGCCTCGGCTACGGGGCGAGGCCCGATGTGGTGGCAGCGTTGCCAGACGTGGATGCGGCCATCGGCGAGGCGCTGCACCTGTCGTCGCCCCCGGTCGACCCGGGCCCGCTTCGGGTCGAGAGCGCAAACGAGTCACGCAGCCGTACGACGATTCGCTCGGTCGATCAACGCTGGCTCGAAGCCACGCTGCCAGGGCGTCGGCCCATCGAGCAACGGCTCACGTGGTTCTGGCACGATCACTTCGCCATCGACTTGCGCAAAGTTGGTTTTGCACACCTCGTCGACGGTTACCACCAGACGATTCGCCGGCTGGCAACGGAAAGCTTCGCCGAACTGCTGAACGCCGTTGCGATAGACCCTGCGATGCTGATGTAGCTCGATGGTGCGGGGAGCAGCGCCGCCAACCTCAATGAGAACTTCGGACGGGAGGTGTTGGAACTCCACACGCTCGGTCGGGGCAACTACACCGAAGCGGACGTCCTTGCGGCCTCGCGGGCTTCAGCGGCTGGGTGGTGGCAGTGCCGAACGAACGCAATGCGGCGCTGCTCGAGCGTTTCGACGTGGCGCCGTGGGAGGCCGTGCTCGTTCCCGGTCGACACGACGCTGCCGCCAAGACGCCGTTGGGAGTCACAGGCGACTTGGACGCAGCGGCTGTGATCGACATCCTCCTGGATCACCCGGCGACGGCCATCACGATCGCCTCGAAACTCCTTGCCGAGTTGGTCGGCACCGAACCGTCGCCTCAACGGCTGAAGCGACTTGCTGCTGTCTTCCGCCGGGAGTACGCCGTGATGGACCTCGTCCATGCGATCGTCGACGGGCCGGAATTGACCGCAGATGAGGCGATCCGCAACAAGATCCGCACGCCGTTGGAGCAGGCGATCGGCGTGATGCAGGCCATCGGGCCCGACCCACGCGGCCCGGCCGCAGCGGTCGAAGCCCCGACCGGCATCGGCTACGTGCCGTTCCGTGCGCCGAATCCCTCCGGCTATCCGGACGGGGTGCGCTTGCTCTCACCCCCATCGCCTCATGCGAACCTTCGACCTCGCAGCCACGGCTCCTTCCGACATCACCGACGCGTCGGGACGGGAGATGCTGGCCCGGCTCGGCATCTTCGACGTATCTGCTGCAACGCTCGACGTGCTCGACCGCACTCCGAACGGTTCGATGCGCTGGGCCTTGGCGATCAACTCACCGGAGCATCACCTGACATGACGGCGCATCGATCACAGCTGGGCGCATGCCCAACCGTTACGCGCAGGCATTTCCTCGCGTCGCTGGGGGCGACCGTCGCAGTGGCCGCGGCGGGCTCGTACGGCATCAGCGTCTGGGGCCGTGATTCCGCTCGTGCCGCCGCAGGACCTCCCCCGCGTGCGTTCGAGCTCGGGCCGGACCGCACACTCGTGGTGATCGAGATGGGCGGCGGCAACGACGCCCTCAACACCGTCGTTCCGAACGGCAACGACCGCTATTTCGACCTCAGAGGCAACTTGGCGGTGGCCGACGCGATCGATCTCGACGGCGAGGTCGGCCTGCACCCCGAGCTGGGCTTCCTGGCCGCCGAATTCGCCGCCGGACGCCTGGCAATTGTCGCAGGCGTCGGCTATCCGGACCCAGATCTCTCCCACTTCGCATCGATGAGCACGTGGTGGTCGGGCAGCGACGCCGCCGTCGGTGGAACCGGGTGGCTGGGCCGCTATCTGAACGGCACCACCGGAACGGATCGGCCGCTCGCCGGGGTGACGATCGGCCAGGGCCCGTCGCCCGCGATGCGAGGCGACCACTCGTTTGCGGTCACCATCCAGGACGTCTCCGGACTCACCCCTGCGGCGCCGGCATGGATCGATTCTCGGGACGAGCTCCTGGCGATGTGGTCGGGTTTTGCCCCGGCTCCGTTCGACCAAACCACGATGCTCGGAATCGTCCGCGATGCGATCGCCTCGACCGTCGGCGCTGCCAGCAACCTGAACCCACTGCTCGCCGATGTACCCGCAGGCGGCACGGAACTGGGCGACGCTATGCGGATCGCGGCTGCGCTCATTGCGTCTGCCGAGCCCGAGGCTCGTCTTCGTTCACGGATGGGGCGATTTCGATACCCATCAGGGGCAGGCGGGCAGGCACGGCGCACTGCTCCGCCAACTCGATACGGGACTCGCCGAGTTCTTCTCTGCGGTGATGGCTGCCGGGGCCGCCGAACGCACCGTTGTCATGACGACCTCGGAGTTCGGCCACCGTGCTGCATCCACCGGATCGGGGGCCGATCACGGCACGCCCGCCACCCAGTTCCTCCTCGGCGCAGCCGTCTCCGGCGGGCGGTTCGGCGAGGCACCGGAATTCGACCGCCTCGACGCACGCGGCAGCCTCCGGCACAGTGTCGACCTCCGCAGCTATTACGGCTCGGTCTTGCGCGGGTGGCTCGAAGCTCCACCTGAGGAGATTCTCGGGGGCACGTACGAAGAGCTGCCCTTGTTCTGAACCCCTCTCCGTAGAGAGCCGGTTCCTCGTAGGGTGATCGCTATGAACCCACGGGCCCGGAAGACGTACTTCAGGCTGCCGGGGGGCCGGTTTGCCGTGGCGAATCGAGCGCAGGTGCCCCGCTTGGCCGTCGCCGCAGCGAGCCTCCTCGGACCGCAGGTGCGGCGCCGGCTCCGCACCATGGAGCCGCGGCAAGCAGAGCGACTGTGGGCCGAAGCCGTCATCGCCCGGCTCGGCGTGATGATCGAGGTCTCAGGCCTCGCACACGTCGATCCAGCCGAGTCCTACGTGGTGACCCCGCTCCACGAGGGCTTCGCAGACGTACCCACCCTGCTCGCCGGCCTCCCCCTCCCGTTGCGCTTCGTCGCACGTGCCGAGCTCGCGAGCTGGCCCATCCTCGGAGACGGCCTGAAGTCCGGGGATCACCCCATCGTGACGCCCGAGGGCGGTGCCACCGCCTATCGCACGATGCGGCGCGCCGCCAAACACACCTTTGCGGCGAGAGAGAGCCTCGTCGTGTTTCCCCAGGGGACCATTCTCGGGATCGAGGCCGGGTTCACCCGCGGTGCGTTTCACCTCGCGGCCGCTGCCGGGCGCCCCGTGCTGCCGATCGTGATCACGGGCACCCATCGGGTCTGGGAACATCCGTTCAGCCCGCTCGTTCGCTTCGATCAGTCGGTATCGCTCCAGGTGTTGCGCCCGATCGCACCGCACGAAGCAGTGGAGACCCGGCGGATGCTGGAGCGCACCATGAAGCGACTGGCGTTGTCGAACCCGATCCCTCCGCGACGTTTCGTTCCCGCGCGGGACGGTTGGTGGGATGGGTACCGATTCACCATCGATTCCGATTTCGCCGAGCTCTCCGAGCAGGTGACGAATCGGCGGCGTGGCCTGCGCGGCGGCTGTGACGCACCACCGCCGTCCCCCGCCCTCGACCTCACCGCCTAGAGTCAGCGGCCGGGACGCAGCGCCGGAGGCAGCTGCACCGTCGGGAGGAGAGAGCCCGTGGGGTCCTGGACAGCGCAGTGTCGCCTTCCGAGTGGGGCGCGACCGTCGACTACGACACGAAGTCGTGGACGCCGTGGGTGCCCGACAAGCTCGTCGTGCACTGGGGCGGCTCCGCGGTGCGCTCCGATGCAGCCGACGGGGTGCCCTCCGAGGAGGAGGCCCAGCTCCGCTCCTGGGGGTCCTTCCACATCAACACCCAGGGCTGGTTGGGGATCGCCTACAACTGGGCGATCGGGAACTCGGGAACGCTCTATCGGTTGCGCGGCGAGAACCGCTCGGCGGCGACATCCGGTGACGAAGAGCCCGACGGCATCCCGGAGAACCAGGAGGCAATCGCCGTCGTGTTCATGATCGGCCTGGGTCAACTGGCGTCGGAGCCTGCCTTCGATACGCTCCGACAGCTCTACGCCGAACGAGGTCTCGCAGAGGGAATCGATCGGGTCATCCGGCACAAGGACAGCAGTGCCACGACCTGTCCCGGAGATCAGCTGTCCGATTGGGTTGCCGCAGGCGGCTACGCCGAAGAGACGGAGGGAGTGAACGTGCTGACCATTGGAGACACGGGCGAGGGGGTCGCCGACTTTCAGAAGGCGCTCCAGCGATGGGCGGCCGCAGAGGGCCTGCCGGATCCTCTGCCGATGTTTGGGGCGGACGCCGACTACGGCGACGAGACCAAGGTGGCGGTCGAGATTTTTCAGGGACAGAAGGGTCTCACGGTGACCGGGAGCATCGATGGCGTGACCGGGGCACTTCTCTCGCCCTTCCTGCTGACGACGGCGACCGACCACGTACACGACCAGTATCTCGAGGTTGGGGATCTGGCAACAGTGAAGCGCGAAGTCCACTACTCCTACCTCAACGCCGGCCGTCCCACCGTGGGTGAACGCGCGGCCGTCGTCGCCGTCACCGCCAAGGGCTCCTCGGTCTGACCAGCCCTGCGCAGGTCAACCGAGAGCAGCGGCGAGCGCGTCGACTTCACCGGCGAGCGCTGCAGCCAGCCGCTGCCGGACCGGCGGGTCGCGGAGATCGCGGGTCAGCTCGACCTGAACCCCGGCCCGCTCCGGGAGGTTCACCGGATTGCGCCGATGCAGCCCCCGCAGCGGTCTCGGGATCCGATCTTGGTCCCATATCGCGGTGAATCCCCGTTGCTCGAGACCCTCCGCCAGCAGCTGGGCCGCTGCCCGGTTGCGCCCCCCGAGCAACGCCGTTGCACTGAGGAATCTCCTCCCGAAGCCGTGGATTGACACGGCGAATTGCGCAGATCGCAGGAACCGGGCCAGGTGGGGGCTGCGGTCGGGATCGAAGTGAATCGACGGTACGTGCCAGCGCAAGTCATCCGGCTGGACCACCGCATACAGCGAAGCTCCGGTCGCCTTCGCCACGTCGCGGGCAATCTCGTACGTGCCCGCCTCCAGCCCACCGTGTAGCGCCATGATCCCGATGGGCCCGGCCGGCTCGAAGACTTCCTCGACGCCGGGGCTCGCCAGCAGCTCTCCGAACATGAGGGAAGCGTAGGGCGGCTTGCGCCGCAACCGCTGGGTCGACGGCCCGCACCTTTCGACCCTGGCGACGGGCCCGGAGCTGCGCCATACTCGACGCGATGAGCCGGAGGCGCCTGCTCGCCATTGCTGCGGTTGTCGTCGTGCTCGCCGCGGCGTGCGGAGACGCAGCACCGCCGGCTGCCACGACGTCGACGACGCTCCAAGCGCCGTCGACGACAGTTGCGGCGCCAACGACAGAGGCACCGCCCCCTGAGACGACGGCGATCATCGCCGAACCGGTGGGCCCTGGCCCCGGGGGCGCCGTCGTCATCGGCGATGATCAGGTCCCGCCCACGCTCAATCCTTACGCACCGGGCGGCGACAACTTCATCGTGTCGATTGTCGGACAAGCGCTCCACACCGGGGTGTGGGACGTCGACGCTGCGACCCTGGAACGCATCCCGGAGGTCGTCGTGGCGCTGCCGTCCGTCGCCAATGGCGGGCTGGTCGTCAACGATGACGGCACGATGACGGTGCGCTACGCCATTCGCGACGAAGCACAATGGGCTGACGGCGCCCCGATCAGCGGCGACGACTTCGCCTTCACTGCGGAAACGTTGCTGGCCGCTCACGCCGCCGAAGCACAGCGTGAGCGATTCGAGCCATACGGCCTGATCGATGCGGCGAGCATCGAAGCCGGCCCGAAGACGTTCAGTCTCACGATGGCGCAGCCGAGCCTCGCTCATGAAGAGCTCTTCCGCTGGCTCATCCCCCACCATCAGGTCGAAGGCACCGACGTGATGGCTGACTGGGACGCCGTCCCCTGGGTCTCGGGTGGGCCGTTCGTGTTCGACACGTGGGAACGCGGCGATGCCGCCCTAGGTCCGGCGGGAGACATCTCACTCGTGCACAATGAGAACTATTGGAAGACGGACGAGACCGGTACGCCGCTCCCCTACCTCGACGAGGTGACGTTTGCGTTCCACCCTGAGACGGAGCAACTCCTCCGAGCTTTCGTCACACGCGAGCTCGACGTCATCAATCCGCCCCCGTGGCCAGCGGAGATCGAGCGGGTCCTCGGAACCGCCGCCGAGCAAGGCGCGGTGGTGGCGATCCAGAACGGATCAATCTGGGAACATTTCAACTTCCAGTTCGGCGAGCTGAACCGCAATGCCGACAGCCTCAACCGCCACGTGGAGTTCCGCCGCGCCGTCGCCCACGCCCTCGACCGGGCCGCCATCGCGGCCGACCTGCTGTCCGGATATGGCTCCGAGATGGCGTCGTACCTCGACCCGTATGCGCCGGCGGTGTCGGGCCGAGCCTGGGAGCGCTATCCCCACGATCCCGACGAAGCGCGCCGGCTCCTCGCCGAGTTGTGCGCCGAGCTGGGTCGCGACTGCGCCGCCAACCCGCCGCAGGTGATCTTCTCCACGACGCAGAACGCCGAGGCGCGACCTCGCATCGCCGATCACGTCGTTGCGATGTTGAGCGCCGTCGGCATCGAAGTGGAGCTGCAGATGGAGGATTCCCAGCTCTACTTCGGCGAGACCTTGAGCCGCGGCGACTGGGACATGGGACTGTGGGCATGGGTCGGAAGCCCGGGGTGGCAGCCGGTGGTCGCGGTGCACGACCTCTTCGATCCAGGCGCGCCGCCGCCTGAGGGATCCAACTACTACCGGTGGGGCACGCCGCCGGCAAGCGGCACCGCGGAGACGTTCCGTGGTGGCCCCGAGGTCGACGTCACGCAGGGCCCGTCGACCGTCATCGATGAGCACACCGCACGTTTCGCCGAGGTTGTCGATGCGATGCAGACGACCATCGACGAGACGGAGCTTGCGGCGCTGGTGGCCGAGGCCGAATCCATTCTCGCCGATCAGGTCGTCATCATCCCGCTCTACTCCCGGCTCGTCGCCAGCGCCCATTGGGCGGACGAGCTCGCCGGATTCGAGATGAACCCTTCCTTGGCGGGCCACACATGGAACATCGAAAAGTGGTACCGCACGGATCGTTAGAGATACCTGTCGTCAGATGTCAGACGTCAAACGTCAGGGTGCTCTTCTCTCTGACGTCCGCAAGCGAGGCGGAGTCGAGCGAATCTGACGTGTCTCAGCCGGCGCGACGAGCGTCGTGGCGCATCCGATGGCAGACGCCGGGAATCCGACACACACTCCAACGTGCCGCACAGCGACTCGCTAGGGCATCCTGCTGAACCAGAGCAACGAACCCGCGGCGGCGAGCAGCGTGAGCACGAGCCCGGCACCCGTGAACCAGTCGGTGATCTCCCGCGTCTCCTCCTCGAGGGCGACGCGGGAGCCGAGATCGTCGAGGATCACCTGGAGCTCGTCTGCCGTCGCCGCCTGGAAGAACTCGCCCTCGGTGAGCGACGCCACCTCTCGCAGCGCACCCTCGTTGACCGGCACCGGAATGATGTCGCCCTCGATCACGACCTCACCGCGGGCGGTGCCGAACGACACGGTCCAGACGGGGATGCCGGCATCGGCCGCGTCCTGCGCTGCGTCGAGATCCGGACGGCCCATCGTGGTCTCGCCGTCCGAGAGCACCACGATCGCCGTTGCCGGCGCCGACTCGTCCTCATCCGAGGCTTCCGGCTCCTCTTGCTCCAGCTCGTCGAGACGGGTCTCCAAGAGCCGCACCGACGTGAAGATGCCTTCACCGATGGCGGTGCCCTCTCCCAGTTCGAGCCGGTCGATCGCCGCAAGCGCGCTGTTGCGATCCACCGTCGGGGGCAGCACCGGCACGGCGACACCGGAGAAGGCCACGATCCCGATCTCGAGCTCCTCCGGCGCCAGCTCGACGAAGTTGCGGGCGGCGGCCTGGGCGGCTGCGATCCGCGACGGATCGACGTCGTCGGCCTCCATCGAGAGCGATACGTCGACGGCCAGGGCGACCGTGGCACGCTCGCGAGGCACCTGGACGGCCGTCGCCGGCTTCGCCACGGCCAGCACCAGCACGACGAGCCCGGCAAGCAACACTGCGGCAGGCACGTGGCGGCGCCAGCCTGGCCGCTCCGGTGCCACCTTGTCGAGCAGTTCGAGGTTCGTGAATCGCACGGCGTACTGCTCGCGCCTGCGCATCGAGATCAGATAGGCAACGCCGGCCAGCAGCGGCAGCACGAGGAGCGCCAGCCTCGCCGGCTCGAGGAACGTCACGGGCGCCTCCCGCTGGTCTGACCGCGGCGGCGCAGCGCCACGTGGCGGATGAGGTCGGCCACCCAGTCGCGATCCGTGCGCAGCACCAAGTGATCTGCCCCGGCGGCACGGATGTGGTGCCGGTTGTCCTCCCGCTGTTGGGCGGCTGCGGTGGCGTAGCCGTCGCGCATCTTCGCCGACGACGTGTGGACGAATCTGCGCCGTCCGGTCTCAGGGTCGGTCATCGTGATCGTGCCGACATCCGGCAACTCGAGCTCCCGCGGATCGATGATTTCGATCGCGAGCACGTCGTGATGCGACGTCAGGCCGCGCAACGCCTGCGGCCAAGGGCCGGTGTCGAGGAAGTCCGAGATCACGGCGACGAAGCCGCGCCGTTTGGCGAGCCGCTCCGCGGTTTCCAGCAGCTTCTCCAGCTCGGTCCTGCCGCCTTCGCGGCCCACTGCATGCATCTTTCCGAGCAATCCCAGGAGATGCGTGCGGCCGGCACGAGGGCGGATCCAGTCGGGAGTGGCGCCGCCGGCGACGATCCCCCCGATGCGGTTTCCGCCCCGGGCAACGAGGAACCCGACGGCACCGGCCGCAGCCAACCCGGTGTCCCGCTTCTCCTCACGGGCCGTGCCGAAGGACATGGATGCGCTCATGTCCATCACCAGGGTCGTCTCGAGCTCCCTGTCGGCGATCGTGTCCCTGACATGTGGCTCCAGCGTGCGAGCCGTGACGTTCCAATCGATTCGGCGCACGTCATCCCCTGCCTGGTAGAGCCGCGCCTCGCCCGCATCGAAACCATGCCCGGGAAGAAGACCCCGGTAGTCGCCCTGCAAGATCCCGTCGAGGCGGCGCAGCACCGCGAGCTCGAGTCCCCGCAGCGCCGCTTGACGGCGCGCATCGATCATGACGTCTCAGGGTCCTCGCCCTGGGGGCCAGCGTCGGGTCGGGGATGGGCGATCTCAGCCGAGGGCGGTGCAGTCTCAACGGAGGCAGGCGCAGCTGCCGCCGGCGTGGTCTCCTCCCCGAGGTGCATCTCGGGCTCGATCGCCGGCAGTTCCATCACGGGCGTGTCCTCACCGCCGCCCCGTTCCGGGATTGGCGGCGGTGGACTCGCCATCACTTCGCTCGTATGCGACGTCACGTCGCTCACCGAGGCGGGGCGCTCGCTCACGGGCGGGGGCACGAGCGGAAGGCGGGCGGCCGGATCGGAGGACGTCGGCATGGCTGGGGGCGCATCGGTGGTGGCCCGAGTCGGTACGGGACTGCCCCACTGCGAGACGGCATGCGCCTCGGTGATCGTGATGCGGGGAGCGGGCAACTTCGAGAGCAGCTCAACAAGGACATCGTCGACGGTGACGCCGTCGGCGAGTGCTTCGTAGGAGAGCACGACCCGGTGGTTCAGCACGTCATAGGCGATCTCGTACACATCCTGCGGCAAGGCATAGCTCCTGCCTCGCAGCAGGGCCATGGCTGCAGCGCCACGGATGAGGGCGATGCTCGCCCGCGGACTCGCCCCGTATTCGACAAGGCCGTCGAGTTGCCCCATTCCAACGTCGGTGGGTCGCCTGGTGGCGGTCACGATGCGGAGGGCGTAGTCCACGACCTTCTGATCGACGAAGATCTGGCGTGTCGCCGCCTGCATGCCCATCACGTCGGCAGGATCGAGGATGGGGTCCGCGGTCGAGGCAAACACGTCCATCCGGCGCACGATCTCCCGTTCCTCGTCGATCGATGGGTAGCCGACCGGGACCCGCATCATGAAGCGGTCTCGCTGAGCTTCCGGCAAGGGATAGACGCCCTCGGATTCGATTGGGTTCTGCGTCGCCATGACGAGGAACGGCTCCGGCGCCTTGAACGTCCGATCGCCGATCGTCACCTGGTGCTCGGCCATCACTTCGAGCATTGCGGCCTGGACCTTGGCCGGAGCGCGATTGATCTCATCGGCGAGCACGAAGTTGGCGAGGACGGGACCCGGTTCGACGTCGAATCGCTCCTGGCTGGCCAGGTAGATCCGAGTTCCCGTGATGTCGCTCGGCAACAGGTCGGGGGTGAACTGGATGCGAGAGAACGAACCGCCGAGTACCCGAGCCATGGTGGACAGCGTCAGTGTCTTACCGAGGCCGGGAACGCCCTCGAGCAAACAATGTCCGCCGGCGAGGAGCGCCACCATGAGCCGCTCGAGCACGCGATCCTGCCCGACCACGACACGGCGCATCTCGAAGAGGGCTTGCTCGAGTTGCGCCGAGCGCTTGGACAGTTCGTCGATCATCAGCCTTCTCCTTGGAAGAAGTCGAAGAGTTGGTTCAGGTCCTCGGGCACGAGCAACTCACCGCCCTGGAGCAGGAGATCGAGGAGGTAGTCGAGCAGGTTCGGCTGCACACCGTCGGTGCCGCCCTGCCCCCCGAAGAAGTCATCGAACAGGCCGTCGAGGTCACCGTTCTCCCCGAGCAGATCGTCGAGCAGATTGGTGAGGTCGTCGTCGCCGAGGAAGGGGAGCTCGCCGGAGCCGCCGCCACCGAGCAGATCGTCGAGGAAGTCCTCGAACTCCGGCGGCAACAGCCCCGG
Source organism: Acidimicrobiia bacterium (assembly GCA_035458525.1). Classification (GTDB taxonomy): domain Bacteria; phylum Actinomycetota; class Acidimicrobiia; order Spongiisociales; family UBA5794; genus DATHZQ01. The sequence goes on from DATHZQ010000044.1 coordinate 26,730, forward strand.
AGCGAGCGGACCGCCGCCGTCGACCGTTTCGGGTTGCGGGTTCGCCGTCGTGAATCGATTGGCGATCTCCACGGCCTTGTCGATGCCGACGGCGAATCCCAGACCGTCGCTGCCGCCTGAAGTTGTTGCGATCGCCACATTGACGCCGATGACCCGGCCGTCGCGATCGGCCAGGGGTCCGCCCGAGTTGCCTTGGTTGATCGGGGCGTCGGTCTGAATGAGGCCGTCGAGGACGACGTTGCCGATCGGGAGCTCGCGGTCGACCGCGGAGACGATCCCCGAGCTCACGGATTGCTCGAAACCGAGAGGCGAACCGATGGCCACCGCCAGCTGACCAACCTGCGGTGTCTCTCCGAGCGCCAGCGCCGCAGGGGGGACGTCTGCGCTTATCGCTACCACGGCGATGTCCGCCACGGAATCGCCGCCGAGCACCGTGCCGATGACCTCCGTCCCGTCCGAGGTGCGGACGGCGACGCGTTCGGCGCCGGACACGACATGGGCCGCAGTCAGCACCCGCCCGTTTTCGTACACGAAACCCGATCCGACGGCGCCAAACACACCGTCCTGCTCGATCTGAACCACCGACGGGAGCAACACGGCCGCGACGTCTGCCACCGGCTCATCGCCGGTGATGAGACCCGCCGCATCGGGGTCGCCCGTGCCATCGCTCCACGGAGACCAGGCGAACAGGACCGCGATGAGCGCAACGCCCGCAGCGAGTGCGATCACCCATGGCCATGCCTGCCGCTCCCCCGCCGGGTCGGCAGGTGCGACGGGCGGCGGTGGCGGTGTAGCGAGTCGACCGGCCGGCAGGGGAATGGTGTCGGTGTCGCGTTCAGGGTCGATGAGTGTGGCGGCAGCAGGAGCCGATTGCGGTGAGACGGGGGCGACGACATCCGCTTCCGGCGGGGCATCGGGGAGATCGCGCCAAGTCCGCCCAGTCGCAATCGTGTCGTCCGTATCGAGTGTCATGGTCCCGGGCCTCCGCATCGATGACGATGCTCAAGGTACGGCGGGTGGCGTAAACGCGGCGTAAAGCCTCACTCCTTGAGAGCGAACGGGTCGACGATGGGGTGGACGCCATCGTCGGTGATCGCCTCGACCTCCGCTCCGGCTGCCAGCGGCAGCCACAACACGAACGCGGCACCAGCGCCGCGCACCGACCTCACGGTCAGCGCGCCGCGGTGAGCGCCGGCGACCTGCCTGGCGATGGCGAGCCCGAGGCCGCTGCGCCGCTCGCTGCGCAGACTCGAGCCGTCGCCGCTCCAGTAGCGCTGAAAGATCACTGTGTGGTCGCGCGGGTCGATCCCGGGGCCTTCGTCTTCGACGCCGACCCAGCCGAAGCCGGCGTGCTGGCCGGCACCGATGCGCAGTGTCGACCCCCGCCGAGTCAGCCTGACGGCATTGTTGACGAGATTGCCGACTGCCCGTTTCAGAGCCCGCCGCTCGGCGCTCACGGTGGCATCGCCCTCCCAGAGGTCGACTTCGACATCCGCCTCCTCGAGCGGACCGCGGTATTCCTCGATCACCTCGGATGCGATGGCACGCAACGACACCACCTCGCGTGCCGCCTCGGGCACGTCCGTGCGGGCGAACATCACGAGGTCGTCCACCGTACGAGTGGCCCGGTCGACGGTGCGCCTCACGACCTCCGCCGTCGCACGCAGCTCCTCCGGTCCAGCGGCAGGATCGGCGAGCACCACATCGAGGTTGGTGGCCATCACCGCCAAGGGGTTGCGGAGCTCGTGGGAAGTGTCCTGGATGAAGTCGCGCTGGCTGCGGACGCCGGCCTCGAGCCGGTCGAGCATCGCATCGAAGGTATCTGCCAGCTCGTGGAGCTCGTCCTGCGGCCCCTCGAGGTCGATGCGACGTGACAAGTCGGAGGCCTGGATGTCTTGTGCAACGCCGGTGATCCGCCCGATGGGCCGCAGCGCGCGGTCCGCAATCAGCCAGCCCGCAGCGATCGAGAGCGGAAAGAGCCCGAGCATGGCCCAAAACGAGTAGCGGCGTAGATTCTCGATCGCCCGCTCGTTGACGAGTTGCTCGAGCGTCACCATCTCGCGCTCGACCTCCTCGGCGACGGTGATCGTCTGCCCTTGAGGACCGATGAAGGTCCGAAACTGGACCTGGCGCGAGACGGGGGTCTCGTCCAGGGATTGTGACAAGGCGTAGTTGATGCCGCCGATCATGAGGAGTGCGAGACCGAAGACGACGAGCGAGTACGTGAGCGCCAGCCGGAACCGTATCGACGTGATGAAGGTACGGAGCGTCGTCACGGTGATTCCGCCAAGCGGTAGCCGGCGCCGACCACGGTCGAGATGGCGTCATCGGCGCCAGCGTTGCGCAGCTTGCGCCGCAGGTTGCTGACCGTCACGCGGACGGTGTTGGTGAACGGGTCGGCATGTTCGTCCCACACGTGTTCGAGCAAGCGCTCAGCCGACAACACCTCGCCGGAGTGGAGCATGAAGTAGCGCAGCAGCGCAAACTCCTTCGCCGTCAGCTCGAGCGTCTGGTTGCGGTACCACGCCTCCCGCCTGGCTGCGTCCAGCGCCAAGCCTCCGACTTCGAGCCGGGCACCGCGCGAGACGACGTCGCGCCTGACGAGTGCCCGCAGCCTCGCCAGCAGTTCGGGGAACGCAAACGGCTTCACCAGGTAGTCATCGGCGCCGTCGTCGAGTCCGGCAACCCGCTCTTCCAGGCTGTCGCGGGCAGTGAGCATGAGCACCTTCGGCTCGCTGTCATCCAGCGTTTCACCGTTGCGGATACGACGGCACACCTCGCGCCCGTCCATGTCGGGGAGATTCAGATCGAGGCACACGAGGTCGTACGAAGCGGTAGCCAGCTTCGTCAACGCATCGCCGGCGTCGCCGGCGAGGTCCACGGCATATCCCTCGCGACGCAAGCCAACGGCCAGCGCTTCGGCGAGGTCACGCTCGTCTTCGACGACAAGGATGCGCATCGGGCCTCTCGACGGGGTTGCTGATCGCAAGCGTAAAGCGCTGCCGGGGCTTTCCGTTCACTAGCGTCCTGGCGATGCGCACGAAGTTGCCAGGACTCGTGGTGGTCGTTCTTCTGCTCACGGGGTGTGCAAGCGACGACGCCGGTGGCGTCGAGCCACGTCGGACGGAGTCGACGCCGCCGGTGACCACGCCAGGGGCGACGACGTCCGCCGAGGACGGGGGCCGGACGACAACCACCGTGCCCCCGCCGGACGGGGAGCTCGTGACCGTCGAAGCAGTGTTGGACGGCGACTCGTTGGCGGTCACCCGCAACGGGCGCCGAACCGAGGTGCGCTTGGCGGGCATCAACGCCCCCGAGGCCGACGAGTGCTACGGCGATGCGGCACGCCGGCTCACGCAGTCGCTTGCGAGCGAACAGGTCGTCCTGGTGACGGTCGACGGTGACGACGACCAGGATCAGTTCGGCCGCCTGCTACGCAACGTCTGGGTCGGCGGAACCTGGATCAACCTCGAACTGGTTCGGCAGGGAGCTGCGCTTGCGCTACAGACCGGGACCAATCAGGAAGCAGAGCTCGTGGCGGCTGAGGACGCCGCATGGCGGTCGGGTTCCGGCATGTGGGGCAGCTCGGTGTGCGGCGAATTCACCGAGGGCATGCGCATCACCGACATCCGCTACGACCCTCCTGGGCGCGATTTCGAGAACAAGGTCGAGGAGTTCGTTCTGCTTGCCAACGAGGGGGACCAAACCATCGATCTGAGCGGGTGGATCGTGCGCGACGAGTCTTCGACCCACCGCTACACGTTCACACCAGGGTTCACGCTCGCTGCAGGCGACGGTGTGCGATTGCGCTCAGGCTGCGGCGAGGACGGCAGGCGTGACCTCCACTGGTGCGCAGACGATGCAGTGTGGTCGAACGGTGGGGACACGGTCATCTTGCAGACCAGCACCGGCACCGTGGTCGATCGCTGGAAGTTCCCTGGAGACTATTGAGCCTCACGGCTGGGCCGGGATCTCACACACGGGACGGGCGCCGCCTCTGCCGGAAAACCCCTCCCACACCTCCGGATCGTGACTCGGGGCGCCGCCCGGCTCGTCCGTGGCGACGAATCGCACCAGCGCCCGGTACACCGCAGCGGCGTAGGCGTGCTGAAATTCCGGTGTCGCCAGCAGCGCCGCCTCTGCCGGGTTCGAGAGGTACGCACCTTCGGCGATGACGGTCGGCACCCGGGAGGCTTTCAAGATCCCGTAATACTGGCTGACCCCATCACGCGGGCTGATTCGAGACTTTGCGCCCAGCACGACCGCGCCCACCCATTCGTCGCCAAAGTCGTCGAATCCGCGACGGAACTCTTCCACCAGCAGGGTTGCCAGACGGCGCGACGGGTCCTGGATCGGCGCCTGAGACTGGTAGTACACGTCGCTACCGGGGATGTCGAGGGAGATCTCCGATCCGGCATTGTTGTGAATCGAGACCATGGCGTGTGCGTTCGCCTCGTTGGCGACTGCCGCGCGAAAGTCCAAGCCCGCCTCGTAGTCGGCGGCTTCACCGTCACCGACACGAGTGCGTATGACGGCTGCAGCGGCGGGGATCGCGTCCCCCGCCAGGATCTCGCCGGTCTCCCAATTCACCGTATTCGGCCGGCGCAGCATCTCGACCAGCCGGGCGGCGATCTCGGCGTTCACTACTTTCTCGGAGAGGCCGCCGCCGGAGGCGCCGGTGTTGGCCGGGCCCCCGTGACCGGCGTCGACCACGATCACGGCGTTGGCGAAATCGAAACCGGCTCCCACGACGGCGTCGGGCGCCGGCGACATGGCGGCGATCTCTCCTGCGCGCACCCAAGCGACCCCGTCGCACATGTGGAAGATGCGCACCCATTCCCGATCGATGCTCATTCCGCGTCCCGCCACGACCAGTCCTTCGCGCATCCGCACGAACGGCTCATTGCCGGGCGCGGAGGCGACGTCGGCTCCGCCGGCGGCGACCGTGACCACGCCGTTGCCGTCCCACCCGTCGGGGATCTCGGGCTGGGGCGGCGCATCACCAAGGATCACCCGGTCGGGAATCTCGACGGGTGGAGGAAGGCTCGTGGTGGTCGTGGTGGGCGGCGAGGAGGTGGTGGTGGTTGCAGCCGGGGGAAGCGTCGTAGTGACCATGGTCGTCACGACGGCGGTCGTGGTGGGCGCCGCGGCGTCTGTCGCGCTCGAGTCACTGCGGAGAACCAGCAGGCCGCCGGCGGCCACGACGGCAACGGCAGCAGTCACCAGGATGATGCGACGGGTCACGGTTGGGCAGGCACCTCGCAGCCGGAGCTCGCCACAGTACCGGCGTCGGCGAAGAACGGCTCCGGGGCGAAGACGTGGTCGCTCTGTGAGTCCGTGGTCAGGAAGCGCACGACACCGCGGTAGACCGCCTCCGCATACGACTGGCGAAACGCCTCGGTCTCCAGCAGCGCCTCCTGGTCCGCCTCAGAGATGTAAACACCCTCGACGATCACTGCCGGCATCGTTGCCCGCCGCAGGATCCCGTAGTAGTCGTCTCCGGTGTCCGGGTCGACCCTTGCGCGGGCGCCGAGGAGCTCGCCTCCAGTCCATTCGGCGCTGTAGCTGGCAAAGCTTTTCAGGAGCTCGTCGTAGATCAGGCCCGCCAATCGATCCGACCCTTGGGCACCGACCGCGTAGTAGACCTCGCTGCCGGGGATCTCCGTCGAGCCCCGCGGCACCGTGTTGTTGTGGATCGAAACAAGCGCATCTGCGCCGGCGGCGTTCGCCAGCTCAGCGCGAAACCCGAGGCCCACTTCGTAGTCGCCGGCGTCCGGACCGGTCGGAGCACGGGTCAGCCACACCGAACCGATCGCCGACACGCGGTCTCCCGGTGTCACCGCCCCCGTGATCCAGTCGACATCGTGAGACGTCCGCATGAGTCGCTGCACCCGCTCTGCAATGTCGAGATTGACGGCCTTCTCACGGAGGCCGGTGGGGCCGACGCCTCCCAGGTCGCGTGCACCATGTCCGGGGTCGAGCACGACGACGGCCTGGCCGAGATCGAACGATGTGCCGGGCGCCGACCGGACAGCCTGTGGCATGACCTGAACCGCGGCGGCAGGAACCCAGGCGGGATCGTTGCAGGTGGTGATGACCTCGAGCCAGTCTCCCTCACGCCGCTGGAACGCAAACACGAGACGCTCGTGGGCCACCATGAACGCAGCCTCGCCCGGCGCGGATGAGAGCTGCACACCGCCCGGCGGCACGACGACCACACCTGCATCCGGTGGTCGTGCCTTTGTCACGAATCCGACGCCAGCAGCCCCGAAGCCGGCCTCGGTGGTATCGCCCGACAACGGACCTCCGAGCGCGCCACTCGCCGAAGCGCAAGCAGTGGCGACGAAGAGAAGCGCGACGAAGACGGTGAGCGGTCGGGTCATCCTGGTCCGAGTGGGAGCGACGCCGGATTATGCCACCGGATTGGAGATATCAGGCGCTCATCGGCGACGCGCCAACGACTTCATCTCCATGAAGAGCCGCAAGTGGTCCGGTCCGCCGGCTTTGGAGTTCGATCCCGACATCTTGAAACCGCCGAATGGCTGAATCCCGACCAGTGCACCCGTGATCTTGCGGTTGATGTAGAGATTCCCGACGTGGAACTCGCGGCGGGCACGCTCGATGCGCTCCTCGTCCGAGGAGTACAACCCACCGGTGAGGCCGAACTCCGTGTCGTTGGCGATGTCGAGCGCACCGTCGAAATCACGGGCCCTGATCACGGACAACACCGGCCCGAAGATCTCGTGTTGTGCGACGCGAGCATGCCGATGAACCCCGGCAAAGATGGTCGGCTGCAGGTAGTAGCCGCCGTCGAGGTCAACGGAGCCGCCTCCGATGAGCAGCTCAGCCTCGCGGCCCGCCATCTCGATCTCGGCGCTGATGCTGCGGAACTGTGCGGCGGAGATCACCGGGCCGACCGCGACGTTCTCTTCCGGAGATCCGATCTCGAGCGCCTCGGTGCGGGCGACCACCCGCTCGAGAAGGGCGTCATGAATCTCGTCGACGGCGATGAGTCGGCTACACGCGGAGCATTTCTGGCCCTGGAAGCCGTAGGCGCTGCGCACAATGCCCTCCGCAGCGGCATCGAGATCAGCGGTTTCGTCCACGACGATCGCATCCTTGCCGCCCATCTCCATGAAGGCACGCTTCAACCAGCGCTGTCCCGGCTGCACGGCGGCGGCGCGCGAGGCGATCCGAAGCCCGACTTCCTTCGAGCCAGTGAAGTTCACGAACCGGGACGTTGCGTGATCGACGAGGGTGTCACCGATCTCGCTCCCGCTGCCGGGCAGCAGGTTGATGACGCCCGGTGGAACGCCTGCAGCCTCGACCAGTTCGAGGAACCGAGCGGCGAGGATGGGCGTGTTCGATGCGGGCTTGAGCACCATCGTGTTGCCGGCAGCGACCGGCCCGACGGTCATGCCCACCATGATCGCAACGGGGAAGTTCCACGGCGGAATGGCGACGCCGGCGCCCATCGGAATCAGCCAGGATTCGTTGTCCTCGCCGGGATACTCGTACACGGATACCGGCGCCGCCAGCGCTTCGGCCTGATGGGCGTAATAGCGGCAGAAGTCGATCGCCTCGGCCACGTCGGCCTCGGACTCTGCGAAGTTCTTCCCGGCCTCCAACGTCATCCATGCCGCAAACTCGAACTTCCGCTCCGCCATGAGATCGCCGATGCGGTGGATGAGTTCGGCGCGCTCCGGAGCCGGCGTCGCCGACCAGCCCGGGAACGCCGTCCACGCGGCCGCAAGCGCCTGCTCCGCCATCGCACGTGATCCGGACGCCGCCAAGCCGACCACCTCGTCCGGCTTGGCCGGGTTCACCGAAGTGATCCGCTGCTCGGTCATGACCTGAGCACCCCCGATGACCGCGGGAGCCTCGGCCCCGAGGTGCGGCCGAACGGCGGCGATCGCCTCCACGTACCGGGCCGCGACCGAGGGGTCCGTGAAGTCGGAGTAGGGCTCGATGCGGTACGGGGGGAGCACGCTGCAGATCCTCTCGCTGGAGTTCGACTCGTGAAGGTTACCGATCCCCGTCTGCGCCGGCATCGGGCCGTAGGGCCTTGTCGAGGGCGGCGATGACCTCGTCGTCGGACGTCTGCCGGAAGTCGTCGAACCAGGACCCGACCGCACCGAAGCGTCGCGGCTGAAGAGGGCAGACGACGGCGTCGCAGAGCATGGCCAGCATGTCGACGGAGTCTGGTGGTGCCACCGGCACCGCACACACGATGCGGCCCGGGCTGCGCTCTCGCAGCGCCCTCAGTACAACCGCAAGCGTCGCACCGGTCGCCACCCCGTCGTCGACGACGATGGCCACCTTCCCAAGCAACGTCGGCGGCGAACCGCGCCGGTAGGACTGCCCGCGACGCACCAACTCGACACGCTCGCGGGCGATGGACTCGTCCAGCCACGTCCCCGGCCCGCCGAACCTGGCAAGCAGCGGCTCGTTGAGCCACACCGCATCGCCCTCGGCTACCGCCCCGACGGCCAGCTCCGGGTTGGACGGGGCTCCGATCTTGCGGGCGAGGGCGACGTCCAGGGGAAGCCCAAGCGTGTCGGCAAGCGCTGCGGCGACGATGACGCCACCTCGCGGCACCCCCAACACGATCCCTTCTCTTGCTGCCGCCGGCTCAGCAGCCGCGACGGCACGAGCGAGTTCATGGCCGGCGTGGATCCGATCGCGGTACCGCATGGCGCCAAGGTACCCAACGAGTACCCTTTGCTCCGAATGCGCCGGCTCCTCTTGATCGCCAACCCCTCTGCGTCTGCGTTCACCGGTGCGCTGCACCGCAACGTGGTCGCCGACCTCCGCGAGACCTTCGACGTCACGGCTGCGTGGCCGACCGGTCCCGATGCTGCCCGTGAGACGGCGGCGGAGGCGGCGGCTGACGGCTTCGATGTCGTCGTCGCCATGGGGGGTGACGGGGTGGTCCACCACGTGGCCAACGGCATTGCCGGAGCCGATACGGCCCTCGGCATCATCCCGGCGGGTACGACCAATGTGGTGGCGCGCATCTTCGGGCTGCCATCGAAGCCCGGCAAAGTGGCGGCGGCCCTCCGGGATGCTGAGGTGAGAACCGCTCCCCTGGCGCATCTCGCCACCCACAGCGCCTCGGGTGCCCGCTCCGAGTACGCCGTCTTCGCAGCCGGGATCGGCTACGACGCCGAGATGGTGCTCCTCGCCGAGCAGCGACCAACCTCCAAGTACTACTTCGGGTCCGTTCACTACGCACGATCGGCCGCCCGGGCACTCCTTTCGGACTTCCGCACGCGGCCGGCCAATCTCCACGTCCACTGTGACGACGACCAGGTGCATGCCGTTTCGGTCATGGTGCAGGTGCACGATCCGTACACGTACTTCGGCAAGATGCCGTTGCGACTCTCGCCGGCGCCTGGACCCGGTCTGACCGTCATGGCGATCGAGACGCTGCGCCTGTCGCGGGCGATGCGCATCCTGGCGCGCTCGTCGACCAGGCGGGAGCTGAGTGAGATCGACGGGGTGCACGTGTGGCACAACCCAGCCAAGGTGGTGATCGAGGCCGACCCGCTCACGCGATTCCAGGCCGATGGAGAGCTGCTGGGCGTGACCGACTGGCTCGAGGTCACCCCGGTGCCCGCCGGGATGAACGTGCTCATTCCGGCTCGGTGACCGATCCTTCCTGGCGCAGCACCGTGAGCTTCTGATACGGGATCTCGACGCCCTCCGCATCGAAACGGTTCTTGACCAGCCGCAAGAACTCCCGCCGTGCGGTCAGCCGGTAGGCGGGGCGCACGGTCAGCACCAAACGCAGCGTCACCCCTGAATCCCCCAGCGCTTCTACGCCGAGCATCTCCGGTGGGCCCAGAAACGCCCGCGACCATTCCGCATCGCTGGTGAATGCTGCAACCTCGTCTTGCATGACGGCAATGGCGTGATCCACGTCGGCCTCGTAAGCGATGTCGACATCGATCACGACTTGACTGAACTCTTGCGTGAAGTTCGAGGCGACGGTGATCTGCCCGTTTGGAACGTGGTGGACACCTCCGCCCAGGTCGCGCAACACCGTGGTTCGCAGGCGAATCTGCTCGACTCGGCCGCTCACCCCCGCAACTTCCACGACGTCGTCGATGCCGTACTGATCCTCGGCGATGATGAACATGCCGGCGATCACGTCCTTCACGAGATCCTGCGCACCGAAACCAATCGCTACGCCGACCACCGATCCAACGGCGAGAAACGGCGTGATCGGAATGCCCCAGATCCCGAGCGCCAAGAGCAGGAATACGACGGCGAGGACGATTGCGATGACGGCCCGACCGACGGACCAGAGGGTGCGGATGCGCTGCGCACGTTCCGCGCCGTGCACATCGTCTCGTCGACTGTGCCGCTCGACCGCCCGCGTGAGCAGCCGCCGCCCGACCTGGTCGAGCACGACCCACACGAGGAGCGTCGCCGCCAGCGCAACGCCGGTCTGGGCCAGCCCCTCTTGCAACGGTGGCCCGCTGGCCGCCAGCAGCAGATTCACTACAGGGGGGCGCCGAAGCGGTGGGCCACCTGGTGCACGCCGACGTGAGCCTGTGCGACCAGCGCTGCAAAGTAGCTGCGGTCCCACAGCAACTCGCGGATGGCGACGGCAACACCATCGTCGAGGGCATGACGAGCCGTGGCGCGGTCGTCGAGGACGACAGCACTCTGGGCTGCGGTGAGCGACTCGAGGATCACCTCGTGACCCAGGCGATGGCGGATCTCGTCCCCGCTCGGGCCGCCGATCTCGGCGGCAGCAGACGCAACGAGATCCTCGATGCGGCACAGCGCATCCTCACTCGGGGCACGGCTGGTGGGCCGCAACGCAGCCAGCGCCGCCTCGCGAGTGACGGTCCAGCGACCGTCGAAGCGGATGCTGGCGCCGCTCCACACGCCGCTGGTCAGGCCGATCTCACGGATCACGGCTGCGACATCGGCGAGCAACTTCCCGAAGCTCATCCGCTTCGCGTCGATACGCGCCGAGAAATGCTCGACGAGAGGGGCGACACCTTCAGGCGGTGCTCCGCCAGCCGGCGCCGCGGCGACAGGAAACAGCTCGGGATCCGCATATCCGGCGGCGGCCAGCGACCTGGCTACATCGGCGGCCACCCGCGGGAATTCCTGACGATCGAGGAGATCGATCTTGTTGAGGACGAACGCCGTCTGCCCTGCATACCCCGCCAGCGGGGCGAGAAAATCGTCGTGCAACAACGGATCGTGGTATTTCTCGGGGTCCAGCACCCACAGCAACCCGTCCACGCGAGCCATCGCGTCCTCGGCCATGGCGCGGTGTTCGACCACGACCGAGTCGACGTCTGGCATGTCGATCAACGCCAGGCCCGACATGCCTTCGTGGCGATGCCGCTGCGAGATTTCGAGTTCGTCGAGGAGCGCCTCGAGGCCGGTGTCACGAACAGACGGCACCCAGGCCATCGGCTCTCTCGTGTACGGCCGGATCCGGCCCGTCGAAGCCACCTGTTCGCCGGCGATGGCATTGAGCAGGCTCGACTTACCGGAGCCGGTACCGCCGACGATGGCAACGACCAGCGTTGCATTGATCTGCGTCGCCCTGGCACGCAGCTCGGCGAGCCGGTCCGCAGCCTCGTTGCGCATGTCTTCGGGTATGCGATCCTTGGCGCGGCGCACAACCAGGTCGCATACGTCGAAGACCTCCTGGATGTCACGCATCGAGAGCAACCCCCTCGACCGCACCCTGCACCGGCGGGTCCGGGACGACCACGAGACCCGGCTGGGGGGTCTCCGCGGGAGTCCGGCTCGCTGCGTCCCGTAGCTCGGCCACGAGATCGATCGAGGGCCGCACACCCATCCGGTCCAGGAAGCGGTGCTCGTCGTCGGTGACGATGCCGGACGCCAGCTCGGCGAGGGTCTTGCGAGCCTCCTCTGCGGCGGGCTCGAGACCATCGCGCAGGCGTCGCTTCACGCGCCAGCGGATCTTGGGCGATCCCCCGAGCGCGAGGGCCCGAACCACGTCGGCCACCTCGCTGAGCTTGTGGGGCTTGAGATCGCGGCGCGACCGGCGGTTCACGATGCTTGCCACCTGCTGCTCCCACTCGAGCAGCCGGCTGCGGGCCTCGTGCGCGGTTCCCGCCGGGTGTCGCCACAATTCGTGACCGCTTCCCGAAAGCAACGTATCCCCGTCGTCGAGGGTGTGCCACACGGAGGCGGTGCGCTCGGCGGCAACGCCGACGCGACGGGTCACGACCCCGGCCAGCCGCTCGGCAACGTCCGGCCATGCTGCGGCGGCTGCCCCGGCGCCCAGGCCGTTCTCGGCGATGAGTTCGGCGAGTGCCGTGGCTGCGGTCTGGTATTCGGCATCGGCCAGCCGCTTCAGGCGCTCGCCGCGCACTCGCAGTTCATCCAGGGGTGCGGCGAGGTTGGCGGTTCGCGCAAACACGAGATCGGTCCGGGCGGCGAGCGCCGGCCCAAGTAGCGCATCTCTGCCTGGATCGGCCGCGTCGGAGAGCCGCGCCCGCAGCACGTCGATGAACGAGGAATCGCCCTCGGGCAGGAGGAACACGGGCACTTCGAGACCCACGGCCTTGAGCCGCCGCTTGAGGTCGGCACCCACCTCGTCGTCCGGTCCGGTTGCCCGGTTCACCACCACCCACACCGGCTGCGCCCTCCGCCGGCGCTCTTCGACCAGCTCCCATGTGCCGGAATCGGCGTAGCGCGCAGGCGATGCGATCACCAACACCAGGTCGGCGAGGTCGAGAAGGCGGCCGTTTCCGCGGTGGCTCTGGTCGGCCGGCAAGTCGAGCAGATCGGCGCAGGCTGTCACCTCTGAGGCATCGGTACGCACGTCGAGCCCCGACGTGGCAATGCGGGCCCTGCGATCCCACGCCGTCAGGTCCGCTCCGGGCCCGCGCTCGGCAACGCACAGGACCGGATGCCGGGTGGTCGGACGAAGCACGCCCTCGGGACTGTGCGATGACCCGGTGAGCGCGTTGAGGACGTGGGATTTTCCCACGCCCGTGCTGCCGCACAGCGCAATGAGGAGCGGCGCATCCGGATTCTCCAGGCGCGGTACGAGGTACCCGGCGATCTCTCGCACGAGCTCCCTGCGCTCTTCGTCGTACATCGGATCGATGACCGGAGCTTCGTCGAGCAGCTCCGCGATGCGACGCAGCGCCTTGACGTCGTCATCCATCACGGCCGGCATGCCCTCGATTAGACCACATTCAGAACCCCCGAGACACGAGATCACAATCCGGTGAACAGATCCCCCGAATCGACCTTCATCGGGACACGCTCGCACAGCACCTCGAAGTCCTCGTAGGGATAGACGTCGGCCACCATCTCCAGGGGTAGTTTGAACCAGAACCCGTCCGGATCGACCTGGGTCCGGTGGGCGCGCAATGCATCTCTCCCGACCTCCAACCACTCGGCCACGTTGACGTGGACGAGATCCTTGCCGTCGTCGGTCGCACCGTCCAGCGACTCCATCCAGCGCTCGAACGGCGATTCGAGCCCCCGCGCCACCGCGGCATCGTGCAACGCCCGGAGTCGCTTGACCGTGAATACCGGCGCAACGACGCGGGGAACCGGCCACGCCTCGCCTGCATCGGGGAATCGATTCTGGTCCGCCGCTGCGGTGAACAGCTCGATGCTGAGGTCGTGCACGCGCAGATGATCCGGATGCGGATAGCGCTCGTGGTCGTCGTAGCCGAGGATCACTTCTGGTCGATAGTGCCGCACCAGACGGACCAGGCGAGCCGTCACGTCCTCCAGGTCGGCGTTGACAAACGCCTCAGGGTGTGCGTTGGCCTCGGTGTCGGGCATGCCGGAGTCGCGGTAGCCGAGCTCGATCACCTCGTCGTAACCGATGATCTTGGCCGCCTCGTAGAGCTCTTCTCTTCTCAGCTCGGCCAGCTGCGCATGGACCTCGGGAGTATCGAGCGCGGGGTTGAGCACCTCACCGGCCTCGCCACCGGTCGCCGTCACGAGCACGCAACGAACGCCGGCAGCGGCGTACTTGGCCACTGTGCCTGCACCCTTGGAGCTCTCGTCGTCGGGATGCGCGTGAATCGCCATGAGGGTTCGCATCGTGCGAGAAGTATGGCACCACGGAGCATCTAGCAGGGTGCGGTAAATGGGTTCGGTGCTCACCCGGGGAGTACGGCCGCGCGGCCCTCCTCACATGAGTCGAGCAACGGGCAATATCGGCACCAGGGCCCCGCCGTACGCGGCAACTCCTCGCCCGCAGCGGCTGCACTGCGCAACTCGGCAACGAGACCGCCGATCGCCTGGGCCGTCTGCTCGAGGCGGGCTGGGTCCGGCTCGGCGACGTAGCGCTCGCCACTCGTGACCGATGCGGCCTCGACCGTCGCAGGCGGTGTTCCCGAATCCAGCGTCCACAGCAGGGCGTAGAAGTCGAGTTGGGGCTCGGCGGCACCCAAACCGCCGGTCTTCCAGTCGACTATTCGGATGCGATCCCCCTCGGCGACGAAGACCGCGTCGACTCTGCCCCGCAGGGTCACCCCCGGCGCAGCTTCGTGCTCAACCAGCCGCTCGGCGGTTTGGAAGCCGTCGGCAGGGAACCGTTTGAATCGCTCGAAGAGGTCGCCCACTTCCCGCACCACGGACTCCAGTTTGCTGGGCGTGAGACCGAGCGCCACCAGCTTCGGATTGAGCGACCGACCGATCTCCTCCCGGCAGACCTGGACCATTCCGGTGCCGTCGACGTCACCTTCGGCGAGATGCCGCGCAAACACACGGTGTGCCAGCATGCCACGAAACGACTCGCGGCTTTCGTCGGGATACGTACCTGCGAGACGCGCCCGCGCTTGCTCGGGGCACTTCAGGTACGTCGTATACACCGTTGCAGACACCACGAGCGGTTCGCCGGCCGGAACCGAAGGAAACTCAACCACGCGGCGATGGTACCGGCGGGCCATGACAGATCTCGTCCAGCCGAGCCCTCACAGACCGGGAGCACAATGCGATTGGGCCAAATCCGAGAACGGCTACAATCTGGGGCTCCGGGCCACCTACACGCTCCTTTCTCACCGCTATGAACCGTCACCTCAATCTTGCGGTTTCGGGTGCGATCATTGCCGTCGTCCTCGTTCTGCCATTGCTGCTCTTCGCCGTCGCTCGCGCGCTCGGGAGTGACGAAATCGCCCCAAACGTCAACGTGGCGGGCGTCCAAGTCGGTGGGATGAGCGAGCCAGACGCCCTGGCGACCCTGCAGGCGCACGAGCAAGCGCTCCAGGAGACCCCGGCTCCGGTCATCGTCAAGGGCCGGGAATTCAGCCTCATCCCGGTTCTGATCGAGCTCGACGTGGACG
Organism: Acidimicrobiia bacterium; assembly: GCA_035458525.1. Taxonomy (GTDB): domain Bacteria; phylum Actinomycetota; class Acidimicrobiia; order Spongiisociales; family UBA5794; genus DATHZQ01. Next base: position 42,044 of record DATHZQ010000044.1, read on the forward strand.
AGCAGGCGGCGCTGGCAACGGCGATGACCGCACGCCGGGATGGTGGCTTTCTCGACCAGTTCGCCGAGTGGATCCGATCGTTCAGGACGCCGGTATCCATCCCGATGCCTGCCGCGATCGACGACGCCTCACTCGATGCGATCCTGAGCCAATGGGAGACGGCAGCCATCGGCTTGCCGGCCGAGGAAGGCGGCATCGCGGTGGTCGACGGCGAGGTCGTCGCCGCCTACCCCCGCGAGGGAGAGGGCATCGACCGACCCGCCTCGACAGCGCTCATCACCGAACAGGTGCAAACGCTGGAGCGTCCACCCGTGACCCTCCCGACCGTGGAACTCATTCCACAGGTAACGAACGCCGATGTCGACCTCGCAGTGGCGCAGGCACAGATCCTTGTCGACGGTCCGGTGCTCTTGACCGCCGACGATCCGGAGTTGGAGATCACGATCCCGACGAGCGTGTTGCTCGAGGCCATTCAGTCCACCGTGGTCATGCAGTCGACGGCAACGATCGAGCTCGCTTTCGACGAGGACGTGCTCGGCGACTTCCTCGAGCAATACCGCAGCGATATCGAACGTGGCGCGGTGGACGCCGAGTTCGTCCTGAGCGGTGGCACGGTCGTCATCGAACCATCGAAACCTGAGACGCTGCTCGATCCGGGGTTGGTCGCCACGACCGTGCGCTCGGTCGCAGCCGGCCCCGACCGCGGCCCCTTCCCCTTCCGGTTCGGCGGAGAGGCCGCGTTCACGACCGAGGACGCTCGGGCCATGGGGCCTATCGTCCAGGAGTCCACGTTCACGACCGAGCATCCGGCGGGTCAGCCCAGGGTGACCAACATCCACCTCATGGCCGATGCGGTGGACGGCGCGGTGATCTGGCCCGGGGAGACGTTCTCCCTCAACGAGCACGTCGGGCAACGCACCACGGAGAAAGGCTATGTGCCGGCGCCGATGATCCTGCGAGGCGAGTTGGTCGACGACGTCGGAGGCGGTGTCAGCCAGTTCGCCACGACGTTCTACAACGCAGTCTTCTTCGGCTGCTACGAGGACGTCGAGCACACGCCCCACAGCTACTACTTCTCGCGGTATCCGGAAGGGAGGGAGGCCACGATCTCGTGGACCGTGCCCGATCTCAAGTTCCGCAACGACACCGACGCGGTGGTCGTCGTCGACACGTCGTACACGTCCTCCTCCATCACGGTGAGCTTCCTCGGCAACAACGGCGGGCGGGAGTGCGAAGCCCAGAAGTCGGACCGCTTCAGTCCCACGGAGCCGGAGGAGCAGTACGTGGGCGACTCGGCGGTCGACCCCGGGTCAGAGATCATCGATCAGAACGGATGGGGTGGTTTCTCGGTCACGATCACCCGGATCATGACGATGCCCGACGGTGAAGTCCTCGAGCAAGAGTGGACTCATCGCTACCAGGCGGCACCGCGCATCATCCGGCTGCATCCATGCGAGATACCGGGAGCCGGCGGCGAATGTCCCCTGCCGGTGCCGTCCGTGCTCGGACAGAC
>DATHZQ010000045.1:0-22701 GCA_035458525.1 Acidimicrobiia bacterium
GTGTGCCGCAACCGGGCCAGGGCCTCGGCTTGGCGGGCCCGGATCTGGGCGATCAGCGACTCGCCCTGCAACAGCACCTGCTCCAGGCGGTCGATCGACACACTGTCCGTGAACAACTCCATACCCCGCAACGTACCTGCCAGGTATGACAAAAACCGTTACAACAGAACGGTTACGGAGAATAGGCCCAGATAACGGGAAAGTAGTCTGCGGAACCGGACTCTCCTTCGCCTACGGCGAGGAATCCAGCGGTGGTCTCGGTCATGTCCCAGACATAGCCACCACGGGCGCGATTTCCGATCGGGATCCCGCTCCATTCCACGGCATCAGCAGAGAACCACACGTGGCTGGCCAACGTCCCGCCGGAGAGACCCGCGATCAAGAAGCCAGTGTCCGACGCAGCAACCCGCCACAGCTCGTCGCCAGCTGCCAGTTCCGGAGAGAACGATGCGGTGACCGACCACGAAACGCCGTCCGGCGAGTACCAGATTGCCTCAGAGGAGATGGCTACAACACCGAGGCTCGAGGCCGCGATGTCGGTGAAGAAGATGTCTGTGTTCCCTGCTCGGGGGCGAACCTCCCTCCAGGTCGAACCATCGACGGATCGCATGATGCTCCGCCCGTCGATGGCGTAGAAGGCACCTCCGCCAGCGGTCAATTGGTGGGCCTCGTCGAGCACCTGCGTCCAATCGCGTCCGTTGGTTGCGAACCACGTGGCGGAGCCCGTACTCATCACGAAGCCAGCAGAAGACGCGGCAACGTCGGTGTTCACGAGGTCTGCGCGTGTAGGTGTGTCGACCTCCAATGCGATCCACTCAACGCCGTCGGGGGAGAACCATGCGCCAACGCCTGGCAGTAGATGAACAACGCCTCGGGCGGACGCGCCGATGCGGCCGATCGAAGCCTCAGCCGGCTCTGCGCCGCTCGTCGTTCGGGTCCAGTCCGCACCGTCGGAGGACAGCCAGACACTCCCGTCCGCCGATGTAGCGATGAGACGAGCTCAGACCGCTCCACGTCGGTGAATCCGTAGGCAGGCGGCGTTTCCCCGAATGTTGTGTCGACCGCCACCCAGCTGGCGTCTGCAGCCGTTCCAAAGGGCTCGCGCCAGGCCAGCCACTCGGGAATGAGCTCCCGGTGCCGCTCCGACGCGACCGGTTTGATCCACGGGCGGTCGCTGAACGCAGATCCGGCGCCGTCCCCCGATATCGGCCAGATCGACAACGGGTCATTTCGGAGGGAGTTCCGGTGTTCCTCTTCCGGTCCCAGCTGCTCAGTCCAGGAACCTTCGATCGGGACGTCTTCGAGGCCTGCGCGGCAGACAGCCCCAGGCGGGATCAAGGCGAGCCAGAGGTGGCACTCGTACACACCGTTCGAAACCCCTCGGCAATTGGCACAGCTGCCTACGTGCCCATGCGTTCCGGGAGTCGGCAGATGGATCTCGGTGATGAGCCCCTCGCCGATCGTGACTTCGAAGGGACCGACGTCAATACCCTGAACGCGATAGAACGGCGCCGAGTCGGCGGTGGAACACGCCACTTCGTCGTCTACCGCCTCGCATCCGAGAACCTCCGCTGGCACAACGGCCAGGTGTTGCGCCTCTACGAGGAACAGTTCCGCTCTGCTGACGGCGCCGTCCTGATTGCGTCCAGCGGTCTCAGGTCGCCGCAGCTGAACCCGGGGCCGTGATCGAGGTGATCCCGCTATCCGCATCGAACCTTCGAATCTCGTCGCCGCGGACGACACCGTCCGGATGGAGGTGCTCGAGGAAGCCTGCCCAGTCGGCTTCGCCGAGCGCCGGACCCATTGTGCGTCCCAGCGTCGACTTGCCACATCCCGGACGGCCCGAGACGACGATGAAGCGGCCGGTGATGTTCACGACCCGCATCGTCGCGAACCACGCTCAGCCACAGGGACCACCCCCTGTACAATAGAAGTTCACCCAGGAACTCCAGGAGCCCGACATGTCCGACGCACCCATCGAACGCGGTACTGATCGAGTCAAGCGCGGCTTGGCCGAGATGCTCAAGGGCGGCGTGATCATGGACGTCGTCGACGCAGAGCAGGCCAAGATCGCCGAGGAAGCCGGCGCAGTCGCCGTGATGGCGCTCGAGCGCGTGCCGGCCGACATCCGCGCCGCCGGCGGAGTGGCGCGGATGGCTGATCCGGGCAAGGTCGAGGAGATCGTCAACTCCGTCTCGATCCCCGTGATGGCGAAGTCGCGCATCGGCCATTTTGTCGAAGCACAGGTGCTGGAGTCGCTCGGCGTCGACTACATCGACGAATCCGAGGTGCTGACGCCCGTCGACGACAACCACATCGACAAGCATGCCTTCACCGTCCCATTCGTGTGCGGCGCCAAGGACCTGGGCGAGGCCCTGCGGCGCATCGGCGAGGGCGCCGCCATGATCCGCACCAAGGGTGAGCCCGGGACCGGCAATGTCGTCGAGGCCGTCAAGCACATGCGGATGATGAACGGACAGATCCGCCGTCTGACGACGCTCGACCTCAACGAGCTGATGGCGGCCGCCAAGGAGCTGCGGGCTCCTTACGACCTCGTGCGCGAGGTCGCCGAGACCGGCAAGCTGCCCGTCGTCAACTTCGCCGCCGGGGGCATCGCCACGCCGTCCGACGCTGCGCTGATGATGCAACTCGGGTGTGACGGAGTCTTCGTAGGCTCCGGCATCTTCAAGTCTGGCGACCCGTCGGTGCGGGCGCGCGCCATCGTGGAAGCGACGACGTTCTACAAGGACCCGGAGAAGATCGCCAAGGTGTCACGCAACCTCGGCGAGGCCATGGTCGGCATCAACATCGACGAGCTGACGCCGCAGGAGCGTATGCAGGACCGCGGTCTGTGACGGCAAGGGCGACGACTGCGCACGTTGGCGTCCTCGCCCTCCAGGGAGATTTCCGCGAACACATCGCGATGCTCGAGCAACTCGGTGTGGTTGCCTCAGAAGTGCGCACTGCAGAGGAGCTCGATGCTGTCGATGCCCTTGTGATTCCGGGCGGCGAGTCGACGACGATCGGTCGGCTTGCCAAGATCTACGGGCTCATCGAGCCGCTGCGCGACCGCATCGAGGGCGGCATGCCCACGCTTGGAACGTGCGCCGGGATGATCTTCCTGGCTGCGGCGACCACGGGTCACGTGCAGCCCCAGCTCGGAGTACTCGACGTCGTCGTTGAGCGGAACGCTTTCGGGCGCCAAGTCGACTCGTTCGAAGCCGATCTCGACGTTGCGGGTCTCGGGGCGCCGATGCATGCCGTGTTCATTCGGGCGCCGTGGATCCACAAGATCGGTCACGGCGTCGACGTGCTCACCACCGTGACCGAGCCGGCGACGGGTAGGGAACACGCCGTGTTCGTGCGCCAGGGCAACATCCTGGCAATTTCGTTTCACCCTGAGTTGACGAGCGATACTCGGGTGCATGAAATGCTGCTGAGCATGCTGGAGGAGCGCTGATGGCCGGACATTCCAAGTGGGCGAACATCAAACACCGCAAGGGGCGTCAGGACGCCAAGCGCGGCAAGCTGTTCGCCAAGCTGATCCGCGCCATCGAATCCGCCGCACGCAACGGCGGTGGCGACCCGACCGGCAATGCCACTTTGGCGACGGCGATCCAGAAGGCCAAGGACGCCTCGGTTCCGAAGGACAACATCGAGCGTGCGATTGCCCGCGGCTCGGGCGATGTCGACGGCGTCGACTACGAGGAGTTCTACTACGAGGGATACGCCGCCGGGGGAGTGGCGCTCTACGTCCACATCCTCACCGACAACCGCAACCGGGCCGCATCGGACGTGAGGGCGGCCTTCAACAAGCAGGGCGGCAGCCTCGGTGAGCCGGGCTCGGTTGCGTACTTGTTCGAGCAGAAGGGCTACATCCTGGCCACCGGAGACGAGGACACGGTGATGATGGCGGCGCTCGAAGGCGGGGCCGAAGATGCGGTGGCCTCCGAGGATCAGTGGGAGATCACCTGCCCCGCCGGCGACGTTGCTGCCGTGCGAGCCGCCCTCGAGGAGGCGGGCGTGAGGATCGACCAGGCCGAGGTGACGCAGATGCCGACGACCTCGGTGCCCGTCGACGAGAAGACCGCACCCAAGGTGCTGCGGCTGGTCGACGCCCTGGAGGATCTCGACGACGTCCAGGCCGTGTACGCCAACTTCGACATCCCCGACGAGGTGCTCGCCAAAGTCGGGTGATGCGTGCCGGCTACGTCGTACGTTGCACGTCCACAGCTGTGATTCTCCGGCCCTGGCCAATCCTTGGTTCTGTCGTTGCCACCCCCTACCCTCATAGAACATATGTTCGTTCTCGGAATCGATCCCGGACTCACCCGGACGGGATACGGCGTCGTCGAGGCCAAGGGAAAGCACACCAGGGCCGTGGCGGTTGGTGTGATACGCACCAACGCGAAAGCCGGCGTCGCCGAACGCCTCGTCGAACTGCAACGCGACCTACAGGCCGTCGTCGAGGAGTACCGCCCGGACGAGGCGGCGATCGAGGAAGTGTTCGTGAATCGGAACCTGCACAGCGCAGTGGGCGTTGGCCGTGCCAGCGGCGTTGCGATCGTGACGATGGCGGCTGCGGGTTTGCGAGTCGCCGAGTACACACCGACCGCGGTGAAGATGGCGCTGACCGGATACGGTGGCGCCGACAAAGACCAGATCGGAAAGGTCGTGGCCATGCGATTGAATCTCCCGGCGCCGCCGAAGCCGGCAGACGCCGCCGATGCGCTGGCGGTTGCGCTCTGTCACCTGCAGGGATCGAGTCTGCGGCGGGCCGTGGAGCGGGCCGGATGATCGGCCGCCTCCGGGGAATGCTCGTCGCCAAGCATGCCGAAAGTGTCGTGCTCGACGTCGCAGGCGTCGGCTATGAGATCGCCGTCACGCCACGGGGTCTCATCGAACTCCCCGGCATCGGCGAAGAGGCCGTGCTGCACACCCATCTCCACGTGCGCGAAGACCAGATGGCGCTCTTCGGCTTCCCCGAGGCCGACCAGCGTGACCTTTTCCGTCTCCTCCTCGGCGTGTCCGGAGTCGGGCCCAAGGTGGCGCTTGCGATCCTCGGCACGATGTCGCCGGACGAGCTGCGTCGTGCCGTCCTCACCGAAGATGCTGACGCCCTCACCCTCGTGCCCGGAATCGGCAAACGATCGGCGCAGAAGCTCATGCTGGAGCTCCGTCCCAAGCTCGACATGCCTGACGCCGAACTGCCGGCGTCGGGTAACGGGGTCGCCGAGGTGCGACAGGCGCTTGAGGGCCTCGGGTACCAGGCCGCAGAGATCCGGGAGGCACTGCGCGAGGTTCCGGCCGACGCCGATGTCGAGGACATGCTGCGGGCTGCATTGCAGCAGCTCGGACGGCAGACTGAGGTCTAGATGCGGGAAGAAGGCATTCTCACCGGCGATCCGATCCCCGAAGACGAGGTCATCGAGGCCGGCCTGCGGCCGCGCCGAATGGACGAGTTCATCGGCCAGCACAGCCTCAAGGAGCGCCTGTCGATCCTCGTAGAGGCAGCGAGGGGCAGGGGAGAGCCGGTCGACCATGTGCTGTTCTCCGGCCCGCCGGGGCTCGGCAAGACGTCGCTGGCCGGAATCGTGGCAAACGAGATGGGGGCGTCGTTCCGTGCGACGTCGGGGCCGGCGCTGGAGCGGCCCGGCGATCTGGCCGCGGTGCTCACCAACCTCGACAAGGGCGACGTGCTGTTCATCGATGAGGTCCACCGTCTGCCGAGGCAGGTCGAAGAGGTTCTGTACCCGGCGATGGAGGACTTCGAGCTCGACATCATCGTCGGCAAAGGCCCGGCGGCCCGCTCGATCCGATTGGAGCTTCCGCACTTCACGCTCGTTGGTGCGACAACGCGGGTCGGTCGGGTTGCGCCGCCCTTGCGGGACCGCTTCGGCTACGTCGCCCGCCTCGACTATTACGTGCCTGCGGAGCTGGCCAAGATCGTCGGTCGCTCGGCGGCCATCCTCGACGTGCCGATCAACGCGGAAGGGGCCGATGAGATCGCCCGTCGTAGCCGCGGGACGCCACGAATCGCCAACCGGCTGCTCCGGCGGGTGAGGGACTACGCCACGGTACGGGGGGACGGCGATATCGACGCAGCTACGGCGGACAAGGCGCTGCACGTCTTCGAGGTCGACCATCGCGGCCTGGACAAAGTGGACCGGTTCATCCTCGACGCCATCATCACGAAATTCGGCGGCGGCCCGGTCGGGCTCTCGACGCTCGCCATCGCCGTCGGCGAGGAGCCGGAGACCGTCGAGGACGCCTACGAGCCGTTCCTCCTCGTCGAAGGCTTTCTCCAGCGCACGCCGCGCGGCCGGATCGCAACGCCCCATGCGTACGCCCATCTCGGGCTCGAGCCACCGCAACCCGGCGGCGACACCGCACAGGGACGTCTCATCGAGTAGCACGGCGTCCGACGCTTCCTCGGCGTAGCCTCTGCCCATGGCTGAACTTCCCGACGAGATTCGCCGTCACTACGCCGAGGACTTCGACGAGGACGCTCGTATCCGTAACGGCTTGAGCGAGCTCGAGCTGGTGCGCACGCAGGGGATCCTCCGCCGCCACCTCGGCTCCGGTCCGCTGCGCATCGCCGACGTGGGCGGTGCCACCGGCGTGCATTCGGAGTGGCTGCTGGAAGACGGACACGAGGTCGTCTTGATCGAGCCGGTTCCGGAGCAGGTCGACCGCGCAAAGGAGCGGCTCGGCAGTCAGGAGCGATTCACAGCAACCGTCGGCAATGCGCTCGCGCTGCCTCTCGAATCCGACTCGTGTGATGCGGTCCTGCTCATGGGTCCGCTGTACCACCTCGTCGAGCGCTCCGACCGGGTCGCCGCATTCGGCGAGGCGGTGCGCGTGGCGAAGCCGGGAGGCCTGGTCGCCGCTGCGGCGATCTCTCGGTTTGCCTCACTGCTGGATGGGCTGGCGAGGGAGTTCCTCTTCGACGACGCCTTCGACGAGATCGTTCGTCGTGACCTGGCGACCGGCGTGCACCAGAACCCCGAACGCCGCTCCGCGTGGTTCACGACGGCCTATTTCCACCATCCGAACGAGCTCGCAGAGGAGGCCAGCACGGCCGGACTGGTTGGCGTCGAGGTCCTCGCCGTCGAAGGACCGGTTGGGCTGTTCGGCAACCTCGACCACCGCTGGCACAACGCCGCCGACCGCGAGGTCATGCTGGAAGCGACCGCCACCGTGGAGGCCGAACCTGCCCTCCTCGGTGCCAGCCCGCATCTCCTGCTGCTCGGATACACCCCGACCGGCGACTGACGGCCGGCAGCTCCCGTCTCGGTACCCTCCTACGTCCATGCGGATCGACGAGTTCGACTACCACCTGCCCGACGCTGCGATTGCCCAGACGGCAATCGAGCCGCGCGACGCCTCGCGGCTCCTCGTTGCGCGGACGCTCGAGGATCGTCGTTTCGCCGATCTCCCCGAGGTGCTCCGGCACGGAGATCTCCTCGTCGTGAATCGAACCCGAGTTCGCGCCGCACGTCTCCATGGCACCAAGACCGACACCGGCGGCAAGGTCGAGCTGTTGCTGCTGCGACGGCTGGACGAACGCCGCTGGGAGGCGCTGATCCGCCCGGCGCGTCGAATGCGGGTCGGAACGAAGCTGCGATTCGACGACATCGACGGCGCCGTACTCTCCAATCCGGTGGATGGTGTCGTCTCCGTGGTGCTCGAAGCTGTCGACGGTGACGTCGACGATCTCCTGCCGAGTCGGGGAGAAGTCCCCTTGCCGCCGTACTTCCACGGTTCGCTCGGCGACCCCGAGCGTTACCAGACCCTGTTCGCCAAGACCGTGGGGTCCGCCGCCGCTCCGACTGCGGCACTGCACTTCACTCCCCGCCTGATGAGCAGCCTCACCAACGCGGGCGTGACAGTCGCGGAAATCGAACTCGACGTGGGCCTCGACACCTTCCGGCCCATGTCCGGCGAGACGTTGGCCGATCACCGGATCCACCGGGAGCGGTACGTCGTGCCGGGTGATGCTGCAGATGCGATCACGGCGACGCGCAATCGTGGCGGGCGGATCGTCGCGGTGGGTACCACGGTCGTCCGCACACTCGAGACCGCCGCAGCCGCGGCCTCCCTCGGCGGCTCGGGACACAGCGACCTGTTCATCACGCCCGGCTACGAGTTCCGCCTCGTCGACGCCATGCTCACCAACTTCCACGCCCCTCGGACGACGCTGATCGCGCTCGTGGCGGCGGCCCTCGGTCCGGGATGGCGGCACGCGTACACCGCCGCGCTCGCGCGGGGGTACCGCTTCCTCTCCTTCGGTGATGCGATGTTCATCGACGAGGTTCGCTCATGAGCCGGCCCGTCTTCTGGGAGCAAGGGGCGAGCGACGGTGCGGCGCGGACAGGGATACTGCACGCCCCCCACGGATCGATCCGCACGCCCGCGTTCATGCCGGTCGGCACCCGGGGCACGGTGCGCTTGGTCGGCGCCGAGGACCTCGAGTCCCTCGGCGCCGACATCGTCCTCGCCAACACCTACCACCTCATGTTGCGGCCGGGCGAGGAGGTCGTATCCGGTCTCGGTGAGCTGCACGGTTTCATGGGGTGGGGCGGTCCGATTCTCACCGACAGCGGCGGGTTCCAGGTCTTCTCGCTCGCACCGCAGGTGGACGAAGAGGGCGTGCGCTTCCGTTCGACGTATGACGGTGCGGAGGTTCGGCTCACCCCGGAGCGAGCGGTGAATGTGCAGGAATCTCTCGGCTCCGACATCGCAATGATGCTGGATGTGCTCGTGGGGCTGCCGTCCCCACGCGACGTCGTGCTCGCCGCAATGGAGCGGACGTTGCGGTGGGGCCAACGAGCGATCGCCGCCAAGCGCCGCACCGACCGAGCACTCTTCGGCATCGTCCAAGGCGGCACCGACCTCGAGCTGCGGGCGCTGTCCGCTCGCCGCACCGCCGAGCTCGGCTTCTCCGGATTCGGAATCGGCGGGCTGGCCGTCGGTGAGGGGCCCGCCGAGCGGAACGCCGCCATCGATGCGGTCGTCGCCGAGCTCCCGCCGGCGGCACCTCGCTACGTGATGGGTCTCGGTGACACCGAGGGGCTGCTCGAAGCGATCGCGCGCGGCTGCGACATGTTCGACTGCGTCATCCCGACGCGACTCGCCCGCCACGGAAAAGTGCTCCATCCAGACGGCGACTTCTCGATCAAACGCGCAGAGTGGATCGCGTCGACCGACCCGATCGATCCGGAGTGCCCGTGCCCGGCGTGCTCCCGGTACACCCGTGGCTATCTGCGTCACCTGTTCAACACCGGTGAACTGCTCGGCCACCGACTCGTGTCGTTGCACAATCTCTCCTACACACTGCGACTGATCGCCGCCGCTCGAGGAGCCATTGAGGAAGGCGATTTCCCGGCGTTCGCCGACGCCACGACCTCCCGCCGCCGGGCCTCAGGTGGGGGTCAACCCATCTAGTCCCTGGCGGCACTAACCTATCGCCCGCTCCGGCGCGGCTCGTACCGCGCCTCATCGTATGGAGGATTCCGTGGTGAACCTGGCAATCAGCCGGCTGCTGCTTGCGTTTCAGGACTCGAGCGAGTCATCGGGCTCGCTGGTCGGGTTTCTGTTGCCGCTCATCATCATTGGCGGCCTGTTCTACTTCATGTTGATCATGCCGCAGCGGCGGCGTGCCAAGGCAATGGAGGAGCTGCGCAGCTCGATCGGCGTGGGCGACGAGGTTCGCACCGTCGGCGGCATCTACGGTGTCGTGCGCGCCATCGAAGAAGCCGAGATGGTGATCGACGTGGGTGGGGGCACCACCCTGCGGGTCGCCAAGCGGGCCGTCGCCGAGAAACTCACGGCCGGGGAGTGACGCCCGCGTGAATCGCCGCCGTCTCTGGGTCACACTGATCGCCACGCTCGTGATCGCGTGGGGTTCGATCGCGATCGCCCTCGCCGCAGGCCTCGAGCCGAAGCTCGGTCTCGACCTGCAGGGTGGATTCTCCGTGGTGCTCGTCGCCCCCCAAGGTACCGACGAGGAAGTGCTCGACACCGCCGTGGACGTCATGCGGCAGCGCATCGAGAACCTCGGTGCGGTTCAGGAGCCGGAGATCTCGGTGATCGCCAGCCGGTCGAGCATCCAGGTGCAGCTTCCTGGCGTCCAGGACCGCGAGCGGGCCCTCCAGGCCATCGGTACCACCGGCGAGCTGAGTTTTCGGCCCGTGCTCGACATCGACATCATCAGCCCGGCCTTCACCAACGGCACGCTCGATCTGCCGGCGGGTACGGAGCTCGACGAGGAGGGCACGGGGGAGTCGGACACCACGACGACCACGGCTGCGCCGACTCCGCCGCCGCCAAACCTCGATCCCGAGACCGGGCTCACGATCGTTGACGACCCGACGACGGAGGCCTACCTGCAGGGAGAGGACGGGCTGGTGTACCACGTCGGGCCTGCGTTCCTCACCGGTGTCGACGTCGAGGGCGCCGAAGCAGGATTCACCGGCGGCTTCTCGGCGAGTGGGTACGTCGTCGATCCAGATTTCACTTCGGCCGGCGCCGTTGCGTTCGAGGATGCGACCGCACAGCTCAGCTTCTTCACCATCGGTGACCCGCGGCGGCAGATGGCCATCGTCGTCGACGGGGGCGTCGTGTCGGCTCCCCAGATCGCCGCAGAGGTCGCACCCGGCGAGGGCCTCGATGCGGACCAGGTGTTCATCACGATCGGCGTCTCGGACGATGCCCAGGCCGAAGCTGAAGATCTCGCCACCATCCTGCGCTACGGCGCACTCCCCACGGTGTTCGAGCGTGACCGTGTTGAGTCGGTGTCTGCCAGCCTCGGAAGCGACTCGCTCCGGGCCGGTCTGGCGGCCGGTCTTGGTGGACTCATCCTGGTGGCCTTTGCGTTGATGGTCTACTACCGGGCCCTCGGCGTGATCGCGGTATTGGGTCTCACGGTCTTCGGGTCCCTCGTGATGCTCGCCATCATCCTGTTGAGCGAGTACCAGGGCACCACGCTGACGCTCGCCGGCGTCACCGGCATCATCGTGTCGATCGGCATCACCGCGGACTCCTACATCGTGTTCTTCGAACGGATCAAAGAGGAATACCGTCGCGGCAGACCTCTGCGCGGCGCCGTCGACTACGGGTTCCAGCGTGCGTTCCACACCATCGTCACCGCCGACGCGGTCACGTTCACCGGTGCGGTCCTGCTGTGGGTGCTCGCCATCGGCCCGGTGAAAGGGTTTGCGATCACCCTCGGCATCGCCACCGTGGTCGATGTGATCGTTGCCTACTTCTACACACGACCGATGGCGATGCTGATGGTGCGGGGACCGCTTGGCGAAGGCGGTGCGTTCACGATCGAGGGCGCCATGGGCCGCAGCCACGCCGAAATGGCGGAGGCAGCGGCATGAGCACCTTCGGCAGGATGTATCGCGGCGAGACCGAGTTCGACTTCATCGCCCAACGCAAACGGTGGTTCACGGTCTCCGCCGTGCTCATCGCCGTTTCTCTCCTCTCGTTGCTGATCCGAGGGCTCGACCTCAGCATCGACTTCACCGGCGGCACCTTGGTCGACGCACCCAACGAGAGCGGCTTGGACGTTGCCGACTACCGGGACGCTCTCGCCGATATCGGACAAGAAGGCGCCCGCGTCCAGCTCACGGGCGAAGCGACGCGGGTGTTGATCTCCACAGGTGAGCTCGATGCCGCTGAGCAGGACGAGCTTGTCGAGGTGGTGGCCGTCACCGCCACGGTGTCGAGCGATGACACCAATGTCGACGCCGTAGGCGCCACGTTCGGCAGCGAGATCACGCGACGGGCCATCGAAGCGCTCGTCATCTTCCTGGTCGTCGTGGCCGGCTTCATCTCGTGGCGATTCGAATGGAAGATGGCGCTGGCGGCGCTGGCGGCGCTGTTCCACGACCTCATCATCACCGCAGGGATCTACTCCATCGTTGGGTTCGAGGTCACCCCGGCCACGGTCATCGCCGTGCTCACGATCCTGGGCTATTCGCTCTACGACACTGTCGTGGTCTTCGACAAGATCACAGAGAACGTGCACGAGCTGCAAGGCCGCAACACCTTCACCGAGATCGCCAACCTCTCGATGAATCAGGTGTTGATGCGTTCCATCAACACCTCGCTCACTTCGCTGCTGCCGATCGGCAGCCTGCTCTTCGTCGGGTCCTACCTGCTCGGCGCCGCAACGTTGCGCGAGTTCGCTTTGGCGCTCTTCATCGGCGTCGCCGCCGGCACCTACTCGTCGATTTTCGTGGCAACGCCGCTCCTGGCGATATGGAAAGAACAGGAACCCGAGTGGCAGCGCATGCAGCGTCGCGCGGCCCGACGCAGCGGCGATAGCGACGACATTGCACCGGAGGTGGCGGCCGAAACGGTCGACGCCGGTGCGGTGGCGCGGCCTCCCCGCCAGCGGCGCAAGCGACGGTAGAGTGGCCCGGTGACCGAGGCCGCGCTCCATGCGCTCATCCGTGAGGTGTACGACTTCCCGACACCGGGGATCGTCTTCAAGGACATCACGCCGATCTTGTCCGACCACGCGGCGTTCGACGGGGCCATCGACCTGATGCTGGCGCCGTTTGTCGGCACCGGCGTCTCCAAGGTCGCCGGCATCGAGGCGCGTGGGTTCATGTTCGCCGCCCCGATCGCCGCTCGGCTAGGAGCGGGATTCATCCCGATTCGCAAACCCGGCAAGTTGCCGTGCGAGGTCGTCGAGCAGGAGTACGACCTCGAGTACGGCACGGACAAGCTGCAGATCCATGCCGATGCCGTCCACGACGGCGAGCGCGTGCTCATCGTTGACGATGTGTTGGCGACGGGTGGGACCGCGGCGGCTTCGATCGACTTGTTGCAGCAGGTAGGGGCAGACGTCGTTGGCTTGGCTGTGTTGCTGGAACTCGAGTTCCTCAGCGGTCGCAAGCGGACCGGCGACGTCCTGGTACACGCGGTGGTCAGGGATGGCGCTGACTGAGACGGCCCCACCACCGTCACCAGAGCTTCTGTTTGCGTCCGTCCTCGCCACGTTCGGCGACCATCACCCGGACGGGGACACCGACTTGATCACGCGGGCCTACCAGAGGGCCCGCAGCCTGCATTCTGGGCAGAAGCGACGGTCGGGTGAGCCCTTCATCACACATCCGCTCATCGTGACCGAGATCCTGGCGGCCTACGGGATGGATGCGTCGACGCTGGCTGCCGCACTGCTCCACGACACGGTTGAGGACACGAACGTCACCCTCGAGGATATCGCCGACGAGTTCGGTGACGAGGTCGCCGGCCTGATCGACGGGGTCACCAAGCTGGACCGGCTGAGGTTCTCCTCGCGGGAGGAGGCGCAGGCGGCGACGATCCGCAAGATGGCGATCGCCATGGCCAAAGACATCCGGGTGCTGCTGATCAAGCTCGCCGACCGCCTCCACAACGTCCGCACGCTGGCACCGCTGCCCGAGGAGAAACGGCGACGCATCGCCGAGGAGACCATCGAGGTCTACGCACCGCTGGCACATCGGCTTGGCGTGCAAGAGATCAAGCATGAGATGGAGGAGCGATGTTTCGGGGAGCTCTACCCGAAGCGTAAAGCGGAGCTCGAGGAGCTGGTTGCGCGTCGCGCTCCCGAGCGAGAGGTGTACCTAGAGAAGGTCATGGCGCAAATCGTCGGCGCCCTCGCCGACCAAGGCATATCCGCAGACGTCACCGGCCGGCCGAAGCATCTGTACTCGATCTACCGGAAGATGGTGTCGAGCGGGCTTGCGTTCGATGAGATTCACGACCTCATCGGCATCCGGGTCTTGGTGGACGACGTCAAGGACTGCTACGCCACGCTGGGCTTGGTGCACACCATGTGGCCTCCGATTCATGGGCGCTTCAAGGACTACATCGCAATGCCGAAGTTCAATCTCTACCAATCGCTGCACACGACGGTGGTAGGCCCCGACGGCAAGGCGCTGGAGGTACAGATCCGGACGCACGAGATGCACCGGAGGGCAGAGTTCGGCATCGCCGCCCACTGGAGCTACAAGGAAGGCGCCGGCTCGGCGGACGACGACTTCGTCGCCGACCTGCGATTCCTTCACGAGGAGTCGACCGATCCGGAGGAGTTCCTCAACAACCTGAAACTCGATCTCTACCAGGAGGAGGTCTTCGCCCTCACGCCCAAGGGCGATGTGGTCACGCTGCCACGGGGCGCGACACCGGTCGACTTTGCGTATCGCATCCACACGGACGTAGGGCATAGGTGCGTGGGCGCCAAGGTCAATGGCCGGCTGGTGCCGCTGCACACGGAACTCGAGTCGGGCGACATCGTTGAAATCCTCACCTCGAAATCCCAGGACGCCCACCCGTCCCGGGACTGGCTCGATTTCGTGAAGTCGAGCCGGGCCGCCGCCAAGATACGACGCTGGTTCACCAGGGAGCGTCGGGAAGCTGCGCTCTCCGACGGCCGGGAGTTGGTGACGAAGGCGTTGCGCCGGGAGGGAGAACAGGCCAAGGCGGCGAATCGCGAGGAGCTGCTGACCGCGGTGGCAGAGGATCTGGGGTACGCCGACGTCACGTCGATGTACGTAGCGGTCGGCGATGGCCGTATCAGCGCAAAGAACGTCGTCCGCCGCATGACGCGGCTGATCGAGGTCGACGGCGAGGAGGACTTGCTCCAGCCGCCGAGCCGGCCCACCCGGCGAACTCCGCAACCCAGCCGAGGCGGCATCATCGTCGAGGGAATGGACGACCTCCTGGTCCGGATCGCCCGCTGCTGTGCCCCCGTGCCCGGCGACCCCATCGTCGGCTTCATCACAGTGGGTCGCGGGGTGTCCGTCCACAGGGCTGACTGCGCCAACGTCGGCGCCCTCGGCGACCGCAAGGAGCGGATGATCGACGTTTCCTGGGCCCCGGAGCACGCCGGATCGTTCTTCGTGTGGATCCAGATCGAGGCGTTGGATCGACCCAAACTGCTGCGGGACGTCACGATTGTGTTGTCCGAGATGGGCGCCAACATCACGGCTTCGTCCTCCGCCACCGGCAGCGACCGGGTGGCGGTCTTCCGATTCGAAGTCGAAGTCTCCGAGCCGCAAATGATCGACGTCGTGATCAACGGTTTGCGCAAGGTCGATGGCGTCTTCGATGCGTACCGCCTCGTGCCGCAGACGACCGACAAGAAGCGCTGATGCTGATCGACGGGCAGGCACTCTGGCTGGCGGAGACGAATTGCTATGTCGTGGCACCGGAGCCCGGCGGACCCTGTGTCATCATCGACGCACCACCGGACGTGCCGGCCATCGAGTCGCTCGTGAAGCGCAACGATCTGACCCCCGTTGCGTTGCTCGTCACCCACGGCCACATCGATCACGCCGGGGGAGGTGCGGTCGCTGCGGCGTTCGACATCGAGGCATCGCTCCATCCGGACGACGAGTTCCTCGCCTTGGATCCGGCGTCTCAGATCAGGATGCTCTTTGGTGTCGCCGACCCGTCTCTGGTCGCCCAATTCGAGTTCCCGGCGTCGTACAAGCCGCTGGCCGACGGTGAACAGCTGACGGTCGCCGGGTTGACGCTCGGTGTGGTGCACACGCCCGGGCACACGCCGGGGCACTGCTGCTTCCATCTCGCCGGCGAGGGCGTGCTCTTCTCGGGGGATCAACTCTTTGCCGGTTCCATCGGCCGCACGGATCTACCGGGCGGGAGCTACGAGCAGCTCATGGCCTCGATGGAGACCAAGGTGCTTGCGCTCCCCGACGACACCCGTGTCCTGCCTGGGCACGGACCGGCCACGACGATTGGCCGAGAACGCAAGGTCAACCCCTTCCTTCAGGGCTGGTAGCCGGGCTGACCGACCACCGCACTACGCTGCGCGGCTCAATCATTGCCCGGCACCGTGGTGTTGCCGGCGGGCTTGGAGGACATCGGGATGGCCACGCAGGAGTTTCGCGACACGCACGCAGGGGAGCTTCGTTCGAGCCATGCCGGCCGCGAGGTGCGACTTGCGGGTTGGGCCGAGCGCATTCGCGATCAGGGTGGCGTCATCTTCGTGGATCTGCGGGACGCCTCGGGTATCTGTCAGGTCGTGTTTCAGCCCGATACCGCCGGCGCCAGCATGGTCCCGGCAGGCGAGCTGCGCAGGGAGTTCTGCATCGCCGTGACCGGCGCCGTCCGAGTGCGACCTGAAGGCAGCGAGAACCCGGACCTGGCCACCGGAGACGTCGAGGTCGCCGCCACGGAGCTCCGCGTCCTCAGCACAGCCGATCCCATGCCGATTCAGCTCGACGAGCGCTCCGACTCGGATGAGGGCCGTCGCGTCCGGTACCGCTATCTCGACCTGCGCCGTCCTCGCATGACGGCAAACCTCGTCGCTCGCTCTAGTGCGATCGGTGCGATGCGGCGCGTGATGGAAGAGCAGGGATTTCTCGAGGTCGAGACGCCCACACTCATCGCCTCGACGCCGGAAGGCGCTCGCGACTTCCTCGTGCCGAGCCGGCACCGTCCGGGCCAGTTCTACGCCCTGCCCCAGTCGCCCCAGCTCTTCAAGCAGCTGCTGATGATCGGCGGTGTGGAGCGCTACTACCAGCTCGCTCGGTGCTACCGGGACGAGGACTTGCGCGCAGATCGCCAGTTCGAGTTCACCCAACTCGATCTGGAGGGTGCGTTCTGGGGGCAGGAAGACGTGCTGGAGACGCTCGAGTCGATCTCCGTTGCGGTGGTCAAGGCAGTGCGCGGCGTCGACATCCCGCGTCCCTTCCGGCGGCTGACCTACGCCGAAGCCATGGATCGCTACGGCACCGACAAGCCCGACACCCGTTTTGGCATGGAGATCACCGACCTCGCCGCGGTCTTCGCCGCAACCTCGTTCAAGGCGTTCGCCGGTGCCCTCGACGGCGGAGGCGTCGTGAGGGGCATCAATGCGGGGCCGCTCGGGCTCGCCAGGGCAGGGCTGGACAAGCTCGTCGACAGGGCGCAGGCGCTGGGGGCCAAGGGGCTCGTCTGGATGATCGTGGAGCCGGATGGCTCGCTGCGGTCACCGGTCGCCAAGTTTCTCGGCGATGAGGAACTCGCCGGCATCAAGGATGCGCTCCGAGCGGGAGAAGGCGACGTCCTTCTGATCGTGGCGGACGCAGCGAACGTCGTGGGGTCCGTGCTGGGCCAGCTTCGCCTCGAACTCGGTCAGCCGCGGGGGCACGACGAGCTTGCGTTCCTGTTCGTCACCGACTTCCCCGTGTTCGAACGAACCGAGGGTGGCGATCTGGCCCCGATTCATCACCCGTTCACGGCCCCGGTGTCAGTCGACGAGATGAGGGCCTCGCCGGATACGGCCATCTCGAAGGCGTACGACATGGTGCTCAACGGATCCGAGCTCGGTTCGGGCAGCGTCCGAATCCATGATCCGGACATCCAAGCCCAGGTCTTCGAGATCTTGGGCATCTCTGACGAAGCTGCGGAGCACCGTTTCGGCTGGTTTCTCGAGGCGCTCAAGTACGGCACCCCGCCGCACGCCGGCTTTGCCATCGGGGTGGACCGGCTCGTTGCGATCCTGCAGAACGAAACGTCGATCCGCGAGGTGATCCCGTTCCCCAAGACGCAGACGGGCTCCGACCCGTTGACGGGCTCCCCGAGCCGGGTCGAGGCGCATCAGCTCATGGAGCTCGGTATCGACATCCGGCCCGAAGTGCGGGCGGCGTGGGCCGACGAGGGTGGGGACGACGAATAGCCCACGATGCGGCGCACCAGGCCGGACGTGTCTGCACGACGACGGCACCGGCGACCGCGAGATGTCGGGGGCGGGCTCGCTCGGGGCCGGCAACGGCGAACTAACTTCTCTCTGTGACCTCACCTCAAGATGATCTCTTCGCAGCGGACCGGGCCGGAAAGCGTGCGTCGGCCGCACCCTTGGCGGCGCGGATGCGTCCCCGCACCCTCGACGAGGTGGTTGGACAGGAGCACCTGACGGCGCCGGGTGCCGCGTTCCGATCCATTGTCGATTCTGGTCACCCCGTGTCCATGATCCTGTGGGGTCCGCCCGGTACGGGCAAGACGACGCTGGCCCGCCTCGTGGCCTCGGCCGGTCACGCTCGATTCGAGCAGCTCTCGGCGACGTCGGCGGGAGTGAAGGACGTGCGCGAGGTCTTGGCGATGGCGGCACGCCGGCTCGAGGACGACCGCGGGCGAACCGTGTTGTTCCTCGATGAAATCCATCGCTTCACCAAGTCGCAGCAGGATGCGCTGCTGCCCGGGGTCGAGGACGGGATCGTCGCGCTGGTGGGTGCCACGACCGAGAACCCGTTCTTCGAAGTCAATTCGCCGCTCGTGAGCCGGTGCACGCTGTTTCGCACCGAGCAACTGACGCCGGAGGCGGTCGCAGCGATCCTGCGCAGGGCTGCAGACGAGCCGATGCGGGGGCTGGACGGGGAGCCGTCGATCGACAACGCAACGGTCGAGCTGCTGGCGGAGCGGGTTGGCGGCGACGCCAGGCTCGGACTGAACGCCCTCGAGGTTGCCGCCCGCATCGCTGCGGGGCGGGGGCGGGTGAGCATTGGCGAGGAGGAGATCCAGGAGGCCCTGCAGCGCCGCATCATTCGCTACGACAAGGCCGGAGATCGCCACTACGACGTGATCTCGGCGTTCATAAAGTCGATGCGGGGTTCTGATCCCGATGCCGCCATGTACTGGCTTCACACGATGCTCGACGCCGGAGAGGACCCCGAGTTCATCGCCAGGCGCATGATCATCCTGGCTTCGGAGGACGTCGGGCTCGCCGACTCGAAGGCGCTGCAGGTCGCCAACGACGCCTTCGCCGCGCTCCGCGTCATCGGATTGCCCGAGGCGGCGTATGCGCTGTCGCACGCTGCGGTCTACCTGTCCCTCGCCCCGAAGTCGAACTCCGTCGGTACCGCGATGGCCCGGGCACGCGAGCTCGTCGAGTCGACTCCGTCGGCCACCGTGCCGATGCACTTGCGCTCTGCCGCAACCGCCGGTGAACGTCAACTCGGCCACGGCGTCGGGTACCGCTATCCGCACGACGATCCGAGAGCCGTCATGGCCCAGCAGTATCTCCCGGACGGGGTGGAGGATCGCCTGGTGTACGTCCCCCGCCGGCTCGGGGAAGAGCGGGAACTGGCCGAGCGCCTCGATCGGATCGACGTGATCCTCGGGAAACCGGGCAGGGCATCACCCTCCGAGTAGCATCGCTGCGATGTTCGTGCGCATTCGATGGTTCGCCGTAGGGGCACTCAGCTCGTTGGGACTGATGGCGTACCTCGCCGCCCAAGTGAAACGGGCGCGCGAGCGGTTGAGCGCCCAGGCGCTGGCACGCAGCGGCGGACGCAGCGTCGCCTCCCTGTTGGATCGGGCGGCCGATCGCATCGACCCTGCCTCGGATCCTGGGCCCTGAGCAGCGCCGTAGGCTGCGCACCATGAGCGATCTGATCCGCCCGCGCACCCTCAAGGGCTTTCGCGACTTCCTCCCGGAGGCCGCCATTCCGCGCGAAGCCGTGATCGCCACGGCGCTCGAGGTGTACCGCAACTACGGCTACAGCCCGATCGACACTCCGGTACTCGAGTATGCCGACATCCTGCTCGGCAAGGGGAGCGACGAGACGGACAAGCAGACCTACCGCTTCACCGATCACGGCGGGCGGGATGTCGCCATGCGTTTCGATCTCACCGTGCCGTTCGCCCGCTTTGCTGCGCAACACATCGGTGTGCTCGGGACCCCCTTCAAGCGATACCACGTCGGGCCGGTATGGCGGGGGGAGAACACGCAGCGGGGACGCTACCGGGAGTTCGTCCAATTCGACTTCGACATCATCGGCACCGAGAGCTCCCTGGCCGACATCGAGACGATCCTGGTCGCTCACGACGTGTTCGCAGCCTTGGGTTTCGAGCGCTTCTCGGTGCGGGTGAACGATCGCCGGGTCCTCAACGGCTTGCTCGAGAAGTTCGGACTGGACGGCGCCGCCGTGGCGGTACTGCGGGCGCTCGACAAGCTGCCGAAGGTCGGTCCGGATGGCGTGCGCCGCGAACTTGCCGCCGCGGGCGCCGACGACGCAGCCGTTGCCGCGATCATGTCGCTTGTGGGCATCACCGGGTCGAACCGGGAGGTCGTGACGCAACTCCGCGAGATGATGGCCGACTCTCCAACTGCAATGGCCGGGGTCGAGGGCTTGCATGCGCTCGCCGAAGCCGTAGCGGCCCTCGGGATCGACGAAGCGCGGGTACACATCGACCTCTCGATCGCTCGCGGGCTCGACTACTACACGGGCATGGTCTTCGAGACCTTCCTCGACGATCTCCCGGAGATCGGCAGTTGCTGCAGCGGAGGCCGCTACGCGGATCTGGCATCGCTCTACACCAAGCAGCGGTTGCCCGGAGTCGGCGGATCCTTGGGCGTGGACCGCTTGCTGGCGGCCATGGATGAGCTCGGCCTCGTGGACGGACGCGCCACGTGGGCGCCGGTCCTCGTCACGGTGTTCGACGATGAGGGTCGCTTGCATGCACTCCGGCTCGCCGGAGAGCTGCGTGCGGCCGGGATAGGTGCCGAAGTCTTTCCCGACACGAAGCGTCTCGGCGCTCAGTTGAAGTATGCGGATCGGCGTGGTCACCGCCTCGTCGTCATCGCCGGGCCCGATGAGCGCACGGCAGGGCAAGTGCAGATCAAGGATCTCGCCGCAGGTACGTCGCAGTCAATCGACGAGGGAGACTTCGTTGCGGCGGTGGGCGCTTGGCTCGAGGCGTGAGCCCGGCAGCAGGCGTCATGCGTGGGCCAACTAACCTCTCAGGCCCATGCACTCCGACGACATCCGCCGCACGTTTCTCGACTTCTTCGCAGCACGGGATCACACCGTGGTGCCGAGTGCGTCGCTGATACCTGTCGACCCGACGCTGCTGCTCACCAACGCGGGGATGGTGCCGTTCAAGCCGTACATGCTCGGCGAGGAAGTGCCGCCGTATCTCAGAGCGGTGACCGTGCAAAAGGTGGCTCGCACGGTCGACATCGACATCATCGGCACGACGGCACGTCATCTCACCTTCTTCGAGATGCTCGGCAACTTCAGCTTCGGCGACTATTTCAAGGAGAAGGCGATTCCGTGGGCGTATGAGCTGGTCACGGAAGGCTTCGGTCTGGATCCGGAACGCCTCTGGTACACGGTGCATCTCAGCGACGACGAGGCCGCAGAGATCTGGATCGACGGAGTGGGCGTGCCTGCGGAGAGAGTGCAGCGCCTCGACAAGGACAACTTCTGGCAGATGGGCGTGCCCGGTCCCTGCGGACCATCGTCCGAGATCTTCTTCGACAAGGGGTCCGAACACGGCAAGGACGGCGGCCCCGCCGTGGACGACGAGCGGTTCATGGAGATCTGGAACCTCGTCTTCATGCAGAACGTCCAGGACGAGCCGTACCACGTGGTCGGTGATCTCCCTGCCAAGAACATCGACACCGGCGCGGGTCTGGAGCGCGTTGCGGTCGTCCTGCAGGGGGTCGACACGGTGTTCGAGACCGACCTCATACGCCCGGTGATGGCGACGGCCGAGGGCATCACCGGCGTGCAATACGGCGATCACGAGCGCACCGATGTGAGCCTGCGCATACTCGCCGACCATGCCAAGGCGGTCACGTTCCTCATCGCCGACAAGGTCGTGCCGTCGAACGAGGGGCGCGGCTACGTGCTCAGGCGGCTCCTGCGACGAACGGTCCGCCACGCTTCGCTGCTCGGGGTGCGCGACCTGATCATGCCCAGCCTGATCGAATCCACTGTGGCGATCATGGGCAACGCATATCCCGAGCTGCGGGACAAGCGGGACGGCATCGTCGAGATGGCCGCCCGCGAGGAGACCGGTTTTCGCCGCACGTTGGAGTCCGGCCATCAGCTGCTCGACGCGGAGCTCTCCAAGCTCGACGACGGTGCGGTGTTCCCCGGCGCCGCCGCGTTCAAGCTGCACGACACGTATGGCTTTCCGAGGGAGCTCACCGAGGAGATCCTCAGCGAGAAGGGGATCGAGCTCGACATCGAGGAGTTCCATCGCATGATGGGCGAGCAGCGCGAGCGCGCCCGCCGCCACTACAAGGGTGGCGATGCTGCAGCCCTCGCTGATGCGTATCGTTCGCTGCTGTCCGGCGTCGACACCACCGAGTTTTCCGGCTACCGCCTCGAGAGCGATGCCGGAACGATTCTGTCCGTCGTGCGCGAAGGCGACACCGTCGATCGCGCCGACGCCGGGCAGGATGTCGAGCTCTTCCTCGATCGGACGCCGTTCTACGCCGAGTCCGGCGGCCAGGTCGGGGACAGCGGCGTGATCTCGACCCCGACGGGCGAGGTTCGCATCGCCGACACTCAATACTCACTTCCGGGCATTCACGGCCACCGCGGCACCGTCGTCTCCGGGTACATCCAGACCGGCCAGGAGGCGGCGAGCGAGATCGACCACGAGCGCCGGGAGAGCATCCGTAAGAACCACACCGGTACCCACATCCTCCACTGGGCACTCCGCGGGGTGGTCGGCGACCACGTGCACCAGGCCGGCTCGCTCGTGGCGCCGGATCGGCTGCGGTTCGACTTCTCCCACTTCGCCGGGCTTGCCGACGAAGAGCTGCTTGCGGTCGAAGAAGAGGTCAACCGGCGCGTGATCGAAAACGCCAGGGTCGAGACGCTCGAAACGTCCAAGCAGGAGGCCGAGGCGATGGGTGCGCTGGCATTCTTCGGCGACAAATACGGCGCCACTACTTCTGGG
>DATHZQ010000046.1:0-52621 GCA_035458525.1 Acidimicrobiia bacterium
TCGACCCGGCCATGGAGGCGCTCGCCACCGTCTACGGGCGTGCGGTGTACGGGCCTCCTGGCGGCGTCGACGAGAGCCACGTGACCACGGCGACGAAATCATTGGAACAGACGTCGGCCCGTCTCACAGGCCGGTATTCGACGGCGCAACGAGTCCTCGCTTGGTACAGGCCCGCCTCACTCCTTCCGGAGTGGTGGCGCAAGCGCCGCAGCCGCTGAGCCCTGCCGCGCAGAGCCTCAAGCGGAGTCGACCTCGGACAGCACGTCGTCTTCCACCCGGCGCAGCAACTCCAGGAAGCGGTCGCGATCGAGCTCGAATCGCGTCACGTCATCTTCGACGCTCCGTGCAATCTCGTTGATCGCCACGAAGAACGCGAGCTGGCCCTGACGCAGCGCATCGAGGAGCTCCTCGTCATCCGAGGCGACCCGGAAGATCGATTGGCCGTCCGTGACCAGCCGGACCTCGGCGAGATGGTCCTCCATGTCGGCCGTCCGACGTAGATAGTCCCATGCGCGCCGCACGCGCTGCACGGACATGCCGTTGTCGAGAAGACTCTTCACCACGCGGAGCGCAACGAGATCGCGAAACGAGTACAAGCGCCGTCGTCCGGGCCGGCCGCCCGTCGATTGGACGGAGGGCTCGACGAGATTCACCTTGTCCCAATATCGAAGCTGGTGGGGTGTGCAGTCTGTCAACCGCGACGCCTGCTGCGCAGTGAAACCTTCCAACGATCCTCCCAAAGACCCGCTCGGCGCCGGCAGTGAAGAGTGCTGACGTCGCCGCAGAAGCTCGTGTTACTCCCGTCACCCACCTGACGGGAGGAGCACTCTAGCGGTCTCGCTGCCACCTCTGCCGAACCTGGTCGAACCACCCCGAGAGCGGCCCGGAATCACGAGAGTCGGCCGGTCGTTTGCGTGCGTTCATCGCGATCCATCCGCCGCACAACACCATGAGCAGGAAGCCGCCGAGTGCCACGGCCGTCCAGCGAGTGAACGAGGCGAGCATGATCACGAGACCGATGACGAGGCCAACGTACGCCAGTCGATTCCACCTGCGGCTGATCGACTCGAGCGTGGTGTTCGCCACGGTTTGTGCCAGTTTCGGATCTTCCTGATAGAACTGGCGCTCGATCTCTTCGAGGATGCGTTGCTCTCGCTCGTTCAACGGCATGCCGTGGTGTCCTCCGCCCTACGGTTCGGCGATGTCAGTATACCGCTGGCCATCACTATCAACCCGGAAGATTCTCGCCCGATTCTGTCGGGGTCTCGCCGTGCCGAGGCGGCGAGACGAACCTTCCGGGGAGAACGGCATCGTCGCCGAATCGGCTCCTGATCTCGTCGACGACGGCCGTCGCCGGATGTGCTGAACGAGTGTCGAGCGTGAGTTGTTCGGAATCGTGCCGCGGCTCGAGACCGGCCACGCCAACCCCGAGGAGGCGAACGCCTCGCCCCGCCCGGTCCACCCTTGCCCACAACGCTTGGGCCGCGGCGATCAACTCCGCCTCGTGGGCAAATGTCTCCCGCTGCGTCGTCGAACGCGAGACCATCGTGAAATCGGCGAACCGCACTTTGATGGTCGCGGTGTGGCCGCGAGCAGCGCTCCGCCGCAAACGTCCGTCCAGTCTGTGGCAGAGCGATGCCAGCGCCTGGAGGATGTCGACGTCGTGGCTCAGGTCGCGCTCGAACGTCTCCTCGACCGAGATCGACTTGGCACCGGTGTTGGGCACAACGGCACGCTCGTCGATGCCCCGTGCCAGTGCGGCGAGATGGGCACCAAGCGATGGACCGAGCCTGCGTTCGAGCAGCGACTGCGGAAGGGCGGCGACGTCGCCGATAGTGGCTACTGCCAGACCCTCGAGCGCTGCGTGCGTTGCCTGCCCGACGCCCCACAACCGGTGCACAGGAAGCGGGTGGAGGAACGCAAGCTCGGCCCCGGCCTTGACTTTGGCGATACCGTCGGGCTTGGCCTCTTGCGAGGCGAGCTTCGCAAGGAACTTGGTTGGGGCGATGCCAACCGACGCAGGCAAGCCGGGCGACTCGCGCAGAGACGCCCGTATCGACTGTGCCACGAGGTACGGGCTCTCGAAGTGCAGGCGCAGACCCGATACATCCAAGAAGGCCTCGTCCACGGACAGGCCCTCCACGTGCGGAGTGAACGACCGAAGCACCGCGAACACCTCGGCGGAGACATCCGAGTATCTCCTGTGATCGGGTGGCACGCGCACCAGATGCGGACAGCGACGTTCAGCCTCGACCATGGACATCGCCGAGCGGACGCCGGATTCACGAGCCTCGTAGCTCGCAGACGCCACGACGCTGCGCCGTCCCATGCCGCCGACCACGACTGCTTTGCCCCGCAGCGACGGATCCCTCAGCCGCTCGACCTCGACGAAGAAGGCATCCATGTCGACGTGGAGAATGGGCTCCGTGAACCGGTCCATGACGAGGCCACGGTACCCGGGCCGCCGGCCGTACACTCCTCGCCATGTCGGCCCTCGATCGTCTCCACCTGGTGCGCCACGGCGAGGTGCACAACCCGGACCACGTCGTGTATGCAGGGATCGCCGGGTTCCGCCTCTCGCCTCGAGGCCGTGAGCAGGCGGCCGTTGCCGCCGCCCGCCTGTCCGAGATGCCGGTGCGCCGCGTCGTGTCCTCACCGCTGGAGCGTGCGGTCGAGACCGCACGACCGATCGCCGACGTCCACGGTGTCGGCGTCGAGACCTTCGACGACCTCGGCGAATGGGGTCTCAGCGCGCGCTGGGCCGGCCACCGCTGGCCGGACCTGCCCTCTGCATTCCCGGGCGAGTTGGAGGCATACCGTGTCGACCCGAGCGACCTGCCCTTCGCCCCGGAGTCGCTCGAGGCCGCCGGGAGACGCGTCGCCGCCTGTGCTGAGCGCGCCTGGAGCGATCCACCCGGCGAAGGGCACGTTGTGGTTGTGAGCCACCAAGATCCGATCGAAGCTGCGCGGCGGCTGCTCACCGGTCGGGACCTGTCATCTTTCAACGCGGCCAAGCCGGCCCACGCCAGCGTCATCACACTGGCACCGGCCGTCGAGGACTGGAGGGAGATCTGTGTGTTCACCCCTCCCCAGGAGTGACGAACGTGGTTGGGCGGCATTTAGGCAGGGTCGCTATCTAGACTCGCCGAGCGCTCGTTGGAGGAGCAAGGTGCGAGTACGTTTTCTGATCTTGGTGTTGGTGACGGCATTCGTCGCCGCCGCGTGCAGCAGCGGCCCAACCGATGCTGTGATCGCCGCGGCACGCGCGCCTCAGACGACGACAACGACCGAGGCGCCGCCGGAAGGCATCATCGTCGTGCGAATCACCAACGGGGCGTTCCGACCCTCCAACCTCGACGTCGACCTCACCATGGAATGGATCGTCGAGTGGCGTCACGAAGACTCCGACGACCGCGAGTACGTGATCGAAGCCCGGAACGGCGAATTCGAGAGCCCTCCCCTGAGCACCGGCGACGTGTTCCAGGTCGATTTCTCCGGCCTGGAACCCGACATCTACCGCTACTTCGCCTTCATCGGGAACACCCGCATCCCAGGCACGGTCGACACACGGCCGGAGCAGTAGCGCAACTCGGCGCCGTCGAGACTGACCGATAATGGTTGGCATGCCGTCGAGCCCCTACGTCGCCGCCGCACTGATCGCAGTATCGTCAGCCACTGCTGCGGTACACCTGGCAGTCGCGCCCGATCCGTTTGCCCCGTCGTCGGCCGCCGTCATCGCTCTCGGGGCCGTGCTGGGCACGATCATCACGGTGGTCGGCCTCGTCCTCGTGAGAGGTCGCTGGGCCCGCCAACTCGGGATGGTGCTGGCAGGAGGTCTGATCGCGGTGGCTGCGGTTGCGGACGATTTCGATGCGTGGGCCGTCCTGACGGTGCTCCTCGGCCTCGCCAGTTTGGGAGTGTTGGCCGGCCGCTGGCTCGATGGTTGGATTCGGGGCCGGCCGTCCGCAACGGGACCACCTCCGCAGTCGGTGTTGCTTCTGCTCGGCCTGCTCGGCCTCGTGCCCCTCGTTGGCCTGGCATCGCCTTCCGGTCTCGAGACCGCACACGGCATGCTCGGCGCCGGCGGAATCCTGCTCGCCTGGGGCTTCGGTCAGGCACAAGTGTGGGCCCTGTGGGCGATGCGGCTGGTCCTTCCCGTGCTCGTCATCTTCGCGGCCCTCGCCACCCCGATCGCCGGTGCCGTGGCGCTGCTCGCCTACGGTGCCGCCCTCACCTGGCTCTCCTGGACTGAGGAAGTACGACTCTCGGTCCAGCCGCTGCTCGACGTCACCCCGGGCCCGCGACGCATTCGTGGCGCCGACGAAAACGGTGCGTCATGACCCGCGCCGTCGTCGTGCCCACGCTGGTGATCGCCGTCATCGGTGGCGCTGCCGGAGCCGCAGTCGGTGTACCCCTGGGCATCGCCGGTGCGATCGTCGGCGCCGTTGCCGGGTACGCGGCAGGCCGATCGGGCATGCGTCCATTCGTGGCCATCTCGATCGCAGCAGGCGCCGCCGGCGGAGCGCTGGTCGGTCGTGGCATCGTCCGCGCTCTCTGCCTACCCGGATCGTGCCCTGAGCTCGAGGTCGTCGCGGCCGTGGTCACCGGCCTCGGTGCTCTCGTCGGTGTCGGCCTCGTCGTAGCCCTCGTCACCCGATCGTTCGACGAATACCACGAGGCGGTTGCCGCCAATCGTCCGCCGCCTGAGCCTGGGTGTGAAACAGACGAGCAGCCCGTGTGAGCGGCACGACCACTCCGCTCGCCACGACGCTCGCCACGTTTGGACTCGCCATCGGCGGGCCGGTTGCCCTGCTCAGCGGATTCATCACCTTTGTCACCATCCCCAGCGGGATCCCGTCGGCGGTGGTGACCATCTTCGTGATCTCAATGGCGATCAGCGCACTCAGCGCCTTGGTCTTCCTGGCAGAGCGGGCGAAGCGCGACGCCTGATGCAGCGATGCCAGGCACCGGATGTGTCGTTCGGCCGCAGCTCAGACCTTGCCGAAGATCAGCGCCACGTTGTGCCCACCGAACCCAAAGGAATTGGTCATCGCTCGATCGACGTTCAGCTCTCGTGCCTCGTTCGGAACGTAGTCGAGATCACACTCCGGGTCGGGAGTCGTGTAGTTGATCGTCGGCGGGACCACGCTGTTCCGGATCGCAAGGATGCACACCAGGGACTCGAGGGCGCCGGCGCCACCGAGCAGGTGCCCGGTCATCGATTTCGTGGATGAGACGGGGACGTCGTAGGCGCGGTCGCCGAACACCGTCTTGATCGCCAGCGTTTCGGTCACGTCGTTGGCTTGCGTCGACGTGCCGTGGGCGTTGATGTAGTCGATGTCGGCGGGCCCGAGGCCTGCGTTGTCGAGAGAACGCTGCATGGCGTGAGCCGCACCGGCTCCGCCGGGACGAGGCAGGGTGATGTGATACCCGTCGGCAGACATGCCGTAGCCGAGGATCTCGGCGTAGATCGTTGCGCCTCGGGAAACGGCATGGTCGTAGTCCTCGAGGATGAGCGTGGTGGCGCCCTCCCCCATCACGAAGCCGTCGCGCTCGGCATCGAAGGGCCGGCTCGCTCCTTCCGGATCGTCGTTGCGCTTGCTGATCGCTTTGGCCGAGGCGAAGCCCGCCAGCGCAAACTCGCAGATCCCAGCCTCGGTGCCGCCGGCGACCATGACCTCTGCATCACCGCGTCGGATGATCTCGGCAGCATCGCCGATGGCGTTCGCCGACGCGGCGCAGGCGGTCACGGTGCAGTTGTTCGGCCCGTAGAGGTGGAAGTCGATGGAGACGATGCCGGCCGCCATGTTGGAGATGATCTTGGTGATCGCCAACGGGGAAACCCGGCTCGGCCCGCGTTCTCGCAACACGTCGATCTCTTCCTGGGTCGTGATCAGACCGCCGATGCCACAGCCGAGCACGACGCCGGCCCGCTGCGCCTCGGGCGCGTCTTCTTCGTACGACAGACCGGCGTCTTGAAGCGCCTGATACGTCGAAGCCCAGAAGAACTGTGCGCTGCGGTCCATGCGACGCCACGCCTTCCGCGGCATGTAGTCGTCCGGATCGAAGGCTGTGACTTCCGCCGCGATCTTCGTGGTGAAGTCGGTGGTGTCGAACGCGCTGATCAGACCGACACCGGAGACACCCTCCAACGCGTTCTTCCAGAATTCATCCACACCGAGACCGAGGGGGTTCACAGTCCCGAGCCCAGTCACGACGACACGCCGTTGGGACACAGCGCCTCCTTTCGACGGTGAAATCAGTCGTTCACCTTGGCGGCAACGACATCGACCGCTTCGCCGACGGTGGTGATCTTCTCGGCTTCGTCGTCGGGGATCTTGACGTCGAAGTTGTCTTCGAGGGCCATGAGCAACTCGACGACGCCAAGTGAATCGACCTCGAGATCTTCTTCGAACTTCGCTTCCATGGTGATCTTGTCCCGCTCGAGACCGAGCTCGTCTACGAGCAGGTCAACCAGCTTGGACTGGATCTGAGATCGATCCATTGGGGGGGCCTCCTTGGCGTTTTGGGGGAACTCACAGCGACATTCCACCATCAACAACGATGGTTTGTCCTGTTATGTACGACGCTTCGTCCGAGGCAAGATAGCCGACGGCCGACGCGATCTCCTCCGGGCGCCCAAGGCGCCCGAGGGCGATTCTGTCCTGGATCGCCGCAGCGACATCGTCGCCGAGCTCCGCAGTCAATTCAGTCGTGATGAAACCCGGCGCCACGACGTTCACCGTGATATTGCGCGACCCGACCTCTTTCGCCAGCGACTTGGCGAAGCCGATCACGCCTGCCTTGGTCGCGGCGTAGTTCGTCTGTCCGGGATTGCCGTAGATGCCGGACACCGAGCCGATCGAGATGATGCGGCCCCATCGGGCACGCAGCATGCCCCGCAGCGCCGCCTTCGAACACAGGTAGTTGGACGTGAGATTGGTTGCGATCACCTCGGCCCACGCCTCTGGCTTCATCCGCAGGAGGAGGTCGTCCCGGGTGATTCCGGCGTTGTTCACCAGAACCTCGACGGTGCCGAGCTTGGCGACGACCGCTTCGAAGAGCTCGTCGACGTCCTCGGCCTTGCTCACGTCTCCTCCGAATGCCACCGCAACGCCGCCGGCATTCGTGATCTCATCGACAACGCTGCCGGCCGCATCGGCGTTGTGTGCGTAGTTGACCGCAACGGCATTGCCGTCGTGTGCCAGCCTCAGAGCGATGGAGCGGCCGATCCCGCGCGAAGCTCCCGTGACGAGGGCGACCTTGCTCATGCAACCCCGCGGCGGGAACGCCGTTCGGACTGGCGTTCCTCGAGCAGCTCCACGCCACTCAGTTTCGTCGGGGGCAGCTTGGCGTCGCTGGTTGCGATCGGCTCGGTGCGCTGACCCCAACGAAGCGCCGCAGCACCCCAGGTCAGCCCGCCACCGAACGCAACGAACACCACCACGCTTCCGGCCTTGATGCGTCCCATCTGGATGGCTTCGTCGAGGGCGATCGGGATGCTGGCGGCGCTCGTGTTGCCGTAGCTGGCGATGTTGACGAACACCCGCTCGGAGGGAAGATCCATGCGTCGTGCGGTGGCGTCGATGATCCGAGTGTTGGCCTGGTGCGGGATGAGGAGGTCGACGTCGTCGAGATCCAACCCGGCGTCGGCAACCGCCTTGGCCGCAGCTTCCCCCATCTGCACAACGGCATTGCGAAAGATCTCCCTGCCGTCCATCGTCAGGGCGAACTCCTCAGCCAGCGGACCGAGCTTCTCGGTGCCAAAGCCGGTGACGGTCAGCTTGTCGCCGAGCTGTCCGTCGGTTCCCAGGTTCACCGCCAGGATTCCCTCGTCGCCTTCGGCGGCTTCCATCACCACCGCACCGGCACCGTCCCCGAAGAGCACCGCCGTCGAGCGGTCGTCGACGTCGAGCAGCGTGGAGAGCTTCTCGGCTCCGATGACGAGCACGCGGCGGGCGGCGCCCGACACGATCATGCCGTTGGCGAGGCTCATGCCGTAGACGAACCCGCTGCACGCAGCGTTGACGTCGAGGCAGGCAGCGTTGACGACGCCGAGCTTCGGCTGAACGAAACTGGCCGCCGACGGGATCAGCCGATCCGGTGTGCAGGTCGCGAGAATGAGCAGATCGATGTCGGCCGGATCGGCACCGGCGGCGGCGAGGGCGTGCAGGCCGGCGACGGCTGCCATGTCCGAGGTCTCGGTGTGCGTGATGCGTCGCTCCTTGATCCCGGTGCGGGTGGTGATCCACTCGTCACTGGTCTCCATCACACCTTCGAGGTCGTGATTGGTGAGGACGGCGGGCGGCACACAACTGCCCCAACCCGTGATGGTGGCGCGACGCATTGCTCTCCCTTGCTGCATCGGTGCGGTCATTGTATTGCTTCGACTACGTCGGGGACGGCATCCAACCCGCTGACGGTGTGAACGGTTGCTCCCGGCACGGTCCGCTTGGCGAGATTGGCGGTCACGTCGCCGGGTCCGATGTGCACGAACGTGTCGACGCCGGCCGCGGCCATCGCCTCGAGCGACTC
The DNA here is from genome assembly GCA_035458525.1 of Acidimicrobiia bacterium. GTDB lineage: Bacteria > Actinomycetota > Acidimicrobiia > Spongiisociales > UBA5794 > DATHZQ01. The sequence goes on from DATHZQ010000046.1 coordinate 8,536, forward strand.
GGCAAATCGCACCGGGCTGGTCAGCTGGCGCCGGAGGGAATCGACGATGTCCTCTGCTGGGGATGCGTCGGCGTTGGCCCAGACCGTGAAGGCGGGCTGCGTGACCGGCGCCGCCGCCAGCGCCGCCGCCAACTCCTCGGCTGCGGGCTCCATGATCGGCGAATGGAACGCTCCGGCCACTTTGAGGGGAATGGCACGGCGAATTCCGAAGTCGCGCACATTCTCCTGCGCCCACTCGATGTCTGCGGATCCGCCGGCAACGACGACTTGCCCCGGAGCGTTGAGATTGGCGACCCAGAGCGCTCCTCCGGCTGCCCGGCGAGCGGCGGCGAGCGCCTCGGCGGAGTCGGCGTCGCCTCCGAGTAGTGCCGCCATGCCGGAGTCCACCCGTTCGGCAGCCCGGGCCATGGCGGCACCTCGCGCCGCAACGAGGCGCAAGCCGTCCTCGAATTCGAACGCCCCTGCGGCGGCCAAAGCGGTGTACTCGCCCAGTGAGTGGCCGGCTGCGGCAGCCGGCGGCGGCGCCTCGGCCCGAAAGGCATCCCAGAGCGCATACGCAACGGCGTAGAGGGCAGGCTGGGCCCGGTCGGTGCGAGTGAGCTCCTCTTCGGGCCCATTGGAGCACATGTGCGCAAGGGACCAGCCGAGGATCGTGTCGGCCGGTTCACCGAGGAGATCCGGACGGGCGGCGAACACATCGGACCCCATTCCGACGGTTTGGCTGCCTTGGCCGGGAAAGAGGACGGCATAGGACATATGGGGGTGAGACTCCTGGTAGCTGTCGGTGGTTACGCACCGTTGCGATACGGTGCCGTCGTCGGTCTGGTTACAACCGGTCGAGTGCCCTGCGGATTCCGCGGACTGCCTGCTGCGTGCGGTGCTCGTTCTCGACGAGCGCAAAGCGAACATGTCCGTCGCCTGACGGCCCGAAGCCGATTCCGGGGCTCACGGCCACCTTGGCTTCATTCAGCAGGTGGACCGTGAAGTCCAGCGAACCCATCTCGTCGTAGGGCCCGGGGATCTCTGCCCAGACGAACATCGTACCGACGGGCTTCGGGACCTTCCAGCCTGCGCGCTCTAGTCCCTCGACCAAGGTGTCGCGCCGCACCTTGTAGATGGCGTTCACTTCGTCGATGTAGGCGTCGCCCTCGTTCAGGGCAATGATCGAGGCAATCTGAATCGGCTGAAACGTCCCGTAGTCGAGATACGACTTGAGCTGGGCCAGGGCACCCACCATCTCTCGATTGCCCACCACGAAACCGACCCGCCATCCGGCCATGGAATGGCTCTTGGAGAGGGTGTACAGCTCGACGCCGACCTCTTTCGCCCCGGGCACTTGCAGGAGCGACGGTGGCCGGTAGCCGTCGAAACAGATGTCGGCGTAGGCGAAGTCGTGAACGAGCATGACCTCGTGCTCGTGTGCGAAGGCCACCAGCTTGTCGAAAAAGCCCACCTCGACGGTCTTCGTCGTCGGGTTGTGCGGGAATGAGAACACGATCACCCGAGGGCGCGGCCACGAGTCGTGGAATGCCTCCTCCAGGTGGTCGAAGAAGTCCGCTTCCAGGTGGATGGGCACCCGCCGCGCTTCGGCCCCGGCGAGGGCGGCTGCATAGATGTGGATCGGGTACGAGGGCTCGGGTACGAGGGCAACATCCCCCGGCTGGACCAGCGTCCACATGAGGTGCGAAAGGCCCTCTTTGGCGCCGATCGTGTTGATCACCTCGGTCTCGGGATCGAGCTCCACACCAAAACGCCGCCGGTAGCGATCGGCAACGGCCCTGCGCAGATTCGGCAGTCCCCGCGACGATGAGTACCGATGGTTCCGCCCCGAGCGAGCCGCCTCGACGAGCTTGTCGACGACAAATGGCGCACTCGGGATGTCCGGGTTACCGAAGCCGAGATCGACGATGTCCTCACCAGCGCGCCGAGCCTCGAGCTTGAGCTGATTCACGCTCGCAAAGACATACGGGGGGAGGTTGGTGATGCGACGGAAGTCCATGCAGGCGACGTTAGTTCGAGACCTGCGAGATCCAAGATCGCACCGGGCAACCGGACGTAACCCGAGCCCGGGGAGATCCTCCAGCCCGGCGACACCGGGCCGGGCTGGCGGACCACCGCGCAAACCCCATCTCTAGCTCCAGCGGGCAGCGTGCCTCACCTCGATACCGGCGAGGATGGCCACGGCGCGCACGACGAGAACGGGGGCGTCGGGGCCAAGACCGTCCCGGCGCGTCGTGTCGTCCCAGCCTCCGATGATCGGGACGCCGCCCAGCTGGACCTCCCAGCCGGCCGGCACGAGGATCTCGCACCCGCCCAGAATCGCGGTGACGGAGATCTTGGCGCCAGGTGCGGGCGCCGCATCGCTCAGGTCGAGCACGAGGTTGCCGAACAGCACCGTGACGTCGCCGCCGGTCAACGCCGGCGAGCGGCTCTTGAGCGTTCGGCTCCCGAGTGCCGCAAACGCAACCACCGAGTCTCCCTCGAACACCCGCGTGCCTTCAAGGCGCGGGAGCATCACGCCGATACCCGCCAGGATGATCAACGTGGGGATCAGGTAGGACCAAACGGAGCCTTCGACGAGTCCGGTCGTGAACCCCAGAAGGCAGAGCCCGACGACGAGGAGAACTGCGGAGCCGAGTCTGGCGCTGTGGTCGATGCCGTATTGCGCGGCGCCGAGTGCGACGATCACGACGGGCCACCAACGGGCCACGATGCCCCCAGCATCGACGTCGGCCAGCGCCGAGAGCAGATACAGCACGCCGAGCAGCACCAGTGAGGCGCCGATGACGAATCGTCCCGATCTCATGTCAACTCGATGCGCCGAGGAGGCGGCGGAGCGGGCGCGGCACCATCTCGGCGCCCCATGCAGAGAGCGCGCGAACGACGTCCAGCGTGTCATCGTTGCCTTCCCAGTAGCTGCGCTGCACTGCCTCGGGAACGCTGCGCAACAACAGATGGATCGCAAACCCCACGAAAATCAGATCGTCGATGGAACCGACGAACGGCACGAAGTCGGGAATGACGTCGATGGGCGATGCGAAATAGACCGCAGCCGCCGCTGCTACCAGTTTCCTCCGCCGCGAGACTCGCGGATCACGGAGCAATCGGAACAACAGCACGCCGAGATGAGGCACGATGAGCGCAGCGTCCACCAGGATCTCCGGCAGGCTCTTGGGCGGGTCCGGAACCCGCGGATCGATGCCATGGCCGTGACCGACCGGTACGTCCCCGGTCCTCACGCGAGAGCGGTCTCGTTCACGACGAGCCTTCCGGCGGCGAGATCCGCTGCCATCATCGCCGCCCCAGCGGCCCCGGCCGCAGGACCCAGCTCCGCCACCACGATCGGCGGAAGCCCGCGGTGCGTGCGGCCGTGCAACGCATCGGCGGCGACTCGCCGGGCGGGTCCCAGCAGCGCCTCACCGACCGAACCCAGCCCGCCGCCGACCACGATGATGTCCGGGTCGAGGATCGCAATGAGGTTGCAGAGGCCGCGCCCCAGATCGGCGCCCACCTGGGCAACCAGCCCGCGTGCGGTCTCATCGCCTTCGTCGGCGGCGCGAGTGACCGCTTCCCCGGTGAACGGTTCGCTGCCGAGGCGGTGGGCCAGGGCCCCATCGGGATTCTGGAAGATGAACTCCCGGGCCAGACGTACCAGCGCCGGACCGGAGGCCACCGTCTCCCAACACCCACGTTTCCCGCAGGCACAACGATGACCGTTGCGCTCGAACATCGTGTGGCCGAACTCGCCGGCGAATGATTTCCCGCGGTGGAGCTTGTCATCGACGATGATCGCACCACCGATGCCGGTGCCGAGGGTCACGAGCAACATGTCGCCATAGCCCCGTCCGGCGCCTGCTACATGCTCGGCCCAAGCAGCACCGTTGGCGTCGTTGTCCACCAGGGCGGGCAGATCGAACTCCTGCTCGAGGGCGGCGCGCAGCGGAACCGAGGTTCCCGCAACGTGGGGGCCCCAGACGAACACGCCCTCCGGCCATTGGACGAGGCCGGCGACGCCGACGCCGATGGCGTCCACGTCCGGCGTCATGACGCCGCGTACAGCCTCGACGACCGCACCGGCGAGTTGGTCGGCCACCCCAGGATTGGAGCTTCGCTGCTCTTCGACGATCTTGCCGTCTTCGAGCCGAATCGCCAGGAGCTTCGTGCCGCCCAGATCGATGCCAACGGTTGCGCTGATGTCCGCTCCTCTCGCCAGATGCGAGGGTATCAGTCGAGTCCGAAGGTAACGCGCAGTTCGCCATCCACCAGCTGGGCCCGGCGCACCTCGCGCCGCTTGAGCGAATCCGGCAACACGAGCGATCGCCGGTACGGCCCGACGGTCACGAACAGTTCGTCGGCGTGGCGCAGCACGTCCACGTCGGTGGTCTCGGCGAACGGAACGGCAAGCACGAGCACGACGTTGTCGCCGTCGTCCTCGACGTGGAAGGGTGTGCCGGTGCTGAAGTGTTTGGTCGGGTCTTCGTCGCGGAACAGCTCCTCACCGACGAGCCGCAGCTTGTCGAGCCCCACCATCTCTTCGTCGAACAGCCTCAGCTTCCTGATCGCCACGTCTGCAAACCCCTCGTCCACGGACTCGAGGTGTGACTGCTGGATCTCGTGCCAGCGCTTGAAATAGGGGTCGGTGACCGTGTCGGGCAGCACCCGGTTGACCACCGCCACGTCGACGGCGTACCCGAACAGGCCGAGGTAGGTGTAGGTGCGCCGGGCTTCGCTGATCACCATCTTCTCCGGGTTCATGACGAGGCGGGCAGACGTGATCTCGGGATCGCCGAGGATCTCCCGAATGCCGTCGAGGCGGTCGTAGAACGCGGCAACGGCTTCGAACACTTTGTCGTCTCCGATGAGTGGCATCTGCGTGACACGATTGATCATCGGCCGCATCACCTTGGCCACGCGCCGGCCCACCGGGAAGATCTTCTCCATGTACCAGGACAGCACCTCGGGAAGTGAGAGCAATCGAAGGGTCTCTGCGGTCGGAGCGCAATCGACGATGATCGTGTCGTACGTTCCGGAGCGCACGTGGTCGCGCACCGTGGCCAGCGAGAAGATCTCATCCATGCCCGGGAACACCGTGAGCTCCTCGGCTTCGACCCCTTTGAGCCCCGACCAGTCGTACAGATCGGTCAGATGGGCCCGCACGGCACCCCACGACTCCTCGAGGCGCTGTTGTGCGTCGATCTGCTGGGCATCGAGCAGCGACGTCACGGCAGAGGGCTGGTCGCCGAACCTGAGGCCGAACGCATCTGCGAGCGAATGGGCAGGGTCGGTCGACATCACGAGGGTGCGGTGACCGACATCTGCCGAGCGAAGCGCCGTCGCCGCCGCGACCGTCGTCTTGCCCACGCCACCTTTGCCGGTGACGAGGATGACTCTCATGAGGAGCTCTCAGCTCGCTTCTTCAGCCCCCGAAGGGCGCTCGACACGATTTGCTTCTCGGCCTGGCGACGCAGGAAGCCCGGAACGGTGAACGCCGGCTCGACCTTCAACGCGTAGAGCACCTCGGTGCCGCCATCGCTCAGTTCGTTGAACTCGTAGCTGCCATCCATGGCTTTGATGTCGGCGCCCACCTCGGCCGTCCAGGAGAACCCGTTGTCCATCTCGTACCGGTACCTGAGGGTGTAGGCGATCTCTTTCACCATCGCGTCGGCAACGAACGACGCTCGTGTCGGTCGGCCGTATTCGTCCTCCTCGAGGACCTCGACCTCCTTGACCCCGGTGGCCCACTCGGGATACTGCTCGAGGTCGAGCGCGACCTCGTACACGAGCTGGGGGTCTGCCGAGACCTCGATGCTCTGGACGGTGCCTTCCATGGTCATGCCGCTGCTCCTGGGGACGATGAAGAGGTGCGGAACAGCCAATCGTAGTGGGAGGCGGCGAGCTGTCAGATATCCGGATCGTGCCGGTAGGGGCGGCCTGTGGCGCGGAAGTAGCCAACGTTGCGGCATTGGGTGCGCCCGATGGTCCATGCCACCGCCTGGGGTTGATGGATGTCTCCGAAATAGTGGAATCGCGGCTGGTGCTCCTCGATGTAGTCGAGCACGCTCCGAAAGCTCTTGGTCTGGCCACCGACCACATCCCGCGCAAGTGCCGGTATCGCCGGCGGCACGTGTGTGCAGAGGATGTCCACCGGCCCGAGCTGCGACAGTTTGGCCGCCATTTGCTCCTCGCTGACCTCACCCGGCGTGCCCAGCGCCCGCATGCCACCCCCCGCAATGCCGATGCGCTGCCCGTCGATCTCGATCACTTCGGTGTCCACGAAACGATTGGGGGCGTGGAGGATCTCGCGCATCAGGTCGGGCCGGTCGACGTTTCCGTAGGTGACGTAGACCTCGGCGCCGGCAATGGCGTCGACGATCTCTTCGTACGCATCGGTGACCGCGGCGTCGAAGCCTGCCCGCACCTCGCGCTCACGCCCGCCCGTGTATCGACCCCACAGCGCAGAGGCAGCGGCGTACTCGCCGGCCGTGCGGAGACGAACGAGATCGTCCGTGAACGCCTGACCCACGACATCGGACAAGATGCCGCTGTTGTCCCGGTAGTCGATGAAGTTGATCAGGTCACCGAGGATGAGCAGCGGCTCCCCGGATGCGGCCACGCGGGCGAGGGCGCCGGAGGCTCCGTGAACATCGGAGACGAGGAGCATCAGGAGCGATCGTCCGCCAGCAGCCGGCTCCCGGCGACGAGTGCCGCACTCCCGCCGAGCGCGGCCGCAAAGGCCAAAGCGGCATGCCAGCCGGCAAACGACGCCGACATTCCGCCGAGGCCGAAGCCGAGTACACCGGACACCACCTGTGTCCCCAGCTCACCAAACCGTTCCGCTGGCCCGCGCCGCCGGCTCCCGGGCGCATCGGCGGACGCATCGGCCACGAGCCACGCGACAAGCGCGAGACCTCCGGCCAGGACTGCGATTCCGTAGACGACGACCACGATTTCAGCGTAGAGCGTGGTCGATTTCAGCGCGAACGGCCCCGTCGGGTTCCGTTGCTTTCGCTTGCTCGAGCAGCGCGAGCGCTGCTGCTGTCTGCCAGCGGCCGAGGGCCCATGCAGCGTGAAGCCGCAGCACCGGATCGGAGTGATCGAGATACTCGGCAAGCACGCTGAGCCCCCCGTCGGTGGGTGCGTTGCCAAGGACGACGAGAGCGTTCCGGCGCAGCATGGCCGGCCGTCGACCGGGGAGGTAGAAGTGATCGTACGCTGCGAGGAGCTCGGCGTCCGTCGACCCCAGGAGCTCGAGGAGGTTGACCCGGCCCCGGGGATGTGTTGCTTGCGCCAGCAGGCGACCGCCGGGTGGGCAGGCGTCGAGGCAGTCGTCACACCCGTACAGTCGGTCGCCCATGGCCGCCCGGAACGAGCGGGGGATGACCCCGGGCGCCTGGGCCCACCGTGCGAGGCACTTGCGAGCGTCGAGCACGCCGGGAGCGACCAGCGCACCGGTCGGGCATGCCGGCATGCATGCGGTACACGTCCCACAGTCCCGCCGCATCGGTTCACTGACGGGGAGCGGTGCGTCGGTGACGACGCTGCCCAAGAGGAGCCATGGGCCGTATCCGGGAGCCAGCACCATGGCGTTGTTGCCCCACCACCCGACTCCCGCTCGGACCGCTGCCGCCCGGTCGACGAGCCTGTTGTCGTCGCTCAGCGTCATCGCCTCGAATCCGCGGTCGGTCAGTAGGGCGGCGACGGCGCCCAGCATCGCCCGCAAGCCCTCGTAGTGGTCCTCCGTGGCGAACCTGGCAATCCGTGCCGTCCCTGCTCGAGCAGGTCCCGGCGAGCCCGCCTCGGGTAGGTAGGAAGACGCCAAGACCACCAACCGCTCCGCCCAAGGAACGCTCGTCCGCACATCCGTCGATCGCGCCACGTTGTTGTAGGTGAACGTCAATCCGGCATGGGAACCTTCCTTCACACGGTGCTCCATGTCCGATCGCACTTCGTCGAAGGGAGCCACGTCCGCGACACCGAAGCCGACCGCACCCTGTTCCGTTGCCACATGCTCCAGAAGTTGCACGAGTTCCACGACCGGAGCCTACGACCCGCCACCGTCGATCAGGAGCCGGTGGCCTCTCCAAACTCGTCGCGTCGCACCAAGCGCAGCGGCGCCACCACCCCAGCCTCCGCGAGATTCTGCAGCGCCACCGCCTCGGTGTCGCCCAACTCGACCTTGCCATCGTCGACACCGAACATCGCCGTCACGATGCAGTCGTCGCAGGCGCTGGTGTGCTGCATCACACAGGTATCACAATCGATGAGCATCGTCCGTCTCTCTTCGTCCCTCTGAACCTGTGGACAACCTACGTCGGGGGTGTGACAGAAAGCTTCACGCACCGTGTCGAGGAGGGCGGTGCCTGTGTCACTCCAACGGATCTTTCGATGGTTACGACGAGGAGCAACCGGCTCGTCACCGATCCTTGCCCGTGACGGCCGAGTAGCCTCGCCGCCGCAGCGATCGAAGGAGCGGCATGCGGCTCGGCATCAACATCGGCTACTGGGGATCGAGCGCAGGACTCGACATGGATCTGGTGCTCGAGGCCGAGCGCCTCGGCTATGACTCGGTGTGGGCCGCAGAGGCATGGGGCTCGGATGCCGTCACGATCCTGAGCTGGATTGCCGCCCGCACGGAGAAGATCCGGGTTGGCGCCGCAATCCTGCAGATGCCGGCCCGAACCCCGGGGATGACGGCCATGACCAGCGTCACCCTCAACGAGCTGTCCGGAGGGCGCTTCGTCTGCGGGCTGGGACTGAGCGGGCCGCAGGTGGTCGAGGGCTGGCACGGCCTGCCCTATGGGAAGCCGCTGGGCAAGACCCGGGAGTACGTGTCGATCGTGCGGATGATGGTGGCGCGGGAGCATCCCGCCCGCTTCCAAGGCGAGCACTACCAGCTTCCCTACCGCGGCGAGGATGCCACCGGCCTCGGCAAGCCGCTCAAGATCATGACCCACCCGAGCCACGAGCTGCCGATCTTCCTCGCCTCCATCGGACCGAAGAACGTGCGCCTCACCGCCGAGATCGCCGACGGCTGGCTGCCCGTCTTCTACTCCCCCGAGCGTGCCGGCGACGTGTTCGGACCGCTCCTCGAGGAGGGATTCGCCGCCTCCGGAGAGGACGCCAAGGCCGAGCGGTTCGCCGTCGTTCCGTCCGTGTCCGCCATCGTCACCGACGACGTAGAACGCGCCCGCAACAAGATCAAGCCGCACATTGCGCTCTACGTCGGCGGCATGGGCGCCAAGGGCCGCAACTTCTACAACAACCTCGCCATCCGCTACGGCTACGAAGCGGAAGCCGAGCAGATCCAGGACCTCTACCTCGACGGCAAGCGCAAGGAGGCCACAATGGCCGTCCCCGATGCCCTCGTCGACGAGTTGAGCCTGGTCGGCACGCCCGAGATGATCCGCGATCGACTCGACGTGTGGCGCGACGCAGGCGTCACCGACCTCGTGCTGTCGGCGCCCGACCTCACCACCCTGCGCACCCTGGCGGGGCTGGCGCTCTAGCGACGGAGCTCACGGCTCGCAGCGGGATCGGCCTCGACTCACACTGTACCCAGCAGACCCAGCGCAGCGAGCACGAACGCACCCACCGCAGACCAGGTTGCCACGGCGAACCGCTCTCGCCGGCCGGCCACAACCGTCAGCGCAGCAAAGACGGCCGCCGGGGCCAAACGCTCCGGCGAAGCGAGCTGATCCGTGGCTACCGAGACCGCAAGCACGAACGCCGCAAACCCGAAACATGCCACGATGAGCCGGTGGGTTGACTCTGGCCCGATGCGAACGGCAAGCACCGTCTTCCCGGCAATCCGATCCGAGGCCTCGTCGGGAAGCTCGAAGGTGAAGAGCATGCCCATGTGGACGAGGAACAGCACCGCCACCGCCCACAAGAGCGCTGCGGTGACCGGCCCGCCGTTCGCAAGCGCACCGACCAGCGGAACGAGCGCTGCAACGACGAACGAGGCCGCAGCTTCGCCCCACCCGGTGTCGAGCAATCGCACGGGTGGCATGGAGTAGAGCCACGACACGCTGAGAGCGAGCGCACCGAGACCAGCCGCAGCCGGCGATCGTCCAAATACGAGAAGGGCGAACCCCCCGGTGAGCAGCGAGGAGACGATCGCAGCCTGGAGCGCCACTTGAGGCCGAAGCATGCCGGCGCTCAGTACTCCGCTTCCCCCGCTGAACCACGTGCGGTTGACCACCTGGCGATCGAAGTCGACGTCGGCATATTCGTTGACGTAGTGGGCCGTCAGCTGCGCCGACGTCACCATGGCTTGGCCCAACAGGTAGTGGCCCAGCTCGACCTGCGGCACGGAGGCGGCGCCCACGGCGTAGAGCACCGCGCCTCCCAGGAGGAAATGCGGTCGTGCCAGCCGAACGAAGGAACCGAGCGCGGACATCCACCTGATTGTGGTGGACGACGTCGGCGCAAGTGCCCCACCACGAGGCACAGCCGACCGCTATGGTTTCGGTGGGATGTCGGAAAAGGGAATGGTGATGCCCCATCGATCGCTTTCGCGCTTGCTTGCGCTTTCGTTCGTAATCGGTTTGGTTGTGACAACTGCCCCGGTTGCAGGCGCAGCCGGACATTCGGAGACGCTCTACGAGTGGACCGAGCTCACGGAGGGCGTGACCGTCGACAACGACGGCAACATCTTCGTGTCGAACTCATTCGCCGGTGAGTTGTGGAAGATCGCACCCGGCGCTGCGGGCCCTGAGGTGCTGGCCACGATCGACGGCATCAACCCTGCCGCAGGCGACCTCGGGATGCTGGGTCTCGCCGCCGACTCGGACGGCAACATCTACGCCGCCGTCAATGCACCCAATGGCCCGCGAGCTCACGGCGTGTGGAAGATCGACGGTGACACCGGGGACGCGATGCGCATCCGCGGCAGCCGCCACATCGAGTTCCCCAACAGCGTCGCCTTGGATGCCCGCGGCACGCTGTACGTGACCGATACGGTGCTCGGTGCCGTGTGGAAGATGGGGCGGCGTGGGATGGAGGCGTGGGCCGTCGATCCTCTGATGCTCGGCACGGGCTCGCTCGGGCTCGGCAACCCGATCGGCGCCAACGGGCTGGCCATCGTCGGCCGCAATGTCTACGTCAGTGTGACGGAACAGGCCTCCATCGTTGAGATTCCGATCAACCCCGACGGCAGCGCCGGTGCAGCGGGAATCTTCGCCGCCGACGGAGCGCTGTTCGCCGTCGACGGTATCGCCGCCGCCGCCGACGGATCGATCTTTGCCGGCATCATCGGGCAGTTCTCGATCGTCCGCGTGCTGACCGACGGCACGGTTGCTCCGGTGGCCTCGGCTGCAGCCGGCGACGAAGGAGTGCTCGACGTTTCCAGCGTGGCGTTCGGCACGACGCCGGACACCCGCCGCACGCTGTACGGCGTCAACTTCGGTTTCTTGTCCCAAGCCGACTTCGGCGCCGACCCGCGGCCGGCGCTCGTCGCCGTCGACACCGGCGTGCCGGGACAGCCCATACCGTAAGGACGATCGAACGCAGGATGCACCAGAGCTACTGGTCCGGTGCATCCTGCGTTTGGAGCGAGCACCGAATCCTGTTCGGATCGCTCCCGGTCACGAGCGAGAGCCGCCGAGCCTCCTCGGCTCAGCTCACGCCGCCGCCCAGTGGACGAACGCCGATCCCCAGAGGGCCAGCGCACCCTCTTCGTCGACGCGTTCGCGCAGTTCCCGATCGTTGGTGAACACCACCGCCCTACCGCCGAGGCTGCGCACCCGTTCCACGATCTCGTCGTCGGCGGTATCGGCCGTCGTGGCGAAGAAGACCTCGACTCCGCCGGCGGTGAGCGACGGTTCGGGCTCCCCGCCTTCTGATGAATCGAATACCAAGACGATGCGATGAGCAGACCGGGCGTGACGCAAGAACCGCTCGAGATCTGCGACCAGCTGCTTACGCGTCTCTGGAGTCGTGAATCGATCGGGGTTCATCAGGTAGGTCAGGTTGTAGCCGTCCACGATGACCGGCACGGCCGCGGCAACTCCGACCAGCCACTCAACCGCCTCCGGGCCATCGGGCGCTATGCCCGCCGGCAATACGAGCTCCCACGAGTCGCGCACCGCAGTCGGCAGGTCTGCCTCGGCCGCACCGGGCTCGCCTCGCACCGCAGCGGCCAGCGCCGCCGCTTGCAGGTCGAGGCGACGCGCCGTCGCCACCGGGTCCCGCATACCCACCGCCCGGGCCTTCCCCTGCCCACTCGAACGCACGGCGCGTTTTTGCCGGCGTCGTTTCACGTCGTCGAGCCGCTGTTCGGCGCCGGCGCGCTCGTTGCGCTCGGTCTCCAGCGCAACCTCGAGCTCAGCGATCTCGCGACGCAGCGCGTCCACGACGTGCAACGCTTCCACGTGGTCCGCCTGTGCCTTCAGCCCCTTCCTTGCGCTCTTCAGCGCATCGTTGGCCGCTCGCTTTTCGGAGCGAAGCTCGGCAATTCGGCGTTTGGCCTCGCCGAGCTTCGCCTCAAGGCGCTCAACCTCGGGCCGCAAGTCAACTGCGGGCTCAGCCGCCGTAGCCGCTGCCGCAGCACCCGCGATCACCATCCACCATCCCTCGGCGCGGAGGATGAACGCAGCAGCGACCTCGTCGAGATGATCGCCCGCCTCCTCGCCCACTTTGCCGCGCAGCCATTCGTTCCCGTCCAGTTCGGTGATGAGCCGCTTCAACAACGGTGGCGGCAGGCGCCCGCCTGCGTATGCGGCAACCTTGCGCAGGCCGGGTGGCAGCTCGTTGGGATCCATGCCGTGCAACGCGTGACGCACCGGCCCGAGGTGGGGCCGCAACGCCGCCATGAGTTCTTTCGATGGCCCAGACATGGCCCCATCTTGGCTGATGCGGTTCCGCATGCGCAGTCACACTTGACTTGCGTGGGCGCGATGCCATACTCCCCTCGCAATGCAGCCGACCCCCATCTCCCTCGTACTCATTCTCAGCGACGCATAGCGACGCCCCAGTCGCCGTGCGTCGAATACCCTCCAAGCGGAGGGTTTTTTTGTACCCGGTGTAGGAGACCCGAATGGCCGAAACACTCACAGGTGCCCAAGCGCTGATCAAAGCCCTCGAGCTCGAAGGCGTCGAGGTGATGTTCGGCGTACCGGGCGGAGCGATCTTGCCGGCCTACGACCCGATGCTGGACAGCCCGATGCGGCATATTCTCGCCCGCCACGAACAGGGGGCCGGCCATATGGCGAGCGGGTATGCGCACGCCACTGGACGGGTCGGGGTGATGGTGGCGACCTCGGGTCCCGGTGCGACCAACCTCATCACACCGCTCCAGGACGCCCACATGGATTCGATCCCGGTCGTGGCCATCACCGGCCAGGTGGCCACAGGCTCGATCGGCAACGATGCGTTTCAAGAGGCCCACACGTGGGGCATCTCGATGCCGTGTACCAAGCACAACTACCTCGTCACGGACGTCAACGACATTCCTGATGTGATCCACGAGGCATTCCATCTGGCAGCAACGGGACGTCCCGGCCCTGTGCTGGTCGACATCCCGAAGAACGTCCTCGCCTCCACGATGAAGTGGCACCGCGCCGGCCGGCTCGACCTCCCGGGGTACAAACCCCGGGACAAGGGCCATCCGAAGCAGGTGAAAGCAGCCATCGAGCTCTTGCAGGCGGCAGAGCGACCGGTGCTGTATCTCGGCGGCGGCGTCATTCGCGCCGGAGCCTCCCAGGAGGCACTGGCCTTCCCCGAACTCGCCAATGCCCCCGCCGTCACGACCCTCATGGGTCGTGGGGCGATCCCCGATTCGCACCCCTTGTGTCTGGGCATGCCGGGCATGCACGGCAACTACACGGCCGTCACCGCAATGCAACAGGCCGATCTGCTGTTCGCCGTCGGCGCCCGCTTCGACGATCGCGTCACGGGCGACGTCGCCACGTTCGCTCCGGGCGCCAAGATCGTGCATGTCGACGTCGATCCCGCCGAGATCGGCAAGGTTCGCAACGCCGACGTACCGATCGTCGGCGACGCACGGTCGGTCCTCGTGCAGCTGACGGAAACACTGGCCAGGAAGCTCGGTGGCAAGCCGGCCCCGGCTCGAACCGAATGGTTCGAGGCACTGCACGGCTGGCAGGAAGCCCACCCGCTGCGCTACGAGCAGGACCCCGAAGGTCCCATTCAGCAGCAGTACGTGATCCAGGAGCTGCACCGAATCACCGGCGGTGACGCCGTTGTCGTGGCCGGGGTGGGCCAGCACCAGATGTGGACATCACAGTTCTGGGGTTTCGAGCGCCCCAACACGTGGATCAACTCGGGGGGACTCGGCACGATGGGCTATGCGGTGCCGGCCGCGATCGGGGCCCAGGTGGCGCTGCCCGACCAAACCGTGTTCGCCATCGACGGAGACGGCTGCTTCCAGATGACCTTCAACGAGCTCATCGCCGCAGCCGTCGAGGGAATCCCGGTGAAGATCGCAGTGATGAACAACCACGCACTCGGCATGGTGAAGCAGTGGCAGCGCCTGTTCTACAACGAGCGCTATTCGGCAATCGACCTGACCGACCACACTCCGGATTACGTCAAGCTCGCCGAGGCAATGGGCTGCGTCGGGCTCCGGGCCGAGCACCCTTCAGAGGTTGGCCCGACGCTGGAGAAGGCCCTCGCCGTCGACGACAAGCCGGTCGTGGTCGAGTTCCGATGCGACCCCGACGCCATGGTCTTCCCGATGGTGCCCGCAGGCGGGTCCAACGACGACATCGTTCTCTCCGCCGACGATCTGAATCGAGGGTGATGGCATGAATCACGTCATCAGCGTGCTGGTCGAGAACAAGCCAGGTGTGCTGGCGAGGATCTCGTCGATGTTCGCCCGCCGCGGCTTCAACATTCACTCCCTCGCCGTCGGGCCAACGGCCGACCCGGCCATGTCCCGCATGACCGTCGTGATCGACGGCCCCGAGATGGAACAGATCATCAAGCAGCTCTACAAGCTGGTCCACACCGTGAAGGTGACCGAGCTCGAGGTCGGGGATCGCATCGATCGGGAGATCATGATGGTTCGGGTGAACGCCGAGCCGGGCCGCCGGGCCGAGATCCTCGAGGCCGCCCGGATCTTCGACGCCGAGCCGGTCGACGTGGGGATAGCCACGGTGACATTCGTCATGTCAGGAGAGCCGGCGCGTCTCGCCGACTTCCTGGAGTTGATGCGCCCCTACGGGATCACCGATCTCGCCAAGTCGGGACGCATCGCCATGGCGAAGGACCCCAAGTCGAAGGACGCCGCTCGCACGTCGCTGCGATCGGCTTGAATGTCGGCCCCCCGTTCAGGAGCACCACATGCCACCCACGATCTACTACGACGGTGATGTCGACCCGAACCTGATCGCCCTCCGCAAAGTGGCGGTCATCGGGTTCGGGAGCCAGGGTCACGCCCATGCGCTCAACCTGAAGGAATCCGGCGTCGACGTGGTCGTGGGTCTGCGCCCGGGGAGTCGGCGTGAGCGGGTCGCCTCCGATCTCGGCCTGAAGGTCGTGTCGCCGGAGCAGGCTGCCGACTGGGCGAACGTGATCATGGTCTTGGTTCCCGATCAGTTCCAGCCCGAGCTCTACGAGAGCCAGATCAGGCCGCACCTCCAGCCGGGCGACCTGCTGCTGTTCGCCCACGGCTTCTCGGTTCATTTCGGCTACATCACGCCTCCCGAGGGCGTGGACGTCGGCATGGTGGCGCCAAAGGGTCCGGGCCATCTGGTGCGCCGTCAGTACGTCGAGGGCAGCGGCGTGCCCTGCCTGATCGCGATCCATCAGGACGCCACCGGATCGGCCAAGGACGTGGCGTTGTCGTATGCGCATGGGATCGGCGGCACCCGCGCCGGCGTCATCGAGACCACGTTCCGCGATGAGACCGAGACCGATCTGTTCGGTGAGCAGGTGATCCTGTGCGGCGGCGTCGACGAGCTGATCCGCGCCGCATTCGAGACCTTGACCGAGGCGGGATATCCCGCCGAGATGGCGTACTTCGAGGTTCTGCACGAGCTCAAGCTGATCGTCGATCTGCTCTACGAAGGCGGCATCACGTGGATGCGCCACTCCGTCTCGGACACGGCCGAGTACGGTGACGTCACTCGCGGCCCCCGCATCGTCACGGCGGAGACCCGCGAGAGCATGCGGCAGATCCTGGCCGAGATCCAATCTGGCGAGTTCGCCAAGGAATGGATGGCGGAGAACGCCGCCGGCACTCCCAACCTGCTTGCCGCTCGCCGGGCAGCTGCCGACCACCCGATCGAGACCGTGGGCAAGGGACTTCGCGAGTTGATGCCGTTCCTCAACGAGAAGAGCCCGGAGACCGAAGACGTATGACTACCTCGGCTCACCGACTCGATCTCAGCCTCCTCCTTACGTAGCCGGGCGGTCGCGACGTGCGTCCGGCCCGGCGTGAGTCGTCCCCCACCGCAACCTCGACGTAGGAGTTCCCACATGTCCGACCGACTGATCATCTTCGACACCACGCTGCGCGATGGCGAGCAAGCACCGGGTATCGCGCTGTCGCCCGACGACAAGGTCGCCATTGCGACGCAGCTGGCTCGGCTTCGCGTCGACGTCATCGAAGCCGGCTTCGCCGCATCGAGCCCCGGCGACTTCGAGTCCGTGTCCCGCATCGCCGCCGAGGTCGAAGGACCGGTGATCGCCAGCCTGGCGCGCACCCATCCCGATGACATCGATCAAGCTGCCGACGCGCTCAAGGCGGCAGAGCGCAAGCGCATCCACGTCTTCATCTCCACCTCCCCTATCCACATGGAGCAGATGCTCCGCATGACGCCGCAAGAGGTGTTTGCGGCGGCGGTCGAAGGGGTGCAGCGGGCCCGGCGTTACACCGACGACGTGGAGTTCTCGCCGCAGGACGCCACTCGGAGCGACCCGCAGTTCATCCTCGACATCTGCAAGGCCGCCGTGGATGCAGGCGCCACGACGATCAACATCCCGGACACCGTCGGCTACGCCACTCCGACCGAATTCGTCGACATGCTGTCGCAGGTGTACGCCGAGGTGAAGGGCGAGCGGGACGACGTGATCGTATCGACCCACTGTCACAACGACCTGGGGCTGGCGGTGGCCAACTCGTTGTCCGCATTGCACGCAGGCGCCCGGCAGATCGAGGGCGCCATCAACGGTATCGGAGAGCGGGCAGGCAACACCTCGACCGAAGAGATCATCATGGCGGTCAAGACCCGCGAGGACTACTACGGGGTCGAGATCGGCGCAGACACCAAGGAGATCTTCGAGACGTCGCGGCTCGTCTCGAGCCTCACCGGCTACCCCATCCAGTACAACAAGGCGGTGGTGGGCCGGAACGCCTTCGCCCACGAGTCGGGCATCCACCAGCACGGGGTGCTGCGCAATCGAGAGACGTACGAGATCATGGATCCCGCCAGCATCGGCCACCAGAGCATGATCGTGCTGGGAAAGCATTCCGGCCGGGCAGCATTTGCGGATGCTTTGCGCAAGATGGGCATCCAACTCGAAGACGAGGACTTCGCCAGGGCCTTTGCACGCTTCAAAGTGCTCGCCGACCGCAAGGGCGAAATCCACGAGGAGGGCCTGCGCGCCATCGCCGAGGAGGAGGCCGGGGTTGGCGCCGAGCAACTTCACCTTCTCCACATCCGTGTCTCAGGCGGAGACGAAACCACCCCGATCGCAGTCGTAACGGTGCAGAAGGGCGACGAGGAGCTCGAGTATTCGGCCGACGGAGACGGCATGGTCAACGCAGCGTTCGTGGCCCTGCAGGATGCATTCACGCTTCCCGCCACGCTCGTCGACTACCGGGTCAGTCCGCTGACCAGTGGTGCAGACGCAATGGCCGAGGTCAACGTCATCATCCAGGCGGGCGCCGAGACGTACTCGGGCCGTGGCGTATCGACGGACGTTGTCGAAGGCTCGGCGCGGGCGTTCGTCGCAGCCCTCAACAAAGCCGCCCTCGACCGCGGTGCGCTGGGCGACCCGGCGTGAGTGAACCACGCATCGTGCTGTTGCCGGGAGACGGCATCGGGCCTGAGGTGATCGCCGAAGCCCGGCG
Source organism: Acidimicrobiia bacterium (assembly GCA_035458525.1). Lineage (GTDB taxonomy): Bacteria > Actinomycetota > Acidimicrobiia > Spongiisociales > UBA5794 > DATHZQ01. Next base: position 26,573 of record DATHZQ010000046.1, read on the forward strand.
GGTACTCGATGCTGTGGCGAACCGGTTTGGGCACACGTTCACCTTCGAGGAGCGGCTGCTCGGCGGGATTGCGATCGACGAGACGGGGGACCCGCTGCCCGCGGCAACGCTGGAGGCTTGCCGCAGCGCCGATGCCGTGCTCCTTGGTGCCGTCGGTGGCCCGAAGTGGGACGACCCCACCGCCAAGACGCGACCCGAGGCCGGCCTGCTCAGCATCCGCAAAGAGCTGGGCCTCTACGCCAACCTGCGCCCGATCGTGGCTCACGAGCAGCTGATTGCGGCGTCGCCGCTGCGGCCGGATCTGATCCGAGGCGTTGACATCCTCTTTTTCCGTGAGCTGACGGGCGGGATCTATTTCGGCCCATCGGGCGTCGACGACGTCGGGTTTTCCGCATACTCGACGATGGTCTACTCGGCAACAGAGGTACGTCGCATCGTCCGGCTCGCTGCTCGTGCCGCCGAGGGACGCCGAGGCAAGGTGACGTCGGTCGACAAAGCCAACGTGCTCGAGGTGTCCCGCCTGTGGCGCAGGGTCGCCGCCGAGGTCATGGCGGACGAGTTCCCCGATCTGGAATACGAAGTGGTGCTCGTGGATGCCATGGCGATGCATCTGCTGAGCAGGCCGCGCGACTTCGACGTTGTCGTGACCGGAAACATGTTCGGCGACATCCTCACGGACGAAGGTTCGATGCTCCCGGGTTCACTGGGTCTGCTGCCTTCCGCGTCGCTCGGTGACGAGCCTCCCGGCCTCTACGAACCGATCCACGGTTCCGCACCGGATATCGCCGGCCAGGGCCTCGCCAACCCGCTGGCCACGATCCTGGCTGCGGCGATGGCGCTCCGCCATTCGCTCCACCTCGAGCAAGAGGCAGTTGCGGTGGAGCGCGCAGTCAGCGACGTGCTCGACGCAGGGCTCCGGACGGCGGACATCGCCGCGGGGGATCGCCACGTCTCGACTGCCGAGATGGGCGACGCCGTCGTGGCGGCGATCCTCGCATGAGGAGCCTGGCCCACGCCCTACCCGAGGTGGCCGCCGTCCTCGGCGACCTCAGCACTGCGGTCGAAGACGGATCGATCGACAGCACGGATGATTTCGCCGACGCCTGCCGGCGACGCTGGGACGACGCCCTCGTCGCACGGGTCGACGTGACGGTGCCGGGCTGGCAGAAGATGGCGTCGTTCGCCGATGGCAAGACGCTGTGGCACATCAACATCGCGATGGTGGCGCTGTACCGCCTCGACGAGTACCTCGCTGCGCCGCCCGAGGTACGTCGCCTCATGGAGTGGACGATCCTGCTGCACGACATCGGCAAGGAACCGGCCCATGATCGGAGAGACCACCGGCACGCCTTCCGCTCTGCAGCTGATGCTGCCCCTGTGCTCCCCGGCCTCGGCTTCCCGACCGGAGCTGCATACGCCACCGACTACGCCCGCTGGCGGGACGTGGTCTACGCCGCATGGACGGACGACCCGGAGGAGGGCGAACCCGTCCCAGACAACGCGTACCTGCCTGAGATCACCGGCGGGATCAATCGCATGTTCGAGGCAGACGGCGCACGTCTCCTGACGGCCATCGCACTCCACCAATCCGTCACGGTGGTCGCCGACTGGCCGTCCCTCGCCCCGCTCACCGAGGCCCAGGAGAACGAATACATCACTCCTGGAGTCGCCGAGCTCCAGCGGCCGCTGATGCTCGCCGACAGCGGCGGATGGAACCTCTTCGACCCGGCCACGCTTGGGTCCATGTACGAGGAGACCCGGGCCGTCTTCGCCCGGATCGCGGCACAGCGCACCTGACGGCATGGCCTGGACCGCAGCGAAACCGACATTTCGTCGGGTTCGACGCCACGCAGTCCCAACTCCGACCGACCGGACCAGTCACGTGGCCATCTCCTCGATAGAGCCTCTGTCTGGGTAGGTTTGCCCAATGATTCGCCGCCGAGTGTCGATCCTCCTGCTGGCCATCGTGATCGTGCTGACTGCGTGCTCCGACGGAGCGACGACCACAACGGCTGCTTCGACCGCATCGTCCGGTGCCGGCGACGCGGCCCCACCGGCCGAGAGCACCTCAACGGTCGCCCCCACGACCACCACGACCACGACGCTGCCCCCCGCAACCGACATGCGGCTCATCGGCGCCGGCGACGTCGCCGGGCTCGGCGATAGTCGCTATCCATGGCTCGGCAACGGCGGTTACGACGTCCAGCACTACACGTTGGAGCTCACCGTGCTGGACGACGCTCCGGTACTCGCTGGTGCGGCCGCGGTCGAAGCAGTCGCCATCGAGCAACTGGAGACCTTCAACCTCGATTTCGACCCATTCGAGATCCTGTCGCTCACCGTCGACGGCGAGGACGCGGCATACGACCAGGTTGACCGCGAACTGGTCATCACACCCGCCACGTCGATCCCGGGCGGCGAGGAGTTCGTCGTGCGCATCGAATACCGCGGCGAGCCACAGCCGGTGCCAACCGAAGCCATTGCGTTCGAAGTCGGGTGGATCACCGCACCCAACGGGACCCGCTACGTCGTCTCGGAGCCGGATGGAGCCAGCTCGTGGTTCCCGAGCAACAACCACCCGCTCGACAAGGCGACCTACACCTTCATCGTGACGGCGCCGACGACCCTGCTGCCCGTCGCCAACGGCACGCTCGTCGAAACAATCACTGATCTGGGCGCCACGACGTACATCTACGAGATGCCGCAGCCGATGGCGTCGTATCTCGCAACGCTCGTCGTGGGCCAGCTCACGACGGTCGACGACACCGCTTCGACCGCCGCAGCCGGCGTGTCGATTCGCAACGTGCTTCCCCCGGATCTGGCGGCCACCCCACCGACGGCACTCGGCCTCCAGGGGGAGATGGTTGCGTTCTTCGCTGACATCTTCGGCGACTACCCCTTCGATCTGTACGGCATCGCCGTCGTTCCCGGGTTCCCCGCTGCGTTGGAGAACCAGACGCTCTCGGTCTTCGGTGATGGGATCGTGAATCTGCCCATCTTCGAATTCGTGCTGGCTCACGAGCTGGTACACCAATGGTTCGGCAACCACATCAGCCCCGGGGACTGGGGTGACATCTGGCTCAACGAAGGGTTTGCCACCTACGGCGAGTGGTTGTGGCTGGAACACACGGAAGGTCCCGAGGCGCTGGCTGCGGTCACCCAAGGCAACCGGGAGTCGATGGCGGCTGCAGAGTTCCCACCACCGGGCGACCCCCCGGCGAACAACCTGTTCAACGGCGCGGTGTACCGCCGAGGCGGGCTCACCCTGCACGCACTTCGGCTCGAGATCGGGGACGAAGCCTTCTTCACCACGTTGCGCACCTACGTCGATCGGTTTGGCGGATCGACCGCCCGCACAGCAGACTTCATTGCCGTTGCCGAGGAGATCTCAGGACAAGAGCTCGACGACCTCTTCGACGCTTGGCTCTACGCACCGGACGTCCCCGAACTCTGAGCAAAGGATGCACATGGAACCGACCGCAGACATCGGGGTCATCGGATTGGCGGTCATGGGCCGCAACCTGATCCTCAACATGGCGGACCACGGGTACACGGTTGCCGCCTACAACCGCACCACCACCAAGGTCGACGAGTTCCTCGCGGGCGAGGCAGCTGGAACCTCGGTCGTTGGCGCCCACACGCTTTCCGAGTTGGTGGCCCAGTTACGCACGCCCCGCCGCGTGATGTTGATGGTGCGCGCCGGGGGCGCCGTCGATGCCGTCATCGACGAGCTCCTACCGCTTCTCGATCCCGGCGACATCGTCGTCGACGGCGGGAACTCGCAATACACCGACACCATTCGGCGGACGGAAGCGCTCGAAGACGCCGGCTTCATGTTCGTGGGGACCGGGATCTCCGGTGGCGAAGAGGGTGCCAGGTACGGACCGTCGATCATGCCCGGCGGCTCTGCCGCGGCGTGGCCCGCGGTGAAGGACATCTTCCAATCGATCGCCGCCGAGGCCGAAGGCGAACCGTGTTGCGACTGGGTCGGGCCGGATGGCGCAGGGCACTACGTCAAGATGGTTCACAACGGCATCGAGTACGGCGACATGCAAGTGATCGCAGAGGCATACGACCTCCTCAGCCGCGGCGCCGGCATCCTTGCCAAAGACATGCAGCCGATCTTCACCGAGTGGAATCGCGGACCCCTCGACTCCTTCCTGATCGAGATCACCGCCGACATCATGGGTTTCACGGACGAAGACGGCGAACCGTTGGTCGAGCGCATCCTCGACGCAGCAGGGCAGAAGGGCACCGGCAAATGGACGGTGATCTCGTCCATGCACCTCGGCATGCCCACCTCGCTGATCGCCGAGGCCGTCTATGCCCGCGTGGTGTCGTCGCTCGTCGAGCAACGCAGGACGGCATCGACGGTGATCGGTACGGACCCTGTGGCGTTGGAGAGTGCCCCCGCCGACATCGTCTCCGACCTCCACGACGCGCTCTATGGGTCGAAGATCGTGTCGTATGCCCAGGGCTTCATGCTGATGGCGGCGGCTTCCGAGGAACGCGGGTGGAACCTCGACCTCGGACGCGTCGCTGCACTGTGGCGCGCCGGATGCATCATCCGGTCGCGGTTCCTCAACGACATCACTGCGGCATACCGGCGCGAACCCGAGCTGGCCAACTTGCTCCTGGATCCGTTCTTCGCCGAGGAGATCGACAAGGCCGAGCCCGGGTGGCGTCGCACCGTCGTGCGCGCCGTCGAGTCCGGGATTCCGGCGCCGGCCTACGCAGCCGCGCTGTCGTTCTACGACGCGTATCGCTCGGAACGGCTCCCCGCCAACCTCATCCAGGCGCAGCGTGACTACTTCGGAGCGCACACCTACGAGCGCATCGACAGGCCGAGGGGCGAGTTCTTCCACACCAACTGGACGGGCACGGGCGGCGACACCTCAGCGGGCACCTACGAAGCGTGAAGATCCACGCCGCTGAATGCCGCAGGCGCTTCTCCGCCCAGCAGGTCGCCAGGCTCGCCACGTCTGGCCCAGACGGGCCACACGTCGTTCCGATCGTGTTTGCGCTCGAGAGCGACACGATCGTCTTTGCCGTCGACCACAAGCCGAAGACGACTCGCCGGCTGAAGCGGCTGTCCAATCTGGAGCACGATTCCCGCTGTACCGTCCTGGTCGATCACTACGACGACGATTGGTCGCAGCTGTGGTGGGTTCGGGCCGATGCGATCGGGACCATCTCTGACGAGCCCGCAGACATCGAGTGGGCCGCACGCCTCCTGGCCCGCCGCTACGAGCAGTACGTCGCCGTGCCCCCACAGGGACCCGTCGTCCGGCTCCAGGTGCAGCGCTGGTCGGGCTGGGCGGCCCGTCCGCTGGATCACTCCGCCTGAAAGGACCACCACGCGACACCGGGGTCAGGCGCGCCGCCGTGAGACCCGTCGCAGATGGGGCCGCCCGGTGACTTCCGCTCGTGGATCGCGATCGCTGCCTTCGCCGCACTGATGGCGGGAAGCAGCCTTCTGCTGATCGAGCGCAGGCTGCCCACCCCGTAGCGGTCTGTCCGCACACTGGCCGTCGTCGCGCGCGTTCAGAGCTCGAGGGCAAGCCGTTTCGCCGCCGCCAGCGTTGCGCGAGACCGCTCGATGAGCGCGACGTCGTCGATGCCCTCCCACTCGGAACGGGTGCGCACGAGGGCGCTGCGCAGCTCGAGCAAGGCTTCGGGTGGGTCGAGTCCGACCGCGGCAACGGCGTTCTCCAGCGTGTCCGCTGCGTTGTGCGCACCGCACCGTCGCAGTGCCGCAGTGAGATCGTCGCTCAAGGCCCGTACGTCGGCGATGGTGACGGCCGCATGGGGTCTCATCCGCGGCGAGTGTACCCATGACCCGGCCTGCCAGCCGGGACATGCAACTGGAGTGGTAGCGTGCCCGCCGTCATGCGCCTGGGCATCCCAAGAGAACGACGGAACGGCGAATCGCGCGTCGCCGCGGTCCCTGACGTCGTGAAGACCTACGTCGAATGGGGCTGGGACGTCGTCGTGGAGGCCGACGCCGGCCGAGCGGCGGGTTTCCCGAACCGCGAGTTCGAGGCCGCCGGAGCGACGGTGACCGACGACGCTCATGACGCCGATCTCGTGCTGCGGGTCGGACCGCCGACGGTGGAAGAGATCGCCAAGATCCCTGAAGGTGCTGCACTGGCCGGATTCCTCGATCCCTTCGTCGCCAGAGACCTCCTCGAAGCCATCACCGCACGCGAGTTGACGGCGATCGCCGTCGAGGCGATTCCTCGGACCACTCTTGCCCAGAGCATGGATGCGCTGTCCTCGCAGGCAAACATCGCCGGCTACGCCGCAGTGCTGATGGCCGCAAGTGTCACACCGAAGCTCCTCCCCATGATGGTGACGGCTGCGGGCACGATCCCGCCGTCTCGGGCGCTGATCCTCGGCGTCGGAGTTGCCGGGCTCCAGGCCATCGCCACCGCCAAGCGCCTGGGCGCCGTCGTACACGCCTACGACATCCGCACCGAGACCCGCGAGCAGGTCGAGAGCCTTGGAGCCAAGTTCGTCGAAGCCGTCACGACAGAAGCCGACTCCGGCGGCTACGCCAAAGAAGTGGCTGCGGATGCGCAGGCGCAGCAGCACGCCGCCCTTGCGCCGTTCGTAGCCAAGTCCGACCTCATCGTCACGACGGCCCAGATCCCCGGACGCCCCGCGCCGCTCCTCGTCACCGAGGAGATGGTGCACTCGATGCATCCGGGGTCGGTCATCATCGACATGGCGGCGGCCACGGGCGGCAATGTGGCGCTGTCGCAGCCGGACGACATGGTCGATATCGACGGCGTCCACATCTACGGGCCAACGAATCTGGCCAGCATGTATGCGGCCGACGCCAGCCGCATGTTCGCTCGCAACCTCCTGGCACTGCTGCAGCGGGCGCGCGACGACGAGACCGGGGAGTTCGACATCGACCTGGAGGATGAGATTCTCGGTGAGGCGACGGTCTCCGCCAACGGCGACGTCCGCCATGTCCGCGCGCAGGCACTGTTCGAGAGCGAGCCGGCGTGAGCGCAGTGTTCATCTCGGGAATCGTTGTGTTCGTGCTGGCGGCATTCGTCGGCCTCGAAGTGATCTCCAAAGTGCCGCCGACGCTGCACACGCCGCTGATGTCCGGTGCCAACGCCATCTCCGGTATCACGATCGTTGGGGCCATCATCGCATCCGGAACCGGGGAAGGTGCGGCTGCTGCCATCCTCGGCTTCCTCGCCGTCACCGCGGCGACGATCAACGTCGTGGGTGGCTTCCTGGTCACCGACCGGATGCTCGAGATGTTCAAGAAGAAGCCGGTGCGGCCGAAACAGGACGAGTCCTCGTGACGGAAATCCTCTATCTCGCAGCCGCGGTCCTGTTCATCCTCGGCTTGAAACAGCTGTCGTCTCCGCGTACGGCGCGGCGCGGCAACCTGCTCGCGTCCGGCGGGATGCTGCTCGCCATCATCGTGACGCTGGTGGACACCGACATCGTGAGCTGGGGCGCCATCGTCGCCGGGCTCATTGTCGGTGGGGTGATCGGCGCACTGCTGGCGCTCCGCGTGCAGATGACGGCCATGCCACAGCTCGTTGCGGCGTTCAACGGCTCCGGCGGCATCGCCTCGACGTTCGTCGCCCTGGCCGAGCTGAATCGAGTCGGACCGCTGTTCGAGACGGAAACCGACATCACGGTGTTGTTGTCGCTGGCGATCGGAACGATCACGTTCACGGGCAGCTTCGTGGCGTTCGGCAAGCTGCAGGGCATCATCACCGGCAAGCCGGTTGCGCTTCCGGGCGGACACTTGATCAATGCGACGATCGCGGTCACGATCGTCGTGCTCGGCATCGTGGCCGTGACCGGAGATTCGAGCCTCGGCTACTGGATGGTGGTCCTGTTTGCCGGCGTGCTCGGCGTGCTGGCGGTGCTCCCCATCGGTGGCGCCGACATGCCGGTCGTGATCTCGCTGCTCAACTCGCTGTCGGGCGTCGCCGCCTCCATGGCAGGCTTCGTGATCAGCAACTCGGCGCTGATCATCGGCGGTGCTTTGGTGGGCGCAGCAGGACTGATTCTCACGCTGCAGATGGCGGAGGCGATGAACCGCTCGATCAGCAACGTGTTGTTCTCGCGCTTCGGCGGAGGCGACGGCGGCGGTATCGAGATCGGCGACCGTTCGGTCAATCGAGCGACCCCCGACGATGTCGCCATTGCCCTCACCTATGCCCAGCGGGTCATCGTGGTACCCGGCTACGGCCTGGCCGTTGCCCAGGCGCAGCATGCCGTGCGCGATCTCGCCAATGCCCTCGACGACCGCGACGTGGACGTGGGCTATGCGATCCATCCCGTCGCGGGCCGCATGCCGGGTCACATGAACGTGCTCCTCGCCGAAGCCGACGTCCCCTACGACCAGCTGTTCGACCTCGATCAGTCGAACCCGAAGTTTCCCCAGACCGACGTCGTGCTGGTGGTCGGAGCGAACGACGTCGTGAACCCGTCGGCCCGCGAGGACACGGGCAGCCCGATCTACGGTATGCCGATTCTCGACGTCGACAAAGCGCGCACCGTCGTCGTGATCAAGCGATCCCTTTCCCCGGGCTTCGCCGGCATCGACAATCCGCTGTTCTACGACGACTCCACGATGATGCTCTTCGGCGACGGCAAAGCGGCCCTCGAGTCCATCATCGCTGCGCTCGACAACGTCTGATGGAGTTTCGTGAGGTCGTACGCCGGCGGCGTATGGTCCGCAACTACACCGACCAGCCGGTCGACCCCGCATCGGTGACTCGCCTTCTGGAAGCCGCACGACGTGCCCCATCCGCCGGCTTCAGCCAAGGCCAGGCATTCGTAGTGATCACCGAGCGCAAGCGCCGGCAGCGCATCGCCGACCTCGCCGGAGAGCACGAGTACGTCGCAAAGGGATTCGATCCCTGGATTTCGAAGGCTCCCGTGCACATCGTCGTGTGCGTCAGCGAGCAGGTGTACCGGCAGCGGTATGACGAGCCGGACAAGAACCCCGACGGCACAGCGCAGGGCTGGCCGGTGCCGTATTGGTGGGTTGACGCGGGAGCGTCGCTGATGCTGCTGCTCCTCGCTGCCGTCGACGAGGGCCTCGCCGCCGGATTCCTCGGGTCGCATGCCATGCCGGAGCTGGAACGGGCTGTCGGTCTGCCGGACCACATGCGGGCGATCGGTGTCGTGACGATCGGCCACGCGGCCCCGGATCGCCCATCCGGCTCATTGCGGCGGGGCCACAAACCCTGGATTGAAATCGTCCATCGAGAGCAGTGGGGCGGGCAAGACGAGACCGATGCGTCGCATTGACACCGCCGAACGACGGCTCCGGTTGGCACAGCGCCATCATCTGCACACCCCGTCACACGACGTCGTGACCGTCGCCGCCAACCTCGTCGGCCTGCACTCCAGCGACCCCGCAACGGTCTACCTCTCCGCATGGGCACGCCTCGACGAGTTCCATGTGACCGACCTCGCGTCCGCGCTCTACGAGCAACGAACCCTGCTCCGGGTCCTCGGCATGCGACGCACGATGTTCGTCGTGACCCACGACGTTGCCTCGACGATCACGGTCGCGTGCACCCGGGATTTCATCGACCGGGAACGCAAGCGCCTCATCGGCTGGCTCGAAGAGCAGAACATCGCCGCCGACGGCGAATCATGGCTGCGCACCGTTGAAGCCGGCGTGCTTGCCTCACTCGATCAACGGGGGGAAGCAACGGCCGTGGAGATCAAGGCGGACGTGCCGGAACTGGAGGCCAAGATCGTCTTCGGCGAGGGGAAGACGTGGGGCGGCACGGTGGGTGTCTCGACACGGGTGCTGTTCCTCCTGGCGACCTCGGGTCTCATCGTCCGCGCCCGGCCCAAAGGATCGTGGATCTCCAGCCAGTATCGATGGACGACGACGACGTCGTGGGTGCCCGGATGGTCAAGCGACGTCGATCCCCTCGAGGCCGAACGCGACCTGGTGACGAGGTGGTTGCGAACGTACGGACCGGGAACCGAGACCGATCTCGTCTGGTGGACGGGCTGGGGCAAGCGACGCACCCACAAGGTGCTCGCCGACATCGGGGCCGCCGAGGTGGAGCTCGACGAGCGCACCGGATACGTCCTGCCGGACGACGTCGACGCACCGCCGCCGACCGGCGGATGGGTTGCGTTGCTCCCGTCGCTCGACTCGACGGTGATGGGGTGGAAGGAGCGATCGTGGTACCTGGGTCCGCACGCAACCGCGCTCTACGACCGCAACGGAAATGCGGGGCCGACGGTCTGGGTCGATGGCCGGATCGTCGGCGGCTGGGGCCACCGAGCGGACGGCGAGATCGTCTACGAGCTGCTCGAGGACGTCGGTACCGATGCCGAACGGATGATTGCCGGCAAGGCGGCCGAGCTTGCGTCATGGCTCGGGGACGTGCGGATCAAGGCCCGCTTCCCGACGCCGCTGGAGAAATCGCTGATCGGGTGACCCGCAGGCTCAGCCTCGCGCATCGACCACCACGACACCGCACCGCACGACGAGCTGCGGCGCAGCAAGGGCAGCCACCGAATCCGGCTGATCGACCACGATGAAATCTGCCGGCCGGCCAAACGTGAAACCGGGCTCGTTGAGGAATCGGCGGGGACCGGTGGTGACGGCTTCGACAACGGCGGCCTCGTCGAGTCCGTACTCGAGCAGCGTGAGGGCGTCGTCCACGACGGCGCCGTGCTCGAGGGCGAGATCGGTGCCCGCCATGACCGCTACCCCGGCGCCGGCCGCATGGGGCAGGAGGGATCGGACGTTGTCGAGGCCCTCGGCAAGCAAGCGGCCCCCGGAGGACTCGGGTCCGAGTTGCTGCGCCAGCTTCTCCATGGCCGCCACCGTCGGTACCCATCCGCCGCCGCGCGCTCCGAGTTGGGCGAGATCGTCCTCCGTCAGAAAGAGGCCGTGCTCGATCGAGTCGACCCCGGCGCGGACTGCCATGCCGGGGGTTTCCGGTGCCGCCGTGTGGATCGCCGTCCGCAACCCCCGCACATGGGCAGCTTCGCTGAGGCGGCGCAGTGCGTTTTCGTCGAAGTTGGGCACCGCACCGACGCCGCGCCTCGGCCAATCCCCGATGATCTTGACCCAGACGGCACCGTCCGGCGTCGCTGCATCCAGCGCCGAGACGAGCTCGTCACCGGGAACCTCGATGGCGTAGCCGTGGTAGTAGCCGCCTTGATTGGCGAGGAAGCGACCTGCCAGTTGCACCTCAGGCCGGTGTGACGGCGTCAGGCTGTGCGTCATCGCAACGGTGTCGACGAGATGCGTACCCTTGTCGGCGACCAGCAAAACACCCGCTTCGAGCTGTGCTGTGGCGTGTGTAGCGATTCGCTCGGCAACCAGATGATCCGTGGCGCCATTCATGTCCTGCGTGTCGGCGGACGACAGATGGGCATGGGCGTCGACGAGTCCAGGCAGCGCAACACCGTCGCCGAGCTCCGTCATGGGCCATGCGGCGTCCGCCGGGACCCAGTTGCCGTCGCGGCCGATACCGAGCGGGACCACGCGGCCGTCCGGCATCGCAAGCGTCACAACGGTTCCTCGCATCCGAGGCAACCTACTCCATCGGACCGGCGGAGCCCCGATACCGGTCGAATAGGATCCTCCCAATGCTCCGCCTCGCCGGGCTCTCCAAGCACTACGACGACATCGTCGCACTCGATGGCTGTTCGTTCGACGTGCCGCGCGGCACGCTGCTCGGATTCCTCGGGCCGAACGGGGCAGGCAAGACGACGGCCATGCGCACGGTGTTTGGCCTCGTGACGCCGGACGCCGGCTCGGTCTCCTGGGACGGCGGCGCCATCACCAACCGAACCCGGCTCGGTTTCGGCTACATGCCCGAACAGCGAGGTCTCTACCCGCGCATGCGGATCGGGAAGCAGCTGTCGTATTTCGGGCAGCTGCACGGGATGTCGGCAACCGATGCCGGCACTGCGGCATCCCGCTGGCTCGACCTTCTCGGACTGGGAGAGCGCAGCCGGGATCGCCTGGAGGACTTGTCGCACGGAAACCAGCAACGAGTCCAGCTCGCCGCCGCCCTCGTCCACGATCCTGAGCTTCTCGTCCTCGACGAGCCCTTCTCCGGCTTGGATCCGATCGGCGTCCAGGCGATGGCGAACATCCTCGCCGAGCGAGCCGCGGCTGGCACCGCCGTGGTCTTCTCGAGCCATCAGCTGGACTTGGTCGAGGATCTCTGCGAGTCGGTGGTGGTCATCAACCGTGGGTCGATCGTTTTGTCCGGCCTCGTTCGTGAGCTGCGGGCCAGCTCGCCCCACCGGTACGTCGACATCGAGGTCGGCGGCGTTGCCGCCGCCTGGTACGACACGTTGCCGGAGAGCGAGGTCGTGAACCGCGAGGACGGTCGCGCACGTCTCCGCGTCTCTGTCGATGCCGATCCTGCAGAGCTGCTGCGAACCGCCGAGGCTGCCGGTGCGGTGCGGGAGTTCTCGTTCGCTCCCCCGTCACTCAGCCAGGTATTCCGCGAGGCGGTTGGCCAGTGAGAACGTGGCGGACGATCTGGCTGATCGCCGTGCGCGAGCTTCGCGAACGGGCGGCCAGCCGCGCCTTCCAGGTCTCGACGGGGATGACGGTGCTGCTGGTCGTCGGCCTTCTACTCGCACCCACCCTGTTCGGGCTCGACGACCCCCCGAGCTACACCATCGGCGTCGACGCGGAAGCGGCCACCGGCATCGACGAAGCTGTTGCGCTCGGTGCACCGACCGAAGGGACATCGGTCGAGTTGGAGGGGTTCGAAGACATCGCGGACCTCCGCCAGGCGGTACAGGACGGAGAAGTCGACATCGGGGTCAGTGGCTCAACGATCCTGGTCGGCCCCCAAACCGGCCCCGAGCTCCGGACGCTGACCATCGCCGCGGTTGCCGCACTCGACCTCCAGGTGCGGGCGGCGGATCTCGGCCTGGACAACAACGACCTCGCACAGCTCCTGGGCGCGGCACCCGAGGTGGTCGAGCTGGAATCGGACACCGAAGACGACAGCGGCAACGTCGTCGCCTTCGTCGGCACCATCCTGCTCTTCATCTCCATCGTCACGTACGGGCAATGGATCCTCATCGGCGTCGTCGAAGAGAAGACCAGCCGCGTCGTCGAGGTGGTCCTGGGCACGGTGCGCGCCCGCCATCTCCTCGCCGGCAAGGTGATCGGCATCGGCATCCTCGGCCTCGCCCAGCTCCTGCTGATCGGGGTGCTGGGGGTTTACATCGTCCGGACCACGGAACAGTTCGACGTGCCGTCGGTCGGTGTCGAGATCATCGCAATCGTCGTGGGCTGGTTCCTGCTCGGTTTCACCTTCTACGCAACGGGGTACGCCGTGGCAGGCTCCCTCGTGTCGCGCCAGGAGGATGCCCAGAACGCGTCATTCCCGCTGACCATCCTGATGCTCGCTGCGTACTTCGTCGCGATCGCATCGCTCGAGAGCGGGGACAACATCGCCATACGGATCATGTCCCTGGTGCCGCCGTTCTCGCCGCTGACGATGCCGTTACGCCAGGCAGCGGGGGACGCCGCCGTCTGGGAGGTCGCATTCTCCGTCCTGCTGATGATCGGCGCCATCGTGCTCATGCTGCGCATCGGCGGCCGTGCGTATTCCGGCGGTCTGCTTCGCTCGGGCGGCAAAGTGAAACTGCGCGAGGCGTTCCGCAGCGCCGAAGGCTGAGGGGCAGGACCGCACCCCAAACCGCTGCCGTCACGCCAGCGCTACCATGCTTCGCCGATCCCCCACCTTTGAGCGAAGTCGGCAAACCGGGAGCACACGACGATGAACCTGTCCGTAACCCATCGCGGCGCGTACGCACCGCCCGTGGAGTTCGTTGAGCGCAAGGGTCTGGGGCATCCTGACACGATCTGCGACGCACTCGCCGAGGACCTCGCCCGACGCCTCGCCTCCGACTACCTCACCCACACGGGCAACGTGCAGGCGTTCAACGTCGACAAGGCCATCCTCGCCGCCGGATCCGTGGCCGTCGACTACGGAGGCGGCGAGCATCTCACTCCCGCCAAGCTCGTGCTCGTCGGCAAGGCGAACTTCTCCACGCACTGGCAGCCGGATGTCGATGCCTTGGCGCCCCAGTACAAGAAGAAGCTCATGGAGCTGCTTCCCGACGCAGATCCGGACGCCTTCAACGTCGAGATCTGGCTCAGCCAATCATCGGCGGACCTGGCTGCGGTCGTGACTCACAGCGACGAGGCCCCCCTCTCCAACGACACATCCTTTGCCGCCGTGTCATTGCCGCGCTCACCGCTGGAGCGGGCAGTCCACGCCGTCGAGCACCACCTCAACAGCGAGGAGTATCGCTCGGCCGTTCCCGTCGGACGGGACATCAAGGTGATGGGTGCCCGGGTCGGGCTCGAAGCCCGGCTGACGGTCGCCGCACCCATCATGGCGAAGGCGGTGTCGAATCGCAGCGAATACGACGAGGCGGTCAACGCCATCCAGGGCACGGCCACCGACGTCGCCGCCGATGCGTTCGGAAGCCCGGTCGAGGTGTTCGTCAACCAGGGGGATCAGGACGACTCGGCCTACCTGACGTTGAGCGGCACCTCTGCCGAGGCCGGCGACGACGGCCAGGTCGGGCGCGGCAACCGCTTCGGCGGGCTCATCACGCCGTATCGTCCGATGAGCCTCGAGGCTGCAGCCGGGAAGAACCCGGCGGCCCACGTCGGCAAGACGTACCACGCCATCGGAGCCGACATCTCAGACCGGCTGATCAGAGAGATGGACGTCGACGAGGTCACGATCCGGCTGCTCAGCTCGATCGGCCACCCGGTCACGAGCCCGCAAGCCGTCCACATCGATATGGCGGGCGGGCCGGTCGACGATGTCGCACTGCTCAAGACGGTGGAGGAGGCGTTCGAGGACTGGTCGGGCGTTCGGGACCGCTTGATCGCCGGCGAGTACGAGCTGTACTGAGCCCACCCTCGCCGGCTCCGTCAATGTGACCGAATGTCGCGGGTCGCCGTCTTCGGCCCGTACTTGGGAGCTGAGATCCCCGCTCCCTTGAGCAGCAGCAGTACGCGCCGTCGGTGTCCCGCATAGGGCTCGAGAAGCTCCAACATGCGGGCGTCATCGCCGCGTGGCTCCCCTGCCAGAGCCCAGCTCACCATGTTCGGGATGTGATAGTCACCGATGGGGATCGCATCGGCATCTCCCAACGCCGAGCCCATCACCAACGCTGCGGTCCATGGCCCGATCCCTCGGACCGCGATGAGCCGTGCATGGGCATCGTGAGGATCCATGTGCACCGCCTCCTCGAGCCGCTTCGCCCTGCGGGCCGCTTCGATGAGCTTGCCGGCACGAGAACGCTCTACCCCGAACGGGTGAAGATCTGCGTAGGACAGCCGGGCGATCGTCTCGGCCTGCGGTGGCACCCACGCGTCGATGGGGCCTGGGGCCGGCACGCCGAAGCGACGCACGATGGCGCGGTAGGAGCGCTCGGCCTCGACGATCGTGACCCGCTGACCGAGAATGGCCGGCAACAAGGTCTCGAAGACACGGCCAGTCCTTCCCAGGCGTAGGCCGAGCCGTCGCCTGTGCAGATCCGCAACCAAGCCGGGCTGCGGTCGAAACGCGGTTGGGTCGTCGTCGAGGCCGATGAGGCTCGGCACGTCGGCGAGCTGCCTCTCGGCGCCGGGGCCCCAGGCTTCCGCCGTCACCTCGCCCGGTCGCAAGCGCAGCTCGATCGTGGCGGCGCCCGCAGGCGTGTTTGTGACCCACCACACCGTGTCCGGCGTTCTCGGAATCCGGCCCACGACCTTCGTGGTCATTGCTCCCATCGTCCTACGAAGATCGAAGGGGCGGTCGACGGGCAAGCGTCTGGTGGGCATTGCAGCGACGGTAGCGGGACCGCGTCGCTGCTTCTGCGGGACCTCCTGCCCTAGACCGGTCCGTCCGGCACCCGCAGGATCACCGTGGAGGCACATAGGTCAGGAGTCTGCATGTCTGCCGCAATCGACATCCATACGCGGGCGCCCGAGGTCGCGATCGTCACCGACGTGGAGACCGACTTCGCCGCGATCAGCGATGCTTTCGACGTTGCGTTCCGCTGCCTGGTCGGGTACATGAACGAGCGAGGCATTGCGCCAACGGGACCGGCGTTCGCGGTTTACCACGAGGTCGCCGCCGATGCGCCGTGGCGGGCAACCGTGGGGTTCCCCGTCGAAACGCCCGGACCGGGAATGGACGGAATCCGTGCCGGCGTGCTGCCCGGCGGCAAAGTCGCCGTGGTCGTTCACGAGGGCCCGTACGAAGGCCTGTCCCAGACCTGGGCCGAGATCGGCGAGTGGTTGCGCACGCAGGGCGTCGCACCCGCCGGAGACCCGTGGGAGTCGTACGTCGTCGACGATTCGACGGAGCCCGAGCCGGGTCACTGGCGCACCGAGATCGTGTGGCCGGTGACCTGAGCGCCGTTTCGAGCGCAGGACGACGGCGCGACCGTATCATCTCGTCGTGCAACAAGGCCTGCCGGTCCGGTGATTCGACCAACCGAGATCGAGATGTGGGAGGTCGAACTCCCTTTGTTGCGGCCGTTGACTACTGCGGGACAGCGAGTCGACCGGCGCCGCATCACCATCGTCAGGCTGGTCAACGGGAGCCATACCGGCTGGGGTGAGGCGGCGACCTACCCGGGGCACACTCGTGACAACCCGGACGAGGCTTGGCAGCTGTTGCTCGCCGAGTCGCGACGACTGCTCGGTGCGGGCGACCCCGTGCTCATCGAAGGCTCCGCAGCGAGCGCCGCGATCGACCAGGCGATCACAACGCTGCAAGCTGCGGCCGCCGGCGTCTCGCTTGCCGCCCACCTGGGCACGCCGATCGAGCCCTCAGCGAGCTCGGTAGCGATTGGGCTGGGCTCGGCTCCCGACGTGATCGGTGCCGTCGCCGCAGCCAACGACGCCGGCTACCGCCACGTGAAGCTCAAGATCGCACCGGGTTCGCTCGGGACGGTCGAGGCCGTGCGCAACGCCTTTCCCGACCTCGGCGTTGCCGTCGACGCCAACGCCTCCTACAGACGAGCAGATCTCGAGGAATTGGAGGCGATGGATCGTCTTGCGCTCGAGTACATCGAGCAACCGCTCGCCGCCCCCAACCTCCAAGGTCACCAGGTGCTTCGGAGGCGCGTGACGACTCCAATCGTCTTGGACGAGGCCGTGCACCGTCTCGGCGACGTCGTCACCATCGCCACCGCCGGAGCTGCCGATGGTGTTGCGATCAAGCCGGGACGGCTCGGTCCAACACTCACCATGCGGGCGTTTGCGCTTGCACAACGGCACGGGCTGGATGTCAAGGTCGGTGGATTGGTGGAGACCGGCATCGGGAAACACAGCCTGGCGACGCTCGCTGCGCACGAAGCGGTGACGCTGCCCAACGATCTCGCCGAGTCGAACCACTGGTTCGCGCGCGACCTCGTCGTGCCGCCCTGGGCACTCGATGCCGAGGGGATGATGCTCCCCCGCCTGGCGATCGAGGTCGACCAGTCCGCATTGGTCGACCGGGCGGTCCGCCACCACCGGTTTCGACGCTGATCGTCCCCCGGCGAAACCTCTTGCAGGGTGCCGACTCGGGCAGTACGTTGCGACCCGACGCGCTCATCACGAGCGGTGGAGGGACAGGCCCTTCGAAGCCGCGGCAACCGACGCTGACGCACGGTGCCAATGCCTGAGCGATGAGCTGCAACACGGGGTTCCCCCGCTTGCGGCGCTCTGAGAGCGCGGACAGACGCAAGACGGAGGATGAGTGGCATGGACAACCACGGACCTGTTTCGACCGATTCCTTGGCCGGGCCCGTGCGGGCGGGCGACGTGGAGGTGGCACCGTGAAGGTCACCGAGCATTTGGAGCGGGCTGACGGCCCACTGATCAGTTTCGAGATCATCCCACCTCAGCGAGGCGGCAGGCTGAACGACGTGCTCGACCTCGTCGAGGACTTGGCCCAGCATCGCCCGCCGTTCATCGACATCACGAGCCATGCGGCGGAAGTGATCTACGAGGAGACCCCGACCGGATATCGGCGCCGGGTGAAGCGGAAGCGCCCGGGCACGCTTGGCCTGTGTGCGCTCGTGCAGAACAAGTTCAACATCGACGCGGTGCCGCACGTGCTCTGCGAGGGCTTCACTCGTGAGGAGACCGAGGACTTCCTGATCGAGCTGCGCTACCTCGGCATCGACAACGTCCTGGCCATCCGTGGCGATTCGGTGGAGTACGAGAAGCCGCTCGACGGGCGCACGCAGAACCGGTTTGCCAACGAGCTGATCGCTCAGATCGTCGACATGAACAAAGGCGTCTACTTGGAGGAGCTCCTGGATGCCGCACCGACCGACTTCTGTATCGGCGCTGCGGGCTATCCCGAGAAGCACTTCGAGGCGCCGAACCTGCAGGCGGATGTGGCTGCGGTCGCCCGCAAAGTCGATGCGGGCGCCGGCTACGTCGTCACGCAGATGTTCTTCGACAACGACCACTACTTCCGGTTCGTCGATGAGTGCCGCCGTCAGGGCATCCATGTTCCCATCATTCCGGGCATCAAGATCCTGGCGAGCCGGCGCCAGATCTCAGGGATTCCGCGCACCTTCCATTGCGACATCCCGCCCGACCTGGCGGAAGCTGCACTTGCGGCGCCTCCGGACCAGGTTGGCCAGGTCGGCGTCGAGTGGGCAACGGCACAGACACGACGCCTGCTGGAACACGGCGTGCCCTCGGTCCATTTCTACGTGATGCAGAGCGCCAAGCTCGTGAACCGAGTGCTGGAGAACCTCGACGTTTGAGAATTCGGCGCCGCTCCATCTGGGCAAATTGCCCGACGCAGCGAGGCCGACCATCATGCCCGCGTCATGTCGCGACTTCTCGTGGTTGGTGCCGGGTCCATAGGCAGTGCTGCCGCAGCAGCGGCGCTCGATGACGGTGTCGTCGACGGCATCGCCGGCGTCGTCGATCCCGACGGCGCAGCACGCATGCATCTCGGCAAGCGCTTCGACGCACCCATGTACACCTCGACGGTGGAAGTGTCTCGGGCCCGCGCCGGAGATCGGGCCCTCGTGGCGATCTCGCCGAAGGTCGAGGTCGTGGCACCGGAGATCCTGCGCTGCCTCGCATTGGGCTACGACGTCGTTTCGACGTGCGAGGAGCTGGCCTGGCCGCCGCGTCACATGTGGAACGCGTTGCATACGGCCGCCCGTTCCCACAGCAAGGTGATCATCATGACCGGGGTGAACCCTGGGTTCGTGATGGACCGGCTCCCGCTGCTCGCCACCTCGGCGTGCCGCAACGTCAAGAGCGTCATGATCTCGCGACGGCTGGATTCCTCGGCGAGACGGGAGTCGTACATCGCCAAGACGGGCCGAGGTCTCACGGCGGCCGAATGGGATGCCGCCGTTGCCGCGGGCACGGTCGGCCATCTCGGGCTGGTGCCTTCGGCCCGGCTGCTGGCCCACAGCCTCAATTGGCCGAACCGTGACGTCACCGAGCGGTTGGAGGCGATCGAGAGCGGCGAGCTCGTGTCGGGATTCCGCCAGCACGTGACGCTGCGCGCAGGCGAGCGGACGATCGACCTCGACTTCGTGGTGGATTGGGGGTTGCCGGAGCCGGGCGACCGGATCATCGTCGACGGTGAGCCACCGTTCCAGTTGGAGATTCCCGGGGGCTACCACGGGGATCTCGGAGCCAGCGCCCAAATCGTGATGGCGCTGCGGAGATGTACCGAGCTCGAACCCGCCTTCTACCGGCCGACCGACCTGCCGTTGCGGTTCGGCTGAGAGTCCGGGCATTCGATTAGCGTCGTGGCCATGAACCTCTTGCGCGCCGCCGTTGTCGCCATCGTGCTCGCGGCGTCGCCGGCGGCCGCGTTCGCCACGGACGAACCGACTGGACCGATCGACTGCGGCGAATACCAAGGCGTCGTGTGCCAGGGCTGGTTCACCGACGATGCGGGCGTCGTCGACGACGATGCCCGTGTCGAGGACGCGATCGATCGGGTTGTGGGCCGGTACGGGAACGAGATCGCTGCGGTGATCGTCACCGACAGCCGCGGCGAAGCGCCGCAGGAGTTTGCGTTCGAGATCGGGAACGCCTGGGGTGTCGGCGGTCCCGCGCAGGATGGCGTTGTCGTCCTCGTCGACCTCTCCGAGCGGCGCACGGAGGTGGCGCCCGGACCCGGCTTGCCGCTGAGCGATGCCGCCGCGAGCCAAGTTGCCGGCGCCGGGAACTCATTCTTCGGCGGAGGCGATTTCGAAGGCGGAATGCTCGCAATCATCGGAAGCCTCGAGCAACAGCTCGCGGCGATCAGCGGAGACGCCTCCGGGGAGCCGGGCGACGTCCCCATCGATGAGCCGCCAGTGGATTCGGGGGGTGACGTGATCGTCGAACAGCCGCAGGGCGACGCCGACGGGGGCGGAACCGGCTGGGCGATACTGGCGCTGGTTGCGAGTGTGGGGCTCGTCGGTGGAGGTGCCGGCTATGTCTCGACGCGGCGCGACCGGCGACGCCGCGTCACGGCCCGTCGGACCGAGCTCATCAACGAAGATCTCGCATCGCTCGAAGCTGCCGGCCACGAACTCCCGCAGCTCGACGAGTACGCCGTGACCGCACCCGAGGCGGCGCCGGAGGTTGCGACCGGCGAGCTGACGCGCACGCTTGCGGCTATCGAGTCCGGCGCAGGAACCGATGCCGAAACCTCGGTGACGGCCGCATGGGCACACCATCTCATCGAGATACTGGAGCGGGACCGCCTTCTCGCAGAGAGCGCCGTGCCCTTCGAGCTCAAGGCAACCGATGAGCGGCCGATCCTCGAAGGCGCCGTCCAGCAAGCCGCCCGGGATGCGCTGGCGGTGCCCACGGGCGACGATGCGACGTTCGACGTTCGCCGCCAGGAGCTGCAACGAGTGGTGGCGACATTGCGCCCCCACCGGGTTGCCGCCGCACGGCAACGTGCCGCCACGACCCTCGCCAATCGGCTGGCGCCAACACCGCGGGGTGATGCGCTCCTGACCGACGAAGGGAGCCGGATGCTCCGCACCGAGGGAGCGCTCGACCTCCAGGCTCCCGCTGCGCAGTCGATCGCCGAGCTCACCGAGGTGTACTCGACGGCGCAGACGAAGACGCATCGGCTCGAAAAGCTTTACGACTCACTCCCTGACTCGACGGCCCGGCCCGCCGTGGCCGCCGCCCTCGCCGACGTCAGTGACAGCCCCGACGATGCGGTCTCTCGCTACGAGCAGGTACGCGTCGAGTTGGAACGAGAAGGTGCGGCATTGAGCGCCGACGGCCTCTCGGTCCCCGCAATCGCGGCGCTGCTGTTGATGAACAACGACGAGCACGACGTCGAAGAGTTCGTCGAGATCTATCGAGAGAACCGAGGCCGTGGCTTCCCTGCGGACGAGGCCGTTGAATACGCCCTCGCAGGTTTGCGCACGCCGCGAGAGATCGACCATGTCCGCAAGGAGGCGAAACGTCTCGACCTCCCGGTGGCGATCACCGCAGCGCTGCTTCGCCGCCGCGACGACGGCCCTGCCGTGTATCGCGAAATCCTCGACGGACTTGCGGGCCTCGGCGTCAACGCAGAGGAGCGGCGAACCATCGCCGGAATCCTGGCGGTGTCAACCGAGCCGGCACTTGCGATCCAGCGGTGGAGTGACGCTCGACAGGCCCTCCACGCCCTCGGTTTACAGGGGTCGTATGCCGATGTGGCTGCAGCGTTCGGTGCGTCCGATCCCCGTGGTCCCCGCACGTTTGCCCTCGCCTACGCGGCGCAGCGCCAGGCGCTCGCCAGAAGCTCCATCGACGACGCCGACCGCTTTGCACCAGAGCTGGCGCACGAAGGCACGTCCCGGCAGAAGGACAGTTGGACCGGCGAACCGATTCCCCGCGGCCTCTATAGCTTCGATCCGTACACGCTGCTCTTCTACCACTGGGTGATCACGCGCGGCCATCACGGCAGCTTCGGCTGGGAGCCCATCTACCGCGATCAATCCTGGTCCCAAGACCGCGGCTCGTGGTGGGGCGGCACCGGCGGATTCGGCGGCTGGGGTGGCGGCGGCGGATTCGGCGGCAGCGGCGGCGGCTCGTCCTGGGGCGGCGGCTCCTGGGGTGGCGGCGGTGGATTCGGCGGGTTCGGGGGCGGCGGCGGGTTTGGGGGCGGCGGTGGCGGTAGCGGCTGGTAGCCGTGATCACGTCCACGTCCAACCCGCGAATCAAAGCGCTCGCCAGGCTCAAGCAGCGGCGGCACCGCGACGCCGAGGGCCGATTCCCGATCGAAGGAGCGCGCGCCGTCATCCGAGCTGTGGAGGCCGGCTGGCCTCTCGTTGAAGCGCTCTTCGCCCCGGAGCTGGCGTCTGGCGATGCCGTCGTCGCCCGAGCTGCGCTCGAGGGGACAGGCGTTGGCGTCATCGAGCTGAGCGACGAAGCGTTCCGCAAGATCGCCTACCGCCAACACCCGGACGGGGTCCTGGCGATCGGCGAGACCCGCCCGCTGGGAATCGACGCCTTGCAGCTACCCGAACGGCCGCTCTTGCTCGTCGTCGAGGCGATCGAGAAGCCCGGCAACCTCGGAGCGATGTTGCGGACCGCCGACGGTGCGGGCGCCGACGCTGTGATCGCGGTCGACACCGCCACCGACCCGTTCAACCCCAACGTGGTGCGGGCCAGCCAGGGAGCACTGTTCGAGGTCCCGCTCGCGGTGACGCCGGCAGCAGCCGCGATCAGCCATCTCGAAGATCGTGGAGTGTCCATTCTGGCTGCGGGACCTTCCGGCGGCGCGGCGCCGTGGGAGGTCGATCTCACCGGTCCCGTTGCCCTCGTCGTCGGCAACGAGCACGCCGGGCTCTCAGCGACATGGGCTGGACTCCCTTCGATCTCGATACCGATGGCCGGAAAGGCGGACAGTCTGAACGCGGCATCGGCGGCGGCCGTCCTCCTCTACGAGGCCGTGCGCCAGCGGAGCTGAAGCTGGCCTCAGGCGGTCTTGGCGTCCGCAACGATCGCATCGTCTCGCTGGCACCACCGGCAGACCACACGCTCGATCTCGGACTCGAGGATCTCTTCGTCGTCGACCGTCATGCCGCCGCTCAAGTCGAAATGGGCGAAACGGCGCCGGTGCAGTCGCTCGTAGACATCGAACCGGGTGCGATTGCCGCAGTGGTCGCAGCGGTAGGCGGGCAACGTCACGGCTTGCTCAATCTCCACAGCCCGTCGTCCGACAGCATCTCGTCGATGACGGCGAGCCTCGGCTTGGCGGGCCCCTGATGCACAGCCGGGGTCGTGACGATGTGCACCGGCGGGCCGTGGCGAGCGATAGAGGGCACGGCTTCGACACCGGCGTCTGCCGCCTTGCGTTGTGCCACGACCAAGCTGCGATGCCCGACGTCGGGGATGGCTTCGAGCAGCACATCGCCGTCGACGCCGGCCACCCGCGCCGCGGCGCGGTAGGTCAGTTCGTCGTCGAGTGAGTCACCCTCGCGGTGCCGCAACGTGAAGAGCGCCGCCCGCAACCGCTGCTGGCGCTGCGGCTCGATCACGGCAGCATGGGCAGCGAGTGCACGCACGCCGGGCGACATCGCTTCCGCAGTACCGGGCCCCCCCGGTGCGAACCCGACCCAGTCGAGGTCGAACGACATGCCCTGTTGTTCTGCCGAAGCAAGGAGGACGAAGAGGCGCCAGCTGTCAGCCGACTCGAAATCGAAGTACACGGTGCCGGTGAAGCTCACGGCCGTCGAGGCTAGCCGCCGCCGAGGCCGGCACCGGGAGAGTGCGCACTTTGAGCCGATCCTTGACATCGAACATACGTTCGATCTACCGTCAGGCGCCCGAACGAGGACGGTCATGCTCGGTACGCAACGCACCTTCGATGATCTTGGTGCTCCGCTCCACTCCGTGCCGTTCTGCGTCCTCGATCTGGAAACGACCGGGGGCTCGCCGCACGACTGCGAGATCACCGAAGTGGGGGCGGTCCGCTATGAGGGCGGCGAGCTCACCGGTACGTTTTCCACCCTCGTCGACCCGGGAGCTCCGATCCCGCCCTCGATCACGATCCTGACGGGGATCAGTCAGGCCATGGTGGTCGACGCCCCGATGATCGACGAAGTGCTTCCATCGCTTCTCGAGTTCATCGGCGATGCCGTGATCGTGGGGCACAACGTCCGCTTCGATCTGTCGTTCCTCAACGCCGCCGCGGTCCGCCTCGGCTACGGCCGGCTGCCCAATCGCAGCAGCGACACCGCGGCATTGAGCCGGCGTCTCCTCGCTTCCGAGGTACGCAACTTTCGCCTGGCGACGCTGGCGAAGCACCTTCGCTCCCCCACCACACCGAACCATCGCGCCCTCGAGGATGCCAAGGCGACGGCTCACGTGTTCTTCGAGCTGCTGGCCCGTGCGGGCACCATTGGCGTCACGTACCTCGACGACCTGATGACGCTCCCGACCGCCCGCGGCGCCCCGCACTACGCCAAGCTCGAGCTCACCGAAGGGCTTCCCCGCCGCCCCGGTGTGTACCTGTTCCGGGATCGCAACGACACGGTCATCTACGTCGGGAAAGCGAAGAACCTGCGGACCCGGGTGCGGTCGTATTTCTACGGCGACAAACGCCGCCGGATCGCCGACATGCTGCGCGACCTGCGCCGCATCGAAACCCGAGTATGCCCGACGGAGGTCGAGGCCAGCATCACCGAGCTGCGGCTCATCCATGCCCATCGCCCCCGCTACAACCGAAGGTCGCGGCCGGCCAAGGCGACGCACTGGGTGCGCTTGACCCGCGAGGAGTTCCCTCGCCTGTCGATCGTGCGGACCCAGCGGCCCGAATCAGCGCTCGCCCACCTCGGCCCGTTTCGCCGCAAGCGCAACGCCGAACTGGTGATGCACGCGATCTGGGATGCCGTGCCGATCCGCCGCTGCACCGGCACCAAGGGCCACCCGGCATGCCGCTACGCCCAACTCGGGGTGGCGTTGTGCCCCTGCGACGGCACGGTGGATCGCAAGCTCTACCGAAGCACCACCGACGACATCCTCATGGGCATCGATCACGACGCGGGGCTCCTGCTTTCACCCCTCGTCGACCGAATGCGGCACCTGGCGACCGCAAGCCGCTTCGAGGAAGCCGCCGATATCCGAGACCGTCACCGGGCGTTGGCGCGAGCGCTCGAACAACGCCGAGTGTGGCAAGCGATCGCAGGCGCCGGGCTGGTTTGGGCCGAGAGCGACGCCGGCGAATCCGTCATCCTCGACCACGGCGCGCTGGTCGTCTCCTGGGGCCCCGGCGACCCGACACCGCTCGTGCCGGCGGGACCGACCGCGGTCGACCTCACCGCCACTCCCCCGACGATGGCTTCCGCAGAAGAACTGTGGGTGCTCTGGCGCTGGCTCAACCGCCCGGGAGTGACGATCGTCGAGAGCACCAACCCGGTCGCCATGCCCGCAACTCAAGTCAAGGAGCTCACCACACTGGCCTCATAACTGCCAGAACACCGGACGCGAACCAACCTCGAACGGTCCACACATAATGCCGCCCGCCGGTCGCACCCGTCCATGGGCCGAGCCGAGCAGACCACGGCATGCGTGAGCCCAGCCTGCGTGGCGCCTGAACGCTCCCCGAAGGGAAGACGCAGCCTCGCCCGGATTCCACCCTCGAGGCCGCACAACCCAGACGGACGGGCCGAGCCCGGCAGAACACGGCACGGGTGCGCCCAGGCTGCGTGGCGCCTGAACGCTCCTCAAAGGGAAGACGCAACCGCGAGACCGTGCCACCGACGCCGCCGCTACCCTCACTTGCCTATGCGATTCATCGTTCGTAACGGCGTCGATCCCGTCGTTCGCGCCGACTCTGCCCTCCTCCGAGCGCTCGGCCTGCCGGGCGGGGGCGTCGTCAAGCTCGGCAACACGTACTGCAAGGTGTCGCCCGGCGACATGCCCTCCCCCACCGCCATCCTCGTTGGTCCCCGCACGATGACCAATGCCGGAGTCAAAGCCGGCGACAGCGTCGACGTCGTCCGGGCACCCCTGCCGGAAGCCCTCCGGGTGACGGTGGCCGGAGCCGACGCACCGCTCAACAC
>DATHZQ010000047.1:0-4112 GCA_035458525.1 Acidimicrobiia bacterium
CCACTCGATGTCCTCTTCGAAGATCGATCCGTCGTCGTCCCAGAAGCGACCCTCCCAGACCAGGGGTCGGCCGAGCGTGCAGTCCGGAAGCGAGCGGAAGATGTAGTCGTCGGCGTGCCGCTGAAGAAAGATGCGGGTCGCCTCGACGGTGCGGTAGGAGCCGGCGCTGTCGTGAAGGATGATGATGTCGCCGTCGTCCATCGATTCCAGTGCGGCGAGGATCCGGCTCACGCTGGCGCCGGACCAGTCCCACGGGTCGACGCTCCAACCCCACTCCCTCATTCCCATCGACTCGGCATCGGCGCGCACCGACCGGCTGGTCGCTCCGAACGGCGGCCGCTGGCACGTGAGATCGACGTCGGGTTCCACCCGGGCGTTGACGAAGTCCTCGAGCCGCTGCCATTGCCGGAGCCGCGAAGCCGTACTCAGCGAAGTCAGGATGGGATGGCCGCACGTGTGGTTGCCCAGCGCGTGACCGTCGTCCAGGATGCGCTGCATGGTGCCGGGCACCGCTTCGCGGCACATCACGAAGAACGTGACGCTGATGTCGTCGTACGGTGCGAGCACGTCGAGCAGTCGCTGTGTGTACACAGAGCTGCCGTCGTCGTAGGTCAAGAAGATGTTCGGCTTGTCGCCGTAGGTATCGGTGACACGACGGCTCGATTCGAGGAAGGCGGGTACTCGGACCCGGGGGAACTCGGGCGTGCCGTCGTCGTCGGCGAGAATGGTGCCGGTATCGTCAATCGCTGCGCCTGCGTCGGTGGCCCCGGCGAGAGCGACCGGAACCAGCAGTATGCACAGCCACCGTCGGCCCGTGCCCATTCCGAATCCGCCCATCCGTTCCCATCCTGCAGGATGAGAACGGCTGCCGGCAGACGCTGCGGTCGGCCTGCAGAGCAGCGCAGTTCGCACCCCGCGTTCCGGATCTGCACTCTCAATCTGGTCGAGCCGGGTCACCCCGGGCTAGGCCCATTCGTCCCTGGTGGTCACCGGTCGGGTCCCTCGACGCGGGGCGCATGCTCTGCCGGTTCCGCGGTGGACTGGCTCACGCCCCCGGTCGGGTGCGGCGGCCGGCCAGCTGCCACACCGGTGTGGGACCCTTGCCCTTGATGTCGATGGTGTCGCGGAAGGTGCAGACGTACTCGTCCTCGACCAGGCGGCGTGTTTCCTCGGTGATCTGGATCTCTCCGGGTACACCGGACGATTCCATCCGGCTTGCCGTGTTGACCGCGTCACCCCACAAGTCGTAGCTGAACTTCCGGGTACCGATGATCCCGGCAACGACGGGCCCCGAGTTGATCCCCATCCGCAACTCGATGCGGTGGCCGCGGTACTCGCGGCTGCGCATCCGATCGCGGATGGTGAGCGCGAGGTCGCACAGCACGTGGGCATGATCCGGACGCGACGCAGGCACGCCGGCGGCAACCATGTACTCGTCGCCGACCGTCTTGATCTTCTCGAGGCCCCTCGCTTCGACGAGTTTGTCGAAGTCGCTGAAGACCTCGTCGAGAAACGCCACCAGCTCGTCGGGAGTCATGCCGGCCGACATGGGCGTGAACCCGACGACGTCGGCGAACAGGACCGAGGCCGAGTCGAAACGGTCGGCTATGCGCTCGTCCGGGTTCGCCTTCAACCGTTCGGCGACGGAGTCCGGAAGCGTGTTGCGCAGCAGTCGGTCCGACCGCTGGAGCAGCACGTCCCGCTGGCGCACGTAGTAGAGCATCAAGTGGAAGACGAAGATCACGACCACCACCAAGTTGAAGGTGCCCGTGTACTCCGGGCTCGGCATCTCGTAGATGGGCGCCACTTCGGCTGCGGCGACGAGGGCTGCGATCTGGCTCGCGATGAAGACCCACAACCACCATGTCGCCCGGCGATCCCCGAAGAGCGCCACGGCCCCCAGCAGACCGAGGAAACCCCAGACGGCGTTGAAGCCCGAGTCGAGCAGGCCCCCCGCCATCACCGTGAGTGCGGCGGAGATGGCTACGACCACACCGACCAGGAGATGCATGATCCCGGGAAACACCGTTGGACGGAGCCACAGGGCGACGAGTGATCCGGCGGCCGTGACGGGACCCGAGCCGATCACCAATGCCGCCGGCGGCGCGTCGAGCACGAAGGCCATCTGGAAGGCAGACGCAATGGATACCGGTAGCGACACCCACAGCACGCCGACCAGCAGCCGTTTGGATCGGGCGTGTTCGTGGTCATCGCCCTCAACGTCGGCGATCGACACCATGCTCTCGCCGAGCCGGCGCGCCCAGCCGGACTCGGATGCAGACGCTGCTCGTACCACGTGACCCCCTCCCGCCGAGAACACCCTAGGTCCCGCACTCGTCGCGGTGCCGCCGGCTCGCTGCGCAAGCGATCTGCTGCCAGCATGACCGATGATGAGTCCCGCGGCCGCAACCGGACCGAACCCGGCGCTGCCTTCCCGTGCCCGAGTCGTCGTCGTGGGTGGCGGGGTGATTGGCTCCAGCGTCGCCTACCACCTGGCGCACCTCGGCTGGACCGACGTTCTCATGATCGAGCGCGACCGGCTCACGTCGGGTACGACGTGGCACGCCGCCGGGCTGGTCGTCACGTTCGGTTCGACCTCCGAGACCTCGACGGAGATGCGCCGGTACACCCGCGATCTCTATGGCCGGCTCGAGCAGGAGACGGGGCTCGCCACCGGCTTCACCCCCGTCGGATTCGTGGAGCTGGCCACGACGCCGGATCGTCTCGAGGAGTACCGGCGGGTGGCGGCGTTCAACCGGTACTGCGGGGTGGAGGTCGAGGAGATCTCCGCCCGGGAGGTGGCGGAGCTGTTCCCCCTTGCCCGCACCGACGACATCCTCGCCGGCTTCTACGTACCGGGTGACGGCCGGGCCAATCCGGTGGACGCCACCATGTCGCTGGCCAAGGGCGCCCGGATGCGCGGAGTGACGATCGTCGAGGGCGTGCCGGTGACGGGCTTCCTGCAGCACGGCGGCGCGGTGACCGGGGTGCGGACGCCCCACGGCGACGTGGAGGCCGAGTACGTCGTCAACTGCGCCGGCATGTGGGCTCGCCAGCTCGGCGAGGCGGCCGGCGTGACGATTCCGCTGCAGGCCGCCGAGCATTACTACCTCATCACCGAGCAGATCCCCGGACTGTCGGCGGAGTGGCCGGTGATCGAGGACCCGGGGTCCTACGGCTACTACCGGGAGGAGGTCGGCGGGCTGATGATCGGCCTCTTCGAGCCGGTGTGCGCTCCGTGGCGCCTCGACGGGGTACCCGAGGACTTCTCCTTCGGCTCGCTGCCGCCGGATTGGGAGCGGATGGGGCCGTACGTCGAGACGGCGATGCGCCGCGTCCCGATCGCCGAGGAGACCGGGATCCGAACGTTCTTCTGCGGCCCGGAGAGCTTCACGCCCGATCTACAGCCGATCGTGGGCGAAGCACCCGAGCTGCGCAACTACTTCGTCGTCGCCGGTCTCAACTCGATCGGCATCCTCACCGGAGGCGGCCTCGGCAAAGTGGTCGCTGAGTGGATCGTCGACGGCCGGCCCACCGTGGATGTCACCGGGTTCAACATCGACCGGCTGCACACCTATCAGGCCAACCGGGAGTACCGGGCGACGCGCACCGTCGAATCGCTCGGCCTGGTCTATCAACCGCACTATCCGACGCGGCAGATGGAAACGGCGCGTAATGCCAAGCTCTCGCCGCTGCACCACCGGCTTGCGGAGCAGCGGGCGCACTTCCGCGACGTCAGCGGATGGGAGAGCCCCGACTGGTACGCGCCGGAGGGCGTCGATCCGGTCGTGGAGCAGCTGTCGTGGGGGCGGCAGAACTGGTTCCCGTACTGGCGGGACGAACACGAAGCCGCCCGCAACGGCGTGATCGTAATGGACATGTCGTTCATGTCGAAGTTCCTGGTCCAGGGCAGAGACGCAGGTCGGCTGCTCAACTGGATCTCGGCGAACGACGTCGATGGGGAGCCGGGCCGGATCACCTACACCCAGTGGCTCAACGAGACCGGCACGCTCGAGGCGGACCTCACCGTGACCAAGCTCGACGATGACCGGTTCTGGGTCGTCGCCACCGACACTGCGCATCGCCACGTCGCGACGTGGATGCGCCGCCAC
>DATHZQ010000048.1:0-22150 GCA_035458525.1 Acidimicrobiia bacterium
CAACCTGGGCCACAGTACGACGTCGTCCGCCAGCTGGCCGACCATGCCCTCCAAGTCCCTCGATTCGACGGCAACGCGGAACGGATGTGGCGGAGTGCTCATTGCATGATCTTCGCAGGCGTAGCCTCTCGGGCGTGAACTCGCCCGAGCGCTTGCCCATAGAGGACGTCATGCCCGCGGTCCGTCGCGCCCTTGGCGAGCGCGGGGTCGGCGTGCTGACTGCGCCTCCGGGTTCCGGCAAGACGACGATCGTGCCACTTCGCCTGCTGGACGAACCGTGGCTCGATGGACGCAAGATCGTCGTGCTCGAGCCGCGCCGCCTCGCCACGCGAGCGGCAGCCCGCTGGATGTCGCACCTCGTGGGCGACGAGCCCGGCGGGGTCGTCGGGTACGTGACGCGCACCGACCGCAGGGTGTCGCGGGACACCCGCATCGAGGTCATCACCGAAGGGGTGCTGACCCGGCGCCTGCAGCGCGATCCCGAGCTGCCCGACACCGCAGCGATCCTTTTCGACGAGTTGCACGAGCGCAACCTGCAGACCGACCTGGGTCTTGCGCTGGCGCTCGACGCTCGGCGGGTGCTCCGTCCCGATCTCCGCATCATGGCCATGTCGGCGACGATCGACGCGCCGGCGGTGGCAGCGTTGCTCGGCGACGACGCCCCGGCCCCGGTCGTCGAGGGCAAGGCGCGTGTCCACCCGGTTGACGTGCGCTGGGCGCCGCCACGTCGTCAGCAGCGGCTCGACCCGCACGTGGCCGCCGTCGTTCGCACCGCCCTCCAGGCTGAGCCCGGCGACCTCCTCGTCTTCCTGCCCGGCATGGGCGAGATGCGGCGTGTCGAGCGACTCCTGCTCGACGACGGCGTCGACGCCGACGTGCGCTTGCTGCATGGCAGTTTGCCCACCGCCGACCAGGATGCGGCGATCAATCCCTCCGGGCGTCGTCGTGTTGTGCTCTCGACCGACATCGCCGAGAGCAGTCTCACCGTCGAGGGCATCAGGGTCGTCATCGATTCCGGCTTGGCGCGTAAGCCCCGCTTCGATGCCCGCACCGGCATGACCCGTCTCCGCACGGTCGGCATCTCGCGAGCGTCGGCCGACCAGCGGGCAGGTCGAGCCGGGCGCGTCGAACCCGGCGTCGCCTACCGGCTGTGGTCCAAACTGGAGCACGGAGGACGACCTCGTCACATCACCCCGGAGATCGCCGAGGTCGATCTCGCCGGGTTTGCGCTCGAACTCGCCGCTTGGGGCACGAACGTCGCCGACCTCAGTTTCATCGACGCCCCGCCGCAGCGAACCCTCGACGAGGCGACCCGGCTGCTTCGCTCCCTCGGTGCACTCGACGAATACGGTGGGCTGACCATCACCGGTGGGCTGATGGCGACTCTGCCGCTCCATCCTCGACTGTCACGCATGGTGGTGGACGCCGGGTCGGACGCGGCGCTGGCCTGCGTCGTGGCCGCGCTGCTGGAGGATCGGGATCCGATCCGCGGCCACCCAAACGAGGTTCCAGTCGATCTGAACGAGCGGGTCCGGCTCGTCGCAGACCGCGAGCGGCACCATCGGATGGCGAACGGTGCTGCCGTCGCCCGGATCCGGGACACTGCGTTCGATCTGGCGCGCCGCGCCGCCGTCGAATGGGGACCCATCGACTTCGACAACACGGGCAACGTGTTGGCACTGGCGTATCCGGACCGGCTGGCGCTTCGTCGCGGCAGCCCAGGCCGCTTCCAGCTGCGCACAGGAACCACGGCATGGATGAGCGATCGTGATTCCCTCGCGACCGAGCAATTCCTGGTGGTCAGCGACATCGACGGCAAGCGCAAGGACGCACGTATCCGGCTGGCGGCCGCCATCGATGTCGAACACGTCTCGACGGCGTTTGCCCACGAGGTGGACGTGCGTACGCAACTCGTGTGGGAGGGGGACCGGCTCGTTGCACGCACCGAGGAGCGGCTGGGTGGTCTCGTGCTGCGCTCGCGCGACCGACGTCCCGATCCTGGCGTGGCAACGTCGGAAGTGCTGCAGCGACGGCTGCGAGACAGGTCACTCCGCGACCTCCATTGGACCGAGGCGGTGCGGACGTTGCAGACCCGCGTGACACACCTCCACCGCAAGCTCGGCGCGCCATGGCCCGACTGGTCCGACGAAGCGCTGGCGGGGTCGCTCACGGACTGGCTGGCAGGGCCTCTCGCC
Source organism: Acidimicrobiia bacterium (assembly GCA_035458525.1). Taxonomy (GTDB): domain Bacteria; phylum Actinomycetota; class Acidimicrobiia; order Spongiisociales; family UBA5794; genus DATHZQ01. The sequence goes on from DATHZQ010000048.1 coordinate 2,196, forward strand.
GCGGCGACCGGCCTCGACGTCCTCGAGGCCGTCGATCTGCGACAGGCTCTTCTGGCCACGCTCGGACACGAGCAGATTCGGGAGTTGGACCGCCTCGCTCCCACCCACGTCACCGTCCCCAGCGGGCGGCGGATCGCCGTCGACTACGCCCCCGAGGCGCCAACCATTTCGGTACGCGTTCAGGAGATGTACGGCACCGACCGCACGCCGGCCATCGCCGGCGAGCCGGTACGGCTGGAGCTGCTGTCGCCGGCACGTCGCCCGATCCAGGTCACGCAGGACCTCGCCGGTTTCTGGCGTGGCTCGTGGCGGGAGGTGCGGAAGGAGATGGCCGGCCGCTACCCGAAGCACGACTGGCCCGAGGACCCCGCCACCGCACGACCGTCGCGGTGATAGTCGATGGATTGGGATAGGCGGGGATGGCCTTGGGGCCAACGGCCTTAGTCGGCCACGTTGCGGGGGAACGACGGTCGAATCGTCTTTGTTTCCCCACTGGTGGCCGGCGGAGCCCGAGGAGCGTGGATGCCGCCCCTCGAGAAGCCGGCCCACCGACCACCCTCGCCCCCGCCGGTTGCCGGTGGTCATGCGAGTTTTGGACGTTCCTCGTCGCTCGACCCGCCTACCCGACCGCGTCGAGGATGGCTCCCGCCAGCAGGTCGTAGCCGGTTCCGAGGGGGTGGATGTCCGGGTTTGCGTCCAGCATGTGCGTGGTGACGGCCGCGGTGCCGTCAATCGCTCCGAACCCGTCGGCAATGAGAATCCCTCGTGCTTCGGCGATGTCGACCGCCAATGCGTTGAACTCTTGAAGCGTGCGATCCATGTCGGCCTCGATCTCCGACCCGAACCCGAGGTTGAACGGGTTGTAGCTCGTCAGGAAGACGACGGTGGCATCAGGCGCCGCATCCAGGATCGCATCGAAGATGTGTTCCATGTCGTCCGGGTACGTGGCGAATGCATCTGCGACCCGCTCGCGGCAAGACGGGTCGTCGAGCGACTGGCTGCAGTCTGCGCTTCCGAGGTGACCCAGGAGGTTGTTGGCGCCAACGTTCACGGTCACGTAGGCCACGTCGTTGTCGTCCATGAAGGCGACTGCCTCGTCGAGTTGGCCGGCGCGGATCATCGTGCCGGTCGACTCGCCGGAGACGCCGAAGTTGCGGAGCCCGTAGGAGCGTCCATCGGCAATCTGGAGCTGGTTGTGGAGGCGCGAGACGTACCCGTCGAGGGCGCTGTCCACGCCGACATTCGCAGCGAGAGAATCGCCAAGGGCGACGTAGAACGGTGCGCTCCCGCTCGATGTGCCGTCGACGACGCCGGGCCCGTACTGCTCGTCCGGCACGTCGGAGAGCGAGACAATCGACGCAGCTTGTTCGGCGAAGCCGGTGAGGAACGAGTCCTCGGTGATGAGATTCGTACCGGACTGCGTGCCGACGATGATCACGGTGTCGTCAGTGAAGCTGATCGCCTGCACGTCGGCCCGCCGCTCCATCAGCAGAGAGTTGAAATCGCCAACCCGCTCCACGAGACCCTCGATGGCTCCCTCGGCCAGCTGCGGAACGGCGAACGCCCCGAGCCCGACCTCGATGATCTCGATCTGAACCGAGCCGTTCTCGAGCGAGGCCGACAGGGCCCCGTCCGCGGTGGTGCCACCACTCTTCAGCTCCGCCTCGAATGCAAGTTCGCCACCGTTGTCACTCGACCCCGCTCGCACGTCGTACGTGATGTCCTCGATTGGGTTGTCGCTCTCGTCCCTGAGAGCGTCCAGCGTGTACGCCCGCAACTCGGCCTCGGTCAACTCCAGTCGAAAAGCCACGTCATCTTCGATGGCGTCGATCTTGGCGTCAGCGGCGGCGAGGTCATTGGCGTCCGGTTCGCTGACCGGCCCACTCGTGTCGCTCAGGGCGCTGACCACGGTGGTCGCTCCCCATGCGGCGATGCCGGCTCCGCCCACCAGGGCAACGACGACGACGACCAGCATTCCCTTGAGGATGTCCGGCGGAGCGAAGAACGCGGCGATGGCGATGACGAGCAGCAGGGTGGCGACCACGTAGCCCGCAATGTCGCCCGCCACCGTCGCAATCGTAAAGCCCGTCAGCAGCGCCGCGAGCACGCCAAGAACGAACACCGAAGCTTTCACGATGGCCCCCTCTGCTACCTGAAACTCCACCCTACGCTACGTCCAGGGAAACGGGAGCAAACGTGCCGATGGTCCCCGGCGACCGCACCCAGGAGAGCCATTCGAAACGCACAGCTGGCAGCCAGGTGCGTGTGCTCGACGGTGCGCCTGGCCCGTCGCAACCCGACCATCATGTTGGGAGGGGCGTGGCCATCCTCACCGGGCTCGCCCTCTTGCTGGTGCTTGCGCTCTGGGTGTCGAGTGCCGGCGGGGCCACGGGCACTGACCCGGCAGATCTGGAGCCGGCGGCCCTCGCAGGAGCGGCCACCCCCACCGATCCGCTGTCCATGCCGGACCTCTCCGGTCTCACTCTGTCCGAAGCCGAGGCGTCGCTCGAAGCCCTGGGACTCTCGGACCTCACTTTCGATCTTGAAGCGACCTGGCAGGCGAGCTACCGGCGGCCCGCCGGCCAGATCCTCCGACACGTCCCGCCGGCAGGCCAGACGATCGTTGCACCGTTGCAGCTCGCCGTCGTGGTGAGCGAAGGAGGACCCGTCGCATCCTTCGCCGACCTCCCGCCGGATGTCCGCGACTTCGTCGCCACCCTTCCGGGATTCGACGTGAGTCAACCGCTGCTCCAACTGGAGACAGCGGCGGGCTCCGCGTACAAGAACGACGATTGGCTGTTCGGCGAGTGCGCCGCGGTGGCGCTCGCATATCGCGTCTCGGCCGATGCGAGCTACCTCGACCGATGCTTCGACCGTCACACCGTCTCGATCGACGGCACGCTTGTCGATGGAACCCGCTACACGGTGTGGGGGCTCCCGCCCGAGATCTACCCAGCGCCGTTCCCGTCCGGCGTCATCGTGATCGACGCCGGCGGCATCGCCCGTGCGCTTGGTATCACGACGTACGCTGCGGCGCCCGCGGCGTCCAGCGGGGACGCCACCATCGACGCCTCCACGCTCCTCATCAGCGCCGGGCCCTGGCGAAGCGAGATCGCCGTGTCTCCGACGATCGCGTCAGACCTCGGCGACATCTGGCCGGAGACGCTGCTCGGCTCGATCCACCCTTGGGCAGAAAGTGGCCATCTCGTCGTTGGGCTGGATCCGCCGCTCCGCTGGCAGCGACCCGGCGAGCTGCCCAGCCGCATCGCTGCCGACTACGGACCTTTTCGGGTCGTTGCCGGCTGCGTGCCCAATGTGACCAACGTCGTGTGCGATCCCTCCGGCGCCATCAGCGTCGAGGGCGTGGCGTCACAGTTCGACGTGTCCGGTGTATCGATCCGGATCGACGCGGACGACGTGCCGCGCCGCCGGATGGAAGATGCCGCAGTCGGCGCCTCTTGGGAGCTGCCGGAGGCATGGCAGGTCGCACCAGATCCCCTCACGGCCATCGCATCGCCTCGCGAAGTCCTCAGTGCGGGCACCTACCCGCTGCGCGCCGGCGGGGTGCGCTGCGCACATATGCCGGAGAACGCGTTGCGCGACCTCGGACCGTCGGACGTGCTGGTGACCGTGTCCGTCAGCGGCGCCACCGATGCGCCTCCATGGCCGAGACCGTTCGACTGGTCCCGCCTCGACACCGCTTCGAACACCGATGCCCACGAATGCGCCGATCGTCCCGGGATGCGTGCGGGCATCGGTTCGTTCAATCTGGATGGCGTCTCGGTGATGGTCGTGGTCGCGATCGGCGACGAGGCTGCCCTCGAGGACGAGCTGGAGGTGTACCGAGTGCTCGACTCGTTCGAGGTCGCCCCTTCCGGGTGATCACCACGGGCGGCGTTGGCCGAGCGGCACATGGATCCAACCCTCGCGGGCGGCGATCTCGCGCAGCTCGGGTGGTACGGGAGTCGTGGCGCCGTCCGTGATGAGCCCCGCGATCAACGCAGAGACGAGCGCATCCAGTGCGTCGTGGGAGGCAAGGGCGACGGCTTCGTCTTGCGGCGAGATGGCGAGGTCGAAACGGGCCTCGAGCCCGTCGAGAATCACACGGCGGCGTGCGGCGGCCTCGTCTCCCCGTTTGTAGCCGCGATGTGGCAGGTCCCAGATCTTGAGCGCCGCCGCCGGATACACCTCGGCGAGCACACCGCCACCCGTGCGGTCCACCGGCCCGGTGAGGGCAGCGACCCGTTGCTGGATGCGCACGGCTCGCAGCGCCACGACGCCGATGTTGTCGGTGGAAACGCTCAGGGGGATGCGCCCGTGGGTGCGCCACACCCAGATGTCGGTGCGGCGCAGCCGAAGTGACTCGTTTGGATCTGGGACATCGACGGCGTCGCTGCCGTGATGGGCGGCGACCACTTCGACGAATGCGTCGGGCCAGCCGAAGGGTGCATCGATGCCGCATTTGTCACTCGCGGCGGCGGTTGCCACGACCTCGTCGTCATCGGCGCCGACGGTGAGGCCGATACAGCGTCTCGTCTCCCAGTCGAGTCGAGCCACTGCCGTCGCCTCAGGCCGGCTGGCGAGATCGACTCCGCTGATGTTCACATCGAACCCTTCGACCGATCGTCGACTCGTACGTGGTGATGGCGACGGCGTTTCAGGGACCTTCTCCCCCTGGAGGGCAGCGCACCGGGCCCTTGCGATCGTCGCCGAGGAGGGTGTAATGGACGGACCCCAGTCTGATTCATTTCGACGCCCCTCACGGAGATTCGGAGCAACACGCAGCGCTCATGCAGCGACTCGGGCATCCTGCCACGGTATGCCATGGGCCGGCGGCAAACGACATCTGCCCCATCTTGAAGGCGGAAGGGTCGTGTGCGCTGATCGAGTCGGCACACGGGGTCGTGTTCGAGTTCGATCTCGAACGCGAGCATCATCGCGAGATCCTCGCAACCTACTTCGAGGTCATCGACGACGACATCCCGGTCCGGGTCATTGCGACTCCCGAGGTCGCCGATCGCCATTCCGAGTTCCTGCGCGGGGTCGACGTGTGGACGCACGAGCCCACGGCAGGAGAGTTCGACGGTCTTGCGGCGCTGGTCGAGGCAGCCGACGATGCAAGGGAGGCGGACTCCGCAAGCCGGGCGATTGCGAGTTAGCGAATTGCCGAGCGATAACCTGGCCCGATGAGGATCGCCGTTACCGGGGCGACCGGCTACGTCGGTGGCCGGCTCGCACCCAAGCTGATTGCCGAAGGGCACGACGTCGTCTGCTTGGCGCGTCGCCCGAGCAAGCTCGACGACCGCCCGTGGCGAGACAAGGTCGATGTGGTTCGTGCCGACGTGTTCGATACCGAAGCCGTGGTCGCGGGCCTCGCCGGCTGCGAGGTTGCGTACTACCTGATCCACTCCATGGGTTCCACTGCGGAGTTCGCCGATGCAGACCGCCGTGCTGCGGAGAGCTTCGCCAAGGGGGCGGCCGAGGCCGGGGTCGGGCGAATCATCTACCTCGGCGGCCTCGGCGCAGCGGGGGACGCCCTCTCGTCGCATCTGTCCAGCCGTCACGAGGTCGGCGACGTGCTCCGGGCCGGGACCACTCCCGTGACGGAGCTGCGCGCCGCAGTGATCATCGGCTCCGGATCGGTTTCGTTCGAGATGCTTCGATACCTCACCGAGGTGCTGCCCGTGATGACGACACCGTCGTGGGTCAACACTCGGTGTCAGCCCATCGCCATCCGCGACGTCTTGGCCTATCTGTTGGCCGCGCTCACTGATGATCTGCCCGGCGACCACGTCATCGAGATCGGCGGTCCCGACGTGCTCTCGTATCGCGACATGATGCAGCTGTACGCCGAGGAGGCCGGACTCCCGAAGCGTCTCATCATTCCGGTACCCGTGTTGAGCCCTGGCTTGTCCTCGCAATGGATCGGGCTGGTGACGCCACTGCCCACCGGCGTCGCACGACCCCTCGTCGACTCGCTGCGGAATGAAGTGGTCGTCAACGACGATGGCGCCAAGCGCTTCGCCGTGGAACCGATTCCGTTCCGTGCGGCCGTGGAGCTGGCGCTGGCGCGAAGCGATGCGCTCGATGTGGAGACCCGATGGTCGGATGCGAGCACCAGTCCTGCCCAGCCGTTCGCTTGGGACCCTGAGTGGGCGGGGGGCACGTTGCTGGTCGACCGCCAGGAAGTGAAGACGAGCGCCGATGCGATGGATCTCTATTGGGCGTTCTCGCGGATCGGCGGAGATGTCGGCTACTACGTGCACAACTGGGCTTGGCGGCTGCGTGGTGTGCTCGACTCCTTGGTTGGCGGTGTCGGGCTCCGGCGGGGCCGGCGCCATCCCGAACTCGTGCGGCTGCACGACACGATCGATTTCTGGCGCGTCGCCGCTCTCGAGCCGGGCCGCATGTTGCAGCTGTCTGCGGAGATGAAGTTGCCGGGTGACGCCTGGCTCGAGTGGCGGATCACAGACGAGGACGGGATGCGCACGCTCCATCAGACCGCGTATTTCCGGCCGCGCGGGCTCTTTGGCCGGCTGTATTGGTACGCCATGCTCCCGTTCCACGCGTTCATCTTCGGTTCCATGGCGGCGTCGATCGCCGCCGCAGCAGAGGCTCGCTTCTCGACCGTCCGGGCCCGCTGATTCGACGCGGCGGGAACCTGCGCCGCACCACTTGCCGTCCCACCGACGAGGTGGCGCTGTCCACCTCGGAATGGGAGGCAAACCATGACACTCCACAAGCTCGAGCTGTTGATGGCCGCCGTGGCCGTTGCGCTCGTCGCTGGCGCGTGTGCGGGAGGCGATGACGACGCAGCGCGAGACGAGGTCGGCGGCGACCTGACGGTCGTGGCGCTCGACCAGGAGCTCGACCCTGCACTGAGCCGGAGCACCTCGGACGGGGCCGGAGAGGAGCTCGTTGGGCGCGCGCTCAGTACGACGACGCATGCCGCTTCGGCTCCGTCGGCTGATCTCGCTGAGGGCCGCTTTGGAGCCGGGGGTTCCGCGACCGTCAACGACGAGCCCTACGACCTGACCTTCTTCGACAACTACGGCGTGAACCCGCGCATCGATACCGAAGATGATCGCTTCTCGACGTTCGCCGTTGACGTGGACACCGGCGCATACACGATCGCCCGGCGCTACCTCGACGACGGATTCCTGCCGGACGCAGACAGTGTCCGGGTCGAGGAGTACGTGAACTTCTTCGACCACCGATACCCGGCGCCGGACGATGAAGCGTTTGCGATCCACCTGGAGGCGGGAGCTACGCCGTTTGCCGAGAATGATCGCTACCAGCTGCTTCGGGTCGGTTTGCAGGGCTACGTCGTCGACGACGCAGATCGCAAGCCGGCCAACTTGACGTTCGTGGTCGACGTCTCCGGATCGATGGATCGAGAGGACCGGCTGGAGACCGTGAAGCAGGCGCTCGAAATGCTGATCGACGAGCTGCGTCCGTCTGATCAGGTCGGCCTCGTGGTCTATGGCGACCGGGGACGGGTTCTGCTGGAGCCGACCGCCGTCGAGGATCGCAACACCGTGCTGGACGCCATTCGGCAGCTGCGCCCCGAGGGCTCGACCAACGCCGAGGAGGGTCTCGAGCTCGGCTACGAACTGGCCCGTAGGGCCTACAGGGCTGGGGCGATCAACCGTGTCATCCTGGCGTCGGACGGTGTCGCCAATGTCGGTGCCACGGGTGCCGACTCGATCCTCGATCGGATCGAGGCCGAGTCCTCCGACATCCAGCTCGCAACGGTGGGCTTCGGCATGGGCAACTACAACGACGTGCTGATGGAGCAGCTGGCCAATCGCGGCGACGGCTTCTATGCATACGTCGACACCCTCGCCGAGGCAGAGCGGCTCTTCGTGCACGGACTCACCGGAACGCTGCAAACGATCGCCGAAGACGCCAAGGTGCAGGTCGAGTTCAACCCGGCTGCCGTCGAGCGCTATCGCCTGGTCGGGTTCGAGAACCGCGCCGTTGCCGACGAGGACTTCCGCAACGACGACGTCGATGCCGGTGAGATCGGGGCGGGGCACAGCGTCACTGCGCTCTACGAGGTTCGGTTGGTGGATGACGTCGAACCCGATGCGACAATCGCCGTGGTGTTCCTGCGCTGGCGCGATCCTGACGATGGCGAGGTGCGCGAGATCAGCAAGGACCTCTTTGCAGGCGACTTCGCCGCTGATTTCGAACAGACCAGCGACACGTTCCAGCTTGCCGCGACGGTGGCGGCGTTTGCTGAGGTGTTGCGCGAGTCCTACTGGGCGCAGCACCTCGACCTCGACGACGTTGCACGTCATGCCGACCGGCTCGCCGATGGTCTGCTCGGCGACGACGGCGAGGTCGGCGAGTTCGCACGGCTCGTCGACCGAGCCGCAAGTCTCGTCGAGTGATGTCACAATGCGGAAATCCCCCCGGCGGCCAGCCGGGGGGATTTCTCATGGTTTGTGGATAGTCCCCCACGAAGTGGGGGAAGGTACCGCCGGCGAAGCCGGGGGTAGGGGGTCTGCCTGCACGCTCAGCCCGGTGCGACATTCTTGATGAGCTCGACCGTGCGATCGACCACCGTGAAACCCAGCCGCTCGTACACGCCGAAGGCACCGGTGGGATTGGCGCCGTCGACGTTGAGCGCGGCGTGATCCAACCCGTCGTCCCCGAAGCGGCGCATCGACTCGGTGATCAGCGCCGAGGCGAGACCTTGCCGGCGCCACGCCCGTCGCGTCCCCAGCGTCTCGATCCAGCCCTCCTTGCGGCCGCGAGTCGCCCAATCCTGAGGGAACACTCCGTTGAGGGCGTACGACACCGCCTTGCCGTCGGCAACCGCCACCGCGGACAGATCGGGCCGGAAGTTGGGACGCTCGAAGCGATGCTGCCAGTCCTCGGGACTCGGCGGCAACGAGCCCCAATGGTCGGCAAACGCTTCGCAGTGGGTTTCCCATGTCGGCGTGATCCACTCCTCGCTCCAATCGACGATTTCCACGCCGACCGGGACCGCGACCTGCGGGATCGGCTGGTCGAGGGGCCGCACCATGTCGACGAAGTAGCGGGCCTTGCGGTAGCCCTCTGCCTCGAACCGGCCGATTCGCGAGGCATCGCGCATGTCCGAGAACACCCGGATCACCCGCTCCATGTCGTCGTCCGCGGCGGCGAACACGTTGCGCGCTCTGGCCTCCCCCCATTGCACGCCCAAAGTCTCGACGTGGCCGTAGCCGGGGCGCGATGCGGTGAACAAGAACGCCCGATGCTTCCATCCCGGCACGCCCTGTATCCACGCGATGACCGACGCAACGAACCGCCCCTCGCCGTCTTCGGCACAGCGGTAGTCATCGAGGTCGGTTGTGGGCGCGTCCATGTCATGCCGGATCTCTTCCTCGCTTTCCCTCCACGTCAGCCGGCTCGCCTGCGCCCACGCCTCGTACAGGTCGGCGATACGCCTGGCATCCTTCACGGTCGGTACGACCCAGCGGATTCCATCAACGGAGGCAGGGTGTTCGGGCACGTTCGTCATCTTCGGCGCCTTGGTCCCGTGATGCCGAGCCGAGTTCGCTGATCGTCGGGGAGGCGTGCGGAAGCCATGCGAACGGCCTCGCGGCTCATCACGTTGCGGTTCGCCAGGATGAAGTCGAAGACCCGTTGCGGGGCCGCGTCGCTGAGGTCACGGAGCACCCAGCCGACCCCTGTCTGCGCAAACCGCTCCGGGTCGACGACGTTGGCGGCGCACACGTCGATGACCACGTCGACGAGCCCGCGGAACAGCTCATCACCCTGCGATGCCACGGGCACGAAGCTCACCGCCGCCGCCCGACGTCGCCAGAGTCCCGGTGCGGCTGTCCAACGGGCGAGCATCCGTGCAGTCGGCCGACCGTCCCGGCGGATCATCGGGCCGAGCACTCGCACGCACAGCCAGTCCGTGGTGTTCCACTCCCAGATGTGCCCGTCGTCGAAGAGCGCGGCGATCACGGGGAAGTCGCGACCTGCGTCCAGCTCGTCCGCTGGCAAGAGCAGCTCTTGCATGATCAGGATGCCGGCCAGTTTCTCTTCGGCGATAGGCCGTCTGAGCAACTCGAATGCAGCACTGCGCAGTTCTTCGGGCGCCAAGTCGTGTTCGTCGCCCCAGCGCTTGGTGACGCGGCGGATGTCGCCCATCGGCACGCCAAAGAACTCGATCTCGCCCTTGAGATATCGCTCCCACCATTCCTTCTTGCCCGCATCGCCCGCGGCGGCGATGCGCCTGGAGAGATCGGCAGAGCGCGTCATGCGCAGCCCTCTGAGGCAACTGTGACTGCGCCGCCCGGATCATCGGGCCATCCGGACTCGATCGTCACGTCGACCGGGATCAGATTGCATTGGGCGTCGCCCTGAAGGATCGCAGGTACCGGTGCCGGCCACGGAAAATGCGGTTCGAAGGCCAGTTCGTCGCTCTGATGGAGACGAACCTCGACGCGAAGTCCCTCATTGAGGTTGGTGATGGTGATGGTTTCGTCGATCTCGGGGCCCTCAACGGCGCTACCGACGAATCCGGACGGCTCCGTACCGCTGTCGAAGAGGACAACCCGCCTGCTGGTCCTGAGGCGCTCCGCCACGGCCACGCGCAACAACACCTCGTGCACGACCGGCGGTGGCCCCCACGGAGTCTCCTGCTCACACCGCTGGTAGATCGGCTCGGACGGCGCGTCGAGTGGTTGATCGCCGTACCGGACACCGTTCTCCAAGAACACGTGTGCTGCCGGAGCCTCGTGTCGATGCGCTGCGTCGAGGATGAAGCCGGCGGCGGTCGTCTCGAGGAAGCGGGCACCGGTCACACCTTCGGGATCTCGAACCGTCCCAATGCAAACGTACTCGGCCGGTACTGCATCGATTCTTCCGTACACGACGGCAGGCAATCGAACGTCGCAGCCACCGTCGCCCACCCCGTCCCACTCGTCCGGTGCGATCAGCCAGCCACACGTGTCGCTCTTCGTGAGCACGGATTCGCCGCTGAAGCAGGAGCGCGCGACCATTGATCGCATCCCCGGTCGGTCAATCGTCAACGCCACGCATCCGTCGCCCTCGTCGTGGAGCGCAAACGACGTCGACTCGACCTCGAGCGCGGCAACCACCGGGCCGGTCGCAGGTTGCGCCGCCGGGGGGCGTTCGGGTCCCACCTGGTCGAGCACCTCGACGACTTGTCCGCCGCTGCATCCCGCAGCCAAGAGCACGATGCCGGCCATTCTCGTCCAAGCCCTCATGGGCCAAGCTACCGGACTATCTACTGAACCAGAGTTGGAGTTCGACGGTGCCGTTGTCTTCGACGCTGACGACGATCGGGGCCGACGGGACCTCCACGTTCCAATCCGAGAACACCACGTTCGTGCTGCCGACCACGACGATCAGGTCGCCCTCTCGTTGCGCCTCGATCTCGATCTCGACGGGGTTGGCGATGCCGTTGATGGTCAGCGTTCCCAACCCGGTTGCGGCGAGCCGCTCACCGTCGGCCGGGACCTCGCCGAGCTCGATCGGTTCGGTCAGCAGGAAGCTCGCCGTGGGGAATTCGCCGGTGTTGAGCGCACCTTTGGCGCGCCGGTCGCGGCGCGAGTCGTTGGTGATGATGGCGTCGAGATTGGCATCGATCTCGACCGCGGTGATGGTCGAGCCTTCGATCTCCATCGTGCCGGACACCTCGGGGGTGCGCCCGACCGCCTCGACGTCTCCAAGACCCGACAGCACCTCTTTGATCCGGAAGCCGACGAATGTCGCGGTGGCCTCTTCGAAGGAGAACTCGCCGATAGACGTGTCGACCGCCCAAGCTCCATCGAGCCCCGGGCCTTCTGCGTCATCAGCCGGGGCGGCCGTCGTGGTTGTCTCGACCGTCCCTTCGTCGACGGCAGTTGTCGCAGTCTCGCCAGCGGTGGTCGTGGTCACTGCGGTGTCGTCGGCCACTGCTTCCAGGGCACCCTCCAGTGAGGCCTCTTCGGGCACGTCGCGATCCAGGTACCAGAAGAGCCCGCCGGCGATCGCAAGCACGACAACGACGGCACCGCCGATGAGCAACCAGCGGCGGTTGGACGAGGGATTCTCCTGAGGCGTAGTCATTTGGCGGCGTCACTCCTTGAGGTTCCGGGAGAAGCTACCGGCAATACGGTGCTACTGGTGCGATTGGTTCGTCGCGTGTTTCCGACCGATGCAAGAGAACGGGGCCTTCGTACCTTCCGCACGGGCGTGCGGCGTTCGACAATCGTCTGGCAATGTTCCGGATTCTCGATGCCGGTTGGTTGGCGCCGTCCGTGAAGCGCTTCTGCATCCAGGCGCCACGGGTTGCGACGAAGCGGCGCGCCGGACAGTTCGTGATCCTGAGAGTCGCCCAGGATGGCGAGCGCATCCCGCTCACCATTGCCGACTCCGATCCGGCGGCGGGCTCGATCACCCTCATCGTGCAAGGAGTGGGCAAGACGACCATGGCGCTCAACCGGTTGGGGACTGGCGACGCCGTGGCCGACATCGCCGGCCCGCTCGGTGTGCCGTCGGAGATCGAGCGCTACGGGACAGTGGTGGTGATCGGCGGCGGTGTCGGCACGGCGATCGCCTACCCGACCGCCGTAGCCATGAAGGATGGCGGCAACGAGGTGCTCGCCATCGTCGGCGGCCGCTCCCGAGAGTTCGTGATCCTCGAGCGCGAACTGACTGCGGTCTGTGACGCCGTGTTTCCGGTCACCGACGACGGCTCGTACGGCGAGTCGGGTTTCGTGACTGACGTCCTTGTTCGTCTCATCGACGAAGGCCGTACGATCGACCGGGTCCTGGCCATCGGACCGGTCCCCATGATGCGGGCCGTCGCCGATGTGACCCGCCCCCATAGGATTCCGACGGTCGTGAGCCTCAATCCGATCATGGTGGACGGGACCGGAATGTGCGGCGGGTGTCGGGTGGGCGTCGGAGGCGAAACAAAGTTTGCGTGCGTCGATGGGCCCGAATTCGACGCACACGACGTCGACTTCGATCTCCTCATGCGGCGCAATCGGGCCTACGCCGGCTTCGAGGAGCGGCGTCGCGAAGCGGCGGCCTGTCTCGTCGAGACCGTGGGTGGCGCCGATGGCTGAGCTCACCCGCAAGGAGCGCATGAAGCTGCCCCGCCAGCTCATGCCGGCTCAGGATGCCGTTGCCCGTGCGCACAACTTCGATGAGGTGAACCTCGGGTTCACCACCGCACTCGCCCAGCTCGAATCAGAGCGCTGCCTGCGGTGCCCCCGACCGAAGTGCATCGAGGGCTGCCCCGTGGGCGTGCGCATCGACGAGTTCGTCGAGCTGGTGTCCGCCGGAGATTTCGCCGCAGCCGCCGCAGTCGTCAAGCAGGACAACGCACTCCCTGCGATCTGCGGACGGGTGTGCCCGCAGGAGTATCAGTGCGAGGGGGCGTGCGTGCTCGGCCGCAAGCACGAGCCGGTCGCGATCGGCGCGTTGGAGCGCTTCGTCGCCGACTACGAGCGGGAGCAGGGCACCTCGGTGGCTCCATCGATGCAGGCCCGGACCGGCAAACGTGTGGCGGTCATCGGCAGCGGTCCCTCCGGCCTGGCGTGTGCCGGGGACCTGGCCCGACTCGGCCACGAGGCCACGGTCTTCGAGGCATTGCACGAGCTGGGCGGCGTGCTGGTCTACGGAATTCCCGAATTCCGCCTGCCAAAAGAGATCGTCCGTATCGAAGTGGCCCAGCTGCAGCGACTCGGCGTGACGTTCGAGACGAACGCGGTGATCGGGATGGCGGAGACGATCGACGAGCTGCTGGAAGGCTTCGATGCCGTGTTCGTCGGTGTCGGCGCAGGTTTGCCGCGCTTCACCGGCGTGCCAGGCGAGAACGTGATCGGGGTCTATTCGGCGAACGAGTTCCTGACCCGCGTCAATCTGATGAAGGCGTACCTCCCCGACGCCGAGACTCCGGTCCTCGACCTGGGTGGCAAGCGTGTCGCCGTCTTCGGCGGCGGCAACACTGCGTTGGACGCGGTGCGGGTGGCCGTTCGCCTAGGGGCCGAGAAGGCGGCCATCGTGTACCGGCGCTCCGAGGAGGAGATGCCGGCCCGGGCCGAGGAGATCGCCCACGCCCAAGAAGAGGGTGTGCACTTCGTCACGCTGGCTGCCCCGCTCGAGTTCCTGGGCAACGATGAAGGATGGCTGCGCAGCGTCCGCATCCAGCGAATGCGTCTGGGAGTCCCCGACGAGAGCGGCCGGCGGTCGCCGGAAGCCATCGAAGGCAGCACCTACGAGACGCCGATCGACGTCGCCATCATCGCCATCGGCAACACGCCGAACCCCTTACTGCCGAGAACCGACGCCGAGTTGGAACAGACGAACCGGGGTACGCTCGTCGCCGATCCGGACACAGGCCGTACGACGAAACGTGGCGTCTTCGCCGGTGGCGACATCGTGACGGGGGGCGCCACGGTGATCCTTGCCATGGGTGCAGGCCGCCGCGCCGCCGCCAGCATCCACGAGTACCTCGCGACAGGCGAGTGGAACCACGACGAGGCGTCGGCCGAGATCGCTCGCTGAGGCTCGGCGAACGGGGGCCCCAAGGGGGTTTTCAAAGAGGCTTGTTGAAGCGGGGAGGGCCGCGCCGGTAGGGTCCGAGCGTCGCTGAAGCGGCGGGAGGAGACTGCGTGGCATCGGGAGAGGATGCCGTCCGAGAGGACGCAACGGAGGCTGCCGAGGCAGCTGCCGTTCGGGAACCCGGGCCGATCATGCGCGTTGCCCTTGCCTGTCAACGAGCTGCCGACGGCCTCGCAGAGTGGACCGGCGCCATCAGCAAGTACATGGTGCTGATCACCGTGGCCGTGGGCTTCATCAATGTCGTGCTCAGCTACACGGGTGAGCTGACTATCTGAACTACGAGTCGCAGATCAGCTGACGTTGGGGTCCCCTTGGACCAGGAAGCGAAGAGAGAGGCCCCGGGACCGGTCCCGGGGCCTCTCTCCGTTGGGGAACGGTGTGCCCATTCCGGTGGGCAGTTGCTCCCTAGGAACGCACGACGACCTGCCATAGCGTGGATGGCTGGAGGTCGCTCATGGACCAGCCTGGTTCACACGCGGGGCGTGAGACGCTCGTCGAGGCCGTGCGCCATCACGACCTCGATGCGACGGTGCTTACCGACGCGCTCGAGGCAACGTTCCGTCGCTGGGCCCGGTGGTGGTCCGTGGCGGCGGTGGCGGTCTTTGGCTTCGTGGCTTTCCGTTATGGCGCCCCCGGAGAGCACGACTACGTCCCGTGGCAGTCGACGGCTTCAGTGATCGCCCTCGCCCTTGCGGTCCTCGGATTGGCGATTGCCTTCCGACATGAGGCCATCGGCGGTTCGGTCGCCCTGGTGGCCGGCGTCGCGGTCGGGTCGCTGGCCGCAGTCGAGTACCACCCGCTGCTGGCGCTCGGCGCCGCCGTCGTGTTCGTCGTGCCGGCAGTTCTTCATCTCTTGGCCTGGCACCGCACGCAGACACTGAGAGCAATCGTGGTGCTCGGCGTCGTCATCCTGATCGTGATGACGGCCGGCGGCGCCCTGGCGTGGGGCTTCTACGACCATGCGCTCGGCCCCACCCACCCCGACTCTGCAGCCCCACCGCTCTCCACTAGCGCTGTGGAGTGGCTGTGGTCGGGAGGGGTCACGGATGCATCAGCCGTGGTCGTGGCCAGCGTCCCCGACGCAGCCGATGTGGCTCTGTGGGTCGAGCCGGCCGACCGTGGGAGCGGTGAGCTGGCTGTACCAGCGGACATGTCGGGTGGGGTCTGGCGGTTCGAGCTCGAGGACCTGGAACCGGCGACAACCTATCGCTACACCGTGGTGGCCGACGGCGTGCGGGTGGACGATCGGCCCGGGTCGTTCACGACGTTCGCCGAGACGCCTCGCACCTTCACCGTCGCCGTCGGATCCTGCTCGCGCCTCGGCTCCAACGGCGCGGTGTACGACGCCATCGGGACTTCGGCTCCCGACCTCTATCTCGTGACCGGGGACTTCTACTACGGCGAGATCATCGCCAACGACATCGACGAGTTCGCCGCGGCCTTCGAGACCACGCTGACCCAACCAGGGCAGGCTGCGTTGCACGCTGGGGTGCCGGTTGCCTACATCTGGGACGACCACGACTACGGACCAAACGATGCGGGGGCGGACTCGCCGAGCCGCGAGGCGGCGCTGGCTGCGTTCCGGCGCTTCGTGCCCCATTATCCGCTCGCCCTCGACGGGGCGGAGGCACCGGTTGCCCAGGCATTCACCGTTGGCCGGGTCCGCTTCGTGCTCACCGACCTTCGCTCTGCGAAGGTCCAGGGCGATTCCCCAACGATGATGGGTGATCGCCAACTCGACTGGTTCCTCACCGAGTTGCGGGCGGCCGCCGAGGCCGATCAGCTCGTCGTGTGGGTGAGCACGGTGCCGTGGATCGCGGCCGCGTCGCCGGGGGCGGACAATTGGGGCGGATTCGCCGCAGAGCGGCAGATCATCGCCGAGCACATCGCGGGCACCGGCGTCGAACTGTTGATGCTGGCGGGCGATGCGCACATGCTTGCGATCGACGACGGGACCAATTCGGGATACGCGGGTCCGGGCAGCGAGTTCGTCGTGATGCACGCCGCCGCCCTCGATCGTCCCGGGTCGTCGAAGGGCGGTCCCTACAGCGAAGGGGCGTTCCCGGCCGGCGGCCAGTACGGACTGGTGACGTTCACGGACGCGGGTGACGGCGAGGTCACCGTGACGCTGCGTGGGCTCCGCTGGGACGGATCGGAAGTTGTCGAGTTGCAGCACACGTACGACCTGGGAACGGATCATGGGTAGCCACTACGTGATCCCGCTCAACGGGGCCGGCTGCGACAGCACGGCCGTGGGTGGCAAGGCCGCCGGCCTCGATCGGCTCGCCTCCCACGGCTTTCCGATCCCAACGTCGCATGCCGTCACGATCGCGGCCTACGAACGTGCCATAGCCGGAGCCGGGCTCGGCGAGTGGCTCGCCGAATTGGTTGCCGCACCGGTGCCCGAACCGGGCGACCTCGCCGAAGCGGCCGCGCTCGTCGAGGAGCGGTTCGCCACGACCCCCATGCCGGCGGACGTCGAGGAGGAGATCGTCGCGGTCGTGCGGCCGCTGCTCGAGCGGGGCCGTTTGGCCGTACGGTCGTCAGCGTCCGCCGAGGACCTCGGAGTCGCTTCCTTCGCGGGCCAGTACCGCACGTTCATCGGCGTCGACTCCGTAATCGACGTGCTGACTGCGGTGCGTGGCTGCTGGGCATCGCTGTGGCTCCCTGCGGTGCGGGCCTACCGGCGCCGCAACCGCATACCTGAGGAGGGCCTCGGGATGGCCGTGGTCCTTCAGGTCATGGTCGAGGCAGACTGGTCCGGCGTCGGTTTCACGATCGACCCGGAGCGTCGCTCCGCCGGGATGCGCATCGAAGTCGTGCCGGGCCTGGGCGAGGCGCTCGTGTCCGGCCGGCTCACCCCCAGCGACTACACCGTCGACCGTGAGACGCTCGAGATCCAAGTAACAGGCGACGCGGAGCCTCCGGATTTCCTCGAGGATCTCGCCCGGATGCTGCTGCACGTCGAGGATCGTCTCGATGCTCCCCAGGATGTCGAGTGGTCGACGGCCAACGGCTCCATCACGCTGCTGCAGGCAAGGCCGATCACTGTGGTGGGTCCAACGACCGCAGAGGACGACGGCTTCGATGGTCCAGTCGGCACCCGCGACACCTTCACCCCTCGGGGTGTGGTGGAGATGCTCCCTGATGTGGTGCCACCGCTGCTGTGGACCATCAACGGCCCGATGATCGAGGACGCATTCCGCAAGGTGATCGATTCGCTCGGCGCTGCCGGTGGTGCTCCGGATCGGCAGTTCGTGGGACGATTCCGGGGGAGGGCTGCTCTCGACTTGAGCCTGCTGCAGGAGATCGCAGGCGAGTTGCCCGGCGGATCCGCCACCGAGGTCGAGCGCCAGTTCCTCGGCCGCGTGGTCTCTGACACCACCGAAGACGCCGATCGCACCGTCACTCGCCGGGGACGGGTCAGCGGAGCGCTCCGAACCCGGCGGGCGCAGCGGCACGTCACGGACGAAGTGGCGATTGGTGCGGCTGCGGTGTCCGGGATCCTGGCGCTCGAGACCGACCTCAGCGTCATGCCGGTTCGCGGATTGCTCGCTTACCGGCGCTCATTGCGGGATCTGGCCTGGCGGCTCGTTGCAGCCGAGGTGGCGGCATCCAGCGCCGCGGCTGCGGCGTACCGGGCACTAGAGCTGTTGCTGCAGCGCTGGCTCTCGGAAGAGGACGCAGCATCATGGGCGCAACGATTGACGGCAGGCACCATCGGCGATGTGGCCGCGGGCTTGGGGGCGACCCGGCGGCTCGACGCGGCCTATCGCGCCGCAGTTGCCGAGCACCCGGGATTGCGCTGGGCGCTGGAGGCGCGGCCTGTCGAACGAGCCCCCGAGCGCATTCGCCAGCTCGGTCCTGCCGGCCGCCGGTTCCTCGCGGAAGTGCAGTGGATCGTGCGGAGCCAAGGATCCCAAGCCGTATACGGGGGACGGACCTGGGCAGAGGACGGCGGCTGGGCCTGGGAGCAGCTGGCGATGGCGGTCGCCCGCTCACGACGTGAATCCCGGCCCCTCACCGCCGAGCCCCTCGCCGATCTGATGGAGCACCTGGGCAACGGGAGACGGTGGCGCATGTGGCGGATCCTCACTGGGCAGCTGGTGGACCTGCGGCTGCGTTGGCTCGCTCGCCAGGTCGACGAGGCCACGCGCTGGCTGGGCCTTCGCGAGCGAGCCAAGAGCGCACTGCTGATGCTTGGCGGCGAGGAACGACGGATCATCATCGAGGGTGCGCAGCGCCTCGAAGCCTCACGCCAGATCGCGACCGCCGGCCACGTCGAGTTGCTGAGCGACGCCGAGTTTGCCTCGATGCTGGTGGGCGCAACACCTCCGAGCGATGCGGAGATGGCGCGCCGTCGCACCGTGCTCGAAGCGTGCCGTGCGGCGCCGCGGCTCCCGGAATTCTTCGTCGGGGCCCCCGGTGCGGAGCCGTCCGCAGTCGAGGCCGGCGACACGCTGGTCGGCTGGGCGGCATCGCCTGGCATCGTCGAAGGCCGGGTGAAGATCGTCGAGACGCTGGCCGAAGGGGTCAAGCTCGAGCGGGGCGACGTGCTGGTGGCGCGGGCAACCGATCCTTCGTGGACTCCGCTGCTCTTGGTGGCGAGCGCCCTGGTGCTCGAGGAAGGCGGTCCGTTGTCGCACGGGGCGATCGTTGCGCGGGAGTTCGGGCTTCCGGCCGTGCTCAACGTACCGGGCGTGGCTCGCGCATTGGTCGACGGTGAGATCGTTCAAGTGGACGGCTATGCAGGCACGGTGCGGCGACTCGAGTACGTGGAGGCGGCATGACGGTCCTCGCAGTGTTCTTCCCGAGCCTCATGGGTTTCGGGATTCTGGTGTCCGGGGCACTCCTCGTATCCGACGCCGTCCACAAACTGCTGCCCCACGAGGGTCGGCGGCGTCGCCGCCGCATCGCCGTTGGTGCATATGGCGTCATCGCCGCTGCCGCGCGGACGACGGGCCGCACACTGCCGGCTCCGGCGTTCTTGCGGCGATGCCTCCGGTCCCGAGGGGAGTACTTCGGTGTCGCGCTGTTGGCCCTCGGCGGCATGTGGCTCGTCGTGGTCGCCGGGAGCGAAGCCCACCAGGACGCCAAGGGTCTGTTCTACGAGAGTCCGTGGATCTTCGGCCTCACGGTTGGCTTGGCGATTGCGCTCGGCCTCGCCGCATTGCTGGCTTTGGTGTACGGCGCCGTATACGACCGGGCGCCGGGTCCGATGCGGTGGCTCGTGGAGCACTCGGTGGTGGGGAGGCTGCGGATTCCGTCGCCGGATGACGCCATCGCCGATTTGCAGGAACGGAGAGGAGAGCGAACGTGAAACGGGTGTTGCCGGTCCTGGTGCTGGTCGGTTTCCTGCTCTACACAGGCATCTA
>DATHZQ010000049.1:0-19808 GCA_035458525.1 Acidimicrobiia bacterium
CGTCGACGGAAGCTCGCGAGAACGTCGCGCTCTACCTCCTGCTCACGTTGGCGCCCTTTGCGGTCATCGGGCCCCTGCTCGGGCGGGTGTACGAGCGGTTGCCGGCGGCCTATCGAGGCGGCTTGGTCGTCAGCTCTGCGCTGCGCGTGGTGATCGCCCTCGCCATGATTCCGCTGCTCAATTCCGTGCTCTTGTTCCCCTTGGCCTTCGTGCTGCTGGTGCTGTCTCGCTTCCACGGCATCAGCCGGAGCAGCGTGCTTCCGGTCATCCTGGACCAGCCCATCGAGCTCGTGGCCGCCAACGCCCACCTCGCCCGGCTCGGCGTCTTCGGCAGCGTCGTGGCGATCCCGTTTGGCGGCATCGCTGCCTGGTTCGATGCGCCGTGGTTCGCCTTGATCGTAGCCTCCATCGCCTTTCTGTGGTCGACGCGGGCGGCGCTCCGCCTCCCATCGCTCGACCGGGTGCGACGCCCCAAGGTCCAGCCCAGCGCGGGTCGCAAGACCGAGGCGACGCCGCAGGCGGTGCGGCTTGCCCGATTCGCCACTGCGGCAGTGCGGTTCCTCAACGGCTTCTTGCTGCTGCTGGTGGCCTTTGCGTTTCGCGACGTCGATGCCGGGGCCGCCGACTTCGCCACCCTCCTCGCCGCAGCGGGCGTCGGCTACCTGATAGCGGCGTTCGTCACGCCCGTCCTCGAGCGGCGGATATCAGAGGAGCCGATGGTGGTGATCGGCCTCGCTGTCGAAGCCGGCGCCGCGTTTGTCGCTGCGCAGAACTTCGGACTGCCGGCCGCCTCACTACTCGCCGCCGCCGCCGGGCTGGCGTGGGGCACGGCGAAGTTCGGATTCGACGGCCTTCTCCAGTCGACGGTGGCTACGGAGCTTCGCGGCAGAGCCTTCACCAACAGCGAGACGATGTTTCAGGTGGCATGGGTTCTCGGTGCCCTCATTCCTGTGATCCCGGCGATACCCGTCGAAGCGGGGCTCACAGCAGCCGGTATCGCAGCCCTCGTGATCCAGGTGATCTACATCTCGGCCACGCTCGTCCCCGTTGCCGCAGCCCGCCGCAAAGCGCTGCAAGAGGAAGCAGCGCGCACCTCCGAGCGCCCCGAGACGGAGCCGCCGCAGGGCGACGTGCTCGACTTGTTCTAGGGCCGCACACCTCGGCCGCCACGAGGCATCTGCTCGCGGCAGCTCCTAGGAGAATGCGGCGTAGCGGTCGGCGTCGGCCTTCGGCAGCTTCACCCGGATCTCTGTGCCGGCCGCCGTGTGGGTCTCGGCGATGACCTCCCCCGCATCGTGCAGGGCAGCCACCACGTCGCCCCGCTCGTACGGAATCGTCAGGTCGACTTCGACGGTGGCCCCCTCGAGCTGATCGCCGAGGGCCTCCAGCAGCTCGTCGACCCCGGCGCCGGTGACGGCGGACACCGCCAGGGCGTCTGGATGCAGCGCTTGGAGGCGCTCCACCGCTGCCGGCTCGGCGATGTCGGTCTTGTTGATGACGAGCTGCTCGTCAATCGTGCCGGCGCCGATATCGCGCAGCACCTTGCGTACGGCGTCGATCTGGCGGTCGGGGTTGGGGTCGGCTGCGTCGACGATGTGGAGCAGGAGCGTGGCTTGGTTCACCTCTTCGAGGGTCGAGCGGAACGCTTCCACCAGCTCGTGGGGCAGGCGGCGCACGAAGCCCACGGTGTCGGAGAAGAGCACGGGCCGGCCGTTCGGCAACTCGGAGCGCCGCACCGTCGAGTCGAGTGTGGCGAAGAGCTGGTCTTCGACGAGCACGCCGGCGTCCGTGAGGTAGTTGAACAAGGTCGACTTGCCGGCGTTCGTGTAGCCGACGAGCGAGACCACAGGCAGGTCGGTGCGGTTGCGGGCTTTGCTGCGTGTCGCCCTCGACCTCCCGAGATCCTTCAACTCGCGTTCCAGCTTCGAGATTCGCTCCAGGATCCGCCGCCGGTCGGTTTCGAGTTTGGTCTCGCCGGGCCCGCGGGTTCCGATGCCGCCACCCAGCCGGCTCAACTCCGTGCCTCGACCGCGCAAGCGCGGCAGCCGGTAGCGATGTTGTGCCAGTTCGACCTGCACCATGCCCTCGCGGCTCGTTGCGTGCTGGGCGAAGATGTCGAGAATCAAAGCGACGCGGTCGACGACGTCCACCTCGAGGAGCTGCTGCAGGTTGCGCTGTTGGGCCGGGCTCAATTCGTTGTCGAACACCACGACGTCGATGTCGAGCGCTTTGGTCTCGGTGGCGATCTCGCGGGCTTTGCCCTTGCCGACGTACATCGCAGGGTCGGGCTTGTCGCGACGCACCAGCATCTCGGCGATTGGCTCGGACCCGGCGGTGTCGGTGAGCAGGCCGAGTTCGCTCAGGCTGGCTTCTGCCTCGGCTCCGTCGTCGGCCTTGCGCATCACGCCGACGAGATAGGCGCGCTGCCGCACCACCTCGAGGTCGGTGACGGTGGCGGTGAGGCGCCGCCGCTGGCGGCCGGATCTGGCGTCGGTCATGGCGTCATCCAAGCAGAGGTTCCGCACCGCCGGAACCGAATCCGGGGCGAGGCGAGGTCGTGATTGGTAGGTTGACGGGTGGGTTTCGAGAAAGGAGTGGCTTTTGGCAACAACTGTGGCCCACTTGCTCGCAGCCAAGGGCCGGGACATCTGGTCGGTGTCGCCCGACGACACCGTGTTCAAGGCGCTGGAAGACATGGCCGAGAAGGGCGTCGGCGCCATGGTCGTACTCGACGGCGACGGCAATCTCGCCGGCATCATGTCCGAACGCGACTATGCCAGGAAGGTCGTGCTCGTCGATCGTGTCTCGCGCGAGACCACGGTGAGCGAGATCATGACGCCGGAAGTGCACTGCGTCTCGCTGCACAGCACCGTCGAGGAATGCATGAGCATGATGACCGACCGTCGGATTCGTCACTTGCCGGTGCTCGATGAAGGCAATGTCGTTGGCGTCGTGTCGATCGGCGACATCGTCAAGGCCGTGATGCGCGACCAGCGTCAGCTCATCGAACAGCTGGAGCAGTACATCACGTCGTGAGCCGAGCGTTTCGGCGCGCGCAAGCTTGCGCCGAGTTTGTGGAGTCGCCTGCGGCGGCCGTGGGAGCGTGTCAGGCGCCCCGGTTGGCCATGATGGCGGCGTCGTAGGGCTCGATCATGATGCACTCGCCCGGGCATTCCGTGGCTGCCTCGACGACATCCTCGACCATGCCGTCGGGGACGCGAGCCACGCCCCGTGATCCCTCGGGGCCGTGCCCGTCGCCTTCGACGCCGTCGAAGACGATCGTCTTGCCGAAGTGGGACGCTTCTTCCTTGACCACCCAGAGTCCGTCGTCCCGTCCCAGGAACACGTCGGGAGCGATCTCCTCGCAGATGCCGTCGCCGGTGCACAGGTCCTGGTCGATCCACACCATCAGTTTCGTGTCAGCCATGCCGATCCTTGTTGGGGTTCGCGCCAAGTTACCCCGATCCGGTCCGCTCTCCCAAGGTTCCAGGTACGCTGCCCGGCGGAGGCGTCAGGATGCCTGGTGGGTCCCGCGGTCTTCAAAACCGTTGAGGGTGCGAAAGCGCCCTGGCGGGTTCGATTCCCGTCCGCCTCCGCGAAGCCCTTGCTACGCAAGGGTTGTGGAGATATGTCCGTCGAGCGAAACGACCGTCGTAGAACCCTCCGGGGCGCGCTCGGGGCGCGCTCGGGGCGCGCTCGGGGCGCGATAGGGGCGCGGGAGAATCACTCGAAGCCCGTTGGGAGCGCGTCCCAGGGGGTGCGGTCGCGGCGGCGAAGCGGCGGTCGAGGGCCTCGGAGAGCGCGTCGAGATCGTCTTCGTAGAGGTGTCCGTAGAGGTCGAGTGTCATCGCCGCCGAGGCGTGACCGAGCTGCCGTTGCACCGCCTTGACGTTGGCCCCGGACGAGATCATCAAAGACGCCGCGGTTGCGCGCAGGTCGTGGATCCTGAGGTGCCCGAGACCTGCTGCCTCGACGGCCGGCATCCACACCTGCTGCCGGAAGGCGGGGACCGGAGCGGCCCACCCCTCGGTGCAGTGAAGACCAGCCCGTCCTTCGAGATGTCCCCAAGTCGGCCGGCGAGCCGATCGGCGAGGAGGACCGGCATCGTGATCAGACGCCGCTCGTGGGTCTTCGGTGCTCCCCAGGAGAGGCCTGACCCGAGTTCGGTCGCCGACTCGGCGATCTCGATGCGGCGACGGAGCAGGTGGACACGAGACCGCCTCAAAGCGACCAGTTCGCCCCAACGCATCCCGACCCACGCCAGCGTCCTCAGGGTCGACGGTGTCGACCCTGAGGTGCTCACCGCGTTCTCGCAGCGCACCGGGGAGGTGGAGCGGCGCATCGACGCCAAGCTCGCCAGGTTCCGTCATGACTTGGGGCGGGAGCCGACGCGGCGGGAGCGGTGGCGGCTGGAACGCGAAGCCGTGGTCGACAGCCGACCCGCCAAAGACCACGACGCACACACCGCAGGGGACCTGCACCGTGAGTGGCGCCACCGGCTCGTCACCCTGGGTGCGGAACCCAGAAACCTCGTCGCCGGAGCGCTCGAGCGTCGGCAGCGTGGCCTCGGGATCGACGAGCGGATGGTGGCTTTGATGGTGGATGAGGCGATAGCGGGATTGTCGGAGCGGCAGTCGACGTGGCGACCCGCCGAGCTGGTTGGGGAGCTCGCCACCCACGTGCCCACTACCGTCACGGTCGATCCCGACCTGCTGGTGGGGTTTTTGCAGCGGCTCGCCGACTACACCGCGGCGACCCGCTGTGTCGACCTGTTCCCTCCCGTCCCCGTCGGGGTGCCGGTGCGGCGGGATGGGCGACCGATCAGCGAATCGGCCACCACCCGCCTGCTCACCACCCAAACGATCCTCGACCAAGAAACAGACCTGATGGAGTGGGGGCAGCGTCGCCGCCAACCCGCCGGCGGTATCGACGCCAGAAGGCGAGTCCCTGTGCCCGTGGGGTTGAGTGCGGGGCAGGTGGAGGTGTGTGCGGCGGTGGCGGGGTCGGGACCGTTGGAATTGGTCGTGGGTCCCGCCGGCACCGGGAAGACCACGGCCCTCACCCCGCGGTCACTGCCATGCACCGTCAGGGACGCACCGTGTTCGGGGTCGCTGCCACTGCCGCCGCAGCCGAGGTCCTCGCTTCGGAGACCGGGATGGATGCCGATACGGTGGACAAGTTCCTCTTTGAGCACACCCGTCGCGACCGGCCCCCCGACGAGAGATACGTGTTGCCGGTGGGGGCGACGGTGATCGTTGACGAGGCCGGCACCCTGTCCCCTCCCCATCTCGCTCAGTTGGCGCGGCTCGCCGACCACCACCAGTGGCGCATGGTCATGGTGGGGGACCCGCGGCAGTTCTCCGCAGTCGGTCGGGGTGGCATGTTCAGCCACCTCACCGCCACCTGCGGCGCCATCGAACTCGACCAGGTGCACCGCTTCGAGAGTCGCTGGGAGCGGGCAGCGTCGCTGCGCCTCCGCAACGGCGACCCCACCGTCCTGATCGACTACGACCGGCGGGGACGTCTCCACGACGGCACCCCCCAAGATATGGACACCGCCATCATCGAGGCGTGGCGGCAGGCGCGGGGCCGCGGCGAGGAAGTGGCGGTGTTGGCCAACCGCAAGGTGGTGGTGCGCAATCCCAATGTCGATGTGCTGGCCACGAACACCGCCTGCACCCCAAGCAGCACGACGAGCAGCAGCGTCGCGCCCAGCCCGCTGAGTCCGGATAGAACGGCCGCATCGGGTACGCGGCCGTCGGCGAGATCGATCGTGAGTGCCGGACTTGCGAGTACGGCGGCGCCGACAAGCATCACTGCGGTGACCAGTATCCCGCTTCCTAGGAACACAGTGGCGAAAAAGCGGTCCTCTCGTTCTCCCACGCGGCGACGGATGACAGCTACGAACCAGAGGAAGGAGATGGCGGCCATGATCGACACGGATAAGCCGATAGTCATCGAGCCGCGGTGCGCTGCGTCTCCGTACCACGACACGATCTCCGCTTCGGTTGCTGAGGGGTCGGGCGACAGAGTGAGCAAGGTCAGCCCCGTAACCGACAGTATCGCGAAGGCAAGACCTGCCACAGCTGCCGCCTCGATGGACCGAATCCACCTCGTCATCGCAGACGAGGTCACGGCTGAATCACGCCGGTTCGGCGGTCATGCGGCGCACGCACCCGGTCCGGTTGGAGTCTGATGGCCATCATCCACCGCGCTGTCTGATGCCGGCGGTGACAAAGGTGAGGAGCGGTCGCTCGACCAGGTTGGGATCGGCACCGATCTCGGCGCGGATCAGTTGATTGAGTTTGGTGTTCATGCTCGACACCAATGCCTCGTCGTAGCCCGGGGACTCCCGCTTTGCGAGGTTGGTCATTTCGTTGGGGTCGTCGACGAGGTCATAGAGGGCGACATCGTTGTCGGCGTAGAGGTCCTCGACGGTTGCCGGCTCGTTGTGCTCGTTGATCGCGAAGTAGCGGACGAACTTGTAGCGGCCATCGAAGACTCCGCGCAGCACGTGCCGTTGCGAGAAATCTGCGCGACGTATCGCTCCGAACAGCTCCCTCGCCTGGGCTACTTTGCCCGGCTGTTCTTCGGAGCCCGCCTCATCGCCGGCTTCTCCGGTGTCGATCAGCGCAGCCGCGACACCAGCAACGAACTCGAAATCAATCGATGACAGGGTGTCGTAGGTCATGAGGCAGCCTTTGCCCGGTTCCTCAGGAGCTCCCCGCGGTCCGCGCTTCTCGGGCTGGGCGATCACCTCCGAAAGATCCTCACCCTTGAGTTGCGGGTAAAGGACCTGTCGCTGGCGAGAAGTGACACCTGCGAATTCCAATAGCGTCGGCACGAGATCGACCGTCGAGCCAACGGCGTCCGTGACCCGACCACCGGCGTAGTCGGGATGGACCACCACGAACGGTATGTTCCACTCCTCCCGGAACGGAACGGTCCCCTTCTGCCGCATCCCGTGCGCGGCGAGCATATCGCCATGATCGGCCGTGAACACGATGACGGTTTCGTCGATCTGGCCGCTCGCCTCCAATGCGTCGAGCACCGTCCCGATATGCCGATCAACATCCCGCAGACAGTTCAGGTAGTAGTTGAGGTAGTTATGCCACATGTCCGTCCGGTCAGGTGGCATATCGCCAAAGGCAAGGGCCGCGTCCCGTACGAAATCGCGGGCCGCCACCGGGTGTTGGGTCAGAGGATCATCGAAGCTGGCGGGAAGCTCAGTCCTCCAACGCTGCTCGTACAGAGGATCGTCGGGTTCGCGTTTCACCCCCATGAGCTGTCCGGCCTCCGTTTGCGTATCACCGGGAGGAGCAGCGTCGAAATACATGATGTCATGCGGGTTGCACAGATTCACCGCCAGGAACCACGGCTGCGATTCGGCGATGCCCGGCGCCTTCTCGGTCAGCCAACTCGCGGCGTCCGCAGCGATCTCCGGATCCCAGCGAAATCCGTCATGGACGTCCCCCCACACTTCACCGAAGCTCTGAAAGTCAGAGAACCCGTAAACCTCGAGTGCCTCTGCTGCCCCATCCTCGGGAACATCACTGAGATGCCACTTGCCCTTGAGAGCGGTGTAGTAGCCGGCCCGGCGCAGCATATGACCCAACGTCGGGGTGGACGGGTCCATGTCCTCGATCCAGGCCATGTTGGTGTTGTCCCACATGCCGTTCACCGGAGCATGCATCCCGGTGTACATCACAGACCGCGACGGGGTACACAAAGCCGTAGAAGCGTGGAAATACCGAAAGGTCAGCCCACTCGATTCGAGGCGGTCGTGAGATGGAAGCTCGAAACCGGGCGGATTAGGTAGATGAGCGTTGAGCTGATCACAGGTCACCAGCAGCAGGTTGTAGCCAGTGCCGGGCTCGAACAACTCACGGGTGACGGCCGCAGCCGCCTCCGCATCGGCGATGATACTCGCAACCGCCGCCGCATCCTCGTCGGTGAACTCCGCAACCAGGATCTCGTGATCAAACCCGGCCATACGCTCCCGCAGCGTCTCCCAATCGGCCGCAGCGATCAACAGCGCCAACGCAGAGTCCTCCCGGGAGAGTTCATCGCGAAGCCCACGCACCGTCGCATCATTGATCCCGCTGTCTCGGAGACGAGCCCCAGCCCCCCCAGCAACCGCACCCAACGCCGCCAACGCAACAGGCCCTCCGAGCGCGGCGCCGATGATCAACCCCGCCGCTCCACTCCACCCCGCACCGCGTCGGGGAGACACGTGACCCGACTGCCGAAGCTTGACCTTGCCTCGCCGATCCTTGACCACCACCACCGCATCGGCAATCTCGACTATGGCTTGGTCTTCGAGCTCGACAAGTCTCCCCAAAGCCTGCTCGGCTGTGTCTCGCCCCGGGTAGCGGACGATCACAAGCGTCGAACCACCGCGGAACACGGCTCCTCCAACCTTCGACTCGCTCCAGGCTAAAGCTGCGGCAGCGCGCCGACGAATGCCGTTCGACCTGAAACGAAAAGCGAACGGTGGTCCGGAGACGCCACCAGCGGAACTTATCATCACAGATCGCGTCGCCGACATGCCACGAAACTCGATGATGCCCCGGGGACCATCGAAGTCGGCAACCAGTTGCGCATCCGATCTCGTGCCGAAGCAGAGCCCAGGACTTGCGCACGACACGCGTCACAATCGATCGGACTGACCCAGATCGCCCGCCACAAGTACATACCCACGTCCTTGAACCGCACCGATCATCAGTTATGCGCCATATCGCTCCTCATGCCCGAGCGAGCCGAACGGCACCTCCAGCGCTACCTGGTGAGGCTATGCCGGTTGGCTTCTTGCCACGGTGCGTGGTGAGCCGGTCGGGTTCGTGCAGGTTGGTTCGTCTCGGCAGGTGAGGGGAACGACATGACAACGACACAACCGACCCTGGTGCCGGCGGTGCTGGCGCCCCGACTTCGATTCGTTCGCAGTGCGTCAGGCGATCGCCGGGTTCTTGGCCGGGTACGGCGACGCCACCCGTGATGCCTACACCCTGAATCTGCGGCAGTGGCTCGGGTGGTGCACCAGCCATGATTCGAGGGTGTTTGCGGTCAAGCGGGCCCATATCGAGCTGTTCGCCCGGAGTCCCGAACACGACGGCAAGGCGCGAGCGACGGTGGCGCGGCGCCTGTCGACGATTGCCGGGTTCTACCGGTACTGCGTCGAAGAACAGTTGATCCCAGTGTCGCCGGCGGTGCATCTGCGGCGCCCCAAGTTGAACTATGAATCGAACGCCACCGGGTTGGATCGCAACGAGCTTGGGATGTTCTTGGTGCAAGCCGGACTGGCTGGCGGTCGCGACCACGGGCTGGCGTGTCTCTTCGCCTTGAACGGTCTTCGGATCTCGGAAGCGTTGGATTCCGACATTGAGCATCTTGGGTTGGAGCGGGGGCACCGGACGCTGACGATCACCCGCAATGGCGGCAAGATCGTCACAATCCCCCTGGCGCCGCGCACCGCCCGCGCCATCGACCTGTGCGTCGGGGAACGAGCGCAAGGACCCATCTTCCTGAACCATGACGGCACCAGGCGTCTCGATCGGCACGCCGCCACTCGCATCGTGAAACGACTGGCCCGGAGAGCGGGCATCGAGAAGACAATCTCACCGCATTCGCTGCGACACTCGTTCATCACCGCTGCCTTGGAAGCCGGCATCGCCCTGCGCGATGTCCAAGAAGCCGCGTCGCATGCCGACCCGCGAACCACCATGCGCTACGACCGGGCCCGGCGCTCCCTCGATCGGCATGCCACCGATATCGTGGCACGTACAGGATCGTTCCCTCGGGCCGGCAGACGTGGCGATCGTGCGCGAGGCTAAGGGCATCAGCAACCGAGGGGATCACGGTGAGCATTGCCAAGATCGACGTGAACACGGAGCCGACCTACTGGCACGCCGACGCGGTCGTCGCCGGCGACTACATCTTCACTTCGTATCAGGCCGGTGTCTACGACGATGAGGGCCATCCCATTGACACGGTCGACGGACAAACCGAGCAGGCGATCAAGAATCTGGCGGGCACCCTGGCAAAGGCCGGCGCCTCACTAGAGGATGTGGTCAAGGTGACGCTGCTGGTGCGCAAGGTGGAGGAGTTCAAGCCTGCGATCATGGCCTACGGTCGCTACTTCGGGACGATCTGCCCGGCGCGGATGACGATCGTCTCGGCGTTTCTCGGGGATGACCACCTCGTGCAACTCGATGCGATCGCCTACAGGCCACAGGCGTCCGTCTGAACCAGCAACGAAGGTATCGAGAGTTCCACTCCCGATCACCAGATACGGAGCACGAAGGCACCTCCCGCCTTGTGCCCGACATCGCCACATTTGTGGACGGGTGAAGTGTGTATGTGTGCTGAACCCGGGGGGTCAGTCGCCGACTGCGACGGTTTCGACGAAGGACCGCAGTGCGTGGGTGAATGCTTCCGGTTGTTCGATGAACGGGTAGTGACCGCTGTCGGGGATGACGGCGAGTCTGGCTCCGGGAATGAGTCTTTGGGCCAATCTGGGGGATTCCGGCACGATGAAGTCCTCGGCACCGTGGATGATCAGGGTCGGGCAGTTGATCTTGCCCAGATCGTCTTGAACAGTCACACGCTGCTTGATGATCTGTGCCGGTTCGGCTATTGCGACCATGTTTCTTGCCGTGACGGCGTCGAAGGCCACGAGGTCGAAGTACTCCTCCCGTGCTGCAGGGACGTGGAACGTGGGTCCCTCGGACAATCTCATCGCTGCGTTGAGGCACACTGGGTCACCCGCCTGGTATGCATCGCTTCCGTACATCGCCTCGAGACGTTCCCATTCGCCAGCAGGGAACCGATCGACCAGCGCCCTGTAGGACTGTATGAGGAGATCCGTATTGATCGGGGCTGCATCGACGAGGACCAGACGTTTGACCCGCTCTGGGTGTCTGGTCGCGTAGTACATTCCGAGCAGTCCGCCCCACGAGTGCCCGATGATGCCGAGCCGATCGAACCCCCAGGCGTTGCGAAGTTCGTCGAGGTCTGACACCAACCAGTCAACCGTGAAGTTCTCCTTCGTGATCTCGGGCATGAGGGATCTGCCATTTCCACGCTGGTCGTAGAAGATCACCTGATGGTCTCGAGCCAAGTCATCGAAGTAGGGGAGCAGCTCATCGTGCCACATGCCAGGGCCGCCATGAAGGACAACAAACGGCTCTCCGTGACCAACCGTCCTGTAGAAGTGCGCCACACCATTGACCGTGATGTACCCCGCTGCGGAGACACGGTCCGTATGGTTCGTTGACTCCAGCACACGATATCCAGACGCCGAGGGCACCGACACTACACCCAGCCGTCCGAGGGGCTTGATGGCTGTAGCCACGCACATTGGCGCTTGCGCGATTCTTCGTCGCGCCTGGCTCTTTGGCGACGTTCCGGTGCTTACAGGGCTGATCTCGACAATCAAGGAGAACACAGACCAACAAGTCGGGCGCGATATCAACGCCCAGCTCGCCGAGTGCTCTGGATCGGCACTTCCAGATCGCCGTGCCGTATCAGTGCCAGCCACGCTGGGTGGCCCTGATTCGGGTCCTGTCGGGAGTGATGGTGTTGGGCTGAGGTACGGTGTGCACCACCGTGGTGCCCCCTCGTATGCCTTCGTGCACAGCCCGCTGGCCTGGGCCGTCGTCTCTGCGACGGCTCGCTGATCTCGCCGCAGCCGGCGTCGATGATCACCCTCGCGGTCCGCCTTTGACGCCAATGTGATCGGGCTTGGCGCCCACGGATCACGCAGCTGAGAGCTGCGACCTGTAGGTTCGGAAGCGCGGACCGAGTCAGTTCTCGCTGCAGTAGTGGGAAGAGAGGAGCCGGTATGTTGTTCGCCACTCACTATCAGCTGACCGGGGAACGGTCCAGGGAGCGCGTCTCCGAGCTGATGGCGATCTTCGGGCAACGGGGAGCCGCATCCGGAACGCTGCACCACTTCGTCTACGCCGACGGTGGCGGCGGCATAGTCATCGGAGACGAATCAGGCTCGGCTCTATGAGGATGCCCTGAACTACGCCCCATATATGACCTTCACAACCCGACCTCTGCTCACCATCGACGAGGCTGTGCCTCAGATTGCGGCGTGGATGACGAGCTGGGTCGTCTTTCATCAGACCGCATCCAATCTGCGCTACCGCGACGTCGTCGAATCGCACCGGGTGACCGGCGAACCCGGGTGTTGCCGCGGACGGTGTCGCTGCGAACGGCCGATGGCTCAAGCGGGGAGCCTGTGACGGTTGATGCGCGCGACACCATTCTGCAGGCCGATCCGCGGTCCTTCAATGGTGAAACACATCTCGGAGATCCTGTCGCCCAACGTCTGATCGACCCTGGTGTGGGTCAGCGATACTGTGTTTTAGTGTGGTCGCCGCTCACCAGGGGGTCCCACCGCGTCGACTCCTCCAACGCGATCAATTGGAAGCCACTGGTCAAGGAGCTCACACGTCGGAGCCGCACCGATCACCAAATCCGGCGCAAAACGGCACGTCTCGCCGAGTGCCCGGGATCGGCAGTTCCAGCGCTATCGCCGTGTTCGGGTTGCGCTGGCTACTTGCCACGCTGCGTGGCGAGAACGCGGGCGGGTTTCGTGCAGGCTCGTTCCTCTCGGTTGGGTCGCGTCTTCGATACGAGCGAAGCGAGCGGAGAGGTGGCGTAGTCCGTGGCCGGCCTATTCAGCCGCGTGAGCCGCACTCAGCTCGGCGGCCTCCTCCCAGTTCTCCCGGGCCTCCCTCGCCGCCGCCAGACCCACGATCAAGGCCGCCGATGGGTCGGCCCACCACCAGCCCGCCACCGCATTGAGCAGCAAGCCCAGCATCGTGGCGGTCGACAGCGCGCCGTCGAGGAACGTCATCGCTGCTTCGGACCGCAGCGGCGATGAGTCGAGCCGGTCGGCGACGCGCCGCTTGGCGTTTGCCAGCCCGAACATGACAAGTGCGGTGACTGCGAGGTAGGCGATCCCCCACGGCGACTCGTCGGGGCGCCTGCCCACTACCAGGTCGCGGATCGCTGCCACGGAGACGGCAACCGTGAGGGCGGCAAAGGCGATGGCAACGAGCCGGTGAGCGCGTGCCGTGCGCGCTGTTGCGGCTTCACCGTGAGTCGGCCGGAGGTGCCACACGACCACCGCCGAGGCGAAGACCTCGATGACCGACACCGTGCCGAAGCCGATCAAGGCCAGCGACGAGGCGATGGCTCCCAGGGAGATCGTCAGCACCGCCTCGCCGACGTTCCAGGCGATGGTGCCATATTCGAGAAGCAGCGCTCGGCGCTGGTAGTGCGCCCGGTGCTCGTTGGATAGCTGAGACTCCATCAGCCTTGTCCCTCCGGAGCGAAGTGCGGATCGGCCCTCGCCGCAATGCTACGACCGAAGCACTCGCTCACGACTTCACAAGCTCAAGACGATCCCAGCCCCCGACGCAACGCCGATCACCAGATACGGGCGCACGAACGAGCATTCGGCTGAGTGCTCGGTATCGGCACCTCCAGCGCTACCTCCGTTATCAGGTGGGGTTGCCTTCCCGTCACGGTGCGTGGTGAGCTGGTCGGGTTCGTGCAGGCCGGTTCCTCTCGGCAGGTGAGAGGAACGACATGACGACAATGCAACCGACCGTGGTGCCGGCAGTCATGGCGCCGGACTTCGACTCGTTCGCCGTCCGCCAAGCGATCGCAGGTTTCCTGGCCGGATACGGCGCCGCAACCCGTGACGCCTACAGCCTGGATCTGCGTCAGTGGCTGGGATGGTGCGCCAGCCACGACCTGAAGGTGTTTGAGGTGAAGCGGGCCCACATCGAGCTGTTCGCCCGCAGCCTCGAAGAAGACGGCAGGGCAGGGGCGACGGTGGCGCGGCGGCTGTCGACCATTGCCGGGTTCTACCGGTACTGCGTTGAAGAGCAACTCATCCCGGCCTCCCCGGCCTTGCATGTGCGTCGCCCGCGGCTGGGCTACGAATCGAACGCCACCGGGTTGGATCGCAACGAGCTCGGCCTGTTCCTGGTTCAAGCCGGCCTCGCCGGGGGCCGCGACCACGCCTTGGCGTGTCTGCTCGCCTTGAACGGGCTACGCATCTCCGAAGCGTTGAACGCAGACATTGAGCATCTCGGGATGGAACGCGGGCATCGGACGCTGACGATCACCCGCGAGGGCGGCAAGATTGCCGCCATTCCCCTCGCACCCCGCACCGCCCGAGCCGTCGACCTGTGTGTCGGGGAACGCGAAGAGGGCCCTATCTTCTTGAACCGAGACCGCACCCGACGATTGGACCGGCATGCTGCGACCAGGATTCTGAAGCGCCTGTCCCGACGGGCGGGTATCGAGAAGACGATCTCACCGCATTCGCTGCGGCGCTCGTTCTCGGCTGACCTTAGAGAACCGACCAGAGGCATAGTGCACCGTGCTCGATCGGCTCGGAACGGGGTGTGTGAGATGGCTCGGAGTCACGTGGGTGATCTGAATTCCTAACTGGTGTCAAGTCCTTTCTGCTTGGGCTGGGGTGGAGCGGGTCAGTGTCGGAGCGGCTCAGTCGACTCCATTTCGGCGGTGGTGATGCGTCGTCCGTCCACGTCGCGGATGACGTAGCGTTCGTTGCGTCGCCAGCAGGCGGCGATGCGGGTGAGCAGGGTGGCGAGGTGGTACAGCGCCGAGTAGTGATGAAGCTGGCGTTGGGTGATCAGCCGGTGTCGTGCTGACCTCGGACGTGCTCCGCCCTCGGCTGCAGCGAGCACCGGAGCGCAGCGGCAGGCCTCTCGGCCTCATCCTCATGAAGATGTCTGTTTGGGTCGCGCTTCGCGGAGATGCGACCCGGCGAG
Organism: Acidimicrobiia bacterium; assembly: GCA_035458525.1. Lineage (GTDB taxonomy): Bacteria > Actinomycetota > Acidimicrobiia > Spongiisociales > UBA5794 > DATHZQ01. The sequence continues at coordinate 14,820 of DATHZQ010000049.1, forward strand.
GTTGCACGACGCCTGAGCCCACTCGGCGGCGGGAGTTCGAGGACTCCGCGCCGCAGCAGCGCCGATCACCCGGTATGCGTCCATAGGGAGCGCGTCGCCGAGCGGCACTTCCCGGATCGGGGTCGGAGAGGGTCAGGGGGCCTGAAGTATGCTGTCAGTGTCGAGCGAGATGAAGGAGATGACGATGCTCGATCTTTCGTCTGTTGACCTCGAGATGTTGGTTGTGGCGCTCGAGGATCATTCGTACGAGTCGTCCTGGTGGTTGGATCCCGCAACGGGTGCGGTGGAGTACTGCTCGGTGGATGACGACCCCGATGACTTCGAGTCGCGAGGTCTCATGTCTGTGCACCCGGGGGACTCTCGCGAGGCCTACCGAGACATGGTCGACTTCACCGACCTGGTGGGCGAGGCGAGAGCCAGGGATCTACTGTCTCGTGCGCTCGAAGGGCGTGGCGCGTTCCGGCGGTTCAAGGACACCCTGTTCGAGTTCCCAGAACTGCGTGAGGAGTGGTTCTCCTTCCACGATCTGAGGATGCAACGCCGCGCCATCGAGTGGCTAGAAGACGCGAAGGCGATCACTGAGGGTGCCGCCCAACGGGCCCTGGCACGACTCGCCGCCGAGCCGGAGGCGGTCGGACCCCCCGTTGCCACACGAATTGCCGAACTCGCAGCGGCCGAGTTGCGTGACCTCTACGGGAATCGACTGGTGCAGGTCGTCTTGTATGGCTCGCAGGCTCGGGGCGAGGCGGGGCCTCAGTCGGATATCGATCTGCTGGTGGTGCTGCGGGACATGGATTCGCCCTGGGAGGAGCTTCGCCGTATGGACGAACTGCTGTGGCGGTTGTCGTTGAAATACGACGTCACGCTGTCGGCTCTGCCAGTGACCGAGCCACAGTTCGACCAGTCGGGCAAGCCGGTACTCATCGAGGCACGTTCGCACGGTCGGACAGTGGTGTGAGCGCTGTCGAGGAGGGCATGGCTCGGGGTTTCGAAGAGATCGCCGCAGCCAAGGTCCTTGCAAGGGAGGGGTTCGCAGCACAGGCCGTGAGCCGCTGCTACTACGCCGCGTTCTACGCAGCCGAGGCCGCCTTGCTGAGCCTGGGCGAGTCGAGATCGAAACACGCAGGGGTGATCTCAGCTTTCGGTCAGCTCGTCATCAAAGGAGAAGGGGTCGACGAGCGAGCCGGTCGACTCTTTCGGTCCCTCTACGACCGTCGTAGCCATGCCGATTACGACCTCGGACCAGTACCTCAAGAAGTAGCCGATCAGGCCATCGAGGACGCCGAGACCGTGGTTGGAATCATCGGCAATTGGCTCGAACAACGTCCCTCGTGAGAGGGCCAACTCCTGCCACACTCAACTGCTTCCCACTCATCTTCGATCAGGAAGCGAGCAGAACCGCGCACCGCGCCTGAGGGCCCGGGTGCCGGCTTTCAGACCCGATCAGGTGGGCAACCTGCTGGAGGGGACCTGGCTGGACTTCGCCGACGATGTGCAGGTCGTGACCCACGCCAGGCTGCGCTCGGGGCGCGCTGGGGGCGCGTGAGAACGAGAAACGACGCAAACCGCCGAGAGGTGACGAACAACGTCGAGAGACCTGAACCCCTGCGCCGCAGCGCTTTCCGGCGGAGAACCTTGTGCCGCTTGGGGCCCCCGGGATCGCCCCGAACGGTCTACAAAACCGTTGAGGGTGCGAAAGCGCCGTGGCGGGTTCGATTCCCGTCCCCCTCGATGTTGCAGACCCATCGAGTCGGTCACGCCGGTGCGCTGCCAACCTCCGCATCGAGTCGCCGGGTGCGGCCGCTGATCCAGACCGCCCATCGGCTCGGTGGCAGATCGTGACGGGGGCACGAAGCAAGGTCTTCCCCACGATCTGCGATATCCTGCCGGGCAGTCCCTGAGGAGCTTCATGGCCGGCAGCCGCGACTTCGGCAAGATCATCAACGAGCGACGCCTCTCGCTCGGCTATTCCCTTGGCCAGCTGGCGAATCGCATGGGCACCACGGCCACCAAGGTGCGTTCGTGGGAGCGCGGCGACGCCGTTCCGGACAACGCCACGCTGGAGCAGCTCGCCGAGGAGCTGAACATGAGCAGCGGTGTGTTGCGCGCCACACTGCCCGAGGCTGAGCCCCAGGTCGACGAACCGGACGATGCAACGTCGGTCGTCGCGGCCCCCGTCTTCTCGAGCGAGGCCGATACCGCCACCGACTCTGCAGACCAAGACGACGAAGACGAAGCGGAATCGAAGCCGGCGCCCCGCGGCGGCGACGAGGGGCTGGAGCCGGATGCCGCTGCCGGGAGCGAGGGCGGCGGACGAGCGGCCGAAGATTCACCCGAGCCGACCGCGCTGATCGCGGCGACAGCCGGGAACGCGGCGGATGAACACGACGCCGTCATCCGGGATCATGAAGGTGACGCGGGATCGGATCTGGCCGCGCCGGATGCCGGGACCGATGTGGAAGATTCGGTCGATACCGACGAACAGGCCCTGCTGCTCGACGCACCGACCGAAGCGGTTGAGGTCGTTCCGTCTGGTCCCGTGATGGAACCCGCGGCGATGGTCGCCGCCCCGGCAATGGTCGCAACCGCCACACCACGCGTCGATCTGAACGACGTGGGGATACCCGAGTCGAGCCGCTTCTTCGCACCCGTGGAGCAGGTGATGGCCGTGGTGTTCGACCCGGACAAGAACTACCTGGCGTGGATCAGGCTGATTCTGATCATCGTCGTGTTCTTCGTTCTGCTTCGCGTCCTGGCGTGGGCCGTTCCGGAGTTCTTCGATGCGCTCAAAGACATCCTCGACACCATCGAGTCGACGCCATCGGAGCCGGACCCCGCCACCGAGTTCATCGAAGGGCTGGGCCGCATCACCGGCGCATGATGGTCAGGTCCCGGCAGCTGCTCACCGGCGCTCCCGGCACGGGCAAGACCATGGTCTTGAACCAGCTTCCGGCCCCGCATGCGTTCGTCGCCGAGCCGGCTCGCCTGGTGCTCGCCGATCTGCGCTCGACGGGCGAGTCGCCGCAAGACCTTCCGTTCGCCCGGTTCGTCGACCTCATCCTCCAGCGTTCGATCCGGCAGTACGAAGCAGTCACCGAGGGGTCGCCGATCCTCTTCGATCGTGGGGTTCCCGACAGCGCGGCGTACGCGATCTGCTTGGGTGTCGATTCCGGAGCCTGCCTCGAAGCGGCCCAGGTTCACCGCTACAACCCGACAGCGCTGCTGTTCGAACTGTGGGAGGACATCGGACACCACGGACGAGGAACGCACCATGACGTTCGAAATGGCGGTGAGCTTCGACGAGGCCGTGTGCGAGGCCTACGCCCTCGCGGGCTACGAGCTGGAAGTGGTACCCAAGGTCCCGGTGGCCGCTCGCGCCCGATTCGCCGCCGACTTCGTATCGACGTAACGCAGCTCAGAGCGCTCGCACGACGAGCCCAACTGCGGCGATGGTCGAGACGATCAGGATGCCGCGGCGCACGGAGTCCTCGCTGACACGGGACGTCATTGGGATGCTCGAGGCATAGCCGGCGACCATCGCCGGGAAGAGCATTGCCGCGATCCGGACATCATCGCTCGAGATCTGGCTGCTCAGCGCACGGCCGACGATCGTGATGAGCACACCCACCGTGAACACGACGCCGAGCGTTGCACGGATCGTCTCGGCTCGCTCCCTCTGATAGAGCAGCGCCATGGGCGGACCTCCGATGGACGCCACCATGCTGGCGGTTCCGGCGAAGGTCCCGACCAGGAGCTCGGTTGCATGGTTGCGGGCGATTCGGATGCTGCTCGCTCGGATCGCAACCCCGGCGAGCACGATGCTGGCGATCAGCACGTCGAGCGCCCGTTGCGTTGCCGCCGTCAGTAGGAACAACCCTATGAGGGCTCCCGGCAGCCGGCCGGCGAGGACCCACGGCACCCCACGCACGTCGGCGTGGGCGCGTTCGCGCCACGCCATGATCACGGTCAGTGGCAAGACCATCAGCACCTGCGGCACCGGTGACAGCACGGGATTCACCAGTGACAGCAACGGCACCGACACGACCGCGAAGCCGATGCCGACCACGCCCTGCGCCGCGGCGGCGACGGCGGTGACGACGACCGCGATCGCGATCTCGATCCACGTGAGCGGCATCTGGAGGCGCTAGCCGGCGGCGCCGGCCACGGCGGCGGCAACTGCGTCGTGGACGCTGCGGTCCAGCGGGTCGGGAAGCAGCTGACCGGGCGGTGCGAGCCCAGCCAGCGTCTCGGCAGCACTGCGCTTCATCGTCGCGCCGATGCGGGGGCTCCCGGCATCGAGTGCACCCCGGAACAGTCCCGGATAGGCGAGCACGTTGTTCACGATCGACCCGTCGGTGGCGATAGCCGCCCCGGCTTCGATCGCAACGTGGCGGTCGATCTCAGGGACAGGGTTGGAGAGTGCCATGATCATCTGGCCGGGCCGCACCCACTCGGCCTTCATCAGATCGGGCTGGCCGGTCGTCATGACGAGCACGTCTGATTCGGTCATCACTTGTCGCATCTCGTCCCGGCCGCCGGAGTACGTCGCAATGGCGCCGTTCTTCGCCATCCGAGCGATGCGGTTGGCGGCCTGAGGCGAAGGGTCGTAGGCGACCACGGCCTTGAAATCGAATGCGGTGGCCAGGCAGGCGATGGCCGAGCCGGCCGCACCGAGGCCGATCTGGCCGAACACCAGGTCCTGGATCCTGCGGCCTGACAGCTCCGCGGCGCGCAGGGCTGCAGCAAGCATCACAACGGCTGTCCCGTGCTGGTCGTCGTGAAACACCGGGATGTCGAGGTGTTCGTCGAGCTCGGCTTCGATGCGGTAGATCCCCGGTGAGGCGATGTCCTCGAGGTGAATCCCGCCGAACCCCGGGGCGATGTGGCGCACGGTCGTGATGATCTCGTCGGGGTCGTTGGTGTCGAGCACGATGGGGACGGCGTTGAGGTCGGCGAACATGGCGTAGAACATCGCCTTGCCCTCCATCA
>DATHZQ010000050.1:0-51014 GCA_035458525.1 Acidimicrobiia bacterium
GGAGGCTGCGGCGGCCGCTGACACACCGGCAGCTCCCGACGTTGCAGCTCCAGAGGCACCGTCGATGCCGCCCGCGGCGGCAGCCGCTGCAGCCGGAATGGCTGCGGTCGCCGCAACGGCACCGGAACCGATCGCTCCTCCCGCAGAACCAGACGTCGCCGCAGCGGTCATGTCGCCGGCTGCAGAGGCTGCCCCTGCCCCGGCTGCCGAGGCGGCGCCCGCTGCCGCTGCAGCAACAGCGACCGCACCGGTCGCGGCGGCAGCAGCGCCTGCTGCCGCTGACAGCGAGGACGACAACGTGCGTCCAATCGGGCGATTGCGTCGCCGGATTGCGGACAACATGGTGATGGCAAAGGCGACGGCGGCGCACGTGTGGACTTCGGTCGAGGTCGACTACGAGAACGTCGAGCGGGTTCGCCATGCCCACAAGGCCTCGTTCAAGGCGCAGCATGGCTTTTCGCTGACCTATCTGCCGTTCATCTCACGGGCGACGATGGATGCGCTCCATGCGTTCCCTGTCGTGAACAGTGCGTTCCGCCTCGACGAGGGGCAGCAAGTCTTCCACGACGAAGTCGACCTCGGGATCGCCGTCGACATGGACCAAGGTGGCCTGGTGGTTGTGACCATCAAGGACGCCGACAACATGCGCATGGGCCCGCTCGCCAAGGAGATCCGCAACAAGGCGGTCAAGGCCCGCGAGGGCAATCTCGAACCGGACGACGTCGCCAATAGCACGTTCACCATCACGAATCCTGGTCCGTACGGGTCGTTCATGAGCGCTCCGATCATCAACGTTCCGAACGCAGCGATCCTGTCGACGGACACCGTCAGCAAACGGGCCACCGTGATCGGCCTGCCGGACGGCACGGACACGATCGCCATCCGGCCGATTGGCTACCTGGGTCTCACCTGGGACCACCGGGTCTTCGATGGTTCGACGGCGGTGCTCTTCTTGCAGCGCATCAAGCACAATCTCGAGACGTGGGACTGGGAGCAGGAACTGTCGTGACGCAGGATGCAGCAGTGCGGCTGCTGCGGACTCGCTGGCTGGGGCGGCTGCCGTATGACGAGGCGTGGGACCTGCAGAAGGCCTTCTGGGAGGGCCGGACGCAGTGCCGCAGCGCCGACGACTACTTGTTGCTCGTCGAGCACCCGCATGTGTTCACGGTGGGCCGCAACGGCGATGGCTCGAACCTGCTCGTCGACGAGTCCCGTCTCGGGGCGCTGGGAGCCACGGTGCACTTCGTCGACCGCGGGGGCGACATCACGTATCACGGTCCTGGGCAGCTGGTGGGTTATCCGATCTTTGGCGTGCCGAAGCTCCCCGGCGGATTCGACATGGTCGGTCATGTGCGCCGGATCGAGCGGGCGTTGATCGCCACGCTCGCCGACTTCGGGATCTCGGCGTGGGCGGAGGACGGCTACACGGGGGTGTGGACGGAGGCCGGCAAGGTTGCCGCCATCGGCGTCCGAGTGGCGCGGGGCGTCTCGATGCACGGTTTTGCGCTGAACGTCGACCCGGATCTCGAGTACTTCGCAAACATCGTGCCGTGTGGCATCGGCGATCGTGCCGTCACCTCGATGCGCCGGCTGCTCGATCGGGAAGTCACCCTCGAAGAGGTCGTCGACGTGCTGCTGCGACATGTGCCGGGCACCTTCGGTCACGACGAGACGGAGACGCAGCTCGGGGCCTTCGCTCGTGGGGCACGGAAGCGTGAGTACGACGTCGACCAGATGCTGGCTGCCGGCGTGTTCTCTCCGGAGGCCAGAAACGAGATACCGGTGGCGATTCGCGGCGTCCTGGCCGGCGAGCCGGAGCGCCCCGAATGGATGCGGGTCAAGGCCAACCTCAGCTCGGAGGGCTACGGCGATCTGAAGCGGCTGATGCGGGACATGGAGCTCAACACCGTCTGTGAAGAGGCGGGCTGCCCCAACATCTACGAGTGCTGGTCGCAAGGCACCGCAACCCTCATGCTGCTGGGCGATCGCTGCACACGAGCCTGTGCGTTCTGTGACGTCACCACGGGGCGGCCCGGCGAAGTCGATGTCGACGAACCCCGTCGCGCCGCCGAGGCGGTCGAGAAGATGGGCTTGCAGCACGCCGTGCTCACTTCGGTCAACCGTGACGATCTGCCCGACGGGGGAGCCGGGATCTTTGCCGAGACGATCGGCAGGATCCGCGACCGCATGCCCGGGTGCGCGGTCGAAGTGCTCATCCCCGACTTCAAGGGGAATCGTGACGCCCTGGAGCAGGTCATGGCGGCGCAACCGGAAGTGCTCAACCACAACACGGAGACCGTGTTGCGACTGCAGCGGGACATTCGCACCGCGGCCAGCTACGGGCGATCCCTGACGCTGCTCGCCAGGGCGAAGTGGATCAACCCCGAAGGATCGGTCAAGTCGGGGTTGATCGTCGGCATGGGCGAGCGGGAAGAGGAGGTCCTCGGTGCCCTTGCCGATCTGCGCGCCGTCGGCGTCGACATCGTGACCATCGGGCAATACCTGCGTCCGACGGTTCGGCATCGCAGCGTGGATCGTTACGTGCATCCGGCCGAGTTCGAGCGGTACGCCGCCGAGGGAGCCCGGCTCGGGATGCCGCACGTTGAGTCCGGGCCGCTGGTGCGGTCGTCGTATCACGCTCGCGACTCGCTTTCCGCTGCTGCCGCCACATGATCCATCCCCAGTTCGACTTCGCGGGTCGCATGAAGCGCGCTCGGCATGCGATGTTGCAGGCGGGCATCGACGTGATGCTGGTCTCGGTCGGATCTGACCTTCCCTATCTGACGGGATACGAGGCCGTGCCGTCGGAGCGCCTCACCATGGCGGCGATCCCGCTCGACCGGGAGGCGGTGCTCGTCGTTCCCGAGCTCGAAGCGCCGCGAGTGAAGGCGCAACCCGGGCTCTTCTCCATCGTCCCCTGGCGCGAGACCGATGATCCGCTTGCCTTCGTTGCGAACCACTGCGACGGCGCCCGGCGGGTTGCCGTCGGAGATCAGACGTGGTCGGTCTTCCTGCTGGCACTGCAGGATCGACTTGCCGGCGTCGACTTCGTGTCGGGGCGTGCGATCTCGAGCGCCCTGCGTATTCGCAAGGATCCGGACGAGATCGAGTTGTTGCGGAGCGCTGCCGCCGCGGTCGATCGGGCGGTCGGTCGTCTGCAAGACCACCGGTTCTCCGGCAAGACCGAATTCGAACTCTCGGAAGAGGTTGCTGCCTTGGCGGTCGAGGAGGGCAGCGACGTTGCGACCTTTCGCATCGTCGCAGCGGGACCCAACAGCGCATCGCCTCATCACGAGCCGGGCGACCGAGTCATCCAGCCAGGCGACGCAGTCGTCGTGGACTTTGGCGGCAAGGTCGGCGGGTACTGCTCGGACACGACACGCACGTTCCACGTCGGCGCCCCACCCGATGGTTATCGAGAGGTTCACCGAATCGTTCGTGAGGCTCAGCAAGCCGGGTTCGAAGCCGCCGGGCCGGGCGTCGCCTGCGAGGACGTCGACGCCGCCGGCCGCGCCATCATCGACTCGGCCGGCTACGGGCAGTTCTTCTTCCATCGCATCGGGCACGGCATCGGTCTCGATGTGCACGAAGACCCCTATCTGGTGGCGGGGAACCGCACCGAGCTGGAGTCAGGAATGGCGTTCTCGATCGAGCCAGGCATCTACATGCCAGGCCGCTTCGGCGTGCGCATCGAGGACATCGCGATCTGCACCGATCGTGGAGCCGAGCGGCTCAACACCTCGCCCCACGACACACTCGTCGTCGAATAGGAGCCCGGTGAACCCGGCCGCTACGCTCGCCGAATGACCGATGCTCATGCGCGGGCATACCGCAACGCTCAGCAGCGCATCGCCGGGTTGGCGACGGCCGGGCCCGAGGTTCCGGTGCCGGCCACGCCGGGCTGGTCGGTTCAGGATCTCGTTGCCCACCTCTCCGGCCTGGCGCAGGACTGGATCGCAGGCAACCTCGATGGATACGCCTCCGCCGGTTGGACGGCGCGCCACGTCGAAGACCGAGCTGCGTGGTCGCTTGCCGCCGTGCTGGAGGAGTGGGCCGGATGCCTGGATGCGCTCGGTGCCGTTCTCACGGCCCCAGAAGACGCCGGGCTGCCGGATCCTCTGATGACTGCCTTCGGTCCGGTGGCGGCCGCGGCGTGGCCCGACATCATCGTCACCGACATCGCGTTGCACGAGCACGACATCCGCTCGGCCCTCGACGCACCAGGTGCCCGCGACAGCGACGCCGTACTGCTGGCGATGCGAAGCCACGTCGGCATGCTGCGATTCGTCGCAGGTGCCCATCGGCTGCCGGCGCTGCTGCTCGAGCCCTCGGACGGGCCGCGGTCGTACCAGATCGGTCGCGACACGCCTGAGCTCACGCTCCGAGCAACGCTCTACGAGCTCTTTCGGGCGACGGGCGGCCGCCGTACGCGGGAGCAGATGGCGGCGCTGGATTGGTCCGAAGACCCCGGCGCCTGGCTCGACCACCTCGTGATGCCCTCATACGGCATCCCCGAGGACGACCTCGTCGAGTAGTGGGCGCTGCGCACCGCACTACCCTTGCGCTGCTCTCCAGCACCGCGGAGGAACCGTGACCGCCGATCTCGCTCGTCTCAGCGCCGATGCCATTCGTGTGCTCTCCATGGACGCCGTCCAGAAGGCCAACTCAGGCCATCCCGGGATGCCCATGGGTATGGCAGACATCGCGGTCGTGCTGTGGGGCGAGTTCCTGAACGTCGACCCTGAACACCCGCATTGGCCGGATCGCGATCGCTTCCTCGTGTCCAACGGTCACGGCTCCATGCTGCTCTATTCGCTGCTCCACCTGGGCGGATTCGACCTCTCGATGGACGACATTCGAAACTTTCGGCAATGGGGCTCGCCGACCGCCGGGCACCCCGAGATCGAGTTGGAACGCGGCATCGAGATGACCACCGGGCCGCTCGGACAAGGGTTTGGCACGGGGGTCGGGATGGCGCTGGCCGAGACCCACCTTCGTTCCGTGTTCGGGCCGGGCTTGGTCGATCACTACACGTACGGTCTGGTTTCGGACGGCGATCTGATGGAGGGCCTCGCAGCCGAGGCCGCATCGCTCGCAGGGCACTGGGGCCTCGGCAAGCTGATCTACCTGTACGACGACAACGCCATCTCTCTCGAGGGACCGACCGATTGGACCTTCACGGAGGACGTTCCGCATCGATTCGAGTCCTACGGGTGGCACACCCTCACGGTCGACGGTCACGACCATCGGGCGCTGCGGGAGGCGATCGCAGAGGCTCGTGACGCCGCCGATCGACCGTCGCTGATCTCCTGCAAGACACACATCGGTTACGGGAGCCCCAACAAGCAGGACACCGCCAAAGCCCATGGCTCGCCGCTCGGCGAGGACGAGATTGCGCTCGTCAGGCAGCGACTGGGCTGGGAGCGGCCGCCGTTCGAGATTCCGGACGAGGTCTACCGGTTCTTCTCGAGTGCGATGGATCGCGGCCGCCAGGAGCGCAGGGCGTGGCGCGAACGCAGCGAGGACGCATTCGGCGCCGATCCGGAGCTCGCCGCCAGATGGCGAGCATATTTCGCCCCCGGATCGGTCGAGCTCGCAGCGCCGCCCTACGACGCCGGCAAGGGCGTCGCGACCCGTGCGATGTCCGGTGCGGTCATTCAACGGCTTGCGCCGATGCGGCCGGATCTGATGACCGGCGACGCCGACCTCGCCGGATCGACGAAGTCTCTCATCGAAGGGGAAGCCGACTACGGCCGTGAACATACGGGCGGCCGGAACGTTCGCTATGGCGTGCGCGAGCACGCCATGGGCGCCATCGTCAACGGCATCACGATCCACGGGGGTCTGCGTGCGTTCGGATCGACGTTCCTGACGTTCAGCGACTACATGCGTGGTTCGGTGCGGTTGGGTGCCCTCATGGGAACGCCCAGCATCTGGGTGTGGACGCACGACTCGGTCTTCCTCGGAGAGGACGGGCCCACCCACCAGCCGGTCGAGCACCTCGCAGCGTTGCGGGCGATCCCGAATCTCCACGTGATCCGGCCGGGCGATCCCGGCGAAGTTGCGGGGGCGTGGCAGGCGGCGATCAACCGCAGCGAGGGCCCCACCGCACTCATCTTCAGCAGGCAGGGGGTGCCGGTGCCAGCCACGCCGAGCGATCCCGCCGCCGTGAGCAAAGGCGGCTACGTCGTGCGCGACGGCGCCGACGTGGTGCTTGTCGCGACCGGCTCGGAGCGCTGGGTCGCCCTCGCCGCTGCGGACGAGCTCGCCGGCCAAGGTGTCGACACCCGAGTCGTCTCGATGCCGTGTGTGGAAGCGTTCTTCGAGCAAGATGCCGCGTATCGGCGTGATGTTCTGGGCGAGAACATTCCCCGCGTTTCCCTCGAGGCCGGCGCCACCTTTGGCTGGGCTGAAGTCGTGGGCAGCGGCGGCCTCCGCATCGGGATCGATCACTTCGGGGCTTCGGCGCCGGCGGACGAGCTTGCCAAGCGCTACGGCCTGACGCCTGCCGCCGTGGCGCAGCGAATCGCCGACTGGTTGGGCTGAGCACGTTGGACCTGACGCCGGCGCTCGTCCTGTCGATGTGGACGGCTGGGCTCGCTGCCGGCGGCGCCGCCGTCGTGTGGTGGCGAATCGTGGGTCCGGGATACACATGGCTGGTGGCCGGCGTGGTGGCGGCCATGGCCGCCTTCGCCGGCGCTGCCGGGGGAGGAGCAGGCGCTTGGTTGGGTCTCGTGGCAGCGCTCGCAGCGGGCATTGCGGCCCGTCGTGCGGAGTGGTCCGCCGGGGCGTTCGCGGTCGGTGCGGCCGGGCTGGCCGCGGCAGCATGGACCGACTCGCCGATTGCGCTCGTGTTCACCGGGGCGTTGTTTGCAGGAGGGGTGACCTCCGAGATGTTGTTGGGACACTGGTATCTGGTTGATCCCCGGCTGCCCCGGTGGGCGCTGCACCGCCTGGCGCTGGCCGGTGGCGTTGGGCTGCTCGCCGACGCTGGGATCGTCATTGGTCGCCTCGTCACGTCGGGCAACCAATCGGACGCGGTCTTCGGCTGGGCCTACTTGGCGCTTGCGGTCATGACCGGGTTGCTGATCCTCGGCGTGTGGTTCTCGCTGAAGGAGCCCAGCTACACCGGGGTGATGGCGGCGACCGGGCTCAGCTATCTGGCGGTGCTCACTGCCCTGGGGACCCTGGTAGTTGGCCGGCTCGTGGCATATGGGTGACGCAGATCGAGACTCGCTCCAACCCATTTAGGCTGCGGGACCGTGAAGATCTATACGAAGAAGGGCGATGACGGTTCCACGGGGCTCTTCTATGGCGGCCGGGTCGCCAAAGACGCCACCGGGCCCGCCGCCTACGGAACCGTTGACGAGGCGGTGTCCGCTCTCGGCATGGCCCGTGCCATCGCCCTGGACGCTGCACCCGACCTGGCGATCACGTTGCTCGAGCTGCAACGCGCACTGTTCGTGGTTGGCGCCGAGCTGGCGACCAACCCGGAGAGCCACGACAAGCTGGAAGACGGCGTCAGCCGGGTGACCTCGGAGATGGTGGCGAACCTCGAGGTTGCGATCGACGACATCGTCGACGCCCGCGGCATGCCGACGGAATTCGTGGTTCCCGGCGGCAACGCCCTCGCTGCGGCGATCGACGTCGCCCGTTCGGTCGTCCGTCGCGCCGAGCGCAAGTCGGTCACCCACGTGCGGGAGGCAGGCATCGCCGGCTCGGACGTCGTGCCCTATTTGAACCGGCTCGCCGACCTCCTCTACATGCTGGCACGAGCCGCCGAGGACAGTTGGACACCGACCCGCCAGGAGGATGGCCGATGATCGAGATCACCGCGGGACCGCCGGTTGAGGAAGCAAGCGGCGATCTGCTGGTCGTACCCGTCTTCGCAGGGCTGACGTGGGGTCCCGGGGCAGATTGGGCGGCCGGCCAACTCGACTGGCTGGAGGACTATCTCACCGGTCGTGACTTCACCGGCAAGGAAAGGCAACTGGCGTCCATCGCGGGTGCAGGCGCTCTGCCGTACCGGCAAGTGCTGTTCGTCGGGTTGGGCGACGAGGTCGATGCCGAAGCGCTGCGACGAGCGGCGGCCGGCGCCGGGCGCGCCGCCACCAAGCACAACAGGGTGGTGACCACGCTGCATCAGGTCGATCTGGAGGACGCAGCCGACCTTGTCGCCTTCGGGTTCTCGCTCGCTCAATACCAATTCGACCGATACAAGAGCGAACCCAACGGTTCGGTCACCGAGGAACTGGTGTTCGCCGGTGGCACCCTCGATGGCCGGCGCGGCGGTGTCGTGGCTGCGGCGGTCGCCAAGGCGCGGGATCTGGTGAACGAGCCCGCCGGACAGATGGCGCCGCGCCAGCTCGCCGACTGGGCGGTCGACCAGTTGACCCCTTTGGGAGTCGAAGTGGAGGTCTGGGACGCCGATCGCATCGCATCGGAGCGTCTTGGGGGTCTCGCCGCCGTCGCGGCCGGCGCCCATGAGCCGGCGCGCCTTGTCCGGATGCACTACCGACCCGACGGTGCCGGCGCCAAGCTGGTGTACGTGGGCAAGGGCATCGTGTTCGACAGCGGAGGGCTGTCGCTGAAACCACCGGCCGGCATGGAGTCGATGAAGACCGACATGTCAGGAGCGGCAGCGGTCATGGCAGCGATGTGGGCCATCGCTACGCTGCAACTCCCGGTCGAGGTGATCGGAATCACCCCGCTGACCGAGAACATGCCGGGTGGCGGCGCCCTGCGCCCTGGAGACGTGTTCACGGCGCGCAACGGTACGACCGTCGAGGTGCTCAATACCGATGCAGAGGGCCGCTTGGTGCTCGCCGACGGCTTGTCGCTCGCTGCAGAGGAAGCCCCCGCCCTGATCGTGGACATCGCCACGCTCACCGGTGCGTGCAAGGTCGCCCTCGGCGAGAAGGTCGCCGGAGTGTTTGCCTCCGATGATGACGTTGCGGCGCAGCTCGTGGCTGCGGGGCGCAGCGCCGGAGAGCCGCTGTGGCACTTGCCGCTGGAGTCGGAGTACCGCTCCAAGCTGGACTCAGTCGTCGCAGACGTGAAGAACATCGGCAACCGCTTTGGTGGTGCCGTGACCGCAGCGTTGTTCCTTGCGGAATTCGTCGGTGACCTCCCGTGGGCGCACCTCGACATCGCAGGGCCGGCCCGGAGCGAAAAGGCCGAGCACTACATCAGCCCGGGCGGCACCGGTTTCGGCGTTGGCACGCTCGTGGCCCTCGCGGAGGCGTCCGCCGGTGAGCGCTGAGCCGGCGACCTATGACGGTGCTGATCGGTATCCGAAGCGGTTCGGCAGATACCGTCGCAGCGAGCCGGCGGAACCGGCTGGCAACACGGTCCTAGCGGACGACGGCGATGCACTGCTCGTCGTAGTCCACGAGGCGTGGAGGCGACGACTCGTCGGCACACGCTGGACAGGCCGGATTGCGCTCGATGCGGAACGACAGGAAGCTTCCGTCGAGTGCGTCGAACGTGAGCAGGCGGCCGGAGAGTCGGTCACCGATGTCGAGGATGATCTTGAGCGCCTCGACTGCCTGGATCGTTCCCATGACGCCCGGCAACACGCCCAGCACGCCCGCTTCTGCGCAATTCGGCGCCAGTTCGACGGGCGGGGGTTGGGGATAGAGACATCGATAGCACGGCCCGGCATAGGGTTCGAACACGGAGGCCTGCCCCTCGAATCGCAGCACGGAGGCGTGGACGACCGGAACCCTCACCCGTAACGATGCGTCGTTGACGAGGTAGCGCGTGGGGAAGTTGTCGGTGCCGTCGATCACCACGTCGGCGCCGTCGAAGAGGTCGAGCACGTTGTGGCTGGTGAGCCGCGTGCGATGCCGCTCGATGGTCACGTCGGGGTTGATCGCCTCGAGGGTCTCCATGGCCGACTCGACTTTGGGCCGCCCCACCCGCTCCGTCGTGTGGATCACTTGGCGTTGCAGGTTGCTGGGGTCGACGACGTCGTCGTCGATCAGTACGAGCGTGCCAACCCCGGCGGCTGCGAGGTACAAGGATGCCGGAGAGCCCAGGCCCCCCGCCCCGATGAGCACGGCACGGGCGGCGAGCAGGCGCTCCTGTCCCGCCTCGCCGACCTCGGGCAGAATGAGGTGGCGTGCGTAGCGAATCCGCTGCTCGGGCGTGAGTCCGGCTGGCCCACCCCACGGCAGCTGTTGCGCCTTCCATGCAGACATCCCCCCGGCTACCGAGGCGACGTTCTCGTAGCCCATCGCCTCCAGCGTCGCGGCCGCAAGCGCCGATCGGTTGCCCGCAGCGCAGACGAGCAGCACCTCGGTTGCGGCGTCGGGAACGTGGCGTGGAATATCCGACTCCAGCACGCCTCGGGGTACCAGGACCGCGCCCGGGATGACGCCGGTGGCGTATTCGCCGGGCTCGCGAATGTCGACGATGACCGCGCCATCCTGGGCCTGTTTCCAGGCAGGCTGCGGCGAGATTTCCGTGATCGTAGCCTTTGCGGCTGCGACGAGATCGCGATAACGCTTCACCATTGCGGTCGAGCGTAGCCCCAGAAATCGGCAATTCTGACGGTGATTTGGGTCAGCCGACCCAGATTCCGCCGGGGGTGCGCACGGTATCGTGGCGCAAAGCTGAATCCACCCGCATGGGGCGACCAAGTCAGGGGAACGACTCGCCGTATGCGGTTTATTGACGTCATCGCTTCCTGAACATGGGGGGAACAGCGTGAGAGTTCTCGTTACCGGCCATCTCGGCTACATCGGCAAGGTCTTGACCCCGATGCTCGCGGCCACGGGCCACGACGTCGTCGGGATGGATGCAGGGTTCTTCGCCGGATGTGACTTTGGCGAGCAGCCTCCGGAGGTGCCCGAGATCGGCCAGGACATCCGCAACGTTCAACCCGGCGATCTCGAGGGATTCGACGCCGTCGTCCACCTGGCGGCGCTGTCGAACGATCCGCTCGGGGATCTGAACCCCGAGATCACCTACGACATCAACTGGCGAGCCCCGGTGGCCCTCGCCCAGGCAGCCAAGGCCGCCGGCGTCGAGCGCTTCCTCTTCTCGTCGTCCTGCAGCCTCTATGGCGCTGCGGGCGACGGCCTCGTCGACGAGGAGGCGCCCATGGCCCCGGTGACGCCATATGGCGAATCGAAGGTCTATGCGGAACGCGATATCGCCAAGCTCGCCGACGACGACTTCACGCCCGTCTATCTTCGCAACGCCACCGCCTACGGTGCGTCACCAGCGCTCCGACTCGACATCGTCGTGAACAACCTCACCGGATGGGCCGTCACCACCGGCCAGGTTCGCATCCTCAGCGACGGGTCACCGTGGCGACCGCTCGTTCACGTCGCCGACATCGCCGCGGCATTTGTCGCCTGCCTCGACGCGCCACGTGAGGCGATCCACAACCAGGCCATCAACGTCGGCCGGAACGGTGAGAACTACCAGATTCGGGATGTCGCCGAGATCGTCGGTGCCGCCGTCCCTGACAGCGTCGTGTCCTTTGCTCCTGGTGGGGAGCCCGATACGCGCGACTACCGCGTCGACTTCTCCAAGGCCGAATCGATCCTTCCCGAGTTTGCGCCACAGTGGAACGTGGAAGCCGGCGCCAAGGAGCTGTACGCCGGTTACGTGGCCGAGCCGATGACGACGGAGCTCTTCGAGAGCGACAGCTACGTACGGCTCCGCCGCCTGCGTACGTTGCTCGAGGCCAACCGTCTCGACATCGACATGCGTTGGACCGAGGCAGCCGCCGGAGCCAACGTATGACGATGGCGGAGACGGCCTCTTCGATGGGAACTGCGGCAACGGGAGCGCGTTGCCGATTCTGCGAAGCCGAGCTGTCGTTCACCATGGTCGACCTCGGCAAGTCCCCGCTGTGCCAAACGATGCTGTCCGCCGCACAGCTGAACGAGATGGAGCCGTTCTACCCGCTCCACGTCTATGTCTGCGGGGAGTGCTCGCTCGTACAGCTCGAGGAGTACGTCAGCCCGGAGTCGATCTTCGGCCACTACGTCTACTTCTCGTCGTACTCCGATAGCTGGTTGGCGCACGTCAGCAAGTATGCGGACGACATGACCGAGCGTTTCGGCCTCGACGAGTCGTCGCAGGTCGTTGAGCTCGCCTCCAACGATGGATACCTTCTGCAGTACTTCGTTGCGAAGGGCATTCCTGTCCTCGGCATCGAACCGGCGGCCAACGTCGCCGCCGTTGCCGAGGAGAAGGGCATCCCGACCCTCGTGGAGTTCTTCGGGCAGGAGACCGCAGCGCGCCTTGCGGCTGAAGGAACGCAGGCGGACCTGATCTGCGGCAACAACGTGCTGGCGCAGGTTCCGGACCTGAACAGTTTCGTTTCCGGCATGAAGACACTTCTCGCAGCGGGCGGCGTGATCACCATCGAGTTCCCGCACCTGTTCCAGCTGATCGAGCACAACCAGTTCGACACCATCTATCACGAGCATTTCTCGTACTTCTCGTTCACGACGGCGCAGCGGATCTTCAGGGCCCACGGGCTCGAGCTGTGGGACGTCGAAGAGCTCGGAACCCACGGAGGTTCCCTCCGGATCTACGGCCGGCACGCCGACGACGACTCCCATCCGGTGAGCGAACGGGCCCGTGAGATGCTCGATCGCGAGCAGCGGCTCGGGGTCGACGATGTGGCGACGTACGCATCGTTCGGGGAAAAGGTCGAAGCCACCAAGCGGAAGCTGATGCGTTTTCTCATCGACGCACGAGACGCCGGCAAGACCGTTGCCGGCTACGGCGCTCCGGGCAAGGGCAACACGCTGCTCAACTACTGCGGAATCCGCAGCGATCTGCTCGAGTACACCGTCGACCGGAGCCCAGCCAAGCACGGCTCCTACCTTCCGGGGACCCACATCCCGGTGTTTCAGCCTGATCGCATCATGCAGACCAAGCCCGACTACGTTGTGATCCTGCCGTGGAATCTCAAGGAGGAGATCTCCCGGCAGATGGCCGGAATCGGAGAGTGGGGCGGCCGGTTCGTCGTCCCGATACCGGAGGTGACGGTGTTCGACCCCCCACATCCTGAGGTGACGCAATGAAGGTGGTTCTGTTCTGCGGCGGCTACGGGACACGCATCCGCGACTACTCGGAGTCGGTTCCCAAGCCGATGGTTCCGCTCGGCTACCGGCCGATCATGTGGCACCTCATGAAGTACTACGCCCACTTCGGGCACACCGACTTCATCCTCACGCTGGGGTATCAGGCAGACGTCATCAAGAGCTTCTTCCTCAACTACGACGAGGCCACCACGAACGACTTCGTCATGTCCGCAGGCGGCCGGCAAGTCGACATGCTCTCCACCGACATCCACGACTGGACCATCACGTTCGTCGACACAGGCATGCAAAGCGTGGTGGCCGATCGGTTGCTCCGGGTCCGTGACTACCTCGACGACGAGGACATCTTCCTCGTCAACTACAGCGACGGCTTGACGGATCTTCCGCTCGACAAATACGTTGCGGATTTCCAGGCATCCGACAAGATCGCCCAGTTCCTGCTGGTGCAGCCGCCGTTGAGCTATCACCGCGTCGAGATCGACGAGACGGACACCGTCACCGAGATCCGTCCCATTTACGGTTCGGATCTTTGGATCAATGGCGGGTATTTTGTGTTCCGCAAGGAGTTCTTGGACTACATCGAGCCCGGCGACGAAATCGTGATGGAGCCGTTCTTCCGCCTCATGGAGGAAGGGAAGCTGGCGGCGATCAAGTACGACGGATTCTGGGCGCCGATGGACACGTTCAAGGACAGGCAGCGGCTCGAGGAGCTGTGGGTCTCCGGGCGGGCGCCCTGGGAGTTGTGGAAGGACGAAAGGCCCTTCTGAGGTGATCACAGCACATCTGTTCGCAGACGCCGAACGGTTGCTGTGCATAGGGGCCCATCCGGACGACATCGAGATCGGCTGTGGCGGGACGCTCCTGCAGATGCGGCGTCGCTTCCCGATGCTGGACATCCGCTGGCTCATCTTGTCCGGCAACAGCGAACGCCGGTCCGAGGCGGTGCGGTCGGCCGAGCGCATGCTCGGCGACGCCGGGCGCCTCACCCTGCACGAGTTCCGCGACGGCTTCCTGCCGCTCGACGATGCACCGCAAGTCAAAGCGATCCTGGCTGCGCACGCCGAGGGCTTCACCCCGGACGTCGTGTTTGCGCCGCGCCGTTCCGATGCGCACCAGGACCATCGGCTTCTCGGCCGTCTGGCATGGCAGGTGTACCGAACCCAGCCGGTGCTGCACTACGAGCTGCCCAAGTACGAAGGCGACCTGGCCGGTGCCAACGCGTACGTGGTGCTCGAGGAGGACGATGTCACCGCCAAGGTCGAGCACCTGCTCACGTCGTTTCCTTCGGAAGCCGGCAAACCCTGGTTCGACGAGGATGTGTTTCGTGGGTTGATGCGACTGCGCGGCGTGGAGTGCCGCGCTCCGTCCGGTTACGCCGAGGCTTTCGAGGCGCCGAAGCTGCGGCTTGGCTGAGTCTCGGTCGAGAACGGACGTTCGGGCCGATCGGCGAGCTCGCGACGGAGCGCAGGTGGGAGCGTGTGTCGCAGGTGCCGGGGAACCTCGGGAACCCTGGTTCTGACCCGGATCGCTCCATCGTGGATTGCCACCATTCCGGCTCGTATGAGGCTGGACAGATAGACCGGCCGGGGGAGGGAGCGCCGCCGTTCAGCGGCGGTGGCAAGCCGAAGGAGGTCGGCGATCGCTCCCGGCCCCAGGACCGGTGTCCAATAGCGGCGCACATATGGATCGACCACGGGGATCCCGCCGCCGGCGTGGCGCCACACCTCGGGGCGCACCAGCGGTCGATCGTGGACGGTGCGACGCAAGCGCTGGAATGGTTCGGCGACGCCCAAGAGGGGCACAGCTCCGACGGGAGGACGATCGTCGTTCGGAGGCTTGGACGTCGCCGAATTCTGTGGATTCTGCATACCAAAGAAATAGCAAGTAACCACAAGTGGAATCAAGAGACGCGCACCGGGGCCGCGAAAAGAATGTCGACCTCGGTGTTCAGCCCTCGGTCACGGCCTCGCCGGTCTGTACCGACCAGAGTGTCTTGTAGATGCCGGGCACCGCGATCAAGGCATCGTGCGTGCCGCGTTGTGTGATACGGCCGCGATCCAAGACCACGATGTGGTCGGCGTGACGGATGGTTGACAACCGGTGAGCGATCACGATCGTCGTGCGGTCATGGGCCACTTGTGCCAGCGAGCGCTGGATCGCAGCTTCGGTTTCGTTGTCGACGGCCGACGTCGCCTCGTCCAACACCAAGATCTGTGCGTCCGATACGAGCGCCCGTGCGATCGAGACTCGCTGCCGCTGGCCACCAGACAGTTTCTGGCCCCGTTCGCCGACGATCGTGTCGTAGCCTTCCGGCAATTCGAGAATGAAATCATGGGCCTCCGCGATTCGCGCGGCACGCTCGATGTCTGCCGGCGTCGCGTCGGGGCGCCCGTATGCGATGTTCTCCTGCACCGTGCCGTGGAAGAGGAAGACGTCCTGGCTGACCAGGGCGATGGCCCGGCGCACATCGGCGAGCCGGAGCTTGGTGAGGTCGGACCCGTCGATGCGCACGGTGCCACGGTTGGGGTCGTAGAACCGGAGCAGCAGTTTGATGATGGACGTCTTCCCCGAACCCGTGGCGCCGACGATGGCAAACGTGTCGCCGGCAGCGACATCGAAGGAGATGTCGTCGAGCACGACCGTTCCAGGTCGATATGAGAACGAGACACCATCGAAGACCACGTGCCCGCCCACGTCGGCCAGCGGCTCGGTGCCGTCCTCCATCTGTGGCTCCGTGTCGAGCACATTGAGAATCCGGTTGGTCGACGCCATTGCACGCTGGTAGAGATCCAGTGTCTCGCCCAGGCTCGTGAGTGGCCACAGCAGGCGCTGTGTCAGGAACACCATCACCGAGTAGCTGCCGACCTCCAGGCTTCCGTCGAGCGCTTGGAACCCGCCCCACAGCAGCGTGGCGGTGAAGCCGACCAGGATGGCGATGCGAATCAGCGGTGAGAACGCCGCACTCAATGAGATGGCGCGACGGTTGGCTGTGCGGTAGCCGTCACTGGCCGCGGCGATGCGAGCCGTCTCGCGGTCCTCGGCGGTGAACGCTTTGATCGTCATGATGCCGGCGAGGTTGTTGGCGAGTTGGCTGTTGACAGCACCGGCTTGGTTCCGAACGGTCGCATACCGGGGCTCCATGCGCCGCTGGAAACGAAGCGAACCCCATACGATGGCGGGGATGGGAAGAAACGCCAGCCACGCAACGGACGGCGTGAGCAGGAAGAAGGTGATGCCGATCAACACGACGGCGGTGGCGGTTCGTAGCAACTCGTCGGCGCCGCGATCGAGAAAGCGTTCGAGCTGGTTGACGTCATCGTTGAGTATCGCCATGAGCTCGCCGGTCGATTGGTCCTCGTGGTAGGCGATCTCGAGCCGCTGGATGTGTGTGTACGCATCGACGCGTAGCTCGTGTTGCACCGTTTGTGCCAAGTTGCGCCATTCGACGCCCAGCAAGTACTCGAAGAGCGACTCGAGCAGCCACACGACGAACGTGAGACCGGCGAGCACGACGAGTTGGTTCCGCGGGTCCTCGACGCCGAGGCCGCCGAGGAAAGAGGTCTCACGGTTGACGACGACATCGACGGCGAGACCGATCAGGAACGGCGGTGCGATATCGAAGGCTTTGTTCAGGATCGAGTACACGGAAGCCTTGACGACGCGCCGGTGATAGCGAGCGGCGTATCGCCACAGTCGCGTCAACGGCGGGGCAGTGGTCTCGACCATGGGTGGAGGCTACCTGCGGCCTATTGGGTAGCTGCCGGCAGCGTCCATACTGGTCGAGTGACTGCTGACCTCTACGAACTGCCCATGTTCCCGCTGGGTCGGTGCGCCCTTCCCGGGGAGACGGTGCCGCTGCGAATCTTCGAGCCTCGGTACCTCGAAATGGTCGAGCGCGTCGAGGCGGGGTCGGGCGAGTTCGGCATCGTGCTGATCTCGCGTGGTTGGGAAGTCGGCGGCGGCGACGATCGCTTTGCGGTTGCGACGTCGGTGCGAATCGTGCGAGACGTGCCGCTGGGCGACGATCAGCGCGCCATCGTGGCGCTGGCTTTGCGTCGGGTCAGCGTCGTCGAATGGCTCGATGAGGCGCCCTATCCACGAGCGCTGGTCAGCGACGCCGCATCAAACGACACGCCCAACGGGCTTGATCTGGCGCCGCATCTTCGTGCAGTGCGGCGGCTCTATGCGCTTGCCTCGGAGCTGGGCGCCGACGTAGCCGCCGTCGAGTTGACGACGGTGGAGGATTCGTCGTCTGGATTGTGGAAACTGGCGTCGCTCGTTCCGCTGGCGGAGTTGGACCGGCAACGCTTGCTCGAGACCAGTGAAGTGGCAGAACGTTCACGTGTGCTCGGTGCCATGATCGATGATGCAATCCAGGAGCTCGAGCTCAGGCTCGGTCAGGGCGGCTAGCCCCGGCGCAGGTCCGTCGAAGCGCGCTAACCGTCGTCGCCCGAGGGTCTGACGCCCACCGTGACCGTGATCACGCCGTCTTGGCTGATGCCGGCCCCCGGTGGCGGGTCGGTGCGTATCACGATGTTCCAGAGCGCCTGGTCTTCCGTCTCTTGGTTGAAGATCGTGAAGGTCAGCGACGTACCGGTCGCCTGATTGTGGGCGGCGATCGCACTGTCGATGCCACCGCGCTCCAACCCGATCAGGTTCGGCACCGCCGGTGGGATACCGGTCGAGTAGCGAACGGTGACCGTCTTGCCCTGCGACAGCTCCGTACCCGGCGACGGGCTCTGGCCGAGCATCGTGCCTGCCGGTTCCACCGACGCCGTGTCGACGATGCTGGCGAATAGCCCCGCCTTGAAGATCAGGTCCTTCGCTTCCTTTTTGCTCAGGCCGCGCACGTCGGGAACCTCGGTCAACGGCACCCGGAAGTAGGCGCTGGTCCCGTCGGGCTCTTCGGGGAAGTCCTGAACCGGCAAGTTCTCGGTGATGTATTGCATGAATTGCTTCCAGATCGGCGCCGCCAAGGTGCCACCGAATGCCCGGCTGTAGTACTGGTTCTGGCCCGTGAGCTCGTTGAACACCGTGAAGTCGACCAGCTCGACCTGCGCATCGGCGTAGCCGGACCAGACCGCCGTCGTGTACTGCGGGATGAAGCCCATGAACCAGACATCACGGAAGTTTTGCGCGGTGCCGGTCTTGCCGGCTTGCGGCCGGTCGATATCGGCGCGGGTCGCCGTGCCGAACGCCACGACCTTCTCGAGGGTTCGGACGACCGCTGCCACCAAGGCGCGATCGACGACCTGTTCCTTCTCGCTCTCGTGTTCGTAGATGACGTTGCCGTTGGCGTCTTCGATCCGCTCGATCAGGTAGGGCTCGACGCGCTGCCCGTAGTTGGCGATGGTCGAATACGCCGCCGCCATCTCGAACGGGCTGACAGTCTGTGTGCCCAGGGCGATCGAGAGGACGGGGCTGAGCGGCGACTCGATTCCTATCCGGTGTGCCATCTCGACGATGTTCTCGGGGCCCGTGGCCAGGGAGACCTGGGCGTAGACCGTGTTGATCGAGTTGTAGGTCGCCGATTCGAGGGTGGTGATGCCGGAGCCACCGCCACCGGCGTTGCGCACCCGCCAGATGTTGCCGCGGTCGCTGCAGGGGAAGCCGCAATCGATCTCTTGGGGCGATGACTGGTCCCAGTAGGTGCCGAGCGTGATCGGCCAGCCTTGGGTGGAGCCATTCTCGAGTGCCGCGAGCAGCGCAATCGGTTTGAACGCAGACCCTGCCTGGCGGCGGCCTTTGGTGGCGAGGTCGTACAGGCGCTCGCCCGAATCGACGTCGTCGCCGAACTCGAGACCGCTGGCCATGACGCGCAACGCCCCGGTGTCGTTCTCCACCATGGCAATGGCACCCGTCGGTCCGTTGGCGTCCTTGAACCAGGTGCGGAGGATCCGTGTGGCTTCCTCCTGCCATGCGTGGTTGACCGTGACGGTGATGGTGAGACCGCCACCACCTTCACATTCGGTATCGCTGGCCGGGCAACCAAACAGCGCCTGCTTGCGCTCCGCAAACGTCTCCCCGAGCCCGAAGCGAAGATCATTGAGCAGGTCCTCGCGAGCCGCGATCATGACCTGCGGGTCGACCGGCTCGAATTCCTCATGTTCGATCGTGGCGAGCGGTTCGGCCTTGGCCGCCTCGCCTTCGAGCGGCGTGATGAACTCGTTCTCGACCATCTGGTCGATGACCGCGTTGCGAGCGCGAATGACCGATTCGGGCCGATCGCGCAAGTCGTAGAAGGAGGGGTTGCGGATCGGGACCACCATGGCG
This sequence comes from Acidimicrobiia bacterium, assembly GCA_035458525.1. GTDB lineage: Bacteria > Actinomycetota > Acidimicrobiia > Spongiisociales > UBA5794 > DATHZQ01. The sequence goes on from DATHZQ010000050.1 coordinate 19,344, forward strand.
GCTGCCTCGGCGACGGTGACCTCGCTCAGCTCCTTGCCGTAGTACTCATCAGCGGCAGCCTTGACGCCATACGCGTTGGCGCCGTAGAAGACGGAGTTCATGTAGAACTCCAAGATCTGGTCCTTCGTGTAACGGCGCTCCAACTCCGCCGCAACGACCGCCTCACAGATCTTGCGTTCGATCGTCACTTCGTCGGTCAGGAAATTCTTCTTCACGACCTGTTGGGTGATGGTCGACCCGCCCTGGAACGAATCCGTCCGTGCGTTCTCGACCGCAGCCCGCATGATGGAACGGAACGAGATGCCCTCGTGCTCGTAGAATTCGGCGTCCTCGGCGGCGAGGAGGGCGTACTTGACTTTGTCCGGTACCTCGGCGATCGCAACCGGCTGGCTGTTCCTTTCGGTCAGCTCGCCGAGGAGCACGCCGTCCGTGGTGTACACCTGAGACAGCCTCGAGAGATCCGGGAACTCGAGATCGAAGTCGTCCGGGTCACAGATGTACTTCTCCTCCAGATCGAGGGCGGTGCCGTAGGCCGCGTTGGCCTCGAGGAACGCAAACAGGCCGAACGCGGCCGCACCGAGCAGCACGATGATCGCGAGCATGGCCACCGAGGTGAACCTGCGGCCGCGGCGATCTCGAAATTGGGCGATGTGAAGGTTTGGATCCATACGCTTCCGTGCCATATGACGCTCGCCGGGCCCGGTGAGTTCCCGGAGTAGCATCGTCAGGGACCTGACCCACAGGATGATAGGGATGTCCGGGGATATCTCCGACTATCGCACCACGTCCAGCGGCATCGAGATCGATCCGGTCTACGACGCCGTCAGCCTCGCCTCGTGGAATGCCGACGCCCAGCTCGGCGCTCCCGGCGACTACCCGTACACCAGGGGTCCATATCCCTCCATGTATCGCGGCAGACTCTGGACGATGCGGCAGTACGCCGGCTTCGGCACCGCACAGGAGACCAACGCTCGATTCCGCACGTTGCTCGAAGCGGGGCAGACCGGGCTCTCGGTCGCCTTCGATCTGCCGACGCAGATGGGGTACGACTCGGATCACGCAATGGCCGCCGGCGAGGTCGGCAAGGTGGGAGTGGCGATCGACTCGCTGGCGGACATGCGCCTCCTGTTCGACCAGATTCCCCTGGACGAGGTTTCCACGTCGATGACGATCAACGCCACCGCCCCGATGCTGCTGCTCCTCTATCAGCTCGTTGCCGAGGAACAGGGTGTCGATCCGGCGAAGATACGCGGCACGGTGCAGAACGACATCCTCAAGGAGTACATCGCCCGCGGCACCTACATCTACCCCGTGGCCCCGTCGATGCGCCTCGTGACCGACCTGTTCGCCTATTGCGCTGCGGAGCTGCCGAGCTGGAACATGATCTCGATCAGCGGCTACCACATCCGCGAGGCCGGGTCGACGGCGGCCCAAGAGATCGCTTTCACGCTCGCCAACGGCCTCGCCTACGTGGACGCCGCAATGGCCGCCGGACTCGATGTCGACGAGTTTGCCCCACGGCTGTCCTTCTTCTGGAACGCTCACAACCACCTCTTCGAAGAGGCGGCCAAATTCCGGGCGGCCCGCCGAATGTGGGCCCGCCTGATGCGGGAGCGCATCGGTGCCACCAAGCCGGCATCGTGGCGGATGCGGTTCCACACCCAGACGGCCGGGTCGACGTTGACGGCCCAGCAGCCGTTGAACAACGTGGTACGAACTGCGTATCAAGCGCTGGCCGCGGCGCTCGGCGGGACCCAATCCCTGCACACGAACTCATTCGACGAGGCACTCGGTCTGCCGACGGAGGCGTCGGCCACGCTGGCGCTCCGCACGCAGCAGCTGCTCGGGTACGAGTCGGGCATCGCCGACAGCGTCGACCCGCTGGCCGGCTCCTACTACGTGGAATCCCTCACCGACGCACTCGAAGCGGCGGCGCAGGCACTCGTCGATCAGATCGACGAGCTCGGAGGCGCCGTTGCGGCGATCGAGCAGGGATTCCCGCAGCGCCAGATCGAGGAAGCGGCCTACCAGGAGGCCAGACGGCTCGAGAGCGTCGAATCGGTGCAGGTCGGAGTCAACCGTTTCGAGAGCGGCGATGCCGAGCCGGTGCCGGTGCTGGCGATCGACCCCGCACTCGAGCCCGGTCAGATCGCTCGGACCCGAGATGTGCGCGCCAACCGGAATGGCGCAGCAGTCGACGCTGCTCTCGAAACGATCCGGAACGTGGCACGTACCGGCGGCAACTTGCTTCATCCCATGAAGGAGGCGCTGGCGGCCTTTGCGACCGTGGGCGAGGTTGCCGATGCGCTGCGGAGCGAGTTCGGCCGATATCGGGCGGCGAGCTGACATGACCGATTTCATGGATACACCAACGGTGACGCTCGCCGGCGCCCGAAGAGCGATCGACGCCGCCGTGGCCCACGCGGCGGCGCTCGGCGTCGCCATCGTGGTGACGGTCGTCGACGCTGCGGGGCATGTGAAGGCCAGCGCCCGAATGGACGGCGCCCCGCTGTTCTCCGTGGAGATCTCGCGGAAGAAGGCATGGACTGCCGCTGCCGCCGATGCCTCGACCGCCGCGATGTGGCAGGACGTCGAGGGGTCGGCGGTCCTCCTACACGGCGTGCAGCCGGCGGTCGAGGACTTCTTGGCGATCGGCGGCGGGACACCCCTGCGCTCTTCCGAGGTGGTCGCCGGCGCTGTCGGCGTCTCGGGAGCGACCGCCGAGCAGGATCAGGAGATTGCAGACGCCGGCGCTGCGGCCCTCTCAGGCTGACCGAATCGTGATGAACGTCGGTTTGCTGCACCCCGGGGCGATGGGAGCCGTGGCCGGAGGGGCGTGCAGCTCGCCGGTGTATTGGGCGTCCCAGGGTCGGTCGGCGGAAACCGCAGACCGTGCCTCGCGCTACGGCTTGATCGACGCTCGTGACATGGGGGCGCTGGCGGCAGCCGTCGATGTCATTGTCTCCGTCTGTCCCCCGCATGCCGCTCTCGACGTGGCGGGCGCTGTGGCGTCCACCGGCTTCACCGGCATCTACGTCGATGCCAACGCCGTGTCCCCATCCGTTGCCAAGGCCATCGGTGACAGATTCGAGCGATTTGTCGACGGCTCCATCATCGGCCCACCCCCGCACGAAGCCGGAACCACGCGTCTCTACCTGAGCGGCGACGAGGCGCCATCGATCGCTGCGCTGTGGGAAGGCTCGGCCTTGGAGCCGAGAGTGCTCGATGGTGGCGCTGGTGCGGGATCTGCCTCTGTGCTCAAGATGGCCTACGCCGGCTGGACGAAGGGGAGCGCCGCGTTGCTGCTTGCGATGCGGGCGTACGCCGAATCGACCGGCGTCGGCGAGGCGCTGGTCGCCGAGTGGTCGGAATCGATTCCCGAGCTCGTCGACCGGGTCGAACGAACCGCCCGGGGAGTCGGTCCCAAGGCGTGGCGGTTTGCCGGTGAGATGGAACACATCGCTGTCGCACTCAGCGATGTCGAGCTTCCAAGTGGTTTCCACGAAGCGGCCGCGGCCATCTATGCCGCGCTCGCGGATCTCAGAAGCGAAGAGGCGCCGTCGCTGCGAGACGTGATGGATCGGCTCGGCCACGAAGCAACTTCGTGAGGATCGCAACGCCGCGAAAACCGCAGCAGCGGGCCGGTAACCTCGTGCTGCCATGACACCTGATGACCAGCTCCACTTCGTGATCGTCGGAGGCGGCCCGGCAGGGCACGCCGCTGCGACCGGTGCCGCAACGCTCGAAGCCAAGGTCACGCTGGTCGAGGATTCGATCGTCGGCGGCGCGGCTCACCTGTGGGATTGCGTGCCTTCGAAGGCGATGGTGGCGAGCTCGATGCGCCTTGCGGCCATCCGTGGTGCCGCCAACCTGGGGCTGAGCGACGCCGGGCATGTGAGTCTCGACATGAGCCGGTTGTCGGCTCACTTGGAGCGCATCACCGATTCGCTTGCCGACGGTTTCACCGACATGCTGGATTCGCAGGGTGTCGAGATCATCAGGGGCCGCGGCCGCTTCACGGGACCGCACGAAGTGACCGTCGACGGCTCGGATGGTTCGAGCGAGCTGTTGAGGTTCGACAATGGCATGATCTCGACTGGTTCGCGGCCGTGGGTTCCCGACTGGGCGCCCGTCGACGGCCAGCGCGTGCTCACCACCCGGCACGCATACCACTTGGATGAGTTACCGGAGCACATCGTCATCGTGGGGTCGGGCGTGACGGGGGTCGAGATGGTTCACATCTTCTCCAGCCTCGGTTCGCAGGTGACCCTGCTGGTCAGCCGCCACCACGTACTGCCCCATCGGGATGCCGAGGTGGCGACCGTTCTGGAAGAGGACTTCCTCGAGCGGGGCGTGAAGCTCCTCAAGGGCAGCCGCGCATCCGCCATTCGATCGTTCGACGATCACGTCGAAGTCGACACTGAAGATGGCCGGACCGTCACGGCATCACATGTGCTGCTCGCGGTCGGGTCGGTGCCCAACACCGAGGAGCTCGGACTCGACGACATCGGCGTCAAGACACACCGGGGTCACGTCGAGGTAGACGAATGGTCGCGCACCTCGCTGCCGCACATCTACGCGGCGGGAGACGTGACCGGGCAGATGCCGCTGTCCTCGGTTGCGACGATGCAGGGCCGCAAGATCGCCCGCCACGTGACCGGGCACGAGGTGGTGCCGCTCGATTTCGGCAAGGTGTCGCAGGCCATCTTCACGGAACCGGAGATTGCCTCGGTCGGCTTGGAAGAGGTCGATGCGGCTGCAGTTGGTCGCAAGGTGCGGATCACGAAGGTGCCTTTCGCGGCCAACCCGCGGGCCCTCATCCAGGGCAATCCGCGCGGGTTCGCCAAAGTCATCTCCGACCCGGCGACTCGAGTGGTGCTCGGCGGCACGGTGGTGGGACACCACGCCTCGGAACTCATCGCACCGATCGCGCTCGCAGTCAAAGCACGCCTACGCGTCGACGTGCTGGTCGAGACGTTGATGGTGCATCCCAGCCTGGCCGAGAGCATCGCCGAAGCCGCCGAGTAACGGCTGCGCTCGGACACGGCCGGCATGGCGGGCCGGCGCCAGGGCGTCACCCTCGTCTTCAGGAGGTGGCTCCGGCGGGGACGACCCATTCGACTGGTTGGCCGGTCACGCCGGCGATCTCGGCGCCACGTTGTTGGCTGCGATCCGCAAGCACATCCTGCACCTCGATCGCACGATTCAGCATGGGTGTTCATTGCCACGAATGGCCACGCAGCTCGGAACTGGCGCATGGCTCGATGCGCCGTTGGATTCGGCGCCGATCAGCCGGCCTCGAGATCGGTCGGTGTGCGCCGTGCGACCAGCCCGCTCTCCAGTAGCGGTGCTAGGCGCCGCTCGACTGCTGAGGCGCCGTTGCGACGCACGACGAGGCGGCTACTTGATGACCAGCATGACGGCGCCGGCGGATACGGTGTCGCCCGCCTGGATCCGCAAGTCGACGATCTCGCCATCGACCGGTGCGGTGATCTCGTTCTCCATCTTCATGGCTTCGAGCACACACAGCGGGTCACCAGCGGACACGGCTGTGCCTGCCTGATGGTGGACTTTGACGATCGTTCCTTGCATCGGTGCGGTGACGACGCCCGCGGACTCGCCCGCTCCCGCGGTACGTTCCAGCTTGGGTGGCCTGCGGCGAGGCGCCAACCGCTGCCCGCCGGCGCTCGTCGGCGCCATCACCGGAGCCCAGAACCGCACTTCGTAGCGGCGTCCGCCGACCTCGACGGTGATGTTGCGCTCCTCCATCTCTTCGTCCTCCGGCAGCGTCGGAGCCGTGCCGGGAGTCAAATCGGAGAAGTCCAGCTCGTCCTCGACGAGCTTGGTGTAGTGCGTGCCGGCGAGGAACTCGGGCCGCTGAATGATGCGCAGATGAGCCGGGATGGTGGTGGCGACTCCCGTCACGGTGAATGCCTCGAGCGCCCGCTTTCCCCGGGCGAGGGCTTCGTCCCGGTCTCGGCCCCACACCACCAGCTTCGCCACCATGTTGTCGTAATACTGGCTGATGGCGGAGCCCGCCCGCACACCGCTGTCGACTCGCACGCCCAGTCCGCCGGGCTCGTGGTAGTCGACCACGGTGCCGGGGTTGGGCAGGAATCCGGTGCTCGGGTCCTCGGCATTGATGCGGAACTCGATGGCATGCCCGTTGATCGGGGCCGAATCAAAGGACAGCGGTTCGCCCAAGGCGACCCGGATTTGCTCCTTGACCAGATCGATACCAGTCACCATCTCGGTCACGGTGTGCTCTACCTGGATCCGAGTGTTCATCTCGAGGAAATAGAAGTGGTCATCTTCGAGAAGGAACTCCACCGTGCCGGCGTTGACGTAGTCGGCGGCTTCGGCCACGGCGACTGCGGCGGCGCCGAGTTGGCTGCGCAGATCATCCGACAGCCCCACCGCAGGGGTCTCCTCGATCAGCTTCTGGTGACGCCGCTGGATCGAGCAGTCGCGCTCGCCGAGGAACAGCGTCGTGCCGTGGGTGTCGGCGATGATCTGCGCCTCGATGTGGCGGGGTCGGTCGAGGTACCGCTCGACGTAGACCTCTGGGTTGCGGAAATAGGCATCCGCTTCCCGCTGCGCAGACTCGAAGGCACCGACCACCTCGCCGGCGGCCCGCACGACCTTGAGACCCTTACCGCCTCCGCCGTGTGCAGCCTTGATGGCGACCGGGTAGCCGTGCTCCTCGGCAAACGCCGCCACCGCGGCCGGGTCGGTGATCGGGTCGAGCGTGCCGGGGACGCCGGAGACGCCGGCGGCCTCGGCGGCTCGCCGCGAGGCGATCTTGTCGCCCATGGTGACGATGGCGTCCGGCGACGGGCCGACCCACACGAGCCCTGCATCCATGACCGCCTGGGCAAATGGGCCGTTCTCTGCCAGGAATCCGTAGCCGGGGTGGACGAGATCTGCATTGGCCTCGCGGGCCACGCCCATGATGCGTGCGATGTTCAGGTACGAATCGGTGGCGGGTGCCGGCCCGATGTTCCACGCCTCATCTGCCAGGTGGACGTGCATGGCATCGCGGTCGAGCTCGGAATACACCGCAATCGAATGCATGCCGAGCTCACGCACGGCCCGGATGACCCGGACGGCGATCTCTCCCCGGTTGGCGATCAGCACCGACTGCATCGGCAGCATCCTAGAAGGGTGCAGCCGGGGCGATCGGTCCTTCGCTGCACGTCGCCGCTGAGTGCGGTCGTCGAGTTCGCTCCCGAGGACGCGCCAGGAGGATGCAGGGGAAGGTCCGAATGCGGTTCGGCAGATTGCGTCACCCACGCCGCACCTTCGCCGCCTTCTCATCGGAGAACCGGCAGAGCCCATTGGTCAGCACGTTCCCAGCAGGGTGCGGAAGAGCACCGGTGCCGGTTCGGCAACAACGTCAAATCGTGCGTGGCATTGCCGCGTCCTCGGTTACCAAACCGGCGGACCCCTTTTTCCGCACCCTGCTAGAGCGGAATGTTGCCGTGCTTCTTGGGGGGCATGGCCTCGCGCTTGTTCCGCAACATCTCGAGGGCGCGGATGAGGCGGGGCCGGGTTTCTCGCGGTTCGATGACGTCGTCGACGAGGCCACGTTCAGCAGCGAGGTAGGGGTTGTTGAACCTGCCCTCGTACTCGGTGATGAGCTCCTGACGTCGTGCGTCGGGATCCTCGGCGGCTGCGAGCTCGCGGCGGTGGATGACGTTCACGGCTCCCTGGGCGCCCATGACGGCGATCTCGGCCGTTGGCCACGCATAGACCACGTCGGCCCGCACCGCCCTGCTGTTCATGACCACGTAGGCGCCGCCGTAGGCCTTGCGCGTGATGACCGTGAGCTTGGGCACGGTCGCTTCGGCATAGGCGTACAGCAGCTTCGCACCGTGCCGGATGATCCCGTTGTGCTCCTGATCGACGCCGGGGAGGAATCCGGGCACGTCGACGAAGCTGACGAGCGGGATGTTGAACGCGTCACAGAATCGGATGAACCGTGCCGCCTTGGTCGACGCATCGATGTCGAGTGTGCCGGCGAGCACAGCCGGTTGGTTGCCGACGATGCCGACCGAGTAGCCGTCCAGCCGTGCGAATCCGACCACGATGTTGCCGGCGAAGTGTTCGTGGATCTGATAGAAATCGCCGTCGTCCACGACCATCTCGATGAGCTGAACTATGTCGTACGGCTGATTCGTGGAGTCGGGGATGATTTCGGTGAGGTCCTCGTCCTCACGATCCGCCCGATCCATCGGGGTGAAGAACGGGCTCGCTTCCATGTTGTTCGACGGCAGGAACGAAAGGAGGAAGCGCACCTCTTCGAGGGCGGTCCGGCCGGTCTCCGCAACGACGTGGGTGACGCCGGACGTCGAAGCGTGCGCATGTGCTCCGCCGAGCTCCTCGAACGTGACCTCTTCGCCGGTCACGGCCTTGATGACGTCCGGTCCGGTGATGAAGAGGTGGGACGTGTCGGCAACCTGGTATACGAAGTCGGTGATGGCGGGGGAGTAGACGGCCCCGCCGGCGCAGGGACCCATGATCACGGAGATCTGCGGGATCACTCCCGACGCCCGTACGTTGCGTTCGAAGATCCGTCCGTAGCCGTCGAGGGAGACGACGCCCTCCTGGATGCGGGCACCGCCCGAGTCCTTGAGTGCGACGATGGGGGCGCCGTTGTCCATGGCGAGATCCATGACCTTGCAGATCTTGTCGGCGACGACCTCGCCGAGGCTGCCGCCGAACACGGTGAACTCCTCGGCAAACACGAACACGGTCCGCCCGTCGACCGTACCCCAACCCGTCACCACCGCATCGCCTGCCGGGCGGCGATCCTCGATACCGAATCCCGAGGCTTGGTGTCGGGCGAACATGTCCGTTTCTTGGAACGAGCCCTTGTCGAGGAGCAGCTCGATGCGTTCCCGCGCCGTCAACTTGCCGAGATCGTGCTGGCGGTCGACGCCGCGCTGATTCGGAGCCAGCGCCTCGCTCCGCAAGCGGCGCAGCCGCTCAATCCTCTCGTCTGTGCTCACCGGACCCCCCGGGGGTAGTGTCGCTTCGACTGGTCAGACTCATCGAGGTCGAAGTTGGCTACACCTTACGCGACGGTCCTGGTCGATACCGTCGCGTCCACACAAGACGAGGCGCGGCGCCGAGCCGCCGACTCCGGTATGGCAACGCTCGTCGTCGCCCAGCGCCAGGTCGACGGCCGGGGTCGCTCTGGACGCACGTGGCTCGAAGCGCCCAGAGCGATGTATTCCTCGCTGGCATTCCGCCCCGACTGGGACCCCGCTGTGCGACCCCGGCTCACGTTGGTGGCGGGGTTGGCGGTGCGTTGGGCGCTCGGTGAGCTCACTCCGACCACCCCAAATCTGAAGTGGCCGAACGATCTCGTGATCCCGGCAGGGAAGATCGGCGGGATCTTGACCGAAGCCGAGGCCGAGTGGGTGGTCATCGGTTGTGGCGTGAACCTGTGGTGGAACGATGCGCCGTCCGGCATCGCGGCGGCTTGTGACGACGATCCGGGTCCGGGGCTTGGTGCGGCGCTCGGCGAGCGGTGGGCCGGAGGTGTCCTCGACGCCGTCGACCGAGGTCCGGACCATTGGGACGCTGACCAGTACCGCAAGGCGTGCGTGACGCTCGGTGCGACCATTCGCTGGGAGCCGGACGGAAGCGGGGCTGCAGTGGACATCGACGCAAACGGGGGCCTGGTGGTTGCTACACCGACGGGACGGCGGGTGCTGACATCTGGAGAGGTGACGCTGGTCCGTCCCGCTACAGTTGCGGCCGATCCCGCGCACGGCGAAGGAGGTGGGCCGGATGAGCGTTCTGAAGGGTGAAGGCAAGGTGCCGATCCTGTTCGGCTCGACCACACTCGTTGTCGGGTCGCGGACGCACCGGGGTTACCTCGCCCGGCCCGACCTCACCGGAGAGTGGCCGACGGTCGTGCTGGTGGGTTCGGCGTGGGGGGTGACGCCGAATACGAAGGACATCGCCAGGCGGATCGCCCGGCAAGGTTTCGCAGTCGTGGCGCCCGATCTCTACCACGGTGGGGCACCCGAACGGGCCGCACCCGCTGAGGCGGCAGCCGCTGCGTTCGCACGGATCCCGCCCGACGTTGCCGGCCGCGATATCGGCGACATCGTGCGTTTCGTGCAGAACCCCTCGGGCTTCTGGTCGAGCGCCGAATACGGATTCGGGATCCTCGGCATGGGAACCGGGGGAGGGGCTGCCGCGCAGGCAGCAGTTGCAAGAGATGCAGCGGCGCTTGCCTTCGTGACTCCAGCGCTGAGCGGGCTCGCTGAGACGCTGGGCGGGTACACCGGAGGGGTCCTTGGCCTGTTTGGTCGCGACGCCGACGGGTTCGACACCGATGTCGCAGGCCGGCTGCGAGGCGAACTGCCTCAAGCCGAGCTCGTGATCTATTCGGGCGTCGGATCGGACTTCATGGACGACTACCTGCCCGAATACGACTACGACGTGGCGACCGACGGTGTCGAGCGGCTGGCGGACTTCTTCGAGAAGCACCTGCCGGCGCCGCCTGCCTGAACCCCCCCCATCGGTTCAGATCCAGATGGCCTGCACGATCCCGACGGTCAGCGCCAGGGTCAGCAGCGTCAGTGGTGAGCCGAGCCTGGCGTAGTCCGAGTAGCGGTACCCGCCGGGCCCGTACACCATCATGTTCGTCTGGTAGCCGACCGGCGTGAGGAACGATGCCGAGGCGGCGACCGCCACCGCCACCGCAAACCCGCGAGGATCCACGCCCAGTTCGAGCGCTGCCGCAAATGCGATCGGGAACACGACGACGGCCGCCGCCGCATTCGACACGGACTCCGTGAGCAGCAATGTCGCCAGCACGATGCCGATGAGCACGCCGGTGACGCCGAAAGGCTCGAGTCCGCCGACCAGCCCGCTCGCAAGGCGCTCGGCGAGCCCCGACTGGTCCATGGCTGCAGCCAAGCCGAAGGATCCGGCGATCAGCAGCACGACGTCGAGGTTGATGGCGTCCCGAGCCTGGGACGGGGTGAGCACCCTGAGGGCTACGATCGCCAAATCGGCGAGCAGGGCGGCATGGAGAATCGGCATGATTCCGCCCGCGGCGATGACCAGGAAGCCGGCGGCCACGACGAGCGTGATCAGGCGTGGCCGCGACTCCGAAACCACCGGCTCTCCGAGCCGTGAGATCAGCAGGAAGTCCTGGCGGTCGCGATACCGCTCGCGGAAGCCACTCTCGGCGAGCACGACCAGGGTGTCCGCCGACCGGAGTCGGACCTCGCCGAACTTCGCATCGATACGCTGACCGCCGCGGTGTATGGCGACCACCGCACCTTGGTAGCGGCTGCGGAATTGGGCTTCCTTGAGCGTGGTTCCGGCGAGCGGCGATGAGGGCCCGATCACCGCTTCGTAGAAGTTGCTCCTGGTGAGATCGAATCCCCCCATCTGGGCGGCATGTGCCGACTCGAGGCCTGGCATTTCCAACAGGTCGACCACCTCGCTGGCCTTGCCGACGAACCGCAACAGGTCGCCGCCCTCCAGCGACGTCGTCGGTCGCACGGGCGAGATCACATGACTACCGCGCACGATCTCCACCAGGAAGACGCCGGCCAAGTGACGTAGGCCCCCCTCCTCGACCTCGATCCCGTCGAGCGCACCGTCGGGAACGACCCGCATCTCGAACACGAACTCGCGGAACTCCTCGGAGAGGTCCTCCCGGGGGCTGCTGCGGTGCTCGGGGAGCAGACGGTCGGTCAGCAGGACGACCGCCGCCACGCCGACCACGGCCAGGGGGAGGCCGACCGGTGTGATCTCGAAGAAACCGAGCGGCTCGCCGGTGCGCTCGGAGAGCAGCCCGGACACGAGCAGGTTGGTCGAGGTGCCCAGCAGAGTGATCGTGCCGCCCAGAATCGCCGCAAAGGACATCGGCATGAGGAAGCGTGATGGAGCGCGGCCTTTGCGATGCGCCCAACTGCTCATCTCGGGAACCAGCATCGCCACGATCGGGGTGTTGTTGAGAAACGACGATGCAGCCGCCACCCCGGGAAGGAGCCGGGTGAGAACGCCGCGGTCCGTCTCGGCGTTGCGGAGCGCAGTGCTGAGTGGTTGGCGGAGCAGACCCGTCCGGCTCACGGCAGCCGCCAGGATGTAGAGCGCGGCAACCGTCAACGGTGCGGCGTTCGAGAACCCGGCGAAGGCGTCCTCCGTGGAGATGACGCCCGTGAGCATCAGGAAGATGCTCCCCCCGAGCACGGCCATCGTTGGCGGCACCAACTCCCGCGCCATGCCGATGACCACGGCGGCGAGCGTTGCCAGCGTCAGCCAGCTATCCAGCCCCACAGCGGAGTCCTCTCATTCGCCGCCGAAACGGAAGTGTTGCAGAGCCTGTTCGAATCGCGCGACGTTGTCAGCCGACCCGGCGGCCCATGGCGATGTAGCGGAGGCCGGCGTTGACCACTCGATCGGCATCGAGCCAGTTGCGCCCATCGACAACGAGGTTCCCGCTCATCAGCCGAGCCACTGTGCCGAGGTCGAGCTTGCCGAACTCGCGCCACTCCGTGATCAGCACGAGCGCATCCGCATCGGTGGCGGCATCGTACGGATCAGCCGCCGTGGGCAGACCCGGGAGTTCCGGGACGTGCTTCACCACGGGATCGAAGGCAACCACCGTCGCGCCTTCGTCGAGCAACCGCTGGACGATGGTTACTGACGGCGCTTCGCGCACGTCGTCGGTGTTGGGCTTGTAGGCCAGACCGAGCATGGCGATGCGCTTGCCGTCCAGGCCACCGAGCGCGTTCGAGACCTTCTCGACGATCTGGAGACGCTGGGTGATGTTCGACGGGTTGACCGCGTTGAGAATCTGCAGATCGAGGCCGTGATCCACGCCGTAGTGATGCAGCGCAAGCAGGTCCTTGCCGAAACACGATCCGCCGTAACCGATGCCGGCACCGAGGAATTTGCGCTCGATCCGGTGATCGAGCCCTACCGCTTCTGCAACCGTCTCCACATCCGCGCCCGCAGAGTCGCAGATGCGGGCGATCTCGTTGATATAGGCGATCTTCGTGGCGAGGAAGCCGTTCGCCGCGTACTTGATGGTTTCTGCCGTAGCGAGATCGGTCCGAATCAGCGCCGGCTGGTGGCTGCGGTCGCCGCCGGAGAAGGTCTGTTCCATGATTGGTCGGTACAACCGGTACACGAGGTCGAGGGCGTCTTCCGAATCGCCACCGAGAACGACGCGATCCGGGTACAGGAAGTCGTGGACCGCTGAGCCTTCTCGCAGGAACTCCGGGTTGGAGACGACGTCGACCGTGGCGTCGGCCGGGGCGGCGCTTGCGAGGATGGCGTGCATCTCGTGGGCCCACCCAATGGGCACGGTGCTTTTCGTGATGACCACGCTGCGCCCGCGGAGTGCCGCAGCCGCGTCTCCCGTGGCGCTGCGCAGTGCGGCGAGATCGGGTCGCCCATCCGGCCCCGGCGGGGTACCGACGCACAAGAAGACGACGTCGGCGTCGCCGACGCCGGCGGCCATGTCGTCGGTGAAGCTGAGGGCGCCGGCGGTGATCTGATCGCGCAAGTGATCGTCGAGTCCGGGCTCGTGGAACGGAACGGTGCCCTTTTCGAGCAGGTCGAGTTTGCGAGGGTCGGACTCGATCCCCACCACCTGGTTGCCGATGGCCGCGAAGGCGACGGCCGCAACCGTTCCGACATATCCGGTCCCGATGACCGCTACCTTGAGCATGAAGATCCCCCGCTCGAAATCGATGGGGCGCGCTGGTGCCCACCTGTCCCCATCAAGCGATTCTAGGGATGGGGCTGCGTCGGGCAATGGGTCGGGCGACCGAGCCGCCAGGGCTCGGAGCTCCCGCAGTAGGCTCCCGTTCCATGATCACCAAAGCACTCGTGACCGGAGGGGCAGGCTTCATCGGCGCCAATCTCGTCACCCGTCTCGTCGATGACGGGGCCGAAGTGCTCGTGGTGGACGACTTGAGCACAGGACGCTTGGAACGCCTCGCCGAATCACGCACGAAAGGTGGCGTGACCTTCCACCAACTCGACATTCGCAAGCCGGAGATCGTGGATCTCGCCGACCGGTTCGAGCCCGAGGTCGTGTTCCACATGGCTGCCCAGATCGATGCGCGGCACTCCGTCGTCGACCCGGTGAACGACGCCAGCATCAACATCGTCGGTGGCGTGAACGTGATGCGGGCCGCCGTGGAGGCAGGGGCCCGCCGTTTTGTCTTCGCATCGTCCGGTGGTGCCAGCTTCGGCTCGACCGATGTGGTGCCGACGCCCGAGACGGTCGAGCGCCGGCCCGAATCGCCGTACGGCGTGGCCAAGAAGGTCTTCGACGACTACTTGCACTACTTCGCATTCGCCCACGGTCTGGAATTCGCCTCGCTGGGCTTCGCCAACGTCTACGGGCCGTGGCAGGACCCGCACGGCGAGGCCGGGGTCGTGGCCATCTTCAGCCAGCTTCTCCTGGGGGGAACGACCCCGACGATTTACGGAGACGGCACGATCACGCGTGACTTCGTGTTCGTTGAAGACGTCGTCGAAGCGTGCGTGCGCGGTGCGGAGCACGGCGGCAATGTCTACCTCAACATCGGCACGGGGCGTGAAGTCTCGATCAACGAGCTCTACGACTTCATCGCCGCTGCGGTCGGCGCAACGGTGCGTCCGAACTACGCCCCCGGCAAGGATGGCGACGTCGCTCGCTCCTGCCTCGACGCCGGCAAGGCCAAGGATCACATGGGATGGGAACCTTGGGTGCCACTCGAGGAAGGCATCCCGATCACGGTCGATTGGTTCCGCCGGCACCCAGATTTCTAGGGTCACGTGCTGCCCGCTCAGCCCTCGAGCTCGTCGAGGGTCTGCGGCCAATCGTCTTTGAGCAGGCGGCTCAGCGACCTGTCGGCGAGGATCTTGCCTCCCGTCTGGCAGCCCGGGCAATAGTTCGTCTCGCGGGAGGCGTACTGGATGCGCTGCACCGGCGCTCCGCACACCGGGCAGTCCTCTCCGTATTTGCCGTGGACGGCCATGCCCGGGTGGAAGGCGGTAACTCTCTCGGGGAAGGCGTCGCCCGTCTCCTGGATCCTGATCCGGGTCCATTCCTCCAGCAGCGCCACCGCAGCTTCGTGCAGCCGTGCGGTCTCTTCCGTCGTCAGGTTGGTGTTCATCTGCAGCGGCGACAGCTTGGCGCGATGCAGGATCTCATCCGCAAACGCTCCACCAATCCCCGACAGATGCCGGGCATCGGTGAGGGCCCGCTTCAGCGTGTGCCGTTCTGCGTTGAGCGCCGCGGCGAACTCGGCAACGGTGCTGCCGGCCACCTCGAGGCCGCCTGGATCCAGCTCGGCCAGTGACACCTCACCGGTCACGACGTGCAACGAGGCACGGCGCTTCGTCCCGGCCTCGGTCAGTGTCAACGTCCCGTGATCGAAGTCGAATGCCGCCAAGCCGTACTTGCGCTGCAACGTCTTCCCCGCCTCGTCGAACCAATGCAGACGGCCCGCGACCATCAGGTGCAGCACCATGAAGAGGTCGTCGTCGAGTCCAAACACGATCCGTTTGCCCATCCGCCGAAGCTCGTTGATCCGGTGCCCGACTGCGGCGTCAACCGGCGGATCGAAAGTGCGCAGGAGCGAGAACGACTGTACGCGGACGCCTGTCAGGATCTCGCCCTCGATGCGGGGGCGCAGCGCCGCGAGATACGCTTCGATCTCCGGAAGCTCAGGCACTGCACATCACCGGAACATGTCCTCGGCGGCCGGGCGGACCAGGTCGGTGGCTCGCCCGTTGCCGCGTCTCCACTCGAAGCCACGGACGACCGCAACGGGGATCGATGTGGCCTTGCCCATGACGAGGTCCGCGGCGGCGGCCAGCTCATCGACGACGGCGACTTCCGTGACGTCGAGCACGCGTCCGTAGCTGTCCGTGGTACCTCGCAAGTCATCGATGGCATTCATTCCGGAGACGCCGATTGCAACGTCGGTGAGTCCACGACGCCATGGGCGGCCGAAAGTGTCGGACACGATCACTGCGATCTCCGTGCCGGTCGCACGCTCGATGCGAGTGCGGATGCGATGGGCCGATCGGTCGGGATCGACCGGCAGCAGGACCACCTGGTCGCCTGCCACATTCGATCGGTCTACGCCCGCATTGGCGCAGATGAAGCCGTGCTGCGTGATCGTGATGATCAGGTCACCGCGGCGGCGCACGATCGTTGCTGCTTCCTGCTCGGCGATCCGCCGGTAGTCTGGATCTGCAGGAGCCTCGGCGAGGCGGCCCTCGGCTTTCGAGACGATCTTGTGGGTGACGACCAGGACATCTCCGTCGGCGACGCCGATTTCCGACGCTTGCAGTGCTTCGAGGATCACCGTCGCCACATCGTCTCCAGGCACCACCTCCCCGATACCTTCGACGGGGATCACCGTCATCGGCGTCATGGCGCGTTCATCCTGTCCAGCAGCCACGCCCCGAATCGAGCGCCGGCGTCGGGTTCGCCGATCCGTGTGTTCGCCACGTGGATCTCCTCGTCCCCGGGCAACGTGGCATCGGCACGATCGCCCTCGTCGACCACGAGATCACTCAGGAGGCCTTCGTACGCGGCGAGCACGCCGGCGTTGCCGGCGGGGAATCCTTGGGCCGCGAGCAGCGTCGCCGCCGGTCCGCGCAGCGTCTTGCCTCCGAACAGCGGGCTGACGGCAACGACACGGTCGTGCTCTTCGACGGCGCGCCGAATGCCGGCGACGGCCAGGATCGGCCAGATCGACAGCACTGGATTCGACGGTGCGATGACGATCAGATCGGCAGCCTCGATGGCTTCGACGACACCTTCGGGCGGAGCCGCCGCCATCGTGCCTTCGAAGATGACCTTGCGGACCGGGTCGCGGTGGCCGCGGATCACGAAGTACTCCTGGAAGGCGAGCCACTCGCCACCTTCCGTCTGGATCCAGGTGCGAAGCGCAGCGTCCGTGGCGGGGTAGAGCGGCACATCGACACCAACATTGGCGGCGAGCTCACGGGTGACGTCGGTGAGCGTGTTGCCGTCTTGGAGGGCGGCACTACGTGCGAGGCAGGTGGCCAAGTCGCGGTCGCCGAGCCGAAAGGTGGTGTCGACCCCCAACTCGGCCAGACGGTCCATCACGCAAAACGTGTCGTCACGAATCCCCCAGCCGTGTGGCCCCTCGATCCCGGCGAGGGTGTACATGACCGTGTCGAGGTCTGGGCACACCCGCACGCCGTACAGGTCGTCGTCGTCGCCGACGTTCACGACGACGACGAGCTGCCCGGCCGGCAGGTGGTCGGCGAGGGCCCTTGCCATGCGGGCTCCGCCGACGCCGCCGCTCAGGAGGACAACGGAAAGATTGCGAATCTCGCGAGCTGCTTCCAGAATGACGCCTCCATGTCTGCTCCTCCGGCGGAAGCTCCCCCGATCTCGGTGGTCGTCGCGATTGTCGCGAGCGACCCACAAGAGCTGGCTGTCACTATCGCTGCCGTTCGGCAGCAAGTGTACGAGCCGGCGATGCTGCTCGTGGTCGGCGCCGACAGCGAGGGCCGACACGCCGCGGATGCGGCTGGCGCTGCGTGGGTGTCATCCATCGGAAATCTCATCGCCGGGCTCGATCCCCGCGTCACGCACGTGTGGCTGATCCACGGCGGAACGGTGCCGCGACCCGATGCGCTCGGGAGCTTGGTGCATGAGTCGGAGCGTGTCGAGGCTGGCATCGCGGGATCGAAGTTGCTATCGGCCGAGCACCCGGACCGCCTGATCTCGGTGGGAATGGCCACGGATGTGTTCGATGCGCCGTACACAGGCCTGGATGAAGGCGAGATCGATGCCGGGCAGTACGACGTCCTTCGAGATGTTGCGGCGGTAGGTGGCGCCTCCGTGCTGGTGCGGCGCGATCTGGTGCGCGGTCTGCGCGGTCCCGATCCGTTGATGGCCCCCGGTGCGGCGGCGATCGACCTCTGCCAGCGCGCCCGGCTTCGGGGTGGGCGTGTCGTCGTGGTGCCGACCTCAGAGGTGCTCGTGCCGGAGCGTCCACGAGAGGGGTGGCGCGAAGAGGCCGGGCAGATTCGCTCGATGCTCAAGGTGTACAGCCTGCTCACCCTCGTGTGGGCCGTGCCGCTTCGGTTTCTCATCGGTCTGCTCGAGGCCATCGTCGCTCCGTTCGTCGGCAGATGGACGCTTTTCGGTTGGATCAGAGCTTGGTTCTGGAATCTGTTTCACCTTCCCTCCACCATCTCCGGACGGCGCAACGCTCGCCAGCATCGAGCAGTCGGCGACACCGAGCTGTTTCGGTTCCAACTGCGGGGATCGGCGAGCATGCGCCGGCTCAGCGGTGAGCTGGGCGAGGTGCTCCGTGACCGGCTGCCGGGCGACGACCGGATCAGCCTCACCGAGATCGGTCGCGAGCTCCGCCAGCCGGCGTTCATCGTCGGAGCGTTGGCACTGGCCTTCTCGCTCGTGTCCGTGCGGACCTTGTGGCGCGGCTTCCCCGCGGTCGGCTACAGCCTTCCCCTGCCGGCCAGCGGACCCGACCTCGTGGGGGCGTACGCCGGCGCTTGGAACCCTGGCGGGTTCGGGAGCGTTGAGCCGCTCCCGCCATTTCTGGGGCTCGCCGGAGTGGTGCAGACGGCGTTGTTCGGGAACGGCGCCGTCGCCTCCTGGGCGTTGATCGTCGGCGCCTTCATTGCCGGGACGTGGGGCACGACCCGGCTGCTGCGCACCTGGCAGGTCGAGGCCGTCGCCGGCGCAGCTGCCGGGCTCGTACTCATGGCGGGTCCCGCCGCAAGGGCTATCGCTGCCGACACCGGCTTGGGGACGCTGGTCGCCCTCGGTGTGCTGCCGTGGGCGCTCCGGGTGCCGTTGGCCCGATGGCCGGCGACGCGGTGGGCCCAGATCGGACGCGTCGCTGCTGCGGGATGGGTCGCGGCGCTGATGGCGTTGGGCGCACCGCTGCTGGTGATGGCGCCTCCCGCTGCGCTGATTCTCTTGGCCCTCATCACCCCACGCGAGCCCGGGCCGTGGCGCGCCGTCGCGGTGAGCCTTGCCGGCTCGGCGCTCGCCATTCCCGTGCTCATGCCGTGGGTCTCGACCGTGGACCTCGCAGCCTATGTCGCTGCCGGTGAAGCCTTCTGGGAACCGGGTCTGCTGCTTGCGGCGGCGCTCGGCATCGCGCTGCTCTTCTCCGTCATCACGGCGCCGAGGCGACTCGCACAGATCGCCGGCTGGGGCGGTGTCATTGCGGCTGCGGGCGGGCTTCTCGCCCGCACCGGTGATCTCGGGCCCGGTCGCGAGGTCCAGCTTGCTGCGATGGCGATTGCTTCGCTGGGCGTGGCGGTCGTCGTCGGCGTGAGCCTCGAGTTGATCAGCCAGGTACGCATCGTCACGGGCTGGCGACGGCTCCTCGCGGGCATCGGGTTCGTCGGTGCTGCTGCCGTTGCGGTGAGCGTGGTGCTCGTGCTACTCCCCGGGCGGGCCGGGCTGCCTGCTGACCAACTGGATGACGCCATCGGCTTCACCGGCGCTGCGGACGGGGATCCCCATTCGTCGCGGATTCTGCTCGTCGGCTCGGAGGACGAGCTCCCAGGCGAATCGCGTTCGGTTCTCGGCGCTCCCTACCGCGTCGTCTCGGCTCCGATCCCGGCGTTGTGGGAGGCATGGCTTCCGGAGCCCCGGTCCTCCGATGCGGCGCTGGATTCGGTGCTCGTGGAATTGATCGGCGGCGAGTCCTTCCGCGCTGGTGCCGACCTCGCCGCTTTTGGAATCCGCTGGGTCATCTTCCTGGGTGACAGCCCGCTCGAGTCGGTGTTCGTCGGCCAGCTCGATCTCGTGCCGCTGGAAGGTCTGGCGACGCCGGCGTTCGTCTCGGAAGCCGAAGTTCCCGTGCGTGCGGTGGCCAGTGACGGCACGGCTTGGACGCGGACCAGCACGGGCTACGCCGGCACGGCAGACGCCAATGCACGGGTGCGCCTCGCCGAAAGCGCCAACTCTCGCTGGGGTTCGAACTGGGAACAGGTCGATTGGGCCAACGAAGTCGATGCTGCCGACGGCTCGATCGAATTCGCCGCCATAGGCTCGCGGCGCTCGCAGGCGTTCCTCGCAGCGGCGATCTTCGCAGCGCTCGTCGCTCTGTCGTGGTGGGGGAGGCGGCGGCGATGAGGCGACTCCTGCTCTTGGTCGTGGCCGGTGCGCTCGCCGTGGTCGCGGTGACCTTGCCCCGCCCTGAGGCACCGGAGGGGCCGAGCTTCACGGGCGCCGCAGTCATAGACGACATTGCCGGAGCGCAGGGCAGCGTGTGGTATTGCCCCTGGATGAACGCTGGCGCAATCCGTGATGCGTACCTGATGCTCGGGACCGTTCCCAACGTCGAGGTCGAGGTGACGCTGCCCAGTCCCGTGCCGAACGAGGACGCCGACCGTGCATTGTCAACGATCTTGGGCCCCGGGGCGGAGGCGCTCGAGGTCGCGTCGATCGTCCGTCGCGGTGACGCTCCCGGCTTCGTCGAGTTCGATGATGGCCCTGCCGCCGTCAGTGCGGTGGTCACGTCTGACTCGATCGTCACCGGCGATCGTTGCGTCGCCAGCGTGCCGAAGCTCTGGCATCTGCCGGGCGGGACCACCCGGCCGGGCCGGTTGACGACGCTGCGGCTGTTCAACCCGTTCCCGGAGGCGGCCAAGGTGACGGTGGCCGGCACGTCCGAGTTCGGCGAGGTTGGGCTGGTCGGGCTCACCTCGCTCGACGTACCCGGTCGATTCTGGGAGGACATCGATCTCAACGAGATCGTGCCGCTCCTCGACGATCTGAGTCTCACGGTCAGCGCCGAGGAGGGCTTGGTCATCCCGTCCCTCGTGGTCAGCACGGACCTCGACGAGGCGTCGTGGCCCGGCACCGGTCTGTCGCCCGTGTGGGAATTCCCCGTCGTGACGCAAACCGGGTTGGTTCCCTCGCTGATCATCTCCAACCCGGGCGACGCCGAAGCGCAGATCGAGGTCGACGTGTACACCTCCGAAGGCAGCGTCGAAGCGGTGCGCACCGCGGTTGCGGCACCGCGGACGCCGGTTCGCATCGAGATCGGTGATCTGGCGGATCGATTCTTCGCCATCCGAGTGCGCGCGTCGGAACCGGTGTCAGCCGTCGTCGTCGCCGAGGATCTGGTGCAGTCGGTCGCCGAAGAGGCGCAGGATCCCGAAGAAGTCGTCGCCCAGCGGATCGCCGGCACGGTCGGCGTGCCGGAACCGGCCAATCGTTGGCTGCTCACCGGTCCTGGCGGAGTGCGGACTGCCACCTCGACGATGTGGATCATGAACAGCGGCGCGAATCCCGTCACCGTCTCGATCCTCCCGCTCGGCAGCCAGTCGGGTACCGCAGACAAGGTGCAGCTCGAAGGCGGCACCGTGCGGCGAGTGGTGCTGTCGCAGGCCAGCGGTGTCTCGGGGTACCTCCTCGAGGCGCAATCTCCGATCTCGGCTGCCTGGAGCATCGAAGCAGGTGATGGTGTCGCGTTCGTGTCAGGCATCTCGATCGATGGATGAGACCTGGCTGCGGCTGCTCGTGGTCGCAGTGATGGCTGCCATCGTGGTCGGAGCCGCGTACGGCACTCGGCGCTGGCAACGCCCCGGACATGCCCGGCTCGATCTCGCCGGCTCGGTCTTTGCGCCAGGCGTCGTGATGTTCACGTCGACCGACTGCACCACGTGCAAGGACGCCCTCGCCGCAGTCAAGCCGCTCGACATTCCGCTTCGAGAAGTCACGTGGGAGCTCGAAGGCAACACGCTGGAGCAGCTCGACGTGTCTGCCGTTCCCCTCACGGTGTTCGTCGGGAATGACGGCGAAATCCTCGACCAAACGGTGGGCGTGCCGCGGCGGAGATGGCTCAGGCGTGCGGCAGCGAAATGGCGCCGCACCGTGACCGCCTGAGCGTCAGCCGTTCATGCGCTCGTAGAGGCTCACCTCGGCCGCACTGCCGACCACGACGGGCGTCGTCCCGTGAAGCGAACCGGGCACGAGGTCGAGCACCCGGCTGCGGCCGGTCGAAGCGGCTCCGCCGGCCTGCTCGGCGATCAGCGCCAGCGGTGCGGCCTCGTAGAGCAGGCGCAGCTTGCCGTTCGGGTAGTCGGGATGGGCGGATACATGGAGACGCCGCCCTCGGTGAGGCAGCGATGCACGTCGGCGACGGGGGCCCCGCCATACCGCAGCTTGTAGGGATGGCCGGTGGCGGGATCGTGGGTATTGAGGTGGTCGATGAACCTCCGCACCGGCTCTTCCCACTGTTCGTACCGACCGGTGTTGGCGGTGTAGGTCGTGCCACGCTCGGGACAACGCAGGTTCGGGTGGCTCAGCATGAACTCGCCAACCCCCCCGGTCGAGCGTGAAACCATGGACCCCTTCGCCCACCGTATACACCAGCATCGTGCTCGGCCCGTAGAGCAGGTAGCCGGCGGCAACCATCTCCCGGCCTGGTCGCAGGAAGTCCCGTTCGGTCAGTGGCGCTCCGGTTGCGGGACGCCGGAAGATGCCGAAGATGGTTCCGAGTGGGGCGTTTGCGTCTGCGTTGGCAGATCCGTCGAGCGGATCGAGACACAGCAGGTACTTGGCCTCGGGTGCGATGCTCAACGTCTCGGCACGCTCCATCTCCTCGGATGCGATGCCCGCGACGAGCTTGGACCGGGCAAAGGCCTCGCGCATGATCTCGTCGGCGTAGACGTCGAGTTTCTGCTGCGGATCGCCGGTGGGCCCGATCCCCGCCGCTCCGGTGTTGCTTCCGAGTGCGGCCCGGCCCACCTCGTGGGCGAGAACGCGACCGGCGAAGGAGATCTGCTGGAGGAGGATCGAGAACTCTCCGGTCGTGGAGGGATGCCGGTGTTCTTCTTCGATGATGTGTCGGCTCAGCGTGATGCCAAAGGGCACCGATCAGCTCCCAGTCGGGCTGCCGACGCTAGTGGTCTCCGCGGCCGGACCACACCGTGCTGCATGGCCACGTCGGTCGGTCGTGATCTCGAGGGCCATGCTGATCGCCATCGCCGGATCGATCGGAGCGGGCAAGACCACGGTCGCCAAAGCGGTCGATGGACGGCTCGGCATTCCGTCTCATGCGATCGACGACGACAAGCAACGGGTCGGCGCTCGGACGCCCGAGTTTGGCGCGTGGATTTGCATCGGCAACGCCGTTCCCCGACGACTTCAGACGCAAGGTGTTTGCGCTCACTCTGGAGCGCCTCGCGGACCTCGCTGCAGATCATGACCACGTCATCGTCGAAGAGACCTTCCACCGACGTGCGATTCGTGAGCCCTTCTTTGCTGCAGCCGCCGAGCTGCTCGGGGCCCGGCGCTGGTCGAGGTCGTTGTATCGCGTGAGGTAGCCATGGCGCATCTGGCGCGTAGGGCGGCCGAGGACACAGACCACATGGCCGGTCGCCGAATGTTCGAGGCGTTTCAGGCGGTCGCCGATCCGCTCGATCACGTCGACCTCGTTGTCGAGAACAACGGAGAGCTGGAGGCCGCCGTCGATGCCGTGTGCGCCTACTTGGCGCCTCGTCTGGGTTGAGTGATCGGAAATCCTTGGTCGGGGGGACCGGGCGGTCTACCTTCCGTTCATGCGTTCGTGTTCCAAATGCAACGACCCGGCTCAGGTCGTCCTCAGTTTCGACTACCGGACCAAGCAGGCATGGCTGCGCGATCTCAACGCCGGCTTCGATCGGTTCACCGAGATCCCGCTGTGTGAGATGCACGCCGACCGGCTGGTTGCTCCCAAGGGTTGGGAGATGCTCGATGACCGGATCGACGAGCCGCCGCTCTTCCTCGCTCTGGGTGTTGCCTGATCCATCATGCCGATCGATCGAGATGTCCTCGAAGCGGTCAGGGAGATGGACGAGCATGAGCTCCGCCGTCTGCTGATCCTGGCGAGAGCTCGTCTCGAACAACGGGGCGTCCCGGTGGCCAACTTGGCCGAAGGGAAGGTCTCGCTGCGGAAACAGGCCGTGAAATGCGGCAAAGCCACATGCTCACGCTGTCCCCACGGCCCCTACTGGTACGCATACTGGTGGGAGGACGGGCGCCGGCGCTCGCGCTACGTCGGCAAGCTCGACGATCTCCCCGAGCTCCGGGCCGGAGCACAGGCTCGAGCGAGCCGCTGAGGGCCGGCTCAGTCGAGCCGGACCGCCATGCGCAACACCTGCGAAGCACTAGCCTCTGGTCCGTGTCGTCGACCACGCTGACGCGGCCCGACGAAGCCGCTGCGCCGCCGCCGACCACCCGCCGCACCGACCCAGTTCGGACGAGCAAGATCCTGGCCCTGGTCGCCATTGCGGTGCCCACGGCACTGATCTTCGCCGTGATGACCGGCGTGGTGGAGTTCGTTCGCGCCGTCGACGGATTCCCCTACGTCGACATCTCGTTCTCGACACCGGCGCTGTTCAGCGCCAACACCCCGACGGGTGGCGACATGGGAGCGCACGTCTACCTCCCGCAATTCCTGCAGGACACGTTGCTCCCCGACGGCCGCCTGTTCGGCTGGTCGAACGACTGGTACGCAGGCTTTCCCGCGCTGTACTTCTACTTCCCCCTGCCGGCGTTGACGACCGTGCTGCTCAACGTGTTCCTGCCCTACGGGGTGGCCTTCAAGCTGACAACGATCATCGGCTTGCTCGCCCTCCCGGCGGCCGTGTACGTCTTCATCCGCTGCCTTGGTTTCGCCCGGGTGGTGGCCGGGCTCGCCGCCGCGTTCGGCGCCACGTATGTCTTCATGGAGAGCTTCTCGATCTTCGGCGGCAACATCAAGTCGACCCTTGCCGGCGAGTTCTCGTTCGGATGGTCCTTTGCGTTCTCGTTGGTGTATCTCGGCTTGGTGGCAAAGGACACCAGAGAGGGACGTGGCTTCACGCCGCGGGCCGGCATCGTTCTGGCGCTGACGGCCTTCTCGCACGTCGTGACGACCATGGTCGTCGTCGTGGTGTCCCTCCCGCTGTTGTTCCGACGCAATGGAGCCAAGACCTTGTTGCGGGCATGGGGTGTGGGTTTCGCAGTTGCGGCGGTTTGGGCCTTGCCGCTCGGCATTCGCTTGCTGCAAGGCATGACGTCCGACATGAACTGGTCCCCGGTGCGCGGCATGCTCGGAGATGGATCGACGCCAGGCACGGTGGCGACGCCGATGCCGAACGAGTTCATTCCGATCGTGGCGCTCGGCGTCATCGGGCTGGTGTGGTCGTTGGTGCGCCGCAACGACGTCCTCGTGCTGATCAGCATGACGACGTTGCCGCTGCTCGGCTACTGGGTGCTGCAACTTCCGGATGCGGAGTGGACGACGTTGTACAACGCCAGGCTGCTTCCGTACTGGTATCTCGGCGTCTTCATCTTCGCCGGGCTCGCAGTCGGGCTGTCGGTGCGGGCGCTGGCCAGATACGTTCCCGACCGGACGCGCAATGTCTCGTTCGGTGTCGGGATGGCACTCATCGTCATCCTCAACGTCACCCTTGCGGGGGTGCACGACGTTCCTGGCTGGGTGCGCTGGAACTACACGGGCTATGAAGGGAAGGACGCGTTCGGCGAATACATCGGGCTGATGGAAACGGTCGATCAGCTGCCGCCGGGCAGGATCATGTGGGAGCCCCACAGCCCCGACATGGGCAAGTTCGGGACCCCGATGGCGCTGATGCTCCTGCCCTATTGGTCGGAGGGTCATCCTTCGATGGAGGGTCTCTTCTTCGAGTCCTCGCTCACCACCCACTTTCACTTCCTCAACGCCGCCGAGGTGGCGCAACGCCCGTCAAACCCGGTGCGCGGCCTGAACTATCGGAACCTCGACATGGCCCGCGGCATCGAGCATCTCCAGCTGTACAACGTGGACTACTACTTGGCCTGGACCCCCGAAGGGGCCAATGCGGCCAGGGAGCAGGGTCTGGAGGAGATCGGTATCTCGGAGCCGTGGGTCATCTTCCGGCTTCCGGACAGCTCGCTGGTCGACATCGCCAGCGTCATGCCCTCCGTCTACGTCGGCGACGAGGACTTCCACGACGCGTCTCTGCTCTGGTACGACGACTACCTCAACCTCGACAACTGGATGGTGGAGGAAGGACCGGAGTCCTGGCCCCGCGTCACCGACGTCTCGAGCCGCCTCGACGATCCGGCCGGCTATGACACGAGCACGGCGTTTGTGACGGACGTCCAGCTCGATCACGATCGGATCTCGTTCCGTACCAGCGCCGTCGGTGTTCCCCACCTCGTGAAGGTGTCCTACTTCCCGGCGTGGCAGGCCAGCGGAGCCGAGGGCCCCTTCCGCGCTGCGCCTTCCCTGATGGTGGTCGTGCCGACCCAAGAAGAGGTCGTGATCGAGTTCGTCAACGGTGTCCCCGAGAACGCCGGGTTGGCCCTCACCGGTTTCGCCGTGTTCGCACTTGCCGGTTGGGGTCTTCTCCGCCGCCGCCGGAGCCGCACCGTCGACGCATGAAGGACTATCTGCGCTCGTTCGCCACGAAGAAGGCTGCACGCCAATTCGCCAGCGTCGGGCTGATCGGCGTCTTCAACACGTTCGTCGACTTCGCATTTTTCAACGTCTTTCGGGCCGTGGCGGTGCCCAGGAACTGGGCCATCGTCTTGGCGTTCTCCACCGCCACGTTCATCTCGTACCTGCTGAACCGGCGCTTCACGTTTGGCCTCCGCTCCGGCGGGGTCAGTGTGCGCGAGACCATCAACTTCTATGCGGTCAACATCGTGGCGTTGCTGGTGACGTTGGTGGTGGTGGAAGTGGCCGACGCGATGTTCGGCCCGCTCGACCGTTGGGGCGAGAACATCGCAAAGGTGGCCGCGGTGGTCGTCGTCCTGCTGCCGAAGTTTGCGGGCTACCGGGACATCGTGTTTCGGCGGGCAATTCAGGACGGCGAAGCTGCCGGGGTGGCGGTGACCGTCGAGGATCCCTGAGCGTCTCGACCTAGGCGAGGTTGCGGCGGATGCGCCACAGCCCGCGCACGGTGCGGGGCACACGCTTCCACAGCTGCGACTTGCTCGTGCGCAGCTCTTCGACGACGACCGGTATCTCAACGATGGCGTACCCGGCTCGTTCTGCCCGAATCACCAGCTCGGTGTCGAACAGATCGGTCGTCGAGACCACCGCGGGGGCGATCTGCTGCACGGTCGTGCGCCGCAGCGCCTTCATTCCGTGCGTGTCGGAGACCCTGGATCCCAGGATGGTCCTCAACAGCACGTTGAAGCCCCAGGTCGCAAAGCGGCGGAACCACGTGCGCCGGTCGTCGGAGCCCGGTGCCCGTTTCGAGCCGAGGACGATGTCCGCCTCGTCGTGACTGAGCGCCGCATCGAGGAACTCCCCGGAGAAGTAGTCGATGTCGAAGTTCACCACCCAGTCGCCCGTGGCGCGGAGGAAGCCGGCTCGCATCGCGGCTCCGTAGTCGGGCGTTGGGAGTTCCAGCACCGAGAGCGCCGGGTACTGCTCGCCGAGGCCCCGGCCGACTTCGGCCGTGCCATCGGTCGAGCCGTTCTCTGCGAGGAGCACGTCGACGTCGGCGTCGACGCTGGCGAGCTCGACGAAGAGTCGTTCGATGGCAGGGGGGAGATAGTCGGCTTCGTTGTGGACGGGGATGACCACGGACACCGACGGCCGAGATGCGGACATGGGAGCGGCAGTGTAGGTGGAACGGACCCTTGGGCGGCCTCCGGCACCACCTGCGGGCCTTGGCGCCGGTCCTACACTCGCTCCCAATGGATCTGAGCAACATCTTCAAGGCGTATGACGTACGGGGCTTGTCGCCGCAGCAGCTCGACGAGCCGGCTGCCGAGCGGATCGGGGCGGCGTTCGCTCGGTTCGCCGGGGCCAACCGAGTCGCCGTCGGCCGCGATTGCCGGTTGTCGTCACCAGGGCTCTCTGCGGCCGTCATCCGCGGCATCACGAGCCAGGGAGTCGATGCGGTCGACCTCGGTCTCATCACGACCGACATGCTGTATTACGCCGCCGGGGCGCTAGACATGCCGGGAATCGTGATCACCGCATCCCACAATCCGCCCGAGTACAACGGACTCAAGTTCTGCAGGGAGGGTGCGGCTCCGGTCGGTGCAGACAGCGGTCTCGGCGACATCCGCGCCTTCGCCGAGACCGGCCTCGACCCGGCCGCCGTGCTGGGTTCGATCTCCGAGCTCGACGTCGGCACCGACTATGTAAGCCACGTCGTCGGCGTGGTCGGAGCTGATGCGATCGGTCCGCTGCGGGTGGCGGCCGACGGGGGCAACGGCATGGCCGGGGTGGCTCTGCCGGCGGTGTTCGATCGCCTCGCAGCATCGCTCGATGCGCTGTACCTCGAGCCCGACGGCACCTTCCCCAATCATCCTGCGGACCCCCTGCAGCCGGAGAATCTGCGTGACCTTCTCGATCTCGTCGAACGGACCTCGCCTGACCTCGGGGTTGCGTTCGACGGCGACGCCGACCGGGCGTTCTTCGTCGATGAGCACGGCGTCCCGCTGTCGGGAAGCACGACCACGGCGATCGTCGCCGAGTGGTTCCTGGAGCGGCATCCCGGGGCCACGGTGGTGCACAACCTGATCTGTAGCCGTGCCGTTCCCGAGATCGTGACGCGGGCAGGTGGTACCCCGGTGCGGACACGCGTGGGTCATTCGTTCATCAAAGAGATCATGAAGGACACTGGAGCTGTGTTCGGCGGCGAGCATTCGGGTCACTACTACTTCCGTGACAACTTCCACGCCGATTCCGGCATCCTCGCCATGCTCGTGCTGTTGCGGGTGCTGTCGGAGCGGCAGGTCCCGCTGTCAGAGCTGCGTGTGACCTACGAGCCCTACGCCCAGTCAGGCGAGATCAACCTCCGGGTGTCGTCGCCCCACGACGTGCTCGAGTCAGTTGCAGCGGCCTACCCAGAGGTAGACCGGCTCGACGGGCTCACGGTTGATCTCGGCGCCGGCACGTGGTTCAACCTGCGCCCGTCGAACACCGAGCCGGTGCTGCGCCTGAATGTCGAGGCCCACGATGCCGATGAGGTGTCGAAGACCGTGGCTGCGGTGAGGGCATCCGTCGAGGCGGCGTCATGAGCGATATCTCCGTTCCGCCGGAATTGCTTGCGATCCTGCAATGCCCGATCGATGCGGGGGCCTTGGACGAGTTGGACGATCCGCCCCGGCTCGTGTGCCAGACCTGCGGGCGGGCCTACCCCGTAGCACCCGGCGGCATTCCCGACATGGTGGTCGACGACGCCGGCTGACCGCGGATCAAGGTGCGCTCGTGCCTTCCCGGCCGAAATCGTCCTCGATCCGCACGACATCATCCAACTCAGGCGTCGAGACCTCTACGAGTCTGGTGTCGAGGTCGGCCTCGAATCGGTGAACGCGTCCCGCCGGGACGTGGGCGTGGTCGCCGGGCTCGAGCGTGTGTACCTGAATCTCCCCTGCATCGTCG
This sequence comes from Acidimicrobiia bacterium, assembly GCA_035458525.1. Lineage (GTDB taxonomy): Bacteria > Actinomycetota > Acidimicrobiia > Spongiisociales > UBA5794 > DATHZQ01. Next base: position 48,731 of record DATHZQ010000050.1, read on the forward strand.
GCGAGGTGGAGCAGCAGCCGGCCCTCGATCACCAGGATCGACTCGGTCTTGCGCTCGTGATACTGAAGGGACAAACGTTTCCCCGCATCGATCGTGATGACCTTCGCCGCGTACGCGTCGGTCACCGACCAGATCAGCTCGTTCCCCCAAGGCTTGTCAACGAATGTCACTGCACCATCCTCTTCGGCTCTGGACCTGACGTGCGAGTGGCAGCGTATCGGCTTTCGGCGAGCTCCAATCCGGATGTCGCTACCCGACCTTGGCTGTGCGGGGTGGGCAGACGGTGACGTTCCTGAGCGCCGCTACCATCGTCGTTTCCCCCGACCCGCCCGCGGGCGACGCCGTGAGATTCCGAGAAGAAGAGGACCAGAGTGAACTTCGACATTGCCGACCCAGGTCTGGCCGAGCTGGGCCACCGCCGCATCGAGTGGGCCGGGCGCCGTATGCCCGTGCTCGCCGTGATCGGCGACCGTTTCGAGCGCGAGCAGCCGCTCGCCGGCATCAAGGTCGGTGCCTGCATGCACGTCACCAGCGAGACGGCCAACCTGATGCTCACGCTGCGCCGTGGCGGCGCCAGCGTGGCGCTGTGTGCCTCGAATCCGTTGTCGACACAGGATGATGTCGCGGCCGCCTTGGTCGAAGAGGGGATTCCGGTGTTTGCGGTGCGGGGGGAGAACTCGGAGACCTTCTACGAGCACATCCACGCAGTGCTGGACACCGAGCCCGACATCGTGTTCGACGACGGCGCCGACGCGACGACGGTGCTCCACAAGGAGCGCTCGAGTCAGCGCATCCTGGGCGGTCTGGAAGAGACGACGACGGGGGTCATCCGTTTGCGGGCCATGGCGGCCGAGGGCGTATTGCGCTATCCGGTGATCGCCGTGAACGATTCCGACACCAAGCATCTCTTCGACAACCGCCACGGCACCGGGCAGTCGTCGCTCGACGGCATCCTGCGTGCCGCCAACATCCTGTACGCCGGCCGCAAGGTCGTCGTTGCCGGGTACGGCGACTGTGGCTGGGGCATCGCCGAGCGGGCCGCCGGCTTGGGTGCCGAGACCATCGTGGTCGAGGTCGATCCGGTGCGGGCCATTGCGGCGGCGATGAGCGGTCACAGGGTGATGACGACAGACGAGGCGGCCAAGGTCGGCGATGTGTTCATCACCGCTACCGGCAACATCCACGTGTTCCGCGAGGAGCATTTCGAGGTGATGAAGGACGGGGCGATCCTCGCCAACGCCGGCCACTTCGACGTGGAGCTGGATCTGGCCGCACTCTCCAAGATGGCGGAGTCGTCCAGGATCTTGCGCGACAACCTGCGCGAGTATGCGTTGCCGGATGGCCGCCGCTTGCTCGTCGTCGCCGAGGGTCGGTTGGTCAACCTCGGTGCCGCCGAGGGTCATCCTGCCGACGTGATGGACATGTCCTTCGCCGACCAGGCGCTGGCGGCCGAGTGGATGGTGGCAAACCGCAACGATCTCCAGGCTGACGTGTACGTCCTGCCGGAGGCGCTCGACAAGGAAGTCGCTCGCCTCAAGCTGGAAGCCATGGGTGGTGGGCTCGAACAGCTCACGGCGGAGCAGGTGAAGTACCTGGAGAGCTGGCAAGAGGGCACCTGAGCCGGAGGCGGTCCCGGTCGGCCGGGATTCGCGGCCCTGGAATATGTCACGCGGGGCTGTCAAAGTGCGTGCATGTACGGCTGTGCGGCCTGTGGTGATTGGAGTGCAGGCCGCCTGTGCCGGTCGTGCACGGCGTCGCTGGTCCCTGGGCCCGTATTCGCAACTCCCGGTGGCGTGCTCGTCGTGGCGGCCTATGGCCATCGGGGGGCCGCACGGCGTCTCGTGCACGGACTCAAGTACCGGGCGCTCCCTGGTGCGCTTGCGGCGCTCGCTGAGGCAATGGTCGACCGGTTGCCTGCCGACGCCGAGCAACTGATCCCCGTGCCGCGGGCGCGGTTGCGCCGCTGGCGGCACGGGATCGATCCCGCGAGCGAACTGGCCCGATACGTCGGAAAGCTCGCCGGTCTGCCCGTACACCAGTCCTTACGTCCTGCGGCATGGTGGCCACGGCACGCGGCCCGGGGAACGCTCCCTCGCTCGACGGCACGTTTTGTTGCCACGCGTACGGTCTCCGGCGAAGGCAACGTGCTCGTCGATGACGTCGCAACGAGCGGCGCCACGCTCGACAGCGCCGCCGGCGCCTTGGGCGTTGCGCACCTCCGTGCGCTCGTGGCAACGTCGCCGAGTAGGGTTCTCCCCACGTTGGTGAACACGAATCGCCCCGC
>DATHZQ010000051.1:0-94645 GCA_035458525.1 Acidimicrobiia bacterium
GGAGTGATGCCGGACGACGGTGGTTCTCCAAAGTCCTCGAGCCGGGCCACGATGTCTTCCCAGGCCGCCGTGATGTCCCCGTTGCGGAGCCGCGCCATGCGTCGGCGGTGTCGCCACCACTTTGCCAGCGGGATGGCTCCGGTCAAGACCAAGACGGCGGCGAGGGCGAGCAGCACGGTTCCCAGCCAGCCGGGCAGCCCCCCGCCCGCGCCACCAACCTGATCGGCGAACTCGGGCAAGTCGAGGTCGCCGAAGTTCTCGTCCGGGATCGCTGAGGGGTCCAGTCGATCGGGAAGCGCTGAGTCCGAGGGGGAGACTGCCGGCGGAGGGATGTCGTCGAAGTACTCGACGACATCGAATCCGAGCAGCGCTTCGACGTCGCCGGTCGTGGTCGGGTTGACGCCGTCGGGTCGCGGCGTCGGGTCGAATCGGACCCAACCTTGGGTCGGCATCCACAGTTCCACCCAGGCGTGGGCGTTGCGGTCCTGCACCACCACCACGTTGTCGGCGCTCGTCTGCCGGCCCGGTGTGAAGCCGAGCACGACCCGGGAAGGCACGCCGAGCGTCCTGGCCATCACCGCCATCGACGTTGCGAAGTTCTCGCAGTACCCGGCGCGGTGGAACGGCGTATCGCTGTACTCGGGGAGTAGCCACTCGGCGAGATCGGTGGCGCCGTGGCCCGGTTCGATGTCGATGGTGTAGCGGAAGTCGCTCGACCGGAACCACGCCTCCAAAGCGAGTCCAACCTCAAACGGCGTCTCGAGACCGAGCGTCTTCTGCCGCGCCAGTGTGGCGATTCCCTCATCTAGATCGTCGGGGAGTTGGAGGTAGCGGTCTTCGTTCGGTGGCTCCTCCCGCGCTGGCACGACGAGCGGCGTCGGCACGCTCTCGTCTGCTTCGGCCGCAGCGATGAAGAGGGGTGAGAGCTCACCGCCGTCGCCGGCTGAGAGCACGTCCAGGTTGGGCACCGGAACGTCGGCTCGTACGCCGTATTGCATGCCACGGAAGCTCGACCCGCCGTCGAGGCGGAGCGAGCCGTCGTCCTTGCGCGTGCGGATGGACTTGTAGAGGGCCTCATCTCCGAACGTGTCCACCGCCAACGGCACGTACGGTGCGGGTAGCCAATCCATCGTGAGGTTTTCGACGGAGACCGTCGTGATGACCTCGGCTGTCTGCCCGGCGAAGGCGTGCGCTTCGTCCTCCCACACCTCCGTTTCGAGAGGCTGCACCTCCGGATGGTCGGCGAAGAACTTGCCCCGGTCGTAGGTCTCGAGGGTGAGCAGCCGGAAGTAGACCTGATCGGGATCGACGTCGCCCTCGATCCTGGCGACGAACAGGGGCGTGTCCGAATTGGTCACCAACGACTGCTGGATAGACGTGAACGGGTTGTACCGCACCCCGCCGTAGAAGTCTCCGGTGAGGCCCGTGGAAGCTCGCCATGTCAGCACACCGTCATACGGCACCTGGCTACGAAACGCGCCAACCGCCAAGAGGCTGCCGAAGAGCGTGACGGCGACGGCGACCGCCGTCGTTTGCCCCAAGAGGCTGCGGGTGGGCTGCCGGCCCGAGGCGTGTGCCATGCGGCCCGCGGTGTTGATGCGCTCATCCCACGTCACGGCGAGCACCGACCCGGCGAGGAGCACGATGAAGATCAGGATATGGAGCAGCTCGGTGGGGGAGCGGTCCATCGTCGCGAACTGCAACGCGAGGACGAGCCCAGGGACGACGGCGAGAACGGGCCGTCCCCGCAGCAGAGCGTACGCAATGAGGGCTCCGACAGCCCAGAAGACGGCGGTGACGACGACCACGAGGCCGCTGACGGGAATCACGGGCTCGATGCCGGTCCGAATGAGGTTCATGGCCTGGACGCGCTGCTCGTTGAGTGCGCTGAGCGTGTCGCCGGTCGGGAACAGGAAGACCAACGTCTCGGGAGCGGCGATGCGGAAGGACACGATGGCGAGCGCAATGACGTTGATTACTGAGACGACCCACCCCCGCATGCGGTAGGTCAGACCGGTCCATGTGATCACCGCTCCCAGTGCCAGCCCGGCGAGCACCACGAATTGCCACGGTGGGCCCTCGACAGTCGGGCGGAGCAGACCGTTCAGCAGCGTGAACGCAAACGCCATCGTGGCGAATGCGGCTATCCCGGTGTAGCGGTAGACCACGTTCTCTCCAATGCATCCTGCCAGGCCGTTGCCCAGCGTGTACCGCGTGACGACTCGACGACCAGGACCCCGGCATGCCGCAACTGCACGATCGCACCGTCGGTGTCGCCCCCCACGGCCAGGACGATCGTTCGGGTGTAGTCGCGCCCGAGCGTCCGGTAGAGCGCAAGGTGACTGTCGCCGATCTGACCAGTGACGAGGAGGAGGGCCCCGCCCGACATGCCCCGCCTTCGCAGTCGGGAGATGGCATGGCGCAGATTGACCACTTGATCCGGTTGAACGACGGCAAGCTCCTCCATTGCCATCCCGTAGGTGTCCATCGACGTGACGGTCGTGGCCTCGGCCCTACCCGTCCACAACGTTGGGCTGAAGCCTGCGCCGAAGAGGTGGTGGAGCGCCGATGCCGCACCGCGAACGGCGTGCTCGAACGATTCGGGACCGGCGTACTGGGCGGCCTCAGGATCGAGCAGTACCAGCGCACGGGACTGCCAGGGCATCTCGAGCTGCCGGATCATCAGTTCGTCGCGTTTCGCGGACGATGGCCAGTGCACCCGTCGGAGGTCGTCACCGCGCTGGTATTCCCGCAGCGTGAAGAAGTCCTCGCCTCCCGTCTGGGAGAACCGAGCCCGCGAGGTCGCGACGTTGGGATCCTGCCCTCGCACGATCGGCAGGCCGTCGAGCGGCTCGATCGCCGGGTACACGACGAGTCGGTCGATGCGACCTGCCTCACCGCCCGATTCGGCCATGCCGAAGGGGTCGCGGATGCGGATGTCGGTTGGCCCGACCTTGTAGACACCGCGCGGCCGGCACAGCACCTCGTAGCGGCCGATCAGTGGATCGTTGGCGCTGACGAGATCCGCAACGAACTGTGCCGCACCCAGAGACTCCACCGTGTCGGTCACTTGCGTGTGCGAGAGGGCACGATGCGCCACGACCGTCACGGTCACCAGCGCCCGGTCGCCGTCGCGGACCTGTTCGGGAGTCAGATCCCGACCGACGCTCACCCTCGGGGCGATGCGGCGGACATAGAGCGCTCCGAACGCAACCGCCAGCAGCAGGAAGGTCCCGGCGGCCAGCAGCATCGGTTCTCCAAACGCCACCCAGAGGGCGACGAGAGCGAGGGATGCCCCGAGTGCGGCCCACCCTCGCAAGGTCGGCATCAGGGACCGGGCTTCGTGCCGGGGACGGGAACGCTCTGGCTCAGGTTCTCGACGACGCTCGTCATGTCGACACCACGCATCTGGGCCTCTGGCCGCAGAATGAGCCTGTGGTTGAGGACGGGTTTGAGCATGAACTTGACGTCGTCCGGGGCCACGTAATCCCGACCTCCGGCCGCCGCGTGGCTGCGGGCGGCCCGCAGGAGGTACAGGGTGGCACGCGGCGAGATGCCGAGGAGCAGGTCCGGATCGTTGCGGGACATGTCCGCAAGATCGACCAGGTAGCCCTTGATGACGTCGGCGACGTGGATGCGCCGGGCGATATCGACCATCGCCAGCACATCGTCTGCGTGCACGACGGGCTCCAAATCCTCGTACGTGGAATGGTCTCCGTGCGTGTCGAGCATCTGGAGTTCCTTCTCCCGCGCCGGATAGCCAACCGCGAGCCGCATCATGAAGCGGTCGAGCTGCGCCTCGGGAAGCGGATAGGTGCCTTCGTGCTCGATCGGATTCTGCGTTGCCAGCACCAAGAACGGGGCGGTCAACGGCCGGGTGATGCCGTCGACGGTGACCTGGCGCTCTTCCATGGCTTCCAGCAGCGCCGACTGTGTCTTGGGGCTGGCGCGGTTGATCTCGTCGCCAAGCACGACATTGGCGAAGACGGGGCCCCTGCGAAACACGAACTCCGACCGGTCTCGATCCCAGACCGACACACCCGTCACGTCCGACGGCAGCAAGTCGGGAGTGAACTGGATGCGAGAGAAACTGCAATCGATGGATCGAGCAAGCGACTTGGCGAGCAGCGTTTTGCCGACGCCCGGCACGTCCTCAACGAGGGCGTGGCCTCCCGAGATCAGGCAGATCGCCATCAACTCGATGACGTCGCGCTTACCTTGAATCACCCGCTCGATGTTGTCAGTGATCGCGTCGAAGCGTTTCCGGAAACCCTGGAGGTCTTCGGCGCTGATGGTCACTGGCGTGCTCCTTCATCCGGCAGAGATGTCGAGACTATCAAAGCGACGACGGCTAGTTCGCGGTGCCGGTGGTCCGGTGGTCGAGCTGCCTCGTGTGGTACAACGGCGCCTGTATGCGTTCGGTTCCAATGCTGGCTGTTGCAGGTGCGGTCGCCCGGCGTCCTGCGTTGTGGGCGGAGGCGGTTCGCACCCTGCCTGCGCTGGCACGACGGAACTGGTGGCGAACGCCGCCGTTCCTCCCGCTGCCGGACCCCGCCTACCTCGCCTGGAGGGTCGGGACCGCCTACGGCGACCCTCGTGGCCCGATCGACGAACGCGACGTCGTTGCCTACTTGGAGTGGCGCAAGCGGCAACGCGGGGCTTGATTCCGGTCGCAGGACTGCAGGGAAGGGGCTGGTACGCTGCCCCGCATGCCGCGAGCATTGGTGCTCAACGCCACCTACGAGCCGCTCTCCGTCGTCTCGGCACGACGGGCGGTCGTCCTCGTCCTCCATGAGCGGGCGGAGGTGATCGAGTCGAACGGCAGCATGTGGCACTCCGAGCACATCGCGATGTCGTCCCCTTCCGTGATCAAGTTGCGCCGGTACGTGAAGGTGCGAATGGACCGTAGGGTGCCGCTCAATCGCCGTTCCATCTTCTTGCGCGATGGCTTTGCTTGTCAGTACTGCAGCCGGCCCGCTGAGAACGTCGATCACGTCGTGCCGCGTTCGCAAGGGGGTCGTCACGCTTGGGACAATGTCGTTGCGGCGTGCCGGCGCTGCAACACGAAGAAGGGTGGGCGAACGCCAGAACAGGCCGGGCTGGTGTTGCGGGCGATACCCCGGCCGCCGGCCCGCCAGGGCTGGGTGGCGTTCAGCGCAGGCATGCGTCCCGACCCGTCGTGGGAGCCGTACTTGGGCAACGGACGCTGACGCTCGGTCAATCGTCTTCGCCGGAGTTCTCCGCAGCTTCGCTCTCGCTGATGTCCTCGACAACCTCCGCATCCACCATGCTGCGGTCGGTCTCGATGATCTGGATGTCGACGGCGACCGGCTCCGATGCCTCCTCGGCCACCACGCCGATCAACTCCTCGATGGGAGGCGTGTCGTCCGGCGTGGCGATGACGAGGTCGACCGTGGCGGCACCGTCTTCGTATTCCACGCTCACGTCGACGGTCTCCACCGTCTCTTCGTTGTCGTTCGCCCAGTTCTCGATGGCGGCTTCGACATCGACCGGATCGAGCGGCACGGGGAGGAGTGTCTGATGGCCGAACTGAAGGGGGAGTGCCACGATGATGGTGGCGATTGCGGCCCATCGCAGGCCATCTTGAATCTTGCTGCCGGCCGACAACAGCCGCTGTCCGGGAACAAACCCGGCAACGAGGAAGGTGGCGGCGCCGGAGGCGAGGGCGCCGGCGACGTTCACCATGAACAGCAGCCCTGCTCCGCCGGCCAGCCGGAACTCGCCGAGTTGCATCATCAGTCCGGTCACGGCCAGGGGTGGGACCAGCGCCACCGCGACTGCGGCCCCGGCCAGCGCATCCGACGCCTGCTTGCGCACGTACCCGTAGGCACCGGCGGCACCGGCTGCGGCCGCGATACCCAGGTCCAGCAGGTTTGGCGCGGTGCGCGCCAGCACCTCGCTGGGGATGGGATCCAACTCGCCCCTGGCGAACACGCCGACGATCGCGGACATCGCCAGCGCGCCAAGAGCGCCGAGCACGAGAAGTTGAAGGTTGGCCCGTACCCGTTTTGGCCACCCCATGACCAGGGCTGCCGCGATCGCCTGCACCGGGGCCATCAAAGGCGCAACGAGCATGGCCCCTATCACGACAGCCGTGGAATCGGCCATGAGCCCCAGCACGGCGATGAGGACCGAAAGCGCAGTCAACGTGGCGTACCGCTTGACGAAGGGACCGCGGCGTGATCCCTCGAAGAAGAGGCCGGCGATGATGGCTCGCCGATCCGAGGGTTCCAGCGTCGGCTTCTCGGTGTACCGCTGACCCAAATGATGCACGACGGACTGGGCAGGGCGCAGCGGGTCGAAAGGCGGACGCTGCGGTACCGGATACGGAGGGAGCGGGGGGATGGTCGTCTCCGTATCGAGTGACGAAGCGTCCGGTGGAACGACGGACGCGTAGGGAGCGGTCGCTACCGCCTCAGGCGGGGCAACTGGAGGCGCCGCAAAGGCAATGCGCTTCGGCATCACGTTGCGGGACCTGCGCTCAGCGCTCGGCTCCCCTTTGTCCCTCACTCCGGCGCCACCGTATGCCACGCTCGGTTAAGCGATCTTTAGAGGATTGGTAACGAAGCGCAACGATTTGCGCCGACTTACGGGGCGTTGGACTGTCAGTCGCAGTCGGCGGTGATCGTGGCGCTGAAGGTGGCGAAGCTCGCCGACTCGCCGCCGCTCTCCCAATGGACGTTCACGCTCAGCGAGGCAATCGACCCCTGTGGGACATCCTGATTCTCGGATTCATCGCCCGTCGTGATCGACGTTCCCGGAGCGAAAAGCCCGGCGCTGTCGCCGTCGATGATCAGCGTCCAGCCTTCATCCCACGCTGCGGCGGAGTTGGAGACCTCCCACTCAATTCGTGCAGTGCTCGCCACGCAGCCGACAACCGAACCGCTGACGCTGGCGGACCAGCTCACCGGCGGCGGAGGTGGCGGCGGGGGAGCCGTCGTCGTGGGGGGCGGCGGCAGCGTCGTCGTAGGTGGCGGGGGAGCCGTGGTCGTGGTTGGCGGTGCCGTCGTGGTTGGCGGTGCCGTCGTGGTTGGCGGTGTGGTCGTGGTTGGCGGTGTGGTCGTGGTGGGCGGAGAGGTCGTCGGCGGCGCAGCGGTCGTCGGTGGAGCGGTCGTCGGTGGCGGCGGGGTGGTGGTCGAAGGTTCCTGCGTGGTTGTGGTCGGATCGTCCGCCGGAGGCAGCGTCGTCGTCGGGGAGATCAGACCGATCGGATCCAGGGGGAGCGTCGTCGCCGTGATGCCGATCAAGAGCAGGTCGATCGGCGACTGCGGTTTCGGCGTGTTGGCCGGGGGTTCGGTCGTCGCCGTGCCGGCCGATGCGACCTGGCGGCTCGCATCGAGCACTGTCGTGACCGGCGCGGCCACGACTTCGTCGGCGTCCGGGGAGGTACTGCCTTCGCCGGCGACGACGACCATCGCCATGCCGAGGAGCACGAAGACGATGATGATGCCGTAGCGGGCGCGGCGATTCACGATCTCCGCATGTGTGAGGCGACGATTCACGTCCACCAAGATCCCCCGCTGACGTCGTAGCGTGGACTATAGATGGCGGGCGGCGCCTCGGCAGCAGGTTCCGGGCTCCCACGTCTGCATTGCGGCTCGTCGGTCAACTGCGTTGCAGCCTCCTAGGCCAAGGAGCCGGTTGCCGCGAGCTCGGGGAGTAGGGCGAGATCCGCGATCTCATGCGTGACGAGACCGTTCGACGGTGAGGGCTGACTCGCCGGGTTGTACCAGCACGTCGCGATCCCGTAGTTCCGGCCGCCGGCCATGTCTGACGAAAGGCTGTCACCCACCATGAGCACACCGCTCTTGGGTGGCCCGCCCAGTGCGTCGAAGGTCAGGTCGTAGATCGCCGCTCCCGGCTTTGCGACCCCGACCTCGCCGGAGATGACGATCGCCGCGAAATGGGCTTCGATGTCGAGGCGAGCGATCCGGGCTCGCTGGACCTCGGCGAGACCGTTGGTGACGAGCGCCAGGGTGACGGATGGCACCAGCTCATCGAGCACCTCTCGCGCTCCCGGGTACAGCTCCCCGCTGGCGCCCAGTCCCTCAACGAACGCATCGGCGAGCACGTTGGGATCGGCGTCGACGCCCATCTCGGCGACGAACCGCTCGAAGCGGGCGTTGCGGACCTGCAACGGCGTGAGCTCGTGTCGCTCGACGGCCGCCCACATGGCTCGATTGATCTTCAGGTAGGGGTCGAGGTAGCGGTCGGGGTCGCTCACGCCGGCCACCTGCATCGTGTGCTCGAACGCAGCGAGCTCCGACGTCTCGGAGTCGAGCAACGTGTGATCGAGGTCCATCAGCAGGGTGGGGTAACGCATGGTGGGTTCGAACTCCTGATTCAGCCCGCTTGGGCCACGAAGTCGATCAGCTGCTCGACGGCGTTGACCAAGGACGTGTCGAGATCCCGGTAGGACGCAACCGAGTCGAGGACGCGGCCCCAGAACTCGCCCGGCGGTGACCGCAGGCCCAGCGCAGCAATGACCCCTACCTTCCACGGCGTGCCAATGGGCACCTCCGGCCAACGGTCGAGCCCGATGGCGGCAGGGGAAACCGCGGCCCACACGTCGACGAAGGGGTGGCCGAGCACGAGCACGTGCGGGCTCGACACTTCGCTCGCGATGCGTGATTCCTTCGACCCCTCCACGAGATGATCGAGGAGGACGCCGAGCCGCCGGTTGGGTCCTGGCGAGAAGAGGGCGACGTGATCGGCGAGGTCGTCGGCGCCGTGGAGCGGCTCGACGACGACGCCGGTGTAGCGCAGGTCGTCGCCCCACACCTTCTCGATCAGCTCGGCATCGTGCACGCCTTCGACCCAGATCCGGCTCGGCTGGGCGACCTGTGCTCGATCCCGAGCGATGTCGCGGGAGCCGGACGCCGTCACCCCGACCGGCTTGGCGGTCCGTTGCTCCGGTTCACGGAGGGCAACGCGGACTCCCTCGTGGAGGAACGCCCCGTCGAATGCCCGAAAGCTCTGCCTGGCGCCGAAGCGGTCGACGAGCACCACACGGTCGCCCTGCGAGAACCCGACGACTACTCCGGTCGTGTTGGAGCCGGTGTGGGTCAGCGTCATCCCGTGACGCACCTCGAGCTCGGCGTAGGTGGGTTTGGCGTCGTCGTGCAGAACGTCGCGGCTGGTCCAGCGGTCTTGCGGCGGCATGGCGCCGGAGCGTAGCGATGCAACAAGTCGCAACCGCGTATTCACCGTGCCAATCCGACGATCCTCAATCGGGCCCGGTCAGACCGCCGATGACCCGGCGGGCCGAGCGACTGGCGGCGCTACTACGTCATGGCGAGTGTTTCGATTTCGCGACGGCGCGATCCCGAAATCGGTTGCGGTGGCGTGCAGCGCCGATCTCCCCCGTGGGCCGTTCGACCTATTTGGGGGACACGGTGGGACGAATGTGGGGCTAGATGATTGACAGGTGGCGCGTGGTGGGGCATAGTGGGTCCTCGTGGGAGATGATGGCGTTGAAAGAAACGGTGTGGCGTGTTTCTCGGGGAGTTCGAACACTCGCTGGACAGCAAGGGGCGGCTGGTGCTGCCTCGGAAGTTCCGCGATGCGCTCGAAGCTTCGGGATGCGTGCTCACCAAGGGGCAGGAGAGCTGCCTCTACGTCTTCTCGATGGAGCAGTGGGAGGAAGAGGTCGCCCGGCTACGCCGGCTGCCTCGTACCGACCGCCGCAACCGCAAGTACACCCGTTCGTTCTTCGCTTCGGCGCTGGACCAGACCCTCGACAAGCAGGGACGCATCCAGATTCCGGAACGGCACCGCGAGTTTGCGGGGCTGGGCAAGGACGTCACGGTCGTCGGAGCGATGGACCGGATCGAGATCTGGTCGACCGGCGCCTGGGCGGCCGAGGCAGCCGAGGCCGACGAGTACTACAGCGGCATCGAGGAAGTGCTCAGCGAAGACGGTGGTATCTGATGGCCGCCCGACTCGACGACATCAACCTCACGTTGACAATGCAGTGGCCGTCTGGCCCATGTTCAGCCTCTCGGATGCCAATTGGGAGGCCCCTTACTCCGCCCGCTTCCAGGTTGGCGCCAGCGCTCCGGGAGGCTGAACATGGCCCAGACGACACCGCCGTACCACGTGCCGGTGATGCCGTCAGAGGTCGTAGAGCTCTTCGCTCCACTGCGGCGGGGCGTCATCGTGGACGCCACGTACGGCGGCGGAGGGCACTCGGCGGCGTTGCTCGCAGCGATGCCCGACATCCGCATTCTCGGTCTCGACCGGGACCTCGACGCGACCGCACGGGTCCCGGTCGAACCCAGGGTTCGTCTGGAGACGGCCAACTTCGGGAATCTGGCGGCGGTACTCGCCGACCCGGACGTGGGAGCTTGGATCGATGAACCTGGTGATCACGATTCGCACGGCATCGGTGTGGCTGGCCTGCTATTCGACTTTGGCGTTTCGTCCCACCAGCTGGATGAGGCGCAGCGGGGCTTCTCCTACCACGGGGAAGGCCCGCTGGACATGCGTATGGGTCCCGATGCGGATCTCACTGCCGCCGACCTCGTCAACAGCTGGGATCGCGACGAGCTCGCCCGCGTCATCCGCCGTTTCGGTGAAGAGCAGTTCGCCAGACGCATCGCCGATGCGATCGTCCGCCGCCGGCCGATCGCGACCACCGGCGAGCTCGCTGCGATCGTCGCAGGCGCAGTCCCGGCTGCGGCGCGGCGTCGCCGTCACCCGGCGCGCAAGACCTTCCAAGCCCTCCGCATCGCGGTCAACGATGAACTGGCGGCCGTCGAGCAGGGCCTCGAAGACGCCATCGCGTCCGTCCGCCCGCAAGGCCGGATCGTCGTGATCGCGTACCACTCGCTCGAGGACCGCATCGTGAAGCAGCGGTTTGCGGCCGGCGCAGCCGGTTGCGAATGCCCACCCGGGCTGCCGGTGTGTGTATGCGAGAAGGCCGCCGAGCTCATCCGGCTGACGCGCAAGCCGCTCCGGCCGACCGAAGAAGAAGTGCGACGCAACCCACGCGCACGCAGCGCAAGGTTGCGGGCGGTCGAAAGGGCGGCAGCATGACCGCCCAGGCCCCACCCCTGCGCCCGGTCCTCGGTGCGGACGTGCGCGCTCCCCGCCAGAGGGCGCAGCGCAACCACAGAGTCCGGCCGTGGTTTCTCTTCGTGATCATTGTCGTCGGTGCGTTCTTCGGCCTCACGTACAGCCGGATCTCACTCGACAGGTCGGCATTCCTGCTGGACACGCTCGGGGATCGCATCGCCGAGGAGGAAGCCCGCCACTTCGACCTGAGGGTGGAAGTCGCCGAACTTCGAGATCCGCAACGGATTGCTGCTTTGGCGACCGAGATGGGCATGGTGTTCCCGGAATCGCGAATCGAGCTCGCCGTCGATCGCGTATCGGATGAAGAGCTCGATCTCGAGTATCGCTGGGCGCAACTGCGGGCGCTGCTCAGCGCACAGCCATGACGTTGTACGTCCCGTTCGCTCGGGATCTGTCCGAGGCCGGAGCACGGAGTGCGTTTCCGCCCACTGCGAGGGCGTGACATGAGCCGGCGGCAAGGCAGGGGCCGCGAGGTTCGCCTCATCATGGTGGGGGCCGGTCTGGTGCTGGTGTGGTTTGCCCTTGGTTATCGATTGTTCCAGGTGCAGGCGTTCGAAGCGGAGACGTTCGCCTCGGAAGGCGTGGATCAAAGGGTCCGCCACGAGGAATTGCCGGCAACTCGGGGAACGATCTACGACCGCGACGGCGTTGAGCTCGCAGTGACCGTCGATGCCGTCACCATCGTCGCCGACCCCAGCCTGGTGGACAACGCAGCCGTGACGGCGCGGGTGCTCGCCCCGGTTGTCGGAGTCGACGAGGCGGAGCTACGTAACCGGCTGTCGGGCGACGGTCGGTTCACGTATGTGGCGCGATCGCTGGACGGTGATCGCGCCGAGCATGCGTTGCGGCTCGTTGAAGAGCTCGGTCTGACGGGGATCTCGTTCACGACCGAGCCGAAACGTGCATATCCGGCAGGGCGGCTCGCCGCATCGCTGGTTGGGTTTGTTCGCTCCGACAATCTCGAGGGGCTCGAGGGGCTCGAATACTCCTTCAACGAGGAGCTCACCGGCACGCCGGGAACGCGAATCGTGGAGCGAGATGCCTACGGGACGCCGATCCCGCAGGCCGATGTCCTCGTGGAGCCGGCGGTCGCCGGGTCCGACGTCGTGCTGACGATCGACCGCGAGATTCAGTTCGCGGCCGAGGAGGCACTTGCTGCGGCAATCCTCGAGACAAACGCCATCTCCGGAAGCGTCGTGGTGCTCGACGTGAAGACCGGGGAGGCGCTGGCGATCGCCAACATGCCGACATTCGATCCCAACGACCGCAGCAGCTTCGGAACAGACACATTCCGCAACCGAGCCGTGGCCGATGTCTATGAGCCGGGTTCGACGCTGAAAGTGGTCACGATCGCTGCCGCACTCGAGGAGGGCATCGTGTCGCCTGCGACGAGCTACGACGTCCCCGCCGAGTTGGAGATCCACGACAAGACGTACACCGACGTCGGGCGGAAGAAGGCCGAAGTCATGAACGTGGCGCAGATCGTGGCGCGGTCCTCGAACATCGGCACGATCATGGTGCAGTCGGACCTCGGCAACGATCGGCACTTCTACTACCTCAACCAGTTCGGCCTCGGCTCGACGCCGGGTAGCGGTCTCCCCGGCGAGTCTTCTGGGCAACTTCACCCGCTTGCGCAATGGTGCGACACGACGTGTGGCCCCTCGACGGCGATCGGGTATCGGGTTGACGTCACCCCGCTGCAAATGGCCGCCGTCTTCGGTGCGATCGCCAACGACGGCGTGTGGGTGCAGCCCCACGTCGTGAAAGAAGTGATCGACGGGGACGGCAGCCGGTCGGCACCTGACGTGCTCGAGCGCCGGATCATCTCCTCTGAGACGGCCGTCACGATGCGCCTCTTGCTGCGCGGTGTCGTGGAGACGGGTACTGGGCAGCGCGCCGCCGTCCAGGGCTACCTGATCGGCGGTAAGACGGGTACGACGGAGAAGCTCATTCCGGGGGTCGGGTACTCCGACACGGATCGCATCGCCAGCTTCATCGGCATCGCTCCCATCGACGATCCCGAGATCGTGATCGCTGTCGTGCTCGACTCGCCGCGCACGCCGCCCGGGTCCGCCGATGATGCGCCGCGGCTCGAGTTCGGTGGCGTGTCGGCTGCGCCGGTGTTCGCCGAGGTCGCTCGAGCGGCGTTGCACCAACTCGGAATCGCCCCCAATGGCGGCTGAAGGCGTCCTGCTGAGCCAGTTGGCTGCGGTCGCAGCGCGAACGCAGCCCAGCCAGATCGTCGGCGACGACGTGGTGGTGACGGACCTCGAGCACGACTCGCGGCTCGTCACCGAAGGGGGTGCCTTCATCGCCGTACCCGGATCGACGGCCGATGGTCACGGATTCGCCGGGCGGGCCATTTCGCTCGGGGCGGCAGCGCTCATCGTCGAGCGTCGCTTGGAGATCGATGTCCCGCAGCTCGTTGTCGCCGACACACGGTCCCTGATGGCGGACCTCGCCGCCGAAGTGCACGGCCACCCGGCAACGCAGCTCACCACGATTGGAGTCACCGGCACCAACGGGAAGACCACCGTCACGCACATGCTCGAAGCGATGGCGATCGCGGCGGGCCGGAAGGTCGGCATCGTCGGCACTGTCGGGGCTCGAATCGACGGCGCACCGGTGCCCCTCGAGCACACGACCCCGGAGGCGCCCCATCTGCAACGGCTCTTGCGGCGCATGGTCGACGCCGGCGTCGAGATCGCCGCGCTCGAGGTCTCCTCACACGCGCTCGCCCTCGGTAGGGCCGATGCAATCCAGTTCGACGTCGCCGCCTTCACGAACCTCTCGCAAGATCACCTCGACTTCCACGGCGACATGGAGGAGTACTTCGCCACGAAGCAGCGGCTGTTCACGCCGGAGCGGGCCAAGCGATGTGTGGTGTTCGTCGACGATCCGTGGGGAGCGAGGATCGCCGAAGCGACCGAGCTGCCATGCGACCGGGTCGGCTTCGACGCATCCAACGACATTGCGGCGAGCGACATCACCGCAAGCTCCGCAGGCACGAATCTGACGATCGTCACCGCAGAGGAGTCGTTCCGGGTCCGCATCCAGCTCGCCGGACGCTTCAACGCCGCGAATGCGCTGGTAGCCACTGCGTGCGCCCTCCGGGCCGGCTTGACGCCTGCCGACATCACCGACGGTCTCGCCACGATGTCTGCGGTCCCAGGACGCTTCGAGCTCGTCGACGCAGGACAGCCGTTCACGGTCGTCGTCGACTACGCCCACACGCCCGATGCCGTCACCACGGTCATCGCGGGGGCACGACCGTTGACACAAGGACGAGTCATCGCCCTCGCCGGTGCCGGGGGCGATCGGGATCGCTCCAAGCGGCCGCTGATGGGCGCAGCGCTTGCGACCGCGGACATCGCCGTCGTCACCTCGGACAACCCGAGGTCCGAGGAGCCCATCGAGATCGTGCGCCAGGTGGCTGCCGGCACACCGCACGAGGCGAATGTCGTCGTCGACGTAGATCGACGCCAAGCGATCCGGCGTGCACTGGCGCTGGCAGCTCCGGGTGACTTCGTTCTGATCCTCGGCAAGGGCCACGAGACGGGCCAGGAGATCCGCGGTCGGAAACACCCGTTCGACGATCGCGCCGTAGCGAGGGAGGAGCTCATGCGGCTGGCGGAGCACGGTGAGAAGCCGGGTCCGTTGCAGTGGACGCTGGCATCGGTAGCCGAGTCGGTGCGGGGCGCGGTAACGGGAGACGAGAAGATCGAGGTCAACTCGGTGACCACCGATTCTCGGCTCGTGCAGCCGGGGGCGTTGTTCGTGGCATTGCGGGGCGAGCACTTCGACGGGCACGACTTCGCCGGACAAGCCATTCGGGACGGCGCAGCCGCAGCGCTCGTTGAACCCGGCACCGGCGTGGAGCCTCGCGTCGAGGTCGGCGATTCCGCGCTTGCCCTGCGCGACCTGGCGGCGACCCGTCGTGCCGAGCTCACAGGTCGCGTCATTGCAGTCACAGGATCGACCGGCAAGACCTCAACGAAGGACCTCCTCGCCGCAGCACTTCCCGGTGCGGTGGCGTCGCCGAAGTCCTACAACAACGAGGTGGGGGTTCCGCTGACGATGCTGTCGGTGCCCGACGGCACGCCGCACATCGTGGTCGAGGTCGGGTCTCGCGGGCGGGGTCACATCGCCTGGCTCTCGCCGGCGGTACGGCCACACGTTGCGATCATCACCAACCTCGGGGTCGTTCACATGGAGACGTTCGGTTCGCCAGAGGTGCTCGCCGATGCGAAATGGGAGCTCGCCGAGGCGCTCGAGCCGGGCGGCGTTGCGGTCGTGCCGGTCGACGACCAGCGCCTGCACCGCTCGCACGCGGGTACGACGCTCACCTTCGGGACGCTTCCCTCGGCCGACGTATCGGTTTCCAACATCCATGTCGACGAAGACGGGCTTCCGAGCTTCCACGTGCACACACCCGCGGGAAACGCTCAGCTCCAGCTGCCTCTCGCCGGGGCGCATCAAGCCCTCAACGCCGCGGCCGCCATCGGAGCCGGCCTCGCAGCCGGGGTCGATCTGGAGTCGCTGGTGAGCGGACTGCGCCGTGCCAGAGGGTCGGCCTGGCGCATGGAAATCCACCGCGGTCGGTACACCGTCGTCAATGATGCCTACAACGCCAACCCCGATTCGGTGCAGGCGGCGCTCGAAACGGTCGCCGCACTACCCGGCCGGCACGTGGCGATCTTGGGAAGAATGGCCGAGCTGGGGCCGCTCGAGGCGGAGGAGCACCGGCGCATGGGTGCTGAGGCAGCACGATTGGGATACGCCGCGGTCATCACCGTGGGCGAGGACCCGGGCTATGCCGCGGGTGCGCCGAACCTCGTGGTGCCGGCCGCCGATCCCGAATCAGCGTGGGACCTGCTCCACGAGGTGTTGCGTCAGGACGATGTCGTGCTGGTCAAGGCATCGCGAGCCAGCGGCCTCGAAGTGCTCGCCCACCGGCTGGTCGAGGAGGCGCAGCAGTGATCCCATTGCTGGTTGCCAGCTCGGTCGCGTTCCTGGTGAGCATCCTGTTGACCCCGGTTGCGATTCGCGTGCTGCGCGAGCGCAACATC
Source organism: Acidimicrobiia bacterium (assembly GCA_035458525.1). Classification (GTDB taxonomy): domain Bacteria; phylum Actinomycetota; class Acidimicrobiia; order Spongiisociales; family UBA5794; genus DATHZQ01. The sequence continues at coordinate 16,167 of DATHZQ010000051.1, forward strand.
GGCCAGTTCATCCAAGAAGAGGTGGAGGGGCACAGCCACAAGCGGGGAACCCCGACGATGGGTGGGCTGGTGATGTGGGTTGCCGTCACTGCGGGATACGTCGTCGCCCATATCCGCGTTTTCGATTTCGACGATGGTCTCGGCCTCTCCGTCACGCCATTCGAGGTGCAGGGTCTGCTTGCCCTGTTTGGCTTCCTCGGCATGGGCGTCATCGGCTTCGCCGATGATTACGCCAAATTCGCCCGCAAGCAGAATCTCGGTTTGTCGAAGCGATGGAAGTTCCTCGGTCAACTGGCGATTGCAGCGATCTTCGCATGGTGGGCCAGTGCCGCCGGCCTTTCGACCGAGCTCTTCTTGACTCGGGAAGCGGCCATCGATCTGGGACCGTGGCTCTACACGGTGCTCGTGCTCCTGATGCTCGCCGGCACGGCCAACGCGGTGAACCTCACCGACGGACTCGATGGGCTCGTTGCCGGTTCCGGTGCGCTCGTCTTCGGTGCGTACGTGCTCATCGCCTTCTGGGAGTTCCGCAACTTCGATCTGTACGGCGTCGAGGGTGCGCTGGATCTGGGGGTCTTCGCCGCCGCCATCGTCGGCGCCGTGCTGGGCTTTCTCTGGTGGAACGCCGCCCCCGCCGACATCTTCATGGGGGACGCCGGCTCGCAGGCGCTTGGCGGGGGACTGGCTGCACTCGCCCTGCTCACGCGCACCCACCTGCTGCTCGTCGTCCTCGGGGGCCTCTACGTGATGGTCACGATGTCGGTGATCATCCAGGTGTTCTCATTCCGTGTCTTCGGCAAACGTGTCTTCAAGATCGCCCCTGTTCACCACCACTTCGAGATGAAGGGCTGGCCAGAGACCACGGTGATCGTGCGCTTCTGGATCATCGCCGGGATCTTCGTCGCCGTTGGCGTGGGCATCTTCTACGCCGACTTCCTCGTGGCAACCGAGGGCGGTATCACGCCATGAACGTGCTCGTGCTCGGGGCAGCCGTCAGCGGCCGGGCCGCCGCCGGCCTCGCGCTTCGCTTGGGCGCGACGGTCACCGTCTACGACCGCAACCCCGGAGCGCTTGCAGGGCTCGCTCGCGAGATGGCAACGCACGCCGGCGAGTGGTCGGAGCAGCTGTTGGACGGCGCCGACCTCGTCGTGACCAGCCCGGGGATTCCGGAGGCGGCGCCCCCGATCCAGGACGCGCTGCGTCGCGGGCTTCCGCTGATCAGCGAGCTCGAGTTCGCTGCGCAACATGCCCGGTCGCCCTACGTAGCGATCACCGGTACAAACGGAAAGACCACCGTGACCGAGGCGACCGCGGCGATGCTCGAGGCCGGAGGCATTCACAGTGTCGCGGCCGGCAACGTCGGCCTGGCGTTCTCCGACGTTGCCGACGAGGCGTTCGGGTGCGTCGCCGTTGAAGCGTCGAGCTTCCAGTTGCGTTTCATCGACACGTTCCATCCGGTGGCGGCTGCGATCCTCAACGTCGCTCCCGATCACCTCGACTGGCACGGCGGCTTCGCCGAGTACGCCGCTGCCAAGGGCCGGATCCACGAGAACCAATCCGCAGACGACGTGCTGGCATTTGGTGCCGACGACGCTGCGGCCGCTGCAGTCGCGGCCGGGGCACCTGGCCGGCGAATCCCCGTCTCAGGCATCGCCAGGCCGGTGGGGGGTAACGGACCGGCGGGCACCAGACTGCTGATCGGCGATCACGAGTTTCGGCGGCCCGACCTGGACGCCGTCTGGTTGTTCGACCTCGCGGTGGCGGCCACCCTCGCCGATGCCGTGGGCGCCACTCCTGAGGGAATCGCAAAGGTACTCGAGAGCTTCGAGCCCGGTCGCCATCGCCGTACGGTCGTCGTGGTCGCAGGCGGTGTGATGTGGGTCAACGATTCGAAAGCAACGAACCCCCACGCTGCCATCTCGTCGGCGGGGGCGTATGCGTCCGTGATCCTCATCGCCGGTGGCCGAAACAAGGGCCTCGATCTGGCCCCGATGCTCGAAGTCCCGTCGGTGCGTCACGTTGTGGCGCTCGGGGAAGCAGCGGCCGAACTCGCCGCCGCCGGTGGCGAGCGCGTCACCGTTGTCGCCGACCTCGCCGCCGCCGTTGCGTTGAGCGAGTCGCTTGCCTCTCCCGGCGATACGGTCCTGCTGGCGCCCGGCTGTGCGAGCTTCGACATGTTCGACTCGTATGCGGAGCGCGGCGACGTGTTCACTGCCCTCGTGAAGGAGCGGGTTGGGGTGAACCATGGCCCGTAGCGCGGCGCCGTCGCAAACCCGTCAGCAGCAGCCTTCGCCTGGCAACCGTGCCAAGCAGAGGGCCAGGCGCGCTCCGGAACGGCGCGCCGTACTGTTGTTGCTGCCCGTGGCCATCCTGTTGATCGTCGGATTGGGGGCAGTCCTTTCTGCGTCGTCCGTCGTTGCGATCCGGGAAGGGCTCGACCAGTACGCCATCTTTCGCAAGCAGCTGTTGTTCGTGGGCGCCGGCATCGTTGCCCTGATCGTCACCGCGAAGATTCCGTATCGCTGGTACGCCAAGATGGCCCCGTTCCTCCTCGTCGTGGCCATCGCCGGGCTCGTTGCGACGATGTTCATCGGCAGCGTCCGTGGAGGCTCGCGCCGATGGATCGAGCTGGGTCCGATCACCATTCAGGCGTCGGAGTTCGCCAAGTTCGCGGTCGTCGTCTACCTGGCACAGGCGTTCTCCCGCAAGGAGCGCTACCTGAGCGAGATCTCACACATCTTCTGGCCGGTCGCCGTCTCGGTCGGGGTGGTGTCGGTCCTGCTGCTGCAACAGCCCGACCTCGGGACCACGCTGCTTGTCGCCGGGGCGGCCTTCGCCGTGATGCTCGGCAGCGCCGCGCCGCTGCGGCACATCGGCTTGCTTGGCGGCATCGGCGCCCTGAGCGCGATCGGACTTGCGCTCGCGGAGCCGTACCGACGCGACCGCGTCCTGTCATTCCTCAGCCCGAACCCCGACAGGTTGGACGAGGGTTTCCAGGCGTTCCAGAGTCTCGTTGCGCTCGGGACCGGCGGCCTGTTCGGCGTCGGACTCGGGGCGAGCCGGGCCCGCTGGTCGTTTCTCCCCAACGCACACACCGACTTCATCTTCGCCATCATCGGCGAAGAGACCGGGCTCGCCGGGTCCCTCACGGTGCTGGCGCTGTTCGTGGTCTTCGCGGTGGTCGGCACGATCGTTGCCATTCGGGCGTCGGATCAGTTCGGGCGGCTGCTCGCCATGGGCATCGTCACCTGGATCTCGCTGCAAGCGATCGTCAACATCGGCGGCGTCGTGAAAGCATTGCCGATCACGGGCGTGCCGTTGCCGTTCGTTTCCGCGGGCGGCAGTGCAATGATCGTCAACCTCGCCGTGATCGGTGTGCTGGTGAACATCGCCCGCAATGGGCTGGGACCCCGCCAGAAAGGGCGCCGATCATGACGTATGCCTTCGCCGCAGCGGGCACAGGCGGCCACGTCTATCCAGCCCTGGCGATCGCCGACGAACTCGTCGCCTGCGGTGTTGATCGCAAAGAGATCGTCTTCTTCGGCGGCGATCGCATGGAAGCGACGACGGTGCCTGCCGCCGGATACCGATTCGTCGGAGTCGAGATTCGCGGGCTGCAACGCTCGCTCACCCTCGACAACGTGAAGCTCCCCGCACTGGTGCTCCGTGCCCGACGCGCCATCGCGGCTGAACTCGAGCGAACCGGCACCCGGGTCGTGACGGCGTTCGGTGGGTATGTGTCCGGTCCGGCGGCGCTCGCGGCTCGGCGGGTTGGGGCAACGCTCTTCCTCCACGAGCAGAACGCGGTGCCGGGTCTCGCCAACAAACTCATAGGTCGCTGGGCCGAGAAGTGCTTCGTTGCCTTCCCCGCGGCGGCGTCTGAGTTGCCGCGAGCCGACGTCGTGGGCAATCCCGTCCGCAGGGTCTTCACCACCTTCGATCGCCACGCACTGCGGGTTGAGGCGCGCAAACGATACGACCTGTCCGCCGACCTCACGGTGCTCGGCGTGCTGGGCGGCAGCTTGGGCGCACGGGTGCTGAACGAGACGACGCAGCGAATAGCCGACGGTGTCGATCCGTCGCGCGTCGGGATCGTTCACCTGACCGGTGCCAACCACTACGACGCCGTGCGTGCCGTTGCCGAGGCTTCGGGGATTCGCTGGAGAACGGTACCGTTCGAGCGAGAGATGGAGCACTTCTACGCCGCCTCAGATCTCGTTTTGGGGCGAGCAGGCGCTCTCACGATCAGCGAACTCGCAGCCACCAGCACTCCGAGCGTCGTCGTGCCGCTGGCGGCAGTGGCGCAAGAGGGCAACGCCAGGTTCCTGGCGGATGCCGGGGCCGCAGTGATCGTGCCCGAAGTCGAGATCGATCGAGTTCCCACGGAGGTCGAGCAATTGCTGGTGGACGAGGCGCGACGCGACGCCATGGCACAGCGGGCCGGCGCCCAGGCTCGCGTCGACGCAGCGGCTGCAGTCGCATCCGCATTGATGGAGGCTGCAGGATGAGCGCACCACACACCCCGACCCTTCCCCGGATCGGCCGCATCCACATCGTTGGAGCCGGAGGCGCAGGGATGAGTGCGCTCGCCAAGATTCTCGCCGGACTCGGCTACTCGGTCTCCGGATCCGATCTGAAGCCCGGTCGGCAGCTCGATGCGCTGGGCGATCTGGGGATCGAGACCTGGGTCGGGCACCAACCGAAGAGAGTTGCCGGCGCCGACCTCGTCGTGACCTCGTCTGCCGTGCCCGCCTCCGATCCTGAGGTCGTCGAAGCCCGCACGCGGAGGATCCCCGTGTGGGAACGTCCGGCCCTCCTGGATGCTCTGACGAGGAGACGCCCGGCACTCGGTTTTGCGGGAACCCACGGGAAGACGACGACGACGGCCATGGCCGTCACCGCGCTGCGTCACATCGGAGTGGATCCCACCTTCATCGTCGGCGGGGAGCTGGCCGCGCTCAACACCGGTGCCCACCTGGGCACGTCGGACGTCTTTGTGCTCGAAGCCGACGAAGCGTTCGGAACGTTCCGCCATCTGCATCTCTCCGGACTGCTCGTCACCAATATCGAGGCAGACCATCTGGACTACTACGGCACCGTGGCGGCTCTCGAAGAGGCGTTCGCCCTCGTTGCCAACCGCGTAGACGGACCCGCGCTCGCCTGCATCGATGATCCGGGCGTACGCCGGCTCGATCAGCGAACCAGCATCGTGGGTTACGGACTGGCTGCAGACGCAATGTGGCGTGTCCGAGATGTCGAGCACGGAGCGGGCGCCGTGAAGTTCCGGCTCACCGGCCCGGGAGGCATCGACCAGCCGGTGCGCGTCCCCGTACCTGGCGTCCATTCCGCCAGAAACGCGGCCGGGGTGATCGCACTTCTCACGTCGGCGGGCTACGACCCGGCCGGGCTGGCTGACGGGCTCGAGGATTTTCGTGGCGTTCGCCGCCGCTTCGAGGTTCGAGGGCGGGTCAGCGGCGTGACGGTCGTCGACGACTACGCACACCACCCGACCGAGATCGCCGCCACCATTGCTGCGGGACGACTCGGGGGCTGGGAGCGCGTCTGGGCGGTGTTCCAGCCACATCGCTACACACGCACCGCCAACCTGGCTCCGGATTTCGGTGCACCGCTCGCCGGCGCCGACGAGGTGATCGTGACGGACGTCTACTCGGCGGGGGAAGCGCCGATGCCCGGCGTCTCGGGAAAGCTGGTGGCCGAAGCAGCAGCAGCCGCAGGCGGCAACGTTCAGTACATCCCCAACCTGGAGGATGTGCCCGACCACCTTCTCAACGGAGTTCGGCCGGGCGATGTCGTGCTGCTCCTTGGCGCCGGCGACATCACCGGCCTTGCGGAACCACTGCTGGCGAAGCTGCAGAGGTACGTGCCGTGACGGTTGCGGACCTCGTCGAAACCGGCCTCATGCGGCGGGACGTGTCATTGGGCCCCATGACCACCTACCGATTCGGCGGCCCCGCGGCGTGGTTCGCCGAGCCGGGGACCCAAGCGGCGTTCTTCGACGTGGTCGCCGCGGCACGCGAGCTGCACCTGCCAATCGTGATGCTGGGCCGCGGTAGCAACGTTGTGATCAGCGATCAGGGGCTCGAGGCCGTCGTGGTCCGGCTCGCCGGCTCGTTCCTAACCGTCCACGTGGAGAACGACGGCACGGTGATCGCCGGTGCTGCGACACCGCTGGCGCGCGTTGCCAGGGCAAGCGTGGAAGCCAACAGAGGTGGACTCGAGTTCCTCATCGGTATTCCTGGTTCGGTGGGCGGCGCCGTGCGAATGAACGCCGGGTGCTTGGGGAGCGAAACCGCGGACTGGTTGATCGACTGCACCATCGCCGACCTGCACACACAGATGGTGCGAACCGCGACTCCGGTCGATCTTGCGATGGGATATCGAAGCAGCCTCGTGCGCGATCGTGACGCCGTGCTGTCTGCGCGATTCCACACGGAAGCCCAACCCGCCTCAGCCGGCAAAGCACGCATCCGAGAGGTCACTCAGTGGCGGAGACAGAGCCAGCCCGGGGGCACGCTCAACGCCGGCAGCGTGTTCAAGAACCCGCCCGATGATGCGGCCGGACGCGTCATCGATCACCTCGGCTTGAAGGGATTGAGCGTTGGCGGGGTGCGCGTGTCGCCGCGCCACGCCAACTTCTTCGAGGCCGGTGACGGTGCGACGGCGCACGACGTCTACTCGCTGGTGCACGAAGTACGGCGCAGAGTGATCGCGGCCACCGGAATCGATCTCGAGCCGGAGATCAAGTTCCTGGGCCGCTTCGAAGTAGGGGGCGGCGAATGAGCGTGTCCGTCGATCCCCGCCTGGCGGCCAGGCGTCAGCAGGTACAGGAGTCGTGGGCGCGGCGCCGGCTTCGTTGGATCGTCGGGCTGGTCGGGGTCGTGATCGTTGTCGGCGTTGCCGTCGCGTTGCTGCAATCGCCGTGGCTGGCCGTGCGCACGATCAATGTGTCCGGCGCGAGCAACGCCGACGTCGCACCGGTCCTGGCCGCACACGACGTCGTCGCCGGCGTGCCAACGATCTCGGTGCGATCGGGAGAGATCGAGACATCGCTTCGCACCGATCCTTGGGTGGCGCAGGCCGACGTCTCCGTCACGTGGCCCGGAACGGTGGAGATCACGGTGTTGGAGCGGACCGCGGCAGCATGGGTCCAAGGCCCGGCCGGATGGTGGTTGGTGTCGGCAGACGGCGTCGTGCTCACCGACGGCACGCCCGGTGCGGGCGAGCCGGTCGTATACGCAGGCCTCGGCGGGCTCTCGGCGGGGATGCGCATCGAGCGGCCTGACATCGTCGGTGCGTTCGAGTTCCTTGCGCTGCTGCCACCCGACCTGGCGGTGGGGGCGACGGCTGAAGTCACACTCGAGGGGATCGAAGTGTTGGTTCAGGGTCACCAGGTTCTGGCGGGGAACTATCGCGACATACCGGCCAAGGTCGCGACCGCCGTCGCCATGCTCGAACGCGGGGTCGAGGAGGGCTGGACGGTCAACGTCATCTCTCCGGAGCGGCCCGGCACCCTGAACCCTCAACCAGTAGTTGAGGGTACGGGAGAAGATGTTTCATCTTCTGACGATTCAGGGTAATGTGCAGGTCGAGCCTCACGGAGTTGGAGCAACGTGACGGATACCCGCACACCTCATAACTATCTCGCTGTCATCAAAGTCGTTGGCGTCGGTGGCGGCGGCGTCAACGCCGTCAACCGCATGGTCGATGCCGGCGTCGGCGGCGTCGAGTTCATCGCCGTCAACACTGATGCCCAGGTCTTGCTGATGTCGGATGCCGACGTGAAGCTGGACATCGGTCGCGAATCGACTCGAGGTCTCGGCGCCGGAGCTAACCCTGAGGTTGGGCGTGAGGCTGCAGAGGCACACCGGGACGAACTCGAAGACGTGCTCAAGGGTGCGGACATGGTCTTCATCACCGCGGGCGAAGGCGGCGGCACCGGCACCGGTGGCGCCCCGGTCGTCGCCGAGATCGCTCGCTCGCTGGGTGCGTTGACCGTCGGCGTCGTGACGCGACCCTTCGGATTCGAAGGCCGGCGCCGCTCCGTGCAGGCCGAGCAAGGGATCCAATCCCTGAAGCAAGCGGTCGACACCCTGATCATCATTCCGAATGAGCGTTTGCTCGAGATCGCCGACGAGAACACGGCGGTCGTCGAGGCGTTCCGGCTGGCCGACGAGGTCCTCACCAGCGGCGTGCGCGGGATCACCGATCTGATCACCACGCCGGGGCTGATCAACGTCGACTTCGCCGATGTGAAGGCGGTCATGACCGATGCTGGTTCTGCCGTGATGGGCATCGGTGCCTCGTCGGGCGACAGCCGCGCACAGCAAGCGGCCAGCAAGGCCATCTCCAGCCCGCTGCTCGAAACCTCGATGGAGGGTGCCCGGGGAGTGCTGCTGTCGGTGGCGGGTCCGCCCGACATGACGCTGCATGAAGTGTCGACTGCGGCGTCGATGATCGCCGATCACTCGGACGCTGACGCCAACATCATCTTCGGTGCGGTGATCGATGACACGCTTGGAGACGAGATGCGTGTCACCGTGATCGCAGCCGGGTTCGACCGCGACCGCCGCAACGGTCGGTCGTCGTCCGGGACCTTCACGCCGTCGACGCGCACCGACGCCGGGACTACGGCGACGTCAGAGGGTGACGATCTCGAGATTCCGGGCTTCGTCCAGGGATGATCCTCGTCCCCGGCTTCACCGGGGTGGCCTTCGGAACCGCTGCCGAGGGCGACGCTCGAACCGATGAGGCGGCCCGCATCCACTTTGCGTCTGCAGGCGCCCCGACTTCATGGGCGTACGTTTCGCAGGTGCACGGCGCAGGCGTCGCGTGGGCGAATCGTCCCGGACACCTCGGCGACGGGGACGCCATCGTCACCGACCAACCGGGTCTCGCCATCACCGTGGCGACCGCGGACTGCGTGCCGATCGCCATCCACGGTTCCGGGTTCGTTGCAGTGGTGCATGCCGGCTGGCGCGGCCTGACCACCGGCGTCATCCCGGCGGTCTTGCGCGCCATCGAGCGTCGCGGCTACGAGCCACGCCGGGCAGCCGTGGGGCCCGCGATCGGTGCGTGCTGCTACGAGGTCGGGCCGGACGTGCTCACCCACTTCCCGGATCACACCGGCACGACGAGCTGGGGATCGGAGAGCGTCGATCTCGTCGGTGCGGTTGTGTCCCAACTCGAGGGGCTCGATCCGTGGGTGAGTGATCGCTGCACCATGACCGACGAAGCATTCTTCAGCTACCGGCGAGACCACACGAAGCAGCGGCAGGTGGCAGTGGCATGGTTGCCGAGCAGCTAGCCGCGGTTCGGGCGCGCATGGACACCGCCATCCGTCGGGCGGGCCGCCAGCCGGAGGAGGTGCTGCTCGTTGCGGTTTCGAAGGGTCATAGCGTCGAGTCGATCGCTGCGGCGTACGCAGCCGGTCACCGAGACTTTGGGGAGAACCGCGCAGACGAGATGATGACCAAGGTGCCTCGGCTTCCCGATGACATTCGATGGCACTTCGTCGGAGCCCTGCAGAGCAGGAAGGCAAGGCTGGTTCGCCCGCGGACGTGGCTGCTCCACTCGCTGGATCGACCGTCGCTCCTCCGAGCATGGGTCCGTGATGGTCTGCCCGTGCCGCCGGCGCTCGTACAAGTCAATATCGCCAGGGAGCCTCAGAAGCACGGCGTGGATCCCGATGAGGTGGCAACCCTGGTCGAGTCTGCACGGGATGCCGGCATCGAGTGCCGTGGCCTCATGATTCTCCCGCCGGCGCCGACCGACCCAGAGGACAGCCGGCCGTGGTTCCGCGAGCTCGTTGCCCTTCAGAAGCGATTGCGGCCGGCCTTCCCCGAGCTCGCGGAGCTCTCCATGGGGATGACAGACGATTTCGAGGTCGCCATCTCGGAGGGTGCCTCGGTGATACGCGTGGGACGGGCTATCTTTGGTCCCCGTAACCCGGGCTATCCGAGCGGAGCACGAGGAATCTGATGGCATCGCTGTGGCAGAAGACGTTGTTCTACCTAGGTCTCGTCGATGAAGACGAGGCTCAGGCAGCGAGTCAAGAGGCGTTGCCGGCCCAGCCGACAGGCGTGCGTACGGTGGAACCTCCTGGTGCGGGCCGCAGCACGGCCCGAGCCGTGGAGTCCTCCGGTCCGCAGACAGTGCAGGCCCAGCCGCCTGCAACCTCGGCTGTCGCGGGTCGTCGCGTCGAGCCTCCGGCACGGCAGCGCCGGCGGATCTCATCTGACCCGGCACATGCCGAAGCGGGTGTTCTCGTGCGAGGCAGGGCGGCGAGCCCCATGCCCGTGAACCATCCGCTCGCTCCGCAGTGCGAGATCATCGAAGCGAGCACGTTCACCGATGCGCAGGCCCTGGCGGATCACATTCGCGACGGTCGGCCGGTGGTCCTCGACCTTCGCTCGACGGAGCCGGCGATGGTGCGCCGTTTGGTCGACTTCGCCACTGGATTGACCTATGCGCTCGATGGACGGATGGCCAAGACGGCGCAGGGTGTCATCCTCGTGACGCCGCGCGGCCTCACGCTCGAGCCGGCCGAGCAGCAGCGTTTGGCTGGGCTCGGCCTCTATCGGGTGGGTTCCTGAGCCTCCATGGGCATCGTTTGCGGTCTCCTCACCCTTGCGTACTACGCGCTGATCGTCTGGATCATCCTCAGCTACGTCGTCGCCTTCGGCCGGCTCAACTACGACCACCCCGTCCGGAAGGTCTATGAGGCGCTGGCATCCGCCGTCAACCCCGTCCTGATGCCGATTCGACGGGTGCTTCCGCCGGTCCGGATCGGGGGGATGGGTCTCGATCTGTCACCGATCGTGCTGTTCTTCGGGATCTTGCTGCTGCGCAGCATTCTCGGCTGCTGAACCGCCGCCGGATCTCAGCCCGCCCGCTCGACTGACAGGACGACGTGTGCGTCCGCGACGGCTACCTCGTCGCCTTCCGCCCCTGGGTCATGCGTGATCGTCGTCGCCAGCACCTCACCGGCGATGAGATCGGCATGGTGCGAGAAGGCAGCCGCGATCCGGGGGTCTGAGGCATGCCATGTCACGGCAATCCGGTCGGTGACCTCGAAATCGAGGTCACGCCGCATCGTCTGGAGACGGCTGACGAGTTCCCGGGCGGCACCTTCCGTGCGCAACTCGTCGTTCAGCTCGATGTCGAGAGACACCGAGAGCGCTCCGTCGGATTCGACGACGTGGCCCGGGCGTGGCTCCCTGCGCACGATGACGTCGTCAACGGATAGCTGCTCGCCGGCAACTTCGACGGTTTCTCCGCGCACGAGGCGGTCCACGACCTCGTGTTCCAGCTCGGCAACGGCTGCGGCGACCTCCTTGGTTCGTGGTCCGAGCCGCGGTCCGAGCGTCTTGAAGTTGGCCTTGGCCATCAGCTGCACGACGTGCGATTCCTCATCGTCGACGAGCACACGCTTGACGTTGAGCTCTTTCGCGATCAGCGCGGTGTGAGATTCCACTGCGCTCCGAATGCGATCGTCACGCGTTACGACGGTGACATCGGCGAGGGGCTGGCGCACCCGGAGATCGTGATGCTTGCGCAGCGCCCTGCCCAGATTGACGACCCGGCGGACGATGTCCATGTCGATCTCGAGACCGGAGTCGATGCGGGCTGCGTCCGTGATCGGGTAGTCGCAGTGGTGCACGGACGATGGTGCCTCCGGATCGTGAGCTGCGACCAGGTGCTGATACATGTGTTCCGTGACGAACGGCAGCAGCGGCGCAGCAACCTTGGTGAACGTCACGAGCACTTCGTACAGCGTGGCGAACGCTGCCAGCTTGTCGGCATCGCCGTTGCCCGTTCGCCGGCTCCAGAATCGCCGCCGGGAGCGGCGGATGTACCAGTTGGTCAGGTCGTCGACGAAGCCGAGGATCGGGTTGATCACCGCAAACAGGCGGTAGCGCTCCATCTCGTGATTGGACGCCTTGATCAGTGACTGGAGCACGGACACGATCCAGCGGTCGATCTCGGGCCGCTCGTCGAGCGGGGGAGCCTTTGCCAGGTCGTCCATCGTGATGCCATCTGCCTCGGCGTACGTCGTGAAGAACGAGAACGCGTTCCAGAACGGCAGCAGGACCGTGCGGACGTAGCTGCGCACCCCGTCATGGGAGAACCTCAGCGGTTCGGCACGCACGAGCGGCGAGTCGATCAGGTAGGCCCGGAGCGCGTCCGCGCCGAACTCGTCGAGCACGGCGCTCGGGTCGGGGAAGTTCTTCAGGCTCTTCGACATCTTGCGCCCGTCTTCGGCGAGCACCAAACCGGTGACGACACAGTTCTGGAACGGGGGTTGATCGAACAGCGCCGTGCCGAGGATCACGAGCGTGTAGAACCAGCCGCGGGTTTGATCGAGCCCCTCCGCGATGAAGTCGGCGGGGTAGCGGCGCTCGAACCGCTCCATGTTCTCGAACGGATAGTGGATCTGTGCGTACGGCATGGCGCCGGACTCGAACCAGCAGTCGAGCACCTCCGGTACGCGGGTCATCGTGCCCTCGCAGCTTCGGCACGGGAATGTGACCTCGTCGACGATGTGCTTGTGCAGGTCGTCGAGCCATACGCCGGAGAGGTCCTGCAATTCGGCCCGCGAGCCGACGCACACCGACTCGTTGCATCCTTCGCACTTCCACACCGGGATGCAGGATCCCCAATAGCGGTTGCGACTGATGGCCCAATCCCGGGCCTCGCTGAGCCAGTTGCCAAACCGCTTGGCGCCGACGGCTTCGGGCACCCATCGGATGCTCTCGTTGAGCTCGGCCATGCGATCGCGGAACTTCTCGACGGCGACGAACCACGTCGGGATCGCCTTGTAGATGAGCGGTGTGTCGGTACGCCAGCAGAAGGGGTAGGAGTGGACGGTCGTGCCGCTGCGATACAGCACCCCCCGTTCGTCGAGGAGGTCCACGAGCCGTTTGTCTGCCTCTTTGATGTTGACACCGGCGACATCGGGAACGGCTGCCGTGAAGTTGCCCTCGAAATCCACCGGGTCGACCAGCACATCGAGACCTGCGTCCTGCAACGCAAAGAAGTCCGCTTCGCCATAGGCAGGCGCCATGTGGACCAGTCCGGTGCCTTCTTCGGTGGTCACGTCGTCGGATGCGATCACACGAAACGCCCCTCGATCCCGCTCCTCCCCGAAGTAGTCGAACGGCGGCTCGTAGGAAACGCCGAGCAGGTCCGTGCCGCGGGCCGTTGCGACCACCGGCGCTCTGTCGGGCCAGACGAACTCGATGCGATCCGTGGCCACCCAGAATCGCATGCCATCCGCTTCGACTGCTGAATACTCGAGGTCGAGGCCCACGGCGACGGCGAGGTTCGACGGGAGGGTCCACGGTGTCGTGGTCCAGACGAGGAGCTGATCGCCGGCGACGATCGGGCCGCGGCCTTCGACGACCGGCAAGCGCACCGTGATCGATGGGTCCTCGACGTCGCGGTAACCGCCGAGGTTCACTTCGAAGTTCGACAGCGGCGTCACCGCTCCCCAGGAGTACGGAAGCACCTTGAAGTCCTCGTACACCAGGCTCTTGTCCCACAGCTGGCGAAACACCCACCACACCGACTCCATGAAGTCGACGTCCATGGTCTTGTAGTCATCCTCGAAGTCGACCCAGCGCCCGATACGGCGCGTGATCGTCTCCCATTCTCCGGTCGTCGTATTGACCTTGGTGCGGCACGCCTCGTTGTACTTGTCGATGCCGTAGTCCGCGATCTGCTGCGGCCCCGAGATCCCGAGCTCCTTCTCGACCTCCATCTCCACCGGCAGCCCATGGGTGTCCCATCCGAAGCGGCGCTCTACGCGATGGCCCCGCATGGCCCAGTAGCGGGGAACCATGTCCTTCACCACAGCCTGGAGAAGGTGGCCGTAGTGCATCGTCCCGGTGGCGAATGGCGGGCCGTCATAGAAGGTGTATTCCGACTCGGCGGGTCGCTGCTCGACCTGTTGCTTGAACGCATCGAGACGATCCCACAGCTCGAGGATCCGGGCGTCGAGCGCGGGGAGATCGACATGAGGGGGCACCCGACCGAATGCGGGCTGGCGAGGCGTCTCGTCGGTCACAACTCCGTCTCCTGGTCGCAGCAGCTTGCTCAGCTACCGGGACGAGAGCGGACTCCCGCGGTACCACCCGGCTTGCCGGGCACATGCCCGGCCGCTCGTTGGCCCCGTTTCGTGGAGAGACGGCAGGTTCTACTTCCGCCGGCGCGGGTTCTTCCTGCAGCTCGGGGGTGATGGCCCGCTCGGTCCGGTTGCCGACCTTCCACCGTCGCCGACTCGCTGGCTACCGGAGGATCCGAAAGGCGTCCCCGTCGTCGCTGTGGCGCAATGGTACACCCAGTGCACAGCGCCGTTGCCGCAGTTGCCGTACGCTGTTGCGATGGCGCATGACGTTGGGCCGGTGGTTCCCGTGGAGGGTGGCGTCGATCTGATCGTGTGGGTCGTGCCCGGTGCATCGAGGTCGGAGGTTGCAGGGTTGTACGGAGATGCGCTTCGAGTTCGCGTGACGCAAGCGCCGGAGAGGGGTCGGGCGAACGTCGCCGCCGGCGAACTCCTGACGCAGGCGCTCGGGGCGCGGGTGGAGCTGGTCGGGGGAGCGACCTCCCGCCGCAAGCGGTTCCGCGCCATGGGACTTTCGGCCGGTGCGGTGCGGGCTGCGCTGGGTGTATGAGAGGCACACGAGGTGCGGCGACGCGCTCATTCCGCCTGCGCGGTGGTATGGTCCCGCTCCGCAAAGGAGGTTCCATGACTCGGCAGCTCGCCGAATCGACCCTCAAGAGGCTGCGCGCCAAGCTGGAAGAGGAACGCGACCGGCTGACGCACGTGATCGAGGAGTTCGAGCGGCAGCGCGAGCTCACGCGCTTGGCCGAGACGAGTTCGGAGCACGCCGCCGATCCTGACAGCGCAGATGGCGGTTCGCTGGCCTTCGAGATGGAAATGGACCTCTCCAAGCAGCAGAACGCTCAGGAGTTGCTCGACAAGGTCAATCATGCGTTCGTCCGCATGGATCAAGGCCTCTACGGCATCTGCGAGGTCACCGGCAAGCCCATTCCCATAGCCCGTCTCGAGGCGCTGCCGTACGCCACGACGTTGGTCGAGTGGGCGCACAGGGTCTGACCCGGCAACGGCTCACCTTCCTGGTTGCAGGTGTGGTCGTGGTGCTCGACCAGCTCACGAAGGCGTGGGCGGTCTCGGCGCTCGCCGATGAGCGCATCACCGTCATCGAGGGCTTCCTCGAGTTCCGCTTGACGCGCAACACCGGCGCCGCGTTCTCGAGCTTCCAAGGACTCGGCCCGCTCATCGCCATCCTGGCCGTCGGCGTCGTGGGATGGATCACGATGATGCTGCGTGGCAATCCGCGTCCGCTCGAGGCTTGGGCGCTGGCGCTGGTTCTCGGCGGTGCGCTCGGCAATCTCCTCGATCGGATCGTTCGTGGCGACGGCTTCCTCGACGGGGCCGTGATCGATTTCATCGACTTGTGGTTCATCCCCACGTTCAACATCGCCGACATGGCGATCACGTTCGGGGCGGGGTTGCTGCTCCTTGCGGCTCTGCTCAGCGAGCGATCGTGACCGAGAACAGACAGCGGCCGGTGCCTGCAGACCTCGAAGGGGTGCGCGCCGATCGAGCGGTGGCCCAGATGTTCGAACTCAGCAGAAACGCCGTGCGTACCTTGATCGACGATGGTGCGGTGCTCATCGATGGCAGCGCGGCAGTGCCCGCCCAACGGCTCGCTGCCGGTCAGATCGTCACGGCGACGATTCCCGAGCCCCCACCCCGGCTCGAGCCTGCGCCGGTGCCGTTCGACGTGGTGTACCTCGACGACGACGTGCTCGTCGTCGACAAGCCCGCGGGACTGGTGGTGCATCCGGGGGCCGGAACCACGGCACCGACCTTGGTGGCCGGCGTGGTGCACCGGTTTCCCGACCAAGCCGGCCTCGAGGCGGAACGCTGGGGTCTGGTGCACCGACTGGATCGCGACACGTCGGGTCTGCTCGTCGTAGCCCGGACTTCCACGGCGTTCCGGGCACTCCAGACGGCGCTCAGGGCACGGTCCGTTGCTCGCACCTATCTGGCGCTGGTCGAGGGAGTACCCGACAGCGCTCGGGGCACCATCGATGCACCGCTCGGGAGGGATCCCCACCAGCCGACCAAAGTCGCCGTGCTCCGCGACGGCCGAGTGGCCAGGACCCATTTCCGGCGGGTCGCGGGGTGGCCCTCCACAACGCTGCTCGAGGTGCGACTCGAGACGGGCCGAACCCACCAGATCCGGGTCCATCTGGCGTCGATCGGTCACCCGGTCATCGGCGACTCGGCCTATGGCGGCCGGCGCCGCGCCCATCCGGCTGACGCGGGTCGCCAGTGGCTCCACGCAGCCCGGCTCGAGTTCGCCCACCCGACCACCGGAGTCGCCGTCTGCGCCGTTTCGCCGCCTCCGCCCGATCTGACGGCATCGCTCGACGGCCTCGGAGTCCCGGAGACAGGGGCGATCCCTTCGTGGCAGGAGTTGCTGGGGACGACGACGCCTTCGCCGTGACCGCCGCCTAATCTCACGCACGTCCCGGGAGGAGCACATGGCAGGGCATTACGAGCGGTTGTCGTATCTCGACGCCTCGTTCTTTGCGCTCGAGTCGCGTTCCACGCACATGCACGTGGCCGCGTTGACGGTGTTCGAGGCAGGTGCCTTGCAGACCGAGGACGGCGGCATCGACAGCGCGCGCATCAGGCGCTTCGTCGAGTCGCGCCTCCACCTGATGCCGCGATATCGCCAGCGGTTGGCGTACGTGCCGTTCGAACAGGCCCCGGTCTGGGTGGACGACGAGTACTTCAACATCGACTATCACGTACGTCACACGAGCCTGCCGCGACCCGGAGATCGCGAGGAGCTGCTGGCACTGATGGGCCGACTCGCCTCGCAGCAGCTGGACCGCTCGAAGCCCTTGTGGGAGATGTGGGTCGTCGAGGGCCTCGCGGAGGATCGCTTTGCGCTGATCTCCAAGACCCACCATTCGATGATCGACGGCATCTCTGGCGTTGATCTCATGACCGTCCTCCTCAACCTGATGCCCGTCAGCGAAGTCGACGAGCCTCCGCCATATGAACCACGGCCTGCTCCCAACGGGACCGAGCTCGTCGTCCGGGAGACGGCACGCCGGGTGGGTTCGGCGCTGAACACCATGCGCAGCGTCCGCAGGATGAGGGGCGAAGCGCAGTCCATCGCCATGGGCGGCGTGCGACGGGTGCGGGCCATGGGCTACTCGCTGTCGTCGGGCTGGCTGACCCCGGCCAGCAAGACACCCGTCAACGGCACGGTCGGCCCCAACCGACGTTTCGGAACCCTGGAGTTGCCGCTGGCGGACGTCAAGAAGGTCAAGAACGCGCTCGGTGGCTCGGTCAACGACGTGGTGCTCGCCACCGTTGCCGGTGCGATGCAGCGCTATTTCGACGAGACCGACGGCGTGTCGTTGCCCGACGATTTCAGGGTCATGGCGCCCGTCTCGGTCCGCACGGCCGATCAGCGGGGAACGCTCGGCAACCAGGTCGCCATGTGGCTCGTCAGCCTGCCGGTAGCCGAACCGGACCCGGTCAAGCGACTCGAATTGGTGATCGAAGAGACCGACCGGTTGAAGCGCACCGACCAAGCGCTCGGCGCCGCCTCGCTCGTACGGCTCAGCGCAGGCGCTCCCATCACGCTGGTTTCGCTGGCCAGCCGGCTCGCCGCGAACGCCCGTCCGTTCAACATGACGGTCACCAACGTGCCCGGGCCCCAGTTCCCGCTCTACCTGTTGGAGGCGAAGCTGCTGTCCACCTATCCACTGGTGCCACTGTGGTCGGGCCACGGAGCGGGGATCGCCCTCTTCAGCTACGACGGGACGTTGTTCTGGGGTCTCAACGCAGACTGGGACGTGGTGCCCGACGTCGATGTGCTTGCCACAGCCATCGCAGCGTCCTTTGCCGAACTCGTCGACGCATCGGAGGGGCGAGCGCCCAAGCGTGCCAAGAAGAAGGCGCCCAAGAAGCGACCCCCAATGGGGGCGGCGCCGAAGCAGGCAGACGTCGACGCCTCGACCAGCGCCTGATCAGCTGAAGAACGTGTGGGCGACGTCGTAGATCTCGGCAGGCACACCCCGGATCTCGGCACACGCCTCCTCCATCGGCACGGGCACGATCGCTGCACTGCGGAGTGCCGCCATCACCCCTGTCTGCCCCTGGCAGGCGTAGTCGGCCGCAGCCACGCCGAGCCGGGTGGCGAGCACCCGGTCGAATGCCGTTGGCGTTCCACCACGCTGGATGTGCCCGAGCACCGAGACTCTCGTTTCGAAACTCGTGCGCTCCTCGATCTCGGCGGCAATGGCATAGCCCACGCCCCCGAGCCGGTCGAAGCCGAACGCATCCTTCTTGACGTCGACGACAGTGCCGGCGGGTGGCGTCACGCCTTCGGCGACCACGACGATCGAGTACTTCTTCCCCCGTCGATGGCGCGCCCGCACGATCTTGGAGATCTCGTCCAGGTCGTAGTCGATCTCGGGGATCAGAATCGAATCCGCCCCACCGGAGATGCCGGCATACGCCGCAATCCATCCCTTGGTCCGGCCCATCACCTCGACGACGATCACCCGATTGTGGGCTTCGGCCGTGCTGGCGAGGCGGTCGATGGCGTCGCTGGCGATCTGGACCGCCGTGTCGAACCCGAACGTCATGTCCGTGCCGTTGATGTCGTTGTCGATCGTTTTGGGGACGCCGATCACCGGTAGGCCCTCTTCGGAGAGCCGGAGTGCCGACCGCAACGTGCCGTCGCCGCCGATGACGATCAGTGCGTCGATCCCGTTGCGCTGGATGGTGCGTTTGCAGCTGGCGTAGCCGTCGCCGTGGACGTACGGATCCATCCGTGACGTCCCGAGGATGGTGCCGCCGCGGGTGAGGATGCCGCGCACGGCGTCGCGATCGAGCGCGACGGTGTCTCCCTCCATCAAGCCTTCCCAACCATTGAGGATCCCGACGACCTCTGCGTCGTGTACCTCGGTGGCACGGGTTGCCACGGCGCGGATCACCGCGTTCAGGCCGGGGCAGTCGCCCCCGGCCGTCAGCACTCCGATGACCTTCGGGCTGTCACTCATTGCGTCGTCCTCATCCGGCGGCAGCTCTCTGTCGTCTGAACGCTCAATACAGGAACATCGGCTTGCCGGTCACGTGGCGCACTTTGGGTAGGTACTCCTCGGAGTCGTAGAGCTCGGTCACGTCAACACGCTTCACGCCTTCCTTCGTCACCGAGATCGGCACATGGGTGTAGGTGCCGCCGCGCAACGCGACCATTCTTCCCGTGGCGCCCTCGACCGCGAGGTCCGCAGCCATCACTGCGTAGTTGGTGGCGACCATCAGGTCGAGAGAATCGGGGCTGCCCGAGCGCATCAGGTAGGCGACCTGCTGGTTGATGATGCCTTCGCCGGTCTTCTGTTTGAGCAGTTCACCGGTGGTCTGTCCGATGCCGCCGAGTTTGCGGTGGCCGTACGCATCTGCCTCGCCCGACAGTGCCATCTCGCCCCCGATGATCGTGGCGCCCTCGCTGATCGTCACCATGGCGTAGTGGGACGGATTGCGTGCTTTGTCCTGCATGATGAGGTCGGCGAGCCGGTCGATGTCGAACGGAACCTCGGAGATCAACGCCCGGTCTACGCCGGCGAGGTAAGCCGTGATCAGTGAGGTCTCACCCGAGTAGCGGCCGAACAACTCGACAACGGCGATGCGCTCGTGAGATCCCGTCGACGTTCGCAGGTTGTGGATGAACTGCACGCCGCGGGTCACCGCCGTGGAGAAGCCGATGCAGTAGTCGGTGCCGTGGACGTCGTTGTCCATCGTCTTCGGGATGGCGATGACCGGTACGCCCTCCTCGTGCATGCGGAGGCCGTACGACAACGTGTCGTCACCGCCGATCGGGATGAGCACGTCGATGCCCTGCGATTCGAGGACGCGCAGCGCATGTTCGGTGAAGTCGTAGGGGCCCTCTCCGACGGCTTGGTCGGCCAGGAAGTCCGGGACTTCGCTGGCACGAACCTTGCCGGGGTTCGTCCGCGAGGTGTGGAGAAACGTGCCGCCGGTACGGTCGACCGTGCGTACGCGCCCCGGGTCGAGGGGCCAGAAGTGGTGCGGGAACGTATCGGGCTCATCGGGGTTGGCGTAGAGGAGCCCGCCCCAGCCGCGGCGGATACCGACGACGTCGTGGCCCTCTTCGTGGACCCGATTGACGACGGCTTTGATACAAGGATTGAGGCCCGGGACGTCGCCGCCGCCGGTCAGTATTCCGATGCGCATCAGGACTCCCTGGTGGATCGTTCGAGGGGACGGCCGCAGGCTAGTGCTGCCCGGTCGGATCGAAACGTGGTTGGCGGTGCCGGGCCCGCCGCAGCCACGGATCTCGTCGATTCGCCGGCCGTAGCCCTGCAATTCGCGGTGTCGCAGGTCATCTTGCAGCGTGCTTACATAGGTGTAGTTCGATCGTCGGTGGAGGATCCCTCGGGCATGAGCAGCTTCGCCCATCTGCATGTGCATACCGAGTTCTCGATGCTGGACGGTGCGGCCAGGGTCCACGACCTCGTCAACGCCGTTGCCGCAGACGGACAGCCTGCCGTGGCAATCACCGATCACGGGGTGATGTACGGAGTCGTCGACTTCATCAAGGCCGCCAAAGGCGCCGACATCACCCCGATCATCGGAATCGAGGCATACCTCACACCAGGCTCTCGCTTCGATCGGCCACCACGGCGTGACGACGTCCGCTACCACATGACGATGCTGGCCTACAACGAGACCGGCTATCGCAATCTCATGGCGCTGTCGTCGCAGGCCTATCTCGATGGGTTCTACTACAAGCCGCGCATGGACGCTGAGCTGCTGTCCCGCCACGCCGAGGGCATCATCGCCACCACCGGCTGCCTGGGCGGCCACGTACCCCAGTTGCTCGCTCCCGATGCTTCGAGCGAGGAAGGCAACACCGGCCAGGTGCGCGACTACGCGGCCGCTGTCGAGGCCGCTGCGATGTACCAGGACATCTTCGGCAAGGACAACTTCTTCATCGAGATCCAAGACCACGGTATCGCGGCGCAGCGCAAGATCATGGCCGACCTGCTGCAGATCTCGAAGGACGTCAACATCCCGCTGCTTGCGGCCAACGACAGCCATTACACCTATGCCGCCGAGTCCGACTCGCATGACGTGCTGCTCTGCATTCAGACGGGTGCGAACAAATCGGACGAAAACCGGTTCCGATTCCACTCGCAGGAGTTCTACGTCAAGTCGGCCGGCGAAATGCGGGCGCTGTTCCCCGAGGCGGAATACCCCGGTGCGTGCGACAACACATTGCTGATCGCCGAGCGCGTCGATTTCGATCTCGAGTTCGGCACGATCCTGCTGCCACACTTCCCTGTCGAGGACGGTCACGACGAGCAGTCCTACCTGCGTGAGCTCGTCATGGAGGGCGCCAAGCAGCGGTACGGCCCGCTCCTGTCGGACGAGGCAGCCGAGCGCATCGAGTACGAGCTTCGGGTCATCGATGAGATGGGCTTCAACGCCTACTTCCTCATCGTGTGGGACCTCATCCGCTACGCCACCGAGCAGGGGATCCGCACCGGACCGGGCCGGGGGAGTGCAGCCGGCTCGATCGTGGCCTACTGCCTGGGTATCACGAAGCTCGACCCCCTGGCGTACGGGCTGATCTTCGAGCGGTTCCTGAACCCCGGCCGCCGCGAGATGCCCGACATCGACATGGACTTCGACGAGCGGTATCGGGGTGACATGATCCGCTACTGCGCGGACCGGTACGGCTCGGATCACGTCGCCCAGATCATCACGTTCTCGACCATCAAGGGACGCCAGGCGCTGCGCGATGCAGCACGGGTGCTCGGGTATCCCTACGGGCTGGGCGACAAGGTGGCGAAGCTCATGCCGCCGGCGATTCTGGGCCGTGAAGCAAGCCTCGATCAGTGCCTCAACGAGCCCGACCGCGAGGCCGCACAGAACGTCAAGGATTGGTACGTAGCCGCGTCGGGGTTCCGCGAGGAATACGACACCAACGCGGAGGCCCGCGAGGTGATCGAGACGGCGCGGGGCCTCGAAGGGCTGCGCCGCCAGGACTCGATTCACGCTGCGGCGGTCGTGATCTCACCGATGCCGCTGCAGGAGATCGTTCCCGTGCAGCGGAAGGGTGACGACGCCGAGGTCGTCACCCAGTACGAGATGCACGGCGTCGAGGCGCTCGGCCTGCTCAAGATGGACTTCCTCGGCCTCCGCAACCTCGCCACGATCGAGCGAGCGCTGGAGCTGATCGAGCGCACGACGGGCGAGCGGATCGACATCGATGCGATCCCGCTGGACGATCCCAAGGTCTTCAGCATGCTGCAAGAAGGCGACTCGATGGGCGTCTTCCAGTTCGAGGGCGGGCCGATGCGAGCGTTGATGCGCAACTTGAAGCCCGAGGCGTTCGAGCACCTCGTAGCCCTCAACGCCCTCTATCGCCCGGGTCCGTTGGGTGCCGGCATGCACTTGGAATACGCCGATCGCAAGAACGGGCGCAGCGAGGTGGAATACCTCCATCCCGATCTCGAGCCGGTCCTGAGGGACACGTTCGGCATCATGGTCTTCCAGGAACAGGTCATGCAGGTCGCACAACGGATGGCCGGCTTCTCGATGGTCGAGGCGGATGCACTGCGCAAGGCCATGGGCAAGAAGATCCCCGCCGTCATGAAGCAGCAGGAGGAGAAGTTCGTCGCCGGCACCGTGGCACAGGGCCACGACGAGGCGCTGGGCATCGAACTCTTCGAACTGATCGCCTACTTCGCCGGGTACGGCTTCAACAAGTCGCACTCCGCCGCCTACGGGCTCGTTGCGTACCAAACGGCATGGCTGAAGGCGCACTATCCGGCGGAGTACATGGCGGCGCTGCTCACGGCGTCGAAGCGGGACAAGGATCGGACCGCGCTCTACCTGCACGAATGTCGCACCATGGGCCTCAAAGTGCTGGTGCCAGACGTCAACCGCTCCGAGTCGGACTTCGCCGCCGTCGAGGGTGACATCACGTTCGGGATGTCCGCAGTGCGCAACGTGGGCGAGGCCGTCGTGGGTCAGATTGTCGCCGAACGCGAGAAGAACGGCCCGTACAAGACGTTCCAGGAGTTCATCGACCGGGTCGACCTGTCGGTACTCAACAAGCGGACGATCGAGTCGCTGATCAAGGCGGGGGCGTTCGACTCGTTGGGCTACACCCGCCGCGGGCTCCTCGAACGTTCGCTCGATCTGCTGGACGCCACGGTGTCCCGGCGTCGTGCCGAGGACATGGGCCAGTACAGCCTCTTCGGCGGCAGCGAATCCCAGGTCGACGAGGTGCCGGTCGACATTCCGGAGACCACCTGGGACAAGCGCACGCGGCTCGGTTTCGAGAAGGAGATGCTCGGCCTGTATGTGTCCGACCACCCACTGCTCGGCGTCGAGCGGTCCTTGCAGCAGGTGTGCTCGTCGACCATTCCGGGCCTCTGGGATCTTCAGGACAAGAGCCAGGCAACCATCGGCGGCGTGATCGGCACCGTGACTCGGCGGTACACCAAGAGCGGCGATCCGATGCTCTACTTCATCTTGGAGGATCTGCAGGGCAGCACGGAGGTGATCACGTTCCCGCGCACGGTCGCGGAGTACGGGCCCTTCGTTCGCGAGGACGCCGTGGTAGTGGTGACCGGCCGGGTCGACCATCGCGGCGACGACGTCAAATTCATCGCACAAGAAGTGCGCGACGCCAACCTCACGACCGAGGAGATGGTGCGGCTGCGGGTGCCGGCCACGGTCCTGTCACGCAACATGGTCGATCGCTTGAAGGATGCGCTGGGCAACCACCCCGGCAGTGCTCCGGTGTACCTGCACATGCTGAGTGAGAACGGCGAGAAGGTGATTCGGCTCGGTGATGACCACCGCGTCGAGCCGCGCAGCTCCCTCTTCGCCGAGCTCCGAGCCCTCCTCGGCGCCAAAGCAGTCCTGTGATGCGCGGGAACAGTCCCCCACGAAGTGGGGGAAGGTACCGCCGGGCGAAGCCCGGGGGTAGGGGGTTCGTGAGTGCTGCGATCGTCGGAGCCGCGTTGGTCGGAACCGCGTGTTCCGGTAACGCCGCCGAACCGACGACCACAGACGGGCCACCGCCCACGACGGTGCCCACAACGCTTGCCGCGACGACGTCGACCGCCGCCCCTGTTGCCACAACTACCACGAGGGTGGCGGAGACGACCACCAGCGCCCCGCCGACAACCACTACGACCACCACGCTGCCTCCCGACCCGCTTCAAGGCCTCGGGCTCGAGCGGGTCGCCTCGGGGCTGTTCCAGCCCACGGCGGTGGTCGTGCCCCCTGGCGATGATCGCTTCTTCGTGGTCGAGCGGCGCGGCCGAGTCAGGATCGTCGACGAAAACGGCCTGGTCGAGGAGCCATTCCTCGACGTCGAGTCGTCCGTCAGCTGGGCACAGGGCATCGAGATCGGCATGCTCGGTCTGGCCTTCCACCCCAACTACGAGGTGAACGGCCGCTTCTTCGTCTACTACTCGGGCACCGACGATGCGCGGCGACTCTCCGAGTTCTCCGTGAGCGACGACCCCTCGGTCGCCGATCCGTCGAGCGAGAAGGTGCTGCTCACGCGTCCCCAGCCCACCGAGATCATCCGCCACTACGCGGGACACCTGGAGTTCGGTCCGGACGGCATGCTGTACGTCGCACTCGGCGATGGGGCGGCTCCGGAACTGAATGGGCAGGATCCCGGCACCGTCTTCGGGGCCATTCTGCGGCTCGATGTCGACCAGGGCGAGACCTACGCGATCCCGGCGGACAATCCGTTCGTGGACGGCGGCGGCGCGGGCGAGGTGTGGGCATTCGGGCTGCGCAACCCGTGGCGCTTCTCCATCGACCCGGCGACGGAGACGATGCACATCGGTGACGTAGGGCAGGATCGCTGGGAGGAGATCAACCGTGTGTCGCTCAGCCAAGGCGGGGCGAACTTCGGCTGGCCGGACACCGAGGGCGGCGGTTGCTTCCTGCTGTCCGGCTGCGACCTGGACGACTACGAGCTGCCCTGGCTCGTGTACGACCACGACGAGGGCTGCTCGATCACTGGAGGCCGGGTGTACCGGGGGAGTGCGATCCCCGAGCTCGCCGGCCATTACCTCTACGCCGACTGGTGCGAGACGTGGATCCGCAGCACCGACGAGACCGGCGAGCAGACCGACTGGTCGGCCGACTTGCGGGAAGCAGGCCAGGTCCAATCCTTCGGCACGGATGCCGACGGCGAGCTCTACATCGTCAACTTCGCCGGCGAAATCTGGAAGATCGTCCCGCGGAGATAGCTCCCCGAGAAAGTGGCGATCGGGATAGTCCCCCACGAAGTGGGGGAAGGTACCGCCGCCGCAGGCGGCGGTACCGGGGTCGGCAACCCCGTCAGCCAGGCCCCCGGGCTCGCCACCGCCGTCCTGCCCAACGGCTGCCGCCAGTGCGATGCGAAGTCGGGGCTCGGCGTCCCGAGCAAACCGCGTGAACGCCTGGCGGCGTTGGTCCCCGATCCCAGTCGACTCCTCACTCGCTCTCATGCCCCATAGAGGTCCCAGGTGCCGATTCGCGTTACAAGGGGTTTCGATCGGTAGGGTCCGAACCTTGGACGGAGTCGAGTTCCTGTGGCGCGGTGATTTCGAGAACGCCGAAGTCAACGCGCTCCACGCCGACGCCTTCGACCATGGCATCTTCGACGATGACTGGCGCCACATGGTCGAACGGCACAGTCTCGGATGGGTGACGGCACGGGACGCGACGGGCCTCGTCGGGTTCGTGAATCTGCCCTGGGACGGCGGCGTCCACACCTGGATACAGGACACGATGGTTGCGTCACGACGTCGGCGCCAGGGCTTCGGCAATCGACTCGTCGAGGTCGCGGTTGCGCAAGCACGCTACGCCGGGTGCGAGTGGCTGCACGTCGACTTCGACGACCACCTGCGACCGTTCTATTTCGACGAATGCGGATTCAAGGAGACGACCGCCGGCCTCGTTGGGCTGTGAGCCTGCGGCTCGGCTCTGCGGCGATGAGTGCTGCGTCGCCAACCACTCGTCCCACGTCGGCGTTCCCTCGGCTCGGTTCAACGTATGGTGACGCCGCTCCTTGAAAGCCTTGGCGGACTTGCCTGCGACCGGGATCCGGGTGATCGGTTTGCGGGAACCGGTGGCGCGCTTCCAGCGAGTCGCCATCGACGCCATGTCCTCGGGTTGCGGTCCGCCGAGATCAGGCACTCGCCCGGCCGGCTGCCCGCCGGCCAGCTCGACGAGCCGGTCGGCGACGACACCGCCATCGACGACCTGGAATGACAGTCCACGAAACACCGTGACCGTCGGGCCTGACTGGAACATGCGGTCGAGGAACTCGTGGAACTGTGTGGCTCGCAGGATGGTGCGCGGTACGGGTGTCTCTTCGATAACCCTCTCGGCGGCGAGGTTCGCCTTGCAGGACGGGAAGAGATGCTGGCTGATGCCGACGATCGACGGGTAGACGACGTGCGCAACGCCGTTCGCGGCGGCGGCCCCGAGGAGTCGCTGCGTGCCTGCGACGTCCACGCGCTGTGACCGTGCAGGATTGGAGGCGGCATGGACGATTACCTCAACGCCGGCCAGAACCCCGGAGTCGATCGGGTCGCTGGCGAGGTCGAGCACCCGCAGTGACGTTCCCTGCGGAGGCACAGTCGCACCGGAGCGCGACGTGACGATGACCTCGTGGCCTGCCGCCAGGAGCCGGGGCACCACGAGCCGACCGAGAGTGCCTCGGCCACCGGTGATCATTGTTGCCATGGCCCGAATCGACTCAGCGTGTCGGACAGATCTCGGTCAACCGCGTCCCGCCCAGTTTCTGTCGCAGGCAGCCGATAGGTTCTCACTCGGGTGATGCAGGCCCAATGGCGCCTGGACGGTGGGGATGGAAAGGAGAACAATCTGGGTGTGAACAACGACAGCATTCGCAGCGACATCGTGATGATGCTCGCGGGGTTGGCGATGATCGCCATCGCGGGCGTGACCATGCTGACCGCGGAAGGAGCTTTGCCGGCGCCGCTCGTAACCATCGGCCTCGTGTTCACTGCGATCGGTGCCCGGAGGCGGCGACAGCACCGCTGATCTGATATCAGCCAAAGAGGGCAGTGGTGAGGCCCTCTGAGTGCTCGACCATACCGGCGAGCGCATCGAGATCGGTCGGCGGTTCGGTGAGCCATGGAATCGAGGCGAGAGCGGCTCCGTAGCGAGCAGCGAATTCGGTCCGCGCGTCTGCATTACGCCGGGCATCGGCCGCCCAGTGCAGCAAGTTGTCGCGCAGCGCCGTCCATTCGGCTCGCTCGAGCTCCGGCGGGTTGGCCGTCGGCGCCGTGAGACCTTCCCAGCTGTGCGGGAGCTCGCGATTGAACACGACGGCGGTCGGCTGGACGCTCCAGTCGGGCAGCTCCTCGAAGAACCGGCGCGCCTCACGCATCGGTGTCGGCGCTGCGTTCGTGATGACCACGGTGCGTGCGGCACGCAGGTGCCGCTCGACGCCCTTTGCTCGTCGCGACATACCGTCATACAGCGTGCGGAGATCGAGCAGGAAGTCGGCGATCTCTTCGAGCAGCGGTCCGCCGAGCACGGTGTCGGCGAATCGAAGGAACGGGCGAGCGGTGACGCGATAGAGCGTGCGCCGCCCCGGCACCCGAGCGCCGGTGATCCATTGCAGGACCTTGCCGCCGATCATCTCGCTCATGCGAGCCGGGGCCAGGAGGAAGTCGATGCCGCCCACCGAGGGCGGGGTGTCGACGATGACCAGGTCCCACGTGTTGCTCTCGACGTACTCGGCCATCTGCTCTCCGGCTGCGTAGGCCTGGGCAGCAGGGAAGCGGTCGGCGATGGCACGGAAGTACGGGTTCACCAGGAGCCGGTCTCCGACCTCCGGTTCCGCGTGTCTGGCAACGATGGCCTCCCAGCTTGCAGCAACGTCGAGCATGGCTGCCCACAGATTGGGCTCGGTCGCCACACGCGATGGCTGATTGCCGAGAGCGCCGACGCCCAAGGCATCGGCGAGTCGCTTGGCAGGATCGACGGTGACGACCAGCGTCGAGACGCCGGACCGGGCTGCGGTGACGCCGGCCGCCGCAGACACGGTCGTCTTGCCGACGCCGCCGGCTCCGGTCACGAGAAGGATGGCCGTGCTCACAGCGCGTCCCACTCTTCCGACAGGCGAGCCGCCACCTCGCCGGGGGTCAGCAGACCAAAGAGGTGGGGCAGGCGAACGGCGTCGCCGAGCGGCCCGAGCCAATGCGCCTGGTGGGCGTAGAGCGTTTGATGAAGATCTGCCGCATCGCGCAGAGGCGTGGCCGGCAGTGCTGCGACGACGTCGGGACTCACATCGAGCGGCGGCAGCACGCGATTGGCAACGACGGTCGCGAGGTCGATGAGGGGTTCCTCGGCGAGCTCATCGAGCGCCTCGATCGTCTCGACGATCGGGAGCTCCTCTGGAATGGTCACGAGGACGAGCCCGGTGCGCTCCGCCCTCGCCAGATACCGCTGCATGGACTGCGCCTGGTCTTGAATTGCGCCGGTCGGCACGATGCGGGCCACGGTCGCCGGTGCGCGGAGGTAGGAGATGAGCTGGCCGACCGGCGGCGCATCGACGATGACGAGGTCCCAATGCCGCGATTGGGCCTCGAAGATCGGCTTCCCCATCGAGATGATCTCGCGGATGCCAGGGGCGGTCTCGATCAGGACATTCAACGCCTTGCTGAACTGACCCGTCGGAGCGGCCTTCGGCACCCGAAGCTGCAGCTTCAGGTACTCATCGAAGGCGACGCCACGATCGATCGCTGCCGCAAAGACACCGGCGGACGTCTCGCGAGGCTTTGCGCCGAGTTCGTCGACTCCCAAGTGAACGGCGAGCCCGAGACCGTCCACCATGCCGAGGAGGAGCACGCGTTTGCCATGGCGCGCGGCGCTCAACGCAAGCGACGTGGCGACGGCAGACTTGCCGACGCCACCCTTGCCGGATACAAGGAGCAGACGACGGTCGAGCACAGGCATCCAGGCTAACGAGCGGGCAGCAGCGTCCAATTCGGTAGCCTGTGCCGAGCCCGCAACGATGAGGAGGCCCCGTGGCGCAGCTTGATGTCGGCGAGTTCTTGAAGCGGTTTCGCGACCGTGCCGATGCCGTCCGGGAGCGAGGGATTCCACCGCTCGAAGGTGAAGCAAGGAGAACCTTCGTCGAATCGATGGAGTTGGACTACCTCGATTACTCCCTCGTTGGCAGCGCCACCTGGGCCGTCGAGGAGGGCCACCTGGTACTGCGTATCCCGCTGAGCTGAGCGCTCACGCGTTCGCCGGATCGGCGATCCCCAGCGCAGCTCTTTTGGCGGCCGCCCGGCGCTCGCTCTCCAGCCGGGCGAGGTCGTAGTCCTCGTAGTCCACGTACCCCATGGCGTCCGCGATGAGTCGATGTCCCGCTTGCTCACGGATCAGCCGGTGCATCTCCTGGGCGACGCGCCGGTAATCCGGATGGCCACCCTGGCCACTGCGCAATTCGATCAGATGGAACGCTTCCCGGGCGTTCAGCTGGAAGAAGAAGCGAATCCGATAGGCGAACGGCACGACGTACTGGGCCACATCGGGCCCCAAGTCATTCGCAACTGCCGCATGCAGCTCGGCCGTGCGCTCCATCGCCTCGGTCCAGACGGACTCGGCACCGATGTCCGGGATCGACTCGGGGGTGATGAAGCCGTGCTTGGGCGACAGTCGTTGCCAGTCGATGGTCAGCAGCCGGTGGCGCTGCAGATCGCGGAAGATTCCGTAGTCGCAGAGGACATCGAAGCGGTAGTCGATCCGCTCCATGCCGCGGCCGGGCTTGTGCCTGCGGTTGGTGCGGTTCCCCACATAGCTTCGGATCAGATCGGCGCGCTGCGGTTCGCTCATGTTGCGCACGGCAGCGAGGAGTTGGTCGTCGGGCAAGTCGCTGTAGGCGTACAGGGCGGCGGCCGCCACCTTCAGCTCCGCGTCGGCGTCCCACTCGACGAGCGTCACCTCGGGACGGTCGGCCGGCGTCTCGCCAACCGAGGCAGCATGGGCGTTCATTTGTTCGGCGATATCGGAGAAGTATTCGCTCCACACGCCGCCTCGATCCGGAAGGTCGACGCGCTTCATGAACGAGGGAACCACCTTGCGCAGTTCGGTCAGCATGAGGTGTGCGTACTCGCGGACCTCTGCCGACGGGTGGGCGCGCATCCGCAGGAGCAGCATCTCGTAGGCCTGACCGGACGCAAAGATCCCCACGTTGGAAAGTGTGCTCGCCGGAAGCAGGCCGCGGAGATCGTCACAGGCCTTGGCGCGGATGGTCGAGTTGTAGATGAAGTTCGAGTCGCCCTCTTGCTTCGGGTAGAGCGTTTCGAAGTATGTCACAGTGCGTTCGATGAGGCCGGCGTATGTCTCGAACAGCCACTCCATGGTCTCCCGATAGGGCGCGGCGTGCCGGGATGCGCCGATCTCCGGTGGTGTCATGTAGCGATAGCGGTCGCCGAGCTTCTGGTCGTAGAAGATGTACCGCGTGCTCTGTTCGAGGTAGGCGGCAAGCCGGCCGCGCTCGAGGACTTTGGTGAGGATGTTGGACGCTTGCTCGCACGCCAGGTGGGCGCCGCCGAGTTGAGCCACCGAGTCGTCCCCGTACTCGGAGAAGACCCGCTGATAGAGACCCTCGGCCTTGTCGGTGGCGACGACCGAGCTCTCCTCGGACATCTGATTCGCAATCGCCGAGATTCCGACGTCAGGTGCGTTGTAGAACTCATCCAGAAAGAGACGTCGCACCGACTTCGGGGAGCGGCTGTAGCGGGCGAAGAGTGCGCCCTTCACCACCTCCGGAAGGTTGGTGATCGCAAACACGGGCCCGTCGAGGTTGGTGAAGAAGCGGCCGAGAACCGCACGCTCTTCAGCCGTGAACTCCTCTGCGTGGAACTCCATACGTTTTCCCGCCCGAAACTACGTCGTTGTGATTTGCCACGGTAGCAGCCGGCGCCCCCGGCTCGATGAGCCACATGCCGGGGAGTTGTCGGTGACTGCCGGTATCCTGGGAGCCATGCTCCCGCTGCGGATCCTCATAGGAGTTCTGATCGCGGCCGCCGTTGGCGTGGCGCTGATTCCGCTCGCCGTTCTGCTCGACCTCCACGAGGGAGGTACCGGGTGGGGACTGTGCGATGCGGGCGTCGAAGGCTGCACGAACTCCTACTTTGCCGGCTTCGAGATGCTTGTCGGCGTGGCGATCGCGCTCGCTGCGATCCTGGCGCTGATCGCGGTGTGCGTGCGCTTGATGCGATGGATGGAGCGGCGCAAGGCACGTCAGGTCCTCGGGTGAGTGGCCGGGACGAGGTCCGCTCGGGCCCGGCGCACGCCGAGCTCCCTTTGCGGGACAGGCTCCCCGAATATCTGGCATTGTTCGGAGTCGGGCTGCTCGCAGCGGGCGTCGTCGGCGTAATCATCGGAGCGCTCTCTTCGGCCGGGATCACCAACGCCATTGGCTACACGATGCTCGGTCTCGGCGTGGTGTTGCTGCTGGCCGGCGGGTCCACGGGCGGGGGATATACGAATATGGCCCTCGGCGCCACGGGCTCGCTGTTCGGAGGCCGCGGACGTGTCGATGAGGACGTCGACGATCCGGACGTCCGGCGGGGTGGTCTGCCGAAGACCGATCCCATGGACCGACTGCGCAAAGGGCTGCGGCCGGAGGCCAATCCGCGTGCGTTCTGGCAAGTCATCGGCGGATTCGCCTACATCGCCACCGGGGTGCTGATCGTCCTCAATCTCGGCTGAGGCACCACCCGGGCAAGCACCCGGCGGTTTCCTGGAGTCTCACCGTCCACCGATTTCCTCGCGAACGAGGAACATCGCTTCTGCGCTCGCAACGTCGTGACCTGCGGTCGAGTCAACGAGTCGAGACGCCAGCAGCACGCGCCTGCCCCTGCGCTCACGCAGACGCCCCTCGACGACGTAGTCGGTCTCGACCGGCGCCGGCTTGCGGAATCGCAGATCGAGCGTTCCGGTGACGACTGCGACCTCTTCGACCAGCATCGCGGTCCACGCCATGATCTCGTCGAGCGCCGTCGTCACGATGCCTCCGTGGAGCATTCCGCCGAAGCCGCGATATTCAGCTCGGGGTCGCCACGTGGCCTGGAGTGCACCGTCCCGGTGGCTGAACTCGCTCAGTTGCAGGCCCAAAGGATTGTCGAGGCCGCAGCCGAAGCATCCCTCGTACTGTCGCTTGAGACGTGCGACGGTCTCGTCGAGGTCGGTCATCGCGGTGGCCGCAGATTGACCGCGCCACGATCGAGCGAATCCACCTCGACCAACGCTGCCACTGGCCAGCCGTGCGCCTCCAAGCGTTCCCGGCCGCTCATGAAGCACTTCTCGAGCACGAATGCGAAGACCTCAACATCGCTCCCCGCCTCTTCGATGATCTCGCCGAGTGCTTCGGCGGTGCGACCCTGGGCGAGGATGTCGTCTACAACGGCGACGCGCTCGCCGGGACCCAGCACGCGTCGGGCAACCTCCACCCGGTACTCCACTCGCTTCGTCGGCGAGGTCACCTCACGAGCGTACGAGTAGCGGTCGCCGGTGCCCAGGTACTTCTTTGCGTAGACGACCGGCAGGTCCATGACCAAGCCACACGCAACGGCCGGCGGGATCCCTGACGCCTCTGCCGTCAGGAGGAGCGTGGGGCGGTGCGCCTCGATCGCGGCGGCCAGGCCTTCCCCGGCGCTCCGCATCACCGCCGGTTCCACCCGGTGGTTCAGGAAGTCGTCCACCAGGATGAGGTTTCCGTCGACTCGGGCGCGAGATTGCACGATGGCGTTGAGATCCACGGCTGGCATCGTACCGGCCAGGGAGCCGTGAGTACCATCGCCCGTCCCATGTCCCGATCCCCGCAGCCGGCGCCGCCGTCCACCGAGGAAAGGCGCAACGCTCGTGTCATCCTCAACCGACTCAAGAAGCGGTATCCGGACATCGCCACAGCCCTCGACTTCGTCGATCCCTGGCAACTCCTCGTGGCCACGGTGCTCTCGGCGCAGACCACGGACGAGATGGTCAACAAGGTGACCCCGGTGCTGTTCTCGCGCTGGCCCGAACCCGAAGACCTCGCTGCAGCGAACCCCGAAGAAGTCGAGGAGGTCGTGTTCTCCACCGGCTTCTACCGCCAGAAGACCAAGTCGATCATCGGTCTTGCCCAAGCCGTCGTCGAGTCGTACCAGGGCCACGTACCTCAAGAGCTCGCCGAGATGGTCAAGCTGCCGGGGGTTGGGCGGAAGACGGCCAGCGTGGTGCTGGCTGAAGCATGGGGTGCGCCCGCAATCGCCGTCGATACCCACGTTCGCAGAGTGACCAATCGCCTCGGTCTGACCACTGCCACCGACCCCGTGAAGATCGAGTTCGAGCTCAAGTCGCTCTATCCGAAGGCGGAGTGGGCCGGCATCTCGATGCGAGTGATCCAGTTCGGGAGGGACGTCTGTGACGCACGCAAGCCGCGTTGTTACGAGTGCCCGTTGCGGGATCGTTGCCCGTTTCCCGACAAGACCCCTCGGCCCGCGTAGTGGGGCTGACGCTGCGAGCGCTGCGGCGCTCGCCGTTCGATCGTGAGATTCTCCGACTGGCCCTCCCGGCGTTGGGTGCGCTCGCCGCCGACCCTCTCGTGTCGCTCGTCGACACGGCCTACGTGGGGCGGCTCGGCACCGAAGCCCTGGCAGCCCTGGCCGTGGCTGCAGCAGTGTTTGCGGTCGCATTCTCGGTCTTCAATTTCCTCCAATACGGGACGACGCCTCTCGTGGCCCGCGAGATCGGCGCTGGTGATCCGACAGGTGCCGGACGCATCGCGGTCGCCGCAGCAGGGGCCGCGGTTGTGCTTGGTGTGGCCGCGATGGCGGTCCTCACCGCATTCCCCGCCACCTTGCTCGGCGCACTGGGTGCGGGAGATGAGTTGCTGGGTCCGGGGAGCGAATACCTGAGGATCCGCGCACTGGCCCTTCCGGCCGTGATGTTGGTGATCGTCGGCCACGGGGTCTACCGCGGCGCCCAGGACACCCGGACGCCGTTGCTCATCGCGCTGGCGTTGAACGGCGTCAATCTCGTGCTCGACCCGATCCTCATCTTCGGCTTCGACATGGGCCTGCGCGGCGCCGCCTGGGCAAGCGTCGTGGCGCAATGGTCCGGTGCGATTGGGTTCTTTGTCGTGTTCCGACGCCAGCGCCGTGCGCTGCAGGTCGAGCCGGCGCGCCCTTCCTGGCGAGAGATCGATCGCCTCGGGCGAGCCGGCGGAGCCTTGGTGTTGCGGACGGCCTCGCTCCTGGTCGCGTTCACGGCGACCACGGCCGTCGCGGCGCGGCTCGGCAACGTCCCGGTGGCGGCGCATCAGGTAGCGATGCAGCTCTTCATCTTCCTCTCGCTGGTGCTGGACGCCGTGGCGATCGCGGCCCAGGCAATGCTGGGGCTGGCGGTCGGTCGGAACGATCCGGCGGCAACGCGGTGGCGGGCGGAGCGTCTGGTGGGCATCGGGACGCTCGCCGGGGTCGGCCTCGCCGTGTCGTTGGTATTGGTGCTCCCGTGGCTCCCGGGGCTCTTCACCACCGACCCCGCAGTGCGGGACGCCATCCGCTCGATCTACCCGCAGCTGTGTCTCATCCAGGTGATCGGCGGGGCCGTCTTCGCTTGGGACGGCATCGTCATCGGCGTGACCGACTTCCGGTGGGCGTTGTACGCAACCGCCTTTCCGGCGGCGATCGTCACGGGCCTACTCGTCGGCGTGGCGTTCACCGGATTGCCGCTTGCTGCTGTGTGGTGGGCGATCGTCGCCATGCTCGCCCTGCGTGCCGCCATGCTGTCTTGGTGGCACCGCCATCGCCTCACCAAGCGACGCTAGAACGATTCAGTGGTCGTCCGCACCGTGGAATCGCCCCATGTGCCCCCCGACGCATCCAGTGCCGTCAGCTCGCTGGTGAAAGAGACGAGGTCCTTGCCCTTCGTCTCGGGGAGTTGCAGCACCATCCAAATCGAGGCGATGAGTCCGATCGAGAGCAAGCTGATCGTTCGCGGCAGCCCAATCGAATCGACGACGAGGGCGCCCAAGATGAACCCCGTCATTGAACCCACGATTGCGACGTTCGTGATCATCCCGGCGGCAGTGGCTCGGATCCTGGTCGGGAACAGCTCGGCCCGGTGGGCAGCGACGGCAGGGGTGAGCATGGTGGCGCCGAGCGTGCCCAGGAACACAGCCGCAGCCAGCAGCGGGCCGGTCGACACGAAATAGAAGGCAACGCCGCCGACCACACCGAGGACGATGGCCACAACGGTTGTGATGCGCCGGCCGGTGACGTCCGCCATCCTTCCGCCTACGAGCAGACCCACGGTGCCGATCCCGGAGAAGACGACGAGCAGCAGGGTGGCGCTGCTCGTGCTCCACTCGAGGTCGTTGATGAGGCGTTCCAGCACGAAGTCGAAGGCGGGGGACGCAAACGCAGCGATGAAGAAGGCCATGCCGGCGAGCAGGAAGAAGTAGCGGCCGGCCCCAGACGCCAGGACTTCGGAGAAGTCTCCGGATTTCGATGCAGGGGCGTACGCCCGGCTTTCGTTGAGGAAGCGATTGAGCAACGGCAGCACCAGCAGCCCCAGTGCGGCCGCACCGAACAGGATGCGCCACACGTCGTCGCCGCGTTCGGCCAGCGGAAGGATGAGCAGACCCAGCCCGGCGCCCATGGACCCGGCAAGCGCGTAGATCCCGATGCCGAAAGCCCGCCGGCCGGGCGTCAGTTCTTCGGAGAGGATGACAACGGCCAGGGCGGCGACGGCGACGACACCGATGCGTGTCACGGATTGCGTGACGGCGAAGACGACGGGGTGGGGGAGGAGGCCGGTGAGCAGATTGCCGGTCGGGATGAGCGCAAACGCGATGAGCAGGGGGTCGCGACGTCCGCCGCGATCTGCGGCGATGGCGAAGAAGAGTCCGGCGAGCGATGCCGCCCTCGTGATCCCGAAGATCCAAAACATCCCGCCCTCGCTCAGCTCGAGAGCGTTGCGGGCGAAGGGGAGCGTGTGCGAGATGGCTGATGCGCCGTAGCCGGATACGAACGCGACGAGGCTCATCAGGAAGAGGGCTCGCCGGTCGCGCACCGTGAACCTGCCCGATGATTGGCTGCGTGTCGTCAACTGCGGCTCCTCCTCGCCGGCGACGCACCGCCGGCCCGCAGGGAGCCTACCGTGGACGGAGTGCGCGACCACGAACCGTCGGGTTTCGGTGTTTCGTGAACTATTTGGGAACATGGGAGAGTTGCGGAACGGGTTGCCGGCGCGGTGCGTTGGACCACAACGTACGGATTGAGCCAGGAAGGGGCGGGCGTGGACAATGTGACGCTGATCGCAGCGGTGTTTGCCGGTGCTGCGTCGTTCTTCTCCCCGTGTGTGCTGCCGCTGCTGCCGGGTTATCTGAGTCTGATGTCGGGGTACTCGATGCAGGAACTCTCGACGGGCGACGTGTCCCTGTGGCGTGTCACTCGCTCGACGCTGTTGTTCGTGCTCGGGTTCAGCTCTGTCTTCGTGATCGTGTTCGGCGCCGCGGCAACCAGCCTGGGCCAGACCCTCAACGGACCCGGGTTCCGCACGGCTTCGGGGATTCTCATCATCCTCATGGGGCTCTTCATCGCCGTCACCGCGGTGTGGAATCCGACCTTCCTGATGCCGATGATGCGAGAGCGCCGGGTGGAGATGAAACCGAGCCGGTTCGGCTCGTTCGCCCCTCCGGTCATGGGCGCGGCCTTTGCGTTCGGGTGGACTCCGTGTGTGGGTCCGTTCCTGACGGCGGCACTGACGCTGGGCGCCAACTCGGATACGGTCGGGCGAGGCATGGTCGTCCTGCTGTTCTACTCGCTCGGCTTGGGGATCCCGTTCCTCGTCTCTTCCGTGGCGCTGGCCGGCGCGTTCTCTGCGTTCGACCGCATCAAGCGCTACCTCACGCCGATCACGGTCGCCTCCGGAGTCTTCCTCGCGTTGTTCGGCGTGCTGCTGTTGACAGGACGGATCACCGACCTCAACGCATGGTTCAGCGATCTGCTCATCCGCCTTGGTTTGGAGAACCTCGCCGAGGTGTGACCCGTTGCCGGAAGGCAGGGGCTACGCTCCCGCACCCCATGCGACCGACACCCTCCCGTCACGAGTTCGCCGATCTGGCGTCGCAGCACACCGTGGTGCCGGTTTCGGTCGAGGTGCTCGCCGACCGGGACACCCCCGTCTCGGTGTTCGAGGAGTTGGTCGGCGACGGCGACGGTTTTCTCCTCGAGTCCGTCGAAGGAGGGGAGCGGTGGGCCCGCTGGTCCTTCGTCGGGTGGCGCCCGCATTTCACCCTGCTGGCCCGTCACGGCCGCGTCGCGGCCGCGGGGGCTCCGTCCATCGAACTCCCAGACGGCGACCCGCTGTCGGTGCTGGCCGACATGCTGGATCGCTACCAGACCCCTGACGCTGCGGAGCTGGGGCTCGGCGACCCGGTTCCTCCGCTGTTTGCAGGCGCTGTTGGCTATCTCGCCTACGACGCCGTGCGGTACGTGGAGCGCCTCCCCAACCAGCCGCTCGACGATCGAGATCTGCCGGAGATGGTCTGGCACTTCTTCACACACCTGGCGATCGTCGACCGCTTCCGTCAGACCGTACGGTTGGTGCGCAACGTGTTCTTCGACGACGAGACGGCCGACGTCGATGCGCTCTACGACGAAGCGGTTGCCGATCTGAGGACCGCAATGCGGGAACTCGGCACGTCGCACCGCCGGGCCGTTGTCGCCCGACCCGAGTTCACGGGAGCGCCCGCCGTCACTGCGAACATGACGCAAGCCGACTTCGAAGCGTCCGTCCGTCGTGCCGTCGAGTACGTCCATGCCGGCGACGCCTTCCAGATCGTTCCCTCGGTGCGTTTCGCCAGCCCGTTCGACGGCGACGCCTTCGCCGTATACCGGGCACTGCGGTTGGTCAACCCGTCGCCTTTCATGTTCTTCGTGCGGCACGGCGACGTGGCGATTGCCGGGTCTTCGCCTGAGCTGATGTCGCGTGTGAGGGACGGCAGGGTCACGAGCCGGCCCATCGCCGGGACCCGGCGCCGCGGCGGCGACGCCACAGAGGATGCGGAGCTCGCCGAGGAGCTCCTGGCGGATCCCAAAGAGCGAGCCGAACACGTCATGCTCGTCGACCTCGCGCGCAACGATCTCGGCCGGGTTTGCGAGTACGGTTCGGTGGCCGTCGACGAACTCATGGTGATCGAGCGCTTCTCCCACGTGATGCACATCGTGTCGGGCGTGTCGGGAACGTTGCGCCAGGGCAAGGGGCCGGTCGACGTGCTGCGTGCGACGTTTCCCCACGGCACCGTGTCGGGAGCTCCCAAGGTTCGCGCGATGGAGATCATCGATGAGTTGGAGCCGACGGCGCGCGGGCCCTACGCCGGCGCCGTGGGCTACGTCGACTTCTCGGGCAATCTCGATACCGCGATTGCGCTGCGCACCATGGTGAGCGACGGAACGACGGCTTGGGTCCAGGCGGGCGCGGGTGTCGTGGCAGACAGCGACCCAACCTCTGAGTACGAGGAGTGCCGCAACAAAGCGGCGGCGGTGCTGGCCGCAATCGAGGCCGCCGGAACACTCAACGACGAGGATCAGCCATGGTGAGGCGAGGCGGCGCGGCAACGTTCGGCGACGCGACCGGCGAATACCTGGCGCTGCGAACCGCTTCGGCGTATGTGCGCGATTGGTATGACCTGCTGTGGGTGCGCGGGCCAGACGCGGTGACCTTCCTCGAAGGCCTCGTGTCGCAGGCCGTAGAAGGTGTCGAGCCCGGAAGCGCAGCGCGGTCATTGCTGCTGAGCCCCCAGGGCAAGCTCCGAGCGCCCCACGTCCTGCTGCGTGGCGAGGATGAGGTCGGCCTCATCACCGACGCCGGCGTTGGCGAGACCGCCGCGGCGGATCTGCGGCGGTTCAAGATTCGCGTTGACGCCTCGATCGAACCTGAAACCGGGCCGGTCGTCGGGGTGTGGGGCCCGACAGCCGCCGCCGCGGTGGCATCGGTGACGGGAATCGAACCGGAGCTGGGTTGGCGCCGGCACGAGTCCGTCGTCGTTGCCGCAGTGCCGGTGGCGGCCGTCGCCTACCCACGCTTCGTGGTGGTCGGTGAGGAGGCAGCTGCCTTCGACCGAGCCGGCGTGAGCGGAGCCGGGACACTCGCCGCCGACGCGGTCCGCATCGAGGCTGGCGAGCCGATCATGGGCGTCGACATCGACGAACGCACGATTCCGCAGGAGGCGGGGCTCGTCGCCGACGCCGTCGACTTCACGAAAGGGTGCTACTTGGGTCAGGAGCTGGTGGCCCGCATCGATTCTCGCGGCCACGTGAACCGTCACTTGCGTGGCATCGTCATGGCCAGCAACGTGCTCCCACCGCCGGGAGCCGAAGTCGTGCGCAGCGATGCGGTGGTCGGCTCCATCTCGTCGGTTGCCGAGTCGCTCGAGCTGCGAGCGCCGGTCGGGCTTGCGCTCGTCCGGCGTGAGGTGGCGCCGGGCGACGCTGTCGTGGTGAGGTGGGAGAAGGGCGAAGCTCCCGCCACCGTGCGTGCGCTGCCCCTCGATTCTTTCGAAGCCTGAGCGCGGAACCCCACAGAGCCCTTACAGTTCTCGAACAGTTGCCGCACATACTGGTGCCGGGCGACAGAAAGAGGCCGGGGCTGTCTCGGGTGGAACCATCCTGCTGATCGAGGACGAGATCGAGATCGCAGATCTGCTGCGGATCTACTTCGAACGCGAGGGCTTTCGCGTCGCACATGCCAAGGATGGCGAAGCCGGATTGCAGCGGCTCGGTGCTGGCGATGCTCGGATCGTCCTCCTCGACATCGGGCTGCCAGGCATGGACGGGCTGGAGGTGTGCCGGCGAATACGATCGTCGAGTGACGTGCCGGTGATCATGCTCACGGCCAGGGACGCCGAGGTGGACAAGGTCGTCGGACTCGAAATCGGCGCAGATGACTACGTGACGAAACCGTTTTCACCGCGAGAGCTCGTGGCCAGGGTCAAGGCAGTGTTGCGCCGCGGCGAAGAGGGGGTGGCGTCGCCGCGTGTGGTTCACATCGGCGGTTTTGCGATCGACTCGGGCAGGCGATCGGTGACGACGCCGGAGGGTGTCGACGTGCAGCCGACGGCCCGTGAATTGGCTCACCGAGGTGTCCGCGTCTCTCGCTCGTGGTGACTTTGCGGCGAGGGCTCCCGCCGCGGGGAGTGACGAGATCGCAGAGCTCGGGCGCACGTTCAACGCCATGGCGGACGAGCTGGTGGCGAGTCGAGAGCGTGAGAAGGCGTTCTTGATGAACGTAGGCCATGATCTGCGCACACCGCTCACCACCATCCGGGGTACGTCGAGGGGTTGGACGTTGGGGCGATCGCCGCCGACGACCTGCCCCGCATTGCCAGCGTGTTGCACCAGCAGACGACTCGGCTCACCCGACTCGTCGACGATCTGGGCCAGCTGGCGCGCCTCGAAGCGCGTGAATTCACCCTCACGCCGGAGCCGGTCGAGCTCGCCGCCCACCTTCGGGAGCAAGCCGAGGCGATCACTCCGGTGGCGGAGACTGCACGCATTCGCTTCGCGGCGGAGTTCGGCGACGTCGGTTCGGGACTGGTCGATCCCGATCGTGTCGGTCAGATCGTGGGCAACCTCCTGGACAACGCCATTCGATGGACCCCCGAAGGCGGAGCCGTGACACTGCGGCTGACGGGAGGCAACGGAGTCGTCCGCATCGCCGTCTTCGACACGGGACCGGGCATCGAGGTGGCAGATCTGCCCCACATCTTCGATCGGGCCTACACCACGGCGCGGCTCCGGCCGCTGCGGGACCACGGGAGCGGTCTGGGGCTTGCGATCGTGCGCGAACTGGCCTCCGCCATGGGTGGGACGGCGGTTGCATAGTCGAAGCTCGGGGAAGGCACCGAGGTCGCCGTCGAGTTGCCCTGGAACGCGCCACCGGCGGAGGATTCGTTCGTGGCGGGCTCGACCTAATCTCGCGCCATGGACCGGATTCGTATCGCCGCAGCGGTCGCTGCGCTCGCTGTCGCACTCACGGCGTGCGGAGGCTCCACGGAAGGGCTGCTTGGACAGGAGTTGTACGAGCGGAGCTGTGGGGCTTGTCACGCCCGGGACGGATCCGGGGGATCGGGCCCGCCGCTCAACGAAGGGTCGAACGCCGAGTCGCTCACCGACGACCAACTGGCCGGCGCCATCACCGTGGGACCCGGGACCATGCCGTCGTTCGACCGGCTCAGCGGAGAGCAGGTCGACAGCCTGGTGCAGTACATGCGCCGGCTGCAATCTCCCTGAGGCCGGCCGGCATGATGCTCGAGCCGATTCTCGAAGCAACCAGAGGTCGGGTCGTCGCCCTGCCCTCGCTTGCCGAGCTTCGAGCACGGGCGCTCGATGCGGGCCCCGCGGTGGATCTCGCCGGCGCGCTCCGCCGCCCGGGCCTCCAAGTGATCGCCGAAATCAAGCGCCGGTCGCCTTCGGCGGGGCCGATTGCACCGGACCTCGACCCGGTGGCCCAGGCGACGGAATACGTCGCCGGCGGTGCCGCGGCGATCTCGGTGCTCACCGAGCCCGAGTTCTTCGGAGGTTCGCTCGAGGATTTGCGCCTCGTGCGCGCGGCGGTTGACGTGCCCGTGCTCCGC
This sequence comes from Acidimicrobiia bacterium, assembly GCA_035458525.1. GTDB lineage: Bacteria > Actinomycetota > Acidimicrobiia > Spongiisociales > UBA5794 > DATHZQ01. Next base: position 57,962 of record DATHZQ010000051.1, read on the forward strand.
AAGGACTTCGTGCTCGACGAGCGCCAGATATGGGAAGCACGCGCTGCCGGTGCCGACGCGGTGCTGCTCATCGTCGCTGCGCTGGGTGCAAGGGTGGCCCCCCTCCTCGCCGAAGCGCAAGCAGCCGGCATTGCCGCCCTCGTCGAGGCACACACGGGGGACGAAGCCACGCTCGCAGTCGGCGCTGGAGCGGACATCGTTGGCGTCAACAACCGCGACCTGACCACATTCGTCACCGACCTGGCCGTGAGCGAACAGGTCGCCGGCTCACTGCCGCCGGGCATCGTCCGCGTTGCGGAGAGCGGGGTTTCAGATGCGGCCGGAGCGGCGCGCATGGCGGCCGCCGGGTACGACGGCATCCTCGTCGGCGAAGCGCTTGTTCGCTCGGAAGCACCTGCTCGCCTCATCCACACGCTCCGGAGCGTCGCGTGACGTGGGTGAAGGTCTGCGGGGTCACGACGAGAGAAGCGGTCGACGCAGCTGTCGCCGCCGGCGCTGATGCGGTTGGCTTCGTGTCGCACCCCGGCTCGCCGAGATATCTGTCACTCGACGCGATCGGCGAGCTGGCAGCCGATGTTCCCATCACGACGGTGGTGCTCACCGTGGACCTGGGCGTCGCCGCCGCGATGACGGCGGTCGAGGCCACAGGCGTCGATGGGATACAGCCATACGGACCGAACGCTCGCGCCGTCGTGGCCGCGGCCGGTGATCGAGGGTTGTTCGTGCTCCACCCGATGCGAGCGGATTCGCTGCGACAGCTTGGACACGACCGTGCGATACGGCTGCTCGACACACCCGACGATTCGGTCCACGGTGGAACGGGCCGCACCTTCGACTGGAGCCTGGCGTCGGAGGCGCCCGCTCCGTTCGTTCTCGCGGGTGGGCTCGGCCCGGAGAACGTGCAAGCGGCGATCGACGTTGCTTCGCCTTGGGGAGTCGATGCCTCGACCGGTCTGGAGGCCGCGCCCGGGATCAAGGACCCCGGTAAGGTGACCGACTTCGTGAGGAAGGCCAAGTCAACGTGACGATGTCAAGACCCGACACTCGGGGCCGGTTCGGCGACTACGGCGGACGGTTTGCGCCGGAGACGCTCATGCCGGCGCTCAACGAGCTCGAAGCGGCCTTCGACGAGGCTTGGAACGATCCTGGCTTTCGAGCCGATCTGGCGGAATTGCTGCGCACGTTCGTGGGCCGGCCGACTCCCGTGCACCGAGCCCGACGCCTGTCCGCAAGCCTCGGGATCGACCTGATCCTCAAGCGCGAGGACTTGGCACACACCGGTGCGCACAAGGTCAACAACACGGTTGGGCAGGGTCTCCTGGCCAAGCGCATGGGCAAGCCGAGGGTCATCGCCGAGACTGGTGCCGGCCAGCACGGCGTTGCGACCGCCACCGCCTGCTCCTTGCTCGGCCTCGAATGCGCCGTGTACATGGGCGCCAAGGACATCGAACGACAGGCCCTCAATGTGTACCGCATGCAACTGCTGGGCGCAGAAGTCATCTCGGTTGAACATGGTGCGGCGACCCTGAAGGACGCCGTGTCGGAGGCGATGCGCGATTGGGTTCGCTCGGTCGAGTCGACGCATTACATCATTGGTTCCGTCGTCGGCCCACACCCGTTCCCCTACATGGTGCGCCAGTTTCAGAAGATCATCGGCCAGGAGCTGCAGGAACAGCTCGATGGGTCAGCACCCGATCGACCGGAGCCCGATGTGATCGTTGCGTGCGTCGGCGGCGGGTCGAACGCCATGGGCATCTTCTATCCCTACGGGGGCTCAGACGTCGATTTGGTCGGCGTCGAGGCGGCCGGCCGCGGCATCGAGACCGGCGAGCACGGCGCCTCCCTCAGCGCAGGCTCGCCGGGAGTGATCCATGGGGCCATCACATATCTGCTGCAAGACGACGATGGCCAGGTGCTGGAGGCCCACTCGCTCTCGGCAGGCCTCGACTACCCGGGCGTCGGTCCTGAACATGCGATGTTCAAGGACATGGGCATCGCCCGGTACGTGTCGGTCACCGATGACGAAGCGGTTGCTGCGATGCGCCACATGGCCGAGACCGAGGGCATCATCCCGGCCCTCGAGTCGGCGCATGCCTTGGCGTGGATCATCCGGGAGGCCGGCTCGCTGCAAGGCAAGACCGTCGTGCTCAACCTCTCCGGACGCGGCGACAAAGACGTTCAACAGATTGCGGCCCTCAATGGTTGACGTACACCGCGCCCAGGTGGAGCAGGCCTTCGATACGGCCCGCGCCGAGGGTCGCAGCCTCCTGTTGCCGTACCTCACTGCCGGCCTGCCGAACCCGGAGGAATCAGTCGATCTGTTCCTCGCCATGGCGGATGGCGGGGCGGATGGATTCGAGATCGGCATCCCCTACTCAGATCCGCTGATGGACGGCCCCACCATTCATGAAGCCGGGCTCACGGCGCTGGCGGCTGGAGCAACGTTCGAGCGCAGCATCGAGATCGTCGAGCAGGTCGTTGCCCGCACCGGACTTCCCGTCTTCGTCATGACGTACGCCAACCCCGTGCTGAGCCGCGGGCCAGAGGCATACGCCGCTCGGGTTGCCGGCGCCGGCGCCGCCGGCCTCATCGTCGCCGATCTGCCCGTTGACGAGGCGGGGCGTTTCGAGACCGCGACCTCGCGCAGTGGTCTTGGCCTGGTGTTGTTCGTTGCGCCGACGACCGATGACGAGCGGCTGCGCAGGGTGATCGAACATCAGCCCGTCTTCATCTACGGAGTGGCCAGGCTCGGAGTGACCGGAGAACAGCGCGAGGTGGGCGGAGACTCGCAACTCGCCGCACTGTCACAGCGGGTGCGATCTGCGACCGACCTTCCGCTCGTGGCCGGGGTTGGCATCGCCACGCCCGCAATGGCGGCAGAGGCTGCTCAGCATGCCGATGGTGTCATCGTCGGCTCGGCGCTGGTGCGGCGTGTGCTCGATGCGCCGGACGCCGCGGCGGCGGCGAAATCGCTGCATACGGCAGTCGCCGATTTGGCGGCAGCGGTCCGGCGTTGAGCGCAGACCGGCTCACCGGATCGGTGGCCAGATCGCGTTGACCTGCGGATCATCAGGATCGTGGACGACCCAGATCGCGTCGTCCGGGGCGTAGACGGTTATGGCGGGGTTGAACGTGCTGCGACGGCCCCGGTGCGTCTCCCCACCGGTGTCGAACTCGTACTCCACCGGAAAGGCAGGCCGGCCGTTGATGCGGATCGAGGTATCGCTCCCGACCGAGGTGACCCTGCCCCGCACTGTTGTCCCATGACGCCACGCCTGGAGGCGGCTCCTCGCCTCGGTCCGTGCCACCTGGAGTATGCGCAGCCCGATGGCGGCGAAGAAGAGCCCGAAGATCGCTGCGGGAAGGAAGCGCCAGGAAACCGTGATCGCCGCGACGCCCACGAGGAGCAGCGGGAGGCCGAACTTCGCACGCATCGAGCTGAAGTCGTAGGTCCAGCCGAAACCGTCGAGCTCGCGTGGAGCGACGTCGGGGGGATCGGTGTACGAGGCGTCGGACGGCCGGTGCCGGTGTCGGTGCCGGGGCACGACGGGGCTCTCGGTCGACGGGCCCGGGTTGGCGGCGGATCTCCTCCACGGAACGCGGCGTGAGCCCGTCGTCGAGCAGCTTCGTGATGGCCTCGGCCCGGTCGGCGGCTTGGACGGTGGCGCGGATACGCCGAAGCGATCCATCGCCTCGTACTCGTAGTCAAGCATCCTCGTAGTCAGGCATCGTGTCCTACCTGCTGGCCGCCTGGTTCACCACCTGGTACCGGGAGGGGGACTCGAACCCCCACGGGCTTGCGCCCAACGGATTTTGAGTCCGTCGCGTCTACCAATTTCGCCATCCCGGCGCGCTGACGAGATGGTAGCGCCCGTATCATTTGCGCCATGCGAAGGATCGAGCGTCGGCTCTTCCAACTCAACGACGAGATCGCCGCGCTGCGACGCGACGAGGAACTGGCGCGCGAGGAGCTCATCTTCCACGAGCATCTGAACGACGATGCGCAGCGGGACGCCATCGTCAGCGACAGCCCGATCGATCGTGCCGATGCTCGCGAGACCGGAGCCGATGTCGCCCGTTTCAAACGCCACATCGCCAAGATCGAGAAGACCCGTCTCCGGCTCGAGGCACAGCGTGACCGCCTGATTCGCAAGCTCGGCTGAGGCCGCGTGCGCCCGGAGGGTGCAACGTTCGGCGATTGTGAACCTCTGGGGGATGGCCGAACCTAAGGTACGCAGCTATGCCGACGCTCGCCCTCCTGGACGGCCACAGCCTGGCCTACCGCGCCTTCTACGCACTGCCTTCGGATCTCGCCACCTCGGCTGGTCAGGTCACCAACGCCGTCTTCGGGTTCACGTCGATGCTCATCAAGCTGCTCGGCGATGAGCGCCCCGACGCCGTTGCGGTCGCGTGGGATGTGCGTGGGCCGAACTTCCGCAAGGAGATGTACGAGGACTACAAGGCGCAGCGCGAGCGTCCCCCCGACTTGTTTGCAGCGCAGCTGCCGCTGATCGACGACGTGCTGCGGGCGCTCAAGATCACGCAGCTGCGGGCTCCGGGGTACGAAGCCGACGACGTGATCGCCACGCTCGCCGGTGAAGCTGGGGGAGCGGGCTGGGACGTGGTGGTGGTGACCGGCGATCGAGACGCGTTCCAACTCGTCGACGATCAGGTCAAGGTGCTGTACACATGGCGCGGCGTCTCCGAGTCGGTGATCGCAGATGCTGACTGGATCGAAGGCCGCTACGGCGTGCGTCCCGACCAGTACCTCGACTACGCGTCGTTTCGTGGCGACAACTCGGACAATCTCCCCGGCGTGCCCAAGGTGGGGGAGAAGACCGCGGCCAAGCTGATCAACAGCTACGGCTCGGTGGAAGGGGTTTACGAGCACCTCGACGAGCAGACCCCCAAGCTCAAGGAGAATCTGGAGGCGTTTCACGGCCAAGTGCTGTTGAACCGCAAGCTGATGGCACTCGTTCGGGATGTGCCGGTCAAGGGAGTCGACGGCGAGCCCGTCGAACCCGGCGACTTCCTGCTCGAGGCGTGGGACCACGACGAGGTGCGGGAGGTATTCGACAGCCTTGCGTTCCGCACGCTCTGGGAACGGCTCCTGGAGCTCGGCGGTCAAGCGCCGGTGCAAGCCGAGGTGTTCGACATCGATGTGCGGAGCGCGGTGGCGCCCGGCGAGCTTCCTGACGGGACGGAGCCGCTGGCGGTGGAGGTGGTTTGGGACGGACCGGAGCTCGCCGGCCTCGTCGTGGCCACGGACGGAGACGACGTGGCCTTCGTACCGGCGGCAAAGCTCGATGCCGTTGGTTCGGTTCTGCGGGAGCGTCGCATCGTGGCGCACGATGCAAAGCCGATCGTGCGGCTCCTGATCGAGTTGGGCCTCGAGCCCCCGCCGGTGGCCTTCGACACCGCGCTCGCGGCGTATCTCGTCAATCCGGCCCAACGCACTCCCGATCTGCCCGACCTCGCACAGCGCGAGTTGGGGCTCGCCGTGACCGACGACGGCGGTGAGCAGGCGGCGGCCACCGAGCAGGGTGCGTTCAACTTCGACGACGAACCCGGTCCCGACGTCGACGCAGCCGGACGGCGTGCGGTTGCGGTCACCCGGTTGGTGCAGCCGATGCGTGCGCAGCTCCATGCCCGCGGCGGCGCAGAGCTCTTCGAGGACATCGAGCTGCCGCTGGTCACGATCCTTGCGCAGATGGAGGTCACCGGCATCGGCGTCGACCGTGCCTTCCTCGAGCAACTCTCCGAGGACCTTCACAAGCGGCTCGGCGCACTGGAGTCGGAGATTCACGCCGCAGCCGGTGGGCCCTTCAACGTGAACTCGACCCTGCAACTGCGTGAGATTCTCTTCGATCGCCTCGGCCTGCCGGTCCTGAAGAAGACCCCGAAGGGTGCTCCATCGACGGATGCCACCGTGCTCGCCAAGCTGCGAGACGCCCATCCTCTGGTCGATGCCCTGCTCCAGTTCCGCGAGTTGGAGAAGCTTCGCTCCACCTACGTGGACGCGATGCTGCCGCTGATCGAAGCGGATGGCCGAGTCAGGGGCCGGTTCAATCAGATGGCAGCTGCCACCGGTCGGTTGTCACAGGAACAACCCAATCTGCAGAACATCCCGGTGCGGAGCGAAGAGGGACGGACCATTCGCAAGGCTTTCGTCGCTGATGAAGGTGCGCGATTCCTCGTCGCTGACTATTCGCAGATCGAGTTGCGGATCCTGGCGCATCTCTCCGGAGATCCGGGCCTCGTCGATGCCTTCCGGACCAACCTCGATATCCACACCGCAACGGCTGCACGGGTCAACGGTGTCGATCCCGATGACGTGACGTCCGACCAGCGCCGCCGCGCCAAGATGGTCAACTTCGGGCTGTTGTATGGCATGGAGGCATATGGGCTGGCACAGCGTCTGGAGATCTCCCGAGACGAGGCACAGGCGCAGATCGATGCCTACTTCGCACAGTTCCCCGACGTGCGGCAGTTCATGCAGGGCATCGTCGATGAAGCTCGTTCCACCGGCTACACGACGACCTTGCTCGGCCGGCGCCGCTACCTGCCCGAACTCGCGAGTCGCAACTTCCGCGATCGGCAGGCCGGGGAGCGGATGGCGCTCAACGCTCCGATTCAAGGTTCGGCCGCAGACATCATCAAGAAGGCCATGGTCGTTCTGGAGGCCGAGTTGCGCAGTGCAGGCCACACAGCCGAGATGCTGCTGCAGATCCACGATGAGCTCGTGCTCGAGGTGCCGGATGAGGAGCTCGCTCGGGTCACGGAGCTCACCACGGAAATCATGGAAGGCATCGTTGAGCTTCGAGTGCCGCTGCGGGTCGATGTCGCCACCGGTGCGAACCTGGGCGAGTGCAAGAACTGACGGACGCATGCGGGGCAAAAATGGGGATTCCCCGCCACCGCAGACCTGTTAGCCTTGCCGCGTCATCGACGCCGCAGCGCTGTGCTCGATGGCGACCCATTTTGTCCAAGGAGTTGATGTCGTCGCATGGCCATCGAGAATGAGACGGAAGCGGCCGCTTCCGGTATAAGCGAGCAGGAGGTAACCGCCTCCGCCGCAGCGGTCGAGCCCACGGACACGGGGGAGTCTCCAGCTCCCGAAACAGCCGAGGAACCCGGCGCCGAGGCTGCCGTGGTCCCTGAGGCGAATGTTGCCGCGTCTGATGAGGCTGCAGCGGAGGTCGCCGCCCCCGCTACGGAGGCTGAGGCGACGACCGACGCCGTTACCCCGGCCGCTGCCGAAGAAGCCGGTCCCGTCGAGGACGTGGTGCCCGTCGCACAGGCTCCCGCCGAGGAGGCGGGGTCGGAAGATGCCGTCTCTGACGGAGGTGCTCCCGTCACGGAGGCTGTCGCCGAGGAGGCGGGGTCGGAAGATGCCGTCTCTGGCGAGGGTGCTCCCGTCGCAGAGGCCGCGACCGAGGAGGCAGCGTCGGTCCCGGTGGCAGCCGAGCTCCCCGCCGCCGTGGCGGCTGCGGGCGAGTCCGCTCTCGACCGCCCCGATCCGGGAGAGCGTCCTGCGATCACCGCCCCCTCCGACATCGGCGATGTCGACGACGAGCTGTCGGCGGACGCCTTTGCCGAGGCGGTCGACCGCACGGTGTTCGACTTCAAGGAGGGCGACATCGTCGCCGGGACCGTCGTCCGGGTCGATCCGGATGAGGCACTCATCGACATTGGCTACAAGTCCGAGGGTGTCGTGCCGGCGAACGAGCTGTCGATTCGGAACAGCGCCAATCCTGCAGACGTCGTTTCCGTTGGCGATCAGATCGAAGCTTTGGTCATGCAGAAGGAGGACGAGTCGGGTCGGCTGGTCCTCTCGAAGAAGCGGGCGCAATACGAGCGCGCCTGGGGTCGCATCGAGCGGGTCATGGCCGAAGGCGGCACCGTGAGCGGTCCCGTCATCGAGGTCGTCAAGGGCGGCCTCATCGTCGACATCGGGTTGCGGGGCTTTCTCCCCGCGTCGCTCGTGGACTTGCGGCGGGTGCGGGACCTGAACCCCTTCATCGGTGAGATCATCGAGGCCAAGGTGATCGAGCTCGATCGCAATCGGAACAACGTCGTGCTCTCGCGTCGGGCATATCTCGAAGAGGCTCAGGCCGAACAGCGCCAAGCATTCCTGTCTGACCTGCAGCCAGGGGACGTGCGCGACGGCGTGGTCTCGTCGGTCGTGAACTTCGGTGCCTTCGTGGACCTCGGCGGCATGGACGGGCTCGTCCACGTCTCCGAACTCTCCTGGCAGCACGTCTCCCACCCGAGCGAGATCGTCACGGTCGGCGACAAAGTGAAGGTACGGGTGCTGGAGGTCGACCGCGATCGCGAACGCATCTCGCTGTCGATTCGCCAGACCCAAGAAGATCCCTGGGACACTTTTGCCCGGGAAGTCGAGCCCGGCACGATCATCGACGGGGCCGTGACGAAGACCGTGCCGTTTGGTGCGTTCGTCTCGGTTGGCGACGGTGTCGAAGGTCTCGTCCACGTGTCAGAGATCGCCATTCATCACGTCGACAGCCCGGAGTTGGAGCTGTCGATCGGCCAGGCTGTGCGGGTCAAAGTCACTGAGATCGATCCGGACCGGCGCCGGGTGAGCTTGTCGATCAAGCAAGCGCTTCCGGAATGGGAAGAGCGATCCCAATGGACCGAACGCCGTCGCGAGCCGTCAGCGCCGCGGCGCCGTGAGTTCCAGCGGGAGGAAGAGGCCACCGAAGCCGCACCGTCGTTCAACGCCGATGCATCGCTCGAGGCCATCCTGCAGGAGCTCAAGGAGCGCGGCATCGGCCGGAAGTGATCGGATGGTTGTTTCCCGGCGCACGACATGCCAGGCTGGTGGCCGCATCATCGGCGGCCAGGCAGCGGCCATGTCCAGAGGGGGGCGTAGATGAGTAGGCGGGCGGTCGTCCTCGTCGTTTCGTTGCTGCTTGCGGGCCTCGCCGCGGTATCCGTATGGCAGTACTTGCGAGGCGTCGAAGACAACGTCCGCGCCGACATCTCGGAAGTCGTCGTGTTCCGGGCCACCGCCCTGATAGAGACGGGTACCGAGGGACTCACGGCACGTCGGAACATCGTCGAGTCCACGGCACTGGCCGAGGTCGTGACGGCAGACGGCTCGACCATCTTGTGCACCGGCCCGGCCAACCGCGAAGGTGACGACGTCAATTTCGCGATTTGTGACGACAATCCGTCCGACCTCAACGCCTTGCTCGACAACTCGGTGGCGGCAGGTCCCATCAGCGCGGGCCAGCTGATCACCACCGAGATGTTCGTGGCACCGTCCGAACTCGATCTCGCCACGCTGTCGGCCGACATCCCGCAGGGCAAAGTGGCCATTGCGATCAGTCCGGGGCAGACGGGGTCGGTGGGCGGTTTCGTCCGACCGGGCGACCGGGTCAACTTGCTGGCGACGTTCAACCTCGACATCACGTCGCTGAACGAGTTGCTGGCGAACCCGGTCACGCGAGAGCTGATCCTCGACAACGTCGATCTGTCCGGTCTGCTCGGGGGCAGCTCCCAGACGCAGGTGATCCAGGATGAGGAGGGCAACCCGATCATCGTCGAGCCTCCCCCTGATCCGGTGAGCCAGTACGCCGACGCTTTGCCCGACAACGTCGACTTCACACAGACGATCCTGCAGGATCTCATCGTGATCGCCGTCGGACCGGAAACGCAGAACAACCCTGGCGTGATCGAGTCCGGCGACGACCTTCCGGACGAGCTCGACGTCGTGCTCGAGGTGACTGCGACCGAGGCCGAGATCATCGAATTCGCCAGACAGCGGGCAGTGCTGTCGCTGTCGTTGCTCCCCTCCGAGGGTGAGTACAGCGAGTTCGACGCACCCGGCGTCACGGTGGACGACGTGTTCCAATTCGTCGAGCGGGTTCGGGAGCAGCTGGGGGCCCTCGGTGGCTGAGGAGACCTACTCGGTCCTACTCGTCGACGCCGATGACGGTTTCGTCGATGACACGAAGGGCTTGCTCAACGAGCACACGGTGTACACGGCTCGCAACATCAGCGACGGTCAGCGCCGGTTGGTCGAGGAGGGGATCCAGATTGCGATCCTCGGCCCGACCTTCGGTGCGTCCGACAGCGTGCGTGATGTGCGGATGCTCTTCGAGCTGCGCCCGGCGCTGCCGGTGATCCTCGCCACGGATGAGCTCACGACCGACGTGTTGCGCACGGCGATGCGGCTCGGCGTCAAAGACGTCATCGAGATGCCGCTCACCGCCTCGAAGCTCGAGGAATCGCTCTCACTCGTCGCTCAGAGCATCGAACAAGGCGAGGTGCCACGCGATTGGCGCCCTCGCATCGGCAAGGTCGTCACGGTCATGTCGCCGAAGGGCGGTGCAGGCAAGACCGTCACCGCCACGAACGTCGCCGTGTCGCTCGCCGAATGGTGCGAGCCGGATCGCGTTGTCGTGATGGATGCAGACCTCCAATTCGGCGACGTCTGCATTGCGTTGCGGGTCGACCCCAAACACACCATCGTCGATGCGGCCAGGGACATCGAGAAGCTCGACGAGGAGCTCCTGGGCAGCTTGCTGGCCCGCCACGCCACCAGTGGCCTGCGAGTGCTGGCTGCACCGCTCGAGCCGGCGCTGGCCGACGAAGTCTCGACCCCCGTTGTGGTCAGGACACTCGGCATGTTGCGGCGCATGTTCGACTACATCGTGATCGACACGGCCCCGTTCCTCGACGAGCCCGTCCTCTCGATCTTGGAGCGCAGCGACGCAGTGCTCCTCGTCGTCGACATGGATCTGCCGAGCGTCAAGAACGCCAAGCTGGCCCTCGACACCTTGCAGCTGATCAAGTTCCCATTCGAGAAGATCAAGCTGGTGCTCAACCGGCACAACTCGAAGGCACGACTGGACGTCTCCGAGATGGAGCGATCGCTCGGGCTTCAAGTTGAAGCATCGGTCGTCTCGGATAAGCTCGTGCCCAGGGCCGTGAACGAAGGGGTGCCGGTGGTCGAACTGCATGCGCGGTCGCGTGTGGCGAGGGATTTCCGCAACGTGGCCAAGTTGGTGTTCGACGACCCGTCTGCGGAGGACGACGGCGGTAAATCGCGCCGAGCTCGATGACTGCCCCAATCGCAAGAACGCATGAGGTGACCAGATGAGCCTTGCCGACAGAGTTCGAGCAGCACGGGCCGCCGACAGCACGATCGAGGGCCAGCGTGAAGAGGCACGCCAGGATCTGCGCCGCCGGCTCCACTACAAGGTCGTCGAAGGTCTGGGCCCAACGCTGTACGACAGCCAGCTCAGCGATGCCGAGCTGAAGCTTCGCGTCATGGAGATGCTCGAGTGGGCACTCGACCAGGAGGAGTCCGTCCCCCTGGCACGGCCCGACCGTCTTCAGCTGCTTCAAGAAATCGCAGACGACGTCCTCGGCTACGGGCCCATCGACCCGTTCCTCGCCGACCCGACCGTCAACGAGGTCATGGTCAACGGCCCGCACCAAGTATGGGTCGAGCGGCACGGGATTCTCCACCTCACCGACACTCGCTTCGTCGACGGGACGCACGTCGCTCGAATCATCGAGAAGATCGTGGGTCAAGTCGGCCGGCGCATCGACGAGTCGACGCCGATGGTCGACGCTCGGCTTCCCGACGGTTCCCGCGTCAACGCGGTTGTGCACCCCCTCGCGATCGGTGGCCCTTTCCTGACGATCCGCAAGTTCGCGGTCGACCCATTCACGGTGGACGATCTGATCCAAAACGGTTCGATGACGGCACAAGTAGCCGGCTTCCTCAGGCGCTGCGTGCTCGGGCGCATCAACGTCATCGTGAGCGGCAGCACCGGTTCCGGCAAGACCACGATGCTCAACGTGCTCTCCAGCTTCATCCCCGACAACGAACGAATCGTGACCATCGAGGACGCCGCCGAGTTGCGCCTCAACCAGGTCCACGTGCTGGGTCTCGAGTACCGGCCGCCGAACCTGGAGGGCAAGGGTGCGGTGACGATCCGCGACCTCGTGCGCAACGCACTGCGGATGCGCCCCGACCGGATCATCGTTGGTGAGGCCCGCGGCGGCGAGGCGCTCGACATGTTGCAGGCCATGAACACAGGTCACGACGGATCGCTCACCACGATTCACTCGAACTCACCACGCGACACCCTGGCACGGATCGAAACCATGGTTTTGATGGCGGGCATGGACCTCCCCATTCGCGCCGTTCGTGAGCAGATCGCCTCCGCCGTCGACCTCATCGTGCACTTGCACCGCCTGAAGGACGGCACCCGCCGCGTGACCCACGTCACAGAGGTGCTGGGCATGGAGGGCGATGTCGTGACGACCAATGATCTCTTCCTGTTCGACTACGGCATGGGCATCGACGAGGACGGCCACTATCTCGGACGGCTCAAGGCCACCGGATTCCGTCCCCGCTTCTCTGAGACGTTGGAGCAGAACGGCATTCAGCTGGCGCCGGAGCTCTTCGAGCCCGAGCCCTTCGAGAGCCGCGTGCGGTGACCAGTTGATGCACGCAGGAGCGCTCGGAGCCGTCATCGCCGTGGCCGAGTCGGTGAGCGGCTTGACGCGGGCGCTCGGCATCCTGGCGGCGATCGCGACCGCGGTCGGTGTGTTCATGCTGCTCAACCTCATCCTGGGGTCCCAAGCTGTCGAGCGAGACCTCGAGTCTCGTCTCAGCCCCTACACGGGGGACCGGCCGGACGACACCTGGCTCGGCAACGTTCGAGTGCTGCGCCGTTTCGCCGTTCGCGCCGAGCGCCTCGCCGAACGCCGTGGCGTCCTCGGGCAGATCGAGACCGCGCTTGAACAAGCCAACATCGCCATCCGTGCGGGCGAGGCGATCGTGCTGGCACTGGGCATCGCTGCGTTCGTCGGTCTCGCCGTGTTGCTGATCACGGGCAACCTCATCTCTGCGGTGGCGTTCGGGCTCATCGCCGTCGCCGCCGCTGCCGCCAGCGTGGCCGCTGTGGCCGCATCGCAGCGTCGGAGATTCGAAGACCAACTGCCCGACACCCTCAACCTCCTCGCCACGTCGCTGCGAGCCGGCTACTCGATGCAGCAGGCGCTGGAAGCCGTGTCCCAGGAGGCCCCGCAGCCGACCGGACGCGAGTTCCAGCGGGTGCTCAACGAGATCCGCCTGGGCCGCTCGGTCCGCGATGCGCTGGCGGACTCGGCGCAGCGCATGGAATCGGTCGATTTCGACTGGGTCGTCCTGGCGTTCACGATCCAGCGGGAGGTTGGCGGCAACCTCGCCGAGGTGCTCCAAACGACCTCGGAGACGATCCTGCAGCGGGGCCGCTTGCGGCGAGAGATGCGGGCGCTGACGGCTGAGGGTCGTATCTCCGCCCTCGTCCTTGGTGCGCTTCCGTTCGGCCTCTTCCTGTTCCTGTTTGCTTCCAACCGCGAGTATCTCGAGCCGATGCTCGACAGCCGCCTCGGGGTGATCGCCGTCATCATCGCTATCGCACTCCTCATGGCGGGCATCGTTTGGTTGACCCGGATCATCAAGATCGAGGTGTGACGTGGACATCGGACTCCTGATCGCCATCGTCACGACCGGGATCGCCGTGGCCTATATCGCGTTCGTCATCGGTTCGAACGTGCAGCGTTCCCGGCAAGCCACCAGCCGACGGCTCATCGACATCGGTGGGCCCCGCGAGTTGATGGACCGAGGATTCGCCGATCGGGCACTGGTCCCGGCGGCAAGGCGCATCGGCCAGCTGGGATTGCGGATCACTCCGACGGCGTGGGCGTCACGCACCCGCCAGCGCCTGATCCGCGCCAACTGGTTCCCGGCGGTCGACGAGACGGCGTGGGCGGCGGTGAGGGTGCTGGCTCTTGTGCTGTCGATCGCCGCGTACGTCCTGTTGGCCCGCTATGTCAACGGCACGCAGGAGCTGCTCCTCTTCGTGATCTGTGGCCTCGCTGGGTTCGCGGGTCCCGATCAGATTCTCAACCGACGCATCCAGGAGCGACGGGCGGCCATCGAGCGGGATCTCCCCGACATCATCGATCTGCTGGTGATCTCGATCGAGGCAGGCATGTCGTTCGAGGCAGCGCTCGGCCGGGTCGTCGAGCACGTCCCCGGTGAGCTGAGCGACGAGTTCGGGCGCATGCTGCAAGAGACGCGGGTTGGCGTGAGCCGCCACGAAGCGATGCAGAGCCTGGCCGAGCGCACCGACGTGGACGACCTCAACTCGTTCATCCTTGCGATGAACCAAGCTGAGTCCTTCGGGGTCAGTGTGGGGCGCATGCTGCGGGTTCAAGCGGATGAGATGCGTTCCCGGCGCAGGCAGCGGGCGCAGGAGAAGGCGTTTGCGGCTCCCGTGAAGATGGTGTTTCCCCTCGTGATCTGCATCTTCCCGGCGATCTTCGTGATCCTGCTCGGTCCGGCAGCCATCAACATCGTTCGCAACCTGGCGAATTGACGCCCGTGGGGCGCCGGCTGCGACTCCGCCACCTGTGGCTGCTCATTCCGTTCTGGATCGCCGCATGGCGCGCCGGCCGGACCATCGGCGACAACTCGTTCCTGTGGCACGTGCGCACCGGCCTCGACCAGAGCCTGGCAGGCGAGGTCATTCGCACCGACCCCTACTCGTTCACCAAAGCAGGAGAGCCGTGGCGCACCCAGTCGTGGCTCATCGAGCTCGGCTATGCACGGCTCGAAGACTGGTTCGGCGACCTGCGCTGGGTGCCGGTGTTTCTCTTCTTCGCCATCGGTCTCGTGTTGGTCGTCGTCCTCGCCGGTCTGCTTCGCTCGGGTACGTCGCTCATGGGCGCCGCGATAGTCCTCTTCCTGGTGAGCTGGGTCTTCCAGCCGTACATGAGTCCGCGACCCGTCCTCGTGAGCTACGTCATCTTCGCGCTGGTTGGGCTGGTGGTGGCGGCTCGAAAACCGCCCTTGTGGGTGGTGCCCGGTCTGTTGTGGCTATGGGCGAGCGTCCACGGGTCGTTCATCGTGGGGCTCGGCGTGCTGGTCCTCGATGCGATGCGGCGCAGAGACCGCCGGTCGTGGCTGGCCGTCGGGGTAGGGGTGGTCGCGGTGTCGGTCACGGCGCACGGTCTCGCCATTTGGGAGATCCTCTATCGCTTCGCCATCAATCGGGAGGGTCTCGAAGGTATTCAGGAATGGCTCCCACCGGATTTCACCAACTACGCGCTGGTTGCGACCCTCCCGTTACTGGGTTTGCTGATGGTGGGGTTGGCGACGCAGCGGATCGAGGTCGGGGCCCTATGGATCCTGATTCCCATGGTCGCATTTGCGTTGTTGTCGACTCGCAACGTACTCCCCGCACTGCTCGTCATGGCGCCGTGGCTCGGTGCCTCGGCCACGGTGGTGCCGGAGCTCGCGGAACAGCAGCTGAAGCCCCCACTCGTATGGCTGACGGCCGCCGCGATCATCATCAGTGGCGTCGCGCTCGTGGCACGACCGGCAGAACTGCGGTCGGGTCGCTTTCCGAGCCGCGATCTGGTGACGAGCCTGGGCACCGAGCCCGTCTTTCACAGGATGGCCTCGGGCGGTGCCATCATCTACTACGAGGGCAGCGCCCGCCAGGTGTTCGTCGATGACCGGGTCGAGCTTTACGGGTCTGAATTCCTTGCAGCCCAGCGCGCCGCGTCTGCGGGCGATGAATGGAGGGCCCTCTTCGCCGAGTGGGACATCGCCCAAGTGTTGCTGCACGAGGACGAAGTGCTGGTGCGGCGCCTCGTCGACGACGGCTGGACCGCCTGCGAAGCTGACGACGAGTTTCTCGTTCTGAAACCGGTATGTGGTCCTTGAGACGCGACTGAGCCCGGGAGAACCCGGGCTCAGTCAAAACCGGTTGGCCTAGAGGCTCACGGAGATGAGTCGAGGCTCTGTGCGATGCTGTCGAAGTCCTCGGAAACGTTGGATCCGACGAGCTGCACGGCGGCGATCGCAACCAGAGCGATCAGTGCGAGCAGCAGAGCGTATTCTACGAGGCTGGCGCCCGTTTCCTCGTCGGTGAGCCTGCTTACGAACAATGCCCACATGCGAATGACCATGGTGTGTGAACCTCCTAAGGCGATGCATAGCGAGTGTAGGTCGAGGCTGAAACAGCGACTATAGGCCTGCCGACCTAACGGGATTCGGTGGGAGTCTCCCGGTGCAATCCGAGGCGGATGGCCTCGACCGCAGCCTGCGCTCTGTCCGCGACCGCAAGCTTGTCGTAGATGTTTGCCAAGTGATTCTTGACGGTCTTCTGTGATATGTAAAGCAAGTCTGCAAGCTCATCGGTTGCGCTGACTCCCTGGGCCAGCAGCCGCAAGATCTCGCGTTCGCGAGCGGTGAGGCTTGCGGCCCCCGCGTCGAGCTTCGGCGCTCGATGCCGGTCGAGGATCTCCGGCAAGTTCTCGTCGTCGAGGAGGTCTTCACCGGCTGCAGCCGCCCTCACCGCAGCTGCGAGATCGGGAAGCGGGGTCGCCTTCGACAGGAATCCCACAGCACCGGCTGCTTCAGCCTGGCGGCGTTCTGCGTCACCGGTGTGCATCGTCACGACGATGGCTGGGATGTTGTTCGACATCTCGTGCAAGGCGGCGATTCCCGAGACCTGCGGCATCTCGATGTCGACCAGCAGCACCTTCGGCTGATACCGAGCCGTTTGGGCGAGCAGCTCCTTGCCGTCACTCGCAGTGGCAACGACACGAATGTCGGGAATACTGTCGAGAGCCTCTGCGAGGCTTTCCAACATCAGGGTGTGGTCGTCTGCAATCACTACATCGATCATGGGGCCGCCGGGGATTGGTCGCCCCACACTACCGTCAATGTGGTGCCTCGGCCTACTACTGAGGATATGTCCACAGATCCTCCGATCGCTGCGGCCCTTTCACGCATGCCAACCAGACCAAAATGTCCTGGGTAGTCGGCCGAGGCATCGAAGCCGCGGCCATCGTCCTCAACGCTGATCCGACCGTGCTCCGTTGCGACGTAACCATCGATTCGGATCTTCTGGGCGTCGGCGTGCTTGGCGGCATTGCGCACGGCCTCGATCAAGATCGCCCCAACTTCGGCAGCGACTGCGCCGTCGGCTTGCGCCCGCTCGTCGATCGCAACGACGATCGCGGGAGGCCCGCCACCGAGTTCGGCGGCGATGCGGTGGATGTGTTCCACCACGGTGGTGGTGTCGGCGCGGCGCAACATGGCAACGCTGCTGCGGACTCGCTCGACCAATTCGGTGACCATGGCGCGGAGCCGGGTCAGTTGCCGTTCGGTGCTGGACGTGTTCTCCATCGTGAGGAGAATGTCCATGTTGAGGCCGAGCGAAGCCAACGCGGGCCCGATGTCATCGTGCAGCTCTCGAGCAACCCGGCTGCGCTCGTCCTGGATCGACCGGCGCGCCACGGTGCGGAGGAGACGGATGTTGTCGAACGCCAGCGCCGCGCCGGCCGTCGAGGCGGCAATGGTGCGTGCGTAGTCTTCCGGGTTCTCGTCCGGTGGCAGCCAGATCCGGAGCACCCCGAGCGTGCGGCCGCTGGCCACGATTGGCACTTCTGATGTTGGCGGGGCGTCAACCGGCGTGCCCCACTCGGCGGCCACGTCATCTTCCCCGGTACCGATGGAAACGGTGCCGCGCACCATCGGGATCGCCGCCGCCAGGTCGAGCAGCGTCGATTCGCCGACGCTCGTCGTGCTCAGCTCGCTGGTCCCCGCGACATCGGTGAGTGAAACCAGCAGCTGGTGCGCCGCTTCCAATCGCTCGATCCGCGCCGCATCGACGGCGCCGGCCTCTCTGAGGGCCGCCGATCGCTCCCGCTCGATGACGAGGAGGCGACGCGCCTGGCTGAAGGTGAAGCCGATCAAGAGATAGAGCACGACCGTGGTGGCGCGTTCCAACACGGGCTCCTCGAGAACGATCAGAATGGCCACGAGGCCCGCTGTGGCGAGCAGGGCGGTCTCCATGCCGACCCGGAACCCCATGAAGGCCGATGCGAAGAAGATCGGCACCGCCACCATGAGCACGTAGCCGCCGTTGTCGGCGGCCGTCAACGCAACCGCCGTCAAGGTTGCGATGACACCCACGGTGGCGAGGGCCTCGCCGACGAGGCGCCGTTCTCGAATGCTCCTCGGCGTGGCCTGCAGGAACACGACGTAGCTGCCTGCGATCATCGCCGCCCACAGGCCGTTGCTACGGTCTCGTGCCCCGAGCCCGCTCAGGAATATGGCCAGACCGAACGCTCCGAACATGAGGGCGGTGAGCGTCCAGTCGAAACGTGTTTCCCACGTCCTGGCATCTGTCCCTTCCATTCCGTCAAGGGTACAGTCGCTCGGTGCAGACGAAGAACCATCTGCTGCGGAAGCTGATTCTGGCGGGCCCGATCGGGTCGGGGAAGAGTCTGGTCGGCACACTGCTGGAGGCGCGAGGTGCGGTCGTGCTCGAGGCCGATCGCGCGGGACACCAGGTCTTGGAGCCGGACGGAGCAGCCTTTGCTTCGGTGGCTGCTCGGTTCCCGCAGGTACTCCAGGCTGGAAGCATCGACCGCCGCTTGCTTGCCGGTGTCGTCTTCGCGGATCCCAATGCGCTCGAGGTACTCGAAGCGCTCACGCATCCTCACATCGCGGCCACGATCGACCACCTCGCATCTGCGGCACGTGATCGATTGGTGGTCGTGGAGCTACCGCTGGTCGTTGACATTCTCGGTTCCGGGTGGCCGCGCCTCGTCGTGATCGCCGATGAGGATCGGCGTCTTCGGCGTGCGGTTGCGCGGGGCATGGAGGAGGAGGACGTGCGGGGTCGCATGGCGGCGCAGCCCTCCGATGCGGAGTGGCTCGAATCTGCCGACTGGGTGATACGCAACGACGGGAGCATGGAGGAACTGGAAGCCGCGGTCGCCCGGTGGTGGACCGACGAGGTGGCGAACGCCTGATACGGCCAGTAGCCGGCAGCCGGTCGGCCTTGCCGTCAGCATTTCTTGTCACTCGCTGCCGGTACGCTGCAGCGCATGCACCCCTTCAAAGTCGTATCCGATTTTGCTCCCTCGGGCGACCAGCCCGAGGCGATCGCCGAGTTGGCTGAGGGGATTCAGCGTGGCGACCGATTCCAAACGCTCCTGGGCATCACCGGATCGGGCAAGTCGGCGACGGTCGCATGGGTGGTGGAGCAGGTCCAGAAGCCAACCCTGGTACTCGCTCCGAACAAGGCGCTCGCCGCCCAGCTCGCCAATGAGTTCCGCCAGTTCTTTCCCGAGAATCGCGTCGAATATTTCGTCAGCTACTACGACTATTACCAGCCCGAGGCGTACATCGCACGGACGGACACGTACATCGAGAAAGAGTCGACGATCAACGACGAGATCGACCGGCTGCGGCACGCCGCCACTGCGGCCCTGCTCACCAGGCGCGACGTGATCATCGTTGCGTCGGTCTCGGCGATCTACGGGCTTGGCTCACCCGAGCAGTACGAAGGGCAACTGCTTCGTCTCGTCAAGGGGGTCGAACTGCCCCTCGACTTCGCCGTGAGGCGACTCGTCGACATCCAGTACGAACGAAACGAGGTCAATCTGATTCGCGGGCGCTTCAGGCTCCGCGGCGACACCCTCGAGGTCTTCCCTTCGTACGAGGAGTCCGTCTTTCGTGTGGAGTATTTCGGCGACGAGGTCGAGCGCATCCTGCAGATGAACCCGGTCACGGGTGAGGTCATCACCGAGTTGGGGGAGTTGTGGGTCTACCCGGCGACCCACTACGTCACGGAGCGGGACCGCCTGCTGCGTGCGATCTCCGGCATCGAGGTGGAGCTGCAGGAGCGGCTCGGCGAGCTGGAGCGCCAGGGCAAGATGCTCGAGGCGCAGCGGCTGCGGATGCGCACCAGCTACGACATGGAGATGATGCGTGAGATCGGTACCTGCGCCGGCATCGAGAACTACTCGGTCTACCTGGACGGGCGCAAGCCCGGGGATCCGCCGTACACACTGCTCGACTACTTCCCCGACGACTTCCTCCTCGTGGTCGACGAGAGTCACGTCACGATTCCGCAGATCCACGGTCAGTTTGCCGGCGATCGCAGCCGCAAGGAGGTACTCATCGAGCACGGCTTCCGGTTGCCGACGGCGATGGACAACCGGCCACTGACCTTCGAGGAGTGGTACGAGCGGACTCCCCAGGCGGTGTTGCTCTCCGCGACGCCTTCCTCGTGGGAGATCGAGCACTCGGAGCAGGTGGTCGAACAGATCATCCGGCCGACGGGGCTCGTCGATCCCGAAGTCATCGTGCGTCCGACGAAGGGTCAGATCGACGACCTCGTCGAAGAGGTCCGACTCCGCGCCGAGCGGGAGCAGCGGGTGCTGGTGACCACGCTCACGAAGAAGATGTCGGAAGACCTCACCACCTATCTCCTCGAGTTGGGGTTGAAGGCGCGCTATCTGCACAGCGACATCGACACGCTGGAGCGGGTGCAGATCCTGCGGGATCTGCGACTCGGTGAGTACGACGTTCTGGTAGGTGTCAACCTCCTTCGGGAGGGCCTCGACCTGCCGGAGGTCTCACTCGTCGCAATCCTCGACGCCGACAAGGAGGGTTTCCTCCGATCGGAAACCAGTCTCGTTCAGACCATCGGCCGCGCCGCCCGCAACGTGGAGGGTCAGGTTGTGATGTACGCAGACGGAATCACCGACTCGATGCAGCGTGCGATCAACGAGACGAATCGTCGGCGCAAGCTCCAGCTCGAGTACAACGAGGACCATGGCATCGATCCCAAGACCATTCGCAAGAAGGTCACCGACATCCTCGAGCTCGTCGCTTCCAGCGACAGCCCGGCGGGGGAACGCCGCAGGCGTGAGTTGACCTCGCGGCAGCCGCTCGACCTGTCGCACGACGATCTGCGCAGGCTCATCCAGAGCCTGGAAGAGGAGATGCACGAAGCCGCCACCGAGCTGCGCTTCGAGTACGCGGCCCGCCTTCGCGACGAGGTCGGCGAGCTCCGCAGGGAGCTGAGAGAAGTGACCGAAGCCGCGTCCTGAGCTGCTTCCGTTCCTGCGTACATGAGCGCGGTATCGCGCAGTCAGCTACGCAGGAAGCGAGGACGGCGGGCGTGTCGTGTCTGGCAAAGATCACCGATGTAATTTGTGTCAGTGGGTAGGGCTACACTCGAATTTCGGCTGGCGGAGACGAGGACGGGCACGGCGTGGCAAGCGAATCGATCGTCGTCAAGGGCGCTCGCGAGCACAACCTGAAGAACGTCGACATCGAGCTGCCGCGCGAACAGCTGATCGTGTTCACGGGATTGTCCGGCTCTGGGAAGTCGTCGCTGGCATTCGACACGATCTACGCCGAAGGGCAACGGCGCTACGTCGAGAGCCTGTCGGCGTATGCGAGGCAGTTCCTCGGCCAGATGGACAAGCCGCATGTGGACTTCATCGAGGGACTGTCTCCGGCGATCTCGATCGACCAGAAGACGGCGAGCCGCAACCCCCGGTCGACGGTCGGCACCGTCACCGAGATCCACGACTACCTCCGCCTTCTCTACGCCCGCATCGGTGTACCGCACTGCCCCAACGACGGTGCCGCGGTGTCGCGCCAGACGCCGCAACAGATCGTCGACCAGATCCTCGAACTCGAAGAGGGAACGCGTTTCCAGGTGCTGGCGCCGGTCGTCCGGGGCAGGAAGGGCGAGTACGAGGTGCTGCTCAAGGACCTCGCCAAGGAGGGTTTTGCGCGGGCTCGCATCGACGGCGAGGTCAGGGACCTCGTAGAGGACATCCGCCTCGACCGCTACTTCCAGCACACGATCGAGGTGGTCGTGGACCGTTTGGTACGGAAGGAGGGCATCGAGCGGCGCCTGTCCGACTCTCTCGCCACGGCTCTGAACCTCGCAGACGGCGTTGCGCTGATCGACGTCATCGACGGTCCCACGCTGACGTTTTCCCAGCATTACGCCTGCCCGGAATGTGGCCTGTCGTTCGAGGAGCTTCAGCCGCGCAACTTCTCCTTCAACAGCCCCTACGGAGCATGCCCGGAGTGCAGTGGCATCGGCACTCGCTACCAGGTGGATGCGGATCTCGTGGTGCCGGTGAAAGGCAAGTCGCTCGATGAGGGTGCGGTCGCGCCGTGGGGCGGCCGCCATCGCATGCGGTACTACAAGCGGCTTCTCGAAGCGGTCGCTGCGGACGAGGGCATCGACATGACAGCTCCATTCAGCGAGCTGTCCCCAGATCAGCGGCACCTCGTCCTCTACGGACCCGCGGAGGAGCGCGCCTACACGGTGACCTACGAGAACCGGTTCGGCCGCAAACGCCGCTACCAAGCCGCGTATGAAGGAGCCGTGCCGTGGCTGGACCGCCGCTACCGCGACGCGGACAGCGAATCTGCGCGAGAAGGCTATGCCCAGTTCATGCGTCAGGTCCCGTGCGACGCCTGTGGCGGGGGACGGCTCAATCCGGTCTCGTTGGCGGTGACGGTCGGTGGCAGCAGCATCTTCGAGGTCTCGAGTCAATCCCTGCGCCGGGCCGTGGAGTTTCTCGACGGCCTCCAACTCAACGAGCGCGATGCAACGATCGCCGACCTTGTCATCAAGGAGATTCGGGCGCGGCTCCAGTTCCTCGTCGATGTCGGACTCGACTACCTGACGCTGATGCGGTCGGCGGCGACCCTCGCCGGTGGCGAAGCGCAGCGCATCCGGCTGGCGACACAGATCGGTTCCGGCCTGGTTGGTGTGCTGTACATCCTGGATGAGCCGTCCATCGGCCTCCACCAGCGTGACAATCGGCGGCTTATCGAGACCCTGCTTCGACTGCGGGACCTCGGCAACACGCTCATCGTCGTCGAGCATGACGAAGAGACGGCGCGCGTCGCGGACCACATCGTCGACATCGGACCGGGTGCCGGCGAGCACGGTGGCCGCATCGTCGCCGAGGGCACGCTCGAAGACATCATGGCGGAGCCCGCCTCGATCACCGGCGACTATCTGGCCGGGCGGCGCACGATCCCGACACCGGAGGATCGCAGAGCCGGATCGGGCAACGCGATCACGGTGTTCGGGGCCTCGGAGAACAACTTGCAGAAGGTCGACGTCACGTTCCCGCTCGGCACGTTCGTTGCCGTGACCGGAGTCTCCGGGTCCGGGAAGTCGTCGCTCGTGCAGGAGATCCTCTCGAAGTCACTCCACGGAGAGATCAACGGCTCGCGAGTGCTGCCTGGTGCCCACGACCGCATCGAGGGTCTCGAGCACATCGACAAGGTGATCAACATCGACCAGTCGCCGATCGGGCGCACTCCCCGATCGAATCCGGCCACGTACACCAAGGTGTTCGACAAGATTCGCCAGCTCTACGCGGCGACGCCGGACGCCCGCATGCGGGGCTACAAGCCGGGCCGCTTCTCCTTCAACGTTGCGGGTGGCCGCTGCGAGACGTGCAAGGGTGATGGGACGCTTCGCATCGAGATGCACTTCCTCCCCGACGTCTACATCCCCTGTGAGACGTGCAAGGGCCGGCGCTACAACCGAGACACGCTCGAGGTGCAGTTCAAGGGCCACTCCATCGCCGACGTGCTCGACATGTCCATCGAGCAGGCGCTGCACTTCTTCGAGAATCAGCCGCCGATCGCACGCGTGCTACAAACGCTCTACGACGTCGGCCTCGGTTACATCCGGCTGGGTCAACCGGCCCCAACGTTGTCCGGGGGTGAGGCTCAGCGCGTGAAGCTCTCGTCCGAGCTGGGCAAGCGGTCGACGGGGCGAACGTTCTACATCCTGGACGAGCCGACGACCGGACTCCACTTCGAGGATGTGCGGAGGCTACTCGGAGTACTGCAACGCTTGGTGGACACGGGCAACACCGTCGTCGTGATCGAACACAACCTCGATGTGGTCAAGGCGGCCGACTGGATCGTCGATCTGGGACCTGAAGGTGGTGACGAAGGCGGACGCATCGTCGCCGAGGGGACGCCGGAGGAAATCGCGGCCACCCCGGAGTCCTATACCGGCAAGTTCTTGCGGGAGATCTTGGGCTGACCTTCGTCGCTCGATCGCGGCCTGGCGATGAGGAGCACCGTGGCGATCAACAGGCCGTTGCGGAGCACGGTGACCGCGGCCCACCAGGACGCTGCGGGCTGCCACCACACGAGCAATGCCGTCGTGATCACCCCGGTGGCCGCCGCCAGGCGATGAGGGGCGGTGGCGAGCAATGCGACGAACAGCGTCGGCCAGAGCAGCATCTGTGCAGACAGGAGCGGGCTCAGCAGGGGAAGCCCGTAGGTGGCGAGTGCGAGCAAGGCGATCGCTGGCAGGCGGCTGCGGACCCGCAACGCAGCGAGACCCATCACGGCCGCGCCGACGGTGGCGTTGACGGCGCCCGGCAACCACCCGGTGCCGACGTAGAGGGAACCGGCGATCTCCTGGATCTCGGGACCTGATCCGGTGACGTGGCCGCCGAGCAGGAGTATGGACCCGGTCACGGTTTCGATCTGGACGCCGTCGAAGGCCCTCACCTCGTTGAAACCGGGCGTGGCGAGCAGGAGGGCGGCCATCACCCCCGTCACTGCAACGGTGGCCCCGGCGAGGCGCTTCCAGCCTTGTCGCCATTCCGCCGCCACGAACACGATCGGCCAGCCGCGAGCGGCGATTCCCGCCAGCGTCGCCAGGGCCGTGTTGCGGGCGTGGTTCTGCAGGAGCGACCAGAGGGCGATCGCTGCCAGCAGAAGGGAGATCGGGTCGAGCCGGAACAGCACGATCGGAAACAAGGGACCCGCAACGAGGAGCCAGCGCCGCGGTCCGTCAGGTTCGCCGACCACGCCGGCGATCCTCCCGGCGAACCACGCAACGGATGCGAGCAGGGCGGTGTTGACGACGGCCAGCGCCAGGAGGAACGACCTGTTGGACAATGTCTCCAGGGCGGCGGCGGCCAGCAGCGGGAGCAACGAGAACGGCAGATGTTCGAAAGGCGCCTCGCGGTAGGGGAGCGCACCGCCCAGAATCGCGTCGAGACGCTCGTCATACACGACCACGTCGCCCTGCAGGACCCCTTGCTCGTTCGTGAACCATGCGAGCAGCGCAGCAGCGATCACGAGATTCCCGAACCAGAGCCAGTCGCGGCGAGCCACGGCGAGAGCCTACGGGGGCTGATGCCGCACCCGTGACGATCGGGGTCTGCGCTACGGTGTCGAATTGATGCGGCAGCAGCACGATCCCTGGGAGTCCGGCGCATCGTGGTGGCTCGATGTGATCGCGGACGACCCGATCTACGTTACGGATGTGCTCCCGCTGTTGCGGTTGCTGATCACGGCACCCGCCGGACCGTGGCTCGACGTGGGATGCGGCGACGGACGAGCGGCGGCCGCCTTACCGGCACCGCAGTTCGGATGCGACATCGCTCCTGAGCTGCTGTCCGTTGCTGCGCGGCACATGCCGGTGATGCGAAGCCGTATCCCGGATCTGCATTGCCTCCGTGCCCGGACGTTTGCCGGGGCCTCGCTCGTGCTCGTGCTCGAACACGTGCGCGAGTTGATTGGGACATTTGCCGCGCTGCGACGAACCGTGGCGACTGGAGGCGAGCTTGTCGTCATCGCCAACCATCCGGCATTCACTGCTCCTGATTCCGGCCCGATCATCGACCCAACTGACGGCGAGGTTCTGTGGCGTTGGGGCCCCTACTTCGACTCGCAAACCGTCGCCACACACGTAGGGGGTCGCCAGGTCCCGTTCCATCACCGGCCAATTGGGACCATCCTCACTGCGGCAGCAGAAGGCGGATGGTGTCTGGAGGCCCTCGAGGAGCGACCGCTGAGCGTCGCCGCGGTGGAGCACGAACCCGGCTATTACGGACAACAGTACCTGCCGCGTCTTGCGGGGTTTCGCTGGCGCAACCCTGAGTGATATCGCTCAACCAACCGGCGGAGGCCGGTAATTTGGTTCGGCCGACCCATTGGAACTTGGTGAGTTCCGAAGCAAGCTATGCCCGTGGTAGGCAGCCACGTCGGGGGGCGTGGTGAGTTCTATCCATGGGGGGCGATGCGGTAGACCCTACCTACTTCGGTAGGTAGGGATCTACCACGTTCCGAGGGGGCACCGAAAGTGCGACGAGACGTTAGGTCGTTGGCCGCAGCACTCGTTGGAAGAGCGCCGCTCGCGCACTCCGTCGTTCAACGATCGGAGTAGGCGCCTTCCAGCCTGCGGCCTCACGCCACGACATCGAACGTCGCTTCGACGCAATCGTGCGTCGAGAGGCCGCACCGGGGTGGGCTCCTCACAGACGGCCGGGCCCGCGTGGCCCGGCCGTCTACCAAGGCGGTTCCCACCGCAGCGACTCGTTGCGGACCCGTCCTAATCTCAACGCCATGTTGACGCGCCCGCCGAGCGCCTCCGTTCCCGATTCCCCCGGCGTGTACCTCTTTCGCGATGCGGCGCACGCCGTCCTCTACGTCGGGAAGGCGAAGTCACTGCGCAAGCGAACTGCGCAGTATTTCTCGCGCGACCTGGCCACGCGAACGGTTGCGATGGTGCAGGCTGCGGAGAGCCTGGAATGGATCGTCACCGACAGCGAGGTGGCGGCGCTGATGCTCGAATACTCGTTGATCAAAGAGCATCGGCCCCGTTTCAACATTCGGCTTCGCGACGACAAGAGCTTCCCTTACCTGGCGATCTCTCGATACCAGGAGTGGCCGCGAGCGTCGGTGATGCGAGGGAAACGCCGCAAAGGTGTTGAGTACTTCGGGCCATATGCGCACGCCTACGCCATCCGGCAAACGCTCGACCTCCTTCTCCGGACGTTTCCGGTGCGGACGTGCACCGATTCCAAATACTCCAGTCATGAGGCGCTTGGCCGGCCGTGCCTCCTCTTCCACATCGAGCGGTGCGCCGGTCCATGCGTCGGTGAGGTGACGCCGGAGCAATATGCCGAGTATGTCGATGGTCTGGCCGCATTCCTCGACGGCGATCGCGACGACGTACTCAACCAGCTGCGAATGTCGATGTACGGCGCAGCAGAGGCGCAGGACTACGAGAAGGCGGCGCGACTGCGTGACCAGGCTGCCGCCGTCGAGAAGGCGCTCGCTCGACAGGAGCTGGTGACGCAGCGGAAGGAGACCTTCGACCTGATCGCGCTCGAAGAGGACGATCTCGAGGCCGTGCTCGTCGTGCTGTCGGTGGTGAAAGGACGTGTGACCGGCCGGCGAACCACGGTGGTCGACAAGGTGGAGGACGTGTCCAGGGCGCAGTTGATCGGTGTGCTCCTCGGACAGCTGTATGGGGCGGACATCCCTCCCAAGCAGGTGCTGGTGCAAGAGCTGCCCGAAGACCCGGATCTTTGGACGGAGTGGCTGCAGTACCGGCGCGGTTCGACGGTGTCGCTGCGCATCCCGCAGCGGGGCAGCAAGCGGAGGCTCATGGAGACCGCCACCGCCAACGCTCGCCAGGAGTTCGCCCGCCACCGCCTGAAGCGATCGAGCGACCACAACGCACGGGCGCGGGCCCTGCGAAGCCTCCAGCAGCACCTCGGCATGGACCGGCCGCCGCTGCGGATCGAGTGCTACGACATCTCGACGATCCAAGGCCGCGACACGGTTGGCTCGATGGTGGTGTTCGAAGACGCGCTGCCGAAGAAGTCCGACTATCGGCGTTTCAAGGTCAGGTCGCTCGACGGTCAAGACGACTTCGCCGCCATGGAGGAAGTGTTGCGACGACGGTTCACCGCCTACGTGATCGATCAGCACAAGCCGGCCGCAGAGCGCGGCAAGTTCGCGTACGAACCATCGCTTGTCGTCATCGACGGTGGCGCCGGCCAGCTGGGCCGTGCGGTGAAAGTGCTCGACGAGCTGGATCTCGATTTCCCGGTTGTGGGGCTGGCCAAGAAGCTCGAGGAGGTCTACATGCCGGGCCGTCCCGAGCCGCTGGCCATCCCGCGCGGGGAGGAAGCGCTCTACATTCTGCAGCGAGTGCGTGACGAAGCGCACCGGTTTGCCGTGACGTACCACCGAACACTGCGCGGCAAGCGGATGGTCGACTCGATCCTCGACGACATCCCCGGCATCGGACCGGCGAGGAAGCGAGCGTTGTTGCGGAAGTTCGGCAGCCTCAAGCGCTTGCGCGAGGCCGATCCGGATCAGCTGGCGGAAGTCGTGCCTGCTGGGGTTGCAACCGAGCTCTACGAGGCGTTGCGCCGCTGATCTGAGGAGCCGCCATCGCTGCGGCGCTGCAGGCTCCCGTGATGGCTAGCGTTCCACGGGTGAATGCATCAACGCAATCCGATCCTCGCATCGTCATCGTCACCGGCATGTCCGGAGCCGGCCGGTCGCAGGCCGCCAATGTGCTGGAGGACTTCGGCTATTTCGTGGTCGACAATCTGCCGCCGACGCTGATCGTCGACGTGGTGGACCGTGTCGGCGTCGTGGAGGGGGATCATCCGCGGATGGGAGCGGTGGTCGACACGAGGGGAGGTGTCACCGCTCACGATCTCGACGAGGCGATGCGTGGTCTCCTCGGTCGTGGCATCCGCACGACGGTCTTGTTCCTCGATGCCGACGACGAAACCCTCGCCAAACGGTTCGTCGAGACCCGCCGCACGCATCCCATGTCGGCCGGCTCACTCTCGGAGTCGATCGCACTGGAGCGAAAAGCGTTCGAAGAGATCCGGGGGATGTCAGACATCATCATCGACACGAGCGTCCTCAGCGTCCACGATTTGCGTCGACGAATGGAGGGTGCCTTTGCCGAGGCGCGGGACGATCGCCGGATGCGCGTCGACGTGACGTCGTTCGGTTTCAAGCGCGGGATCCCTCGTGTCGTCGACTTGCTGTTCGACGTGCGCTTTCTTCCGAATCCCCATTGGGTCGAGGACCTGCGACCACGCACCGGTCTCGATGTCGAGGTGCGGAACTATGTCCTGGATTCCGACGACGCCCAGGCCTTCGCCAACCACACCGGCGACCTGCTCAGCTTCCTCATGCCGCGCTACGAGGCCGAAGGGAAGAAGTACCTCACCATTGCCGTCGGCTGCACCGGGGGGCGTCATCGGTCTGTTGCGATGGCCGAGGAGCTCGGCCGGCGGCTGCGCTCGCTCGATGTCGACGTCACGGTGCGCCACCGCGATCTCCCGGAAGCGGAAACGAAACCTTGAGCACACTCCCGGCCGCCGGCTCGGGTCCGAAGGTCGTATGCATCGGTGGCGGGCACGGCCTCGCACAGGCGCTTCAGGCGGTGTCGAGCTATGCGGGGTCGCTGCGGGCGGTGGTAACCGTCGCCGACGATGGCGGAAGCTCGGGCCGTCTCGCTCCGGCGCTGGACATCCCACCCCCGGGTGACATTCGCCGCTGCATGCTTGCAATGACGACGGAGGACTCGCTGTGGCGACGCCTGTTCGAGTACCGGTTCCACGGCTCCGACGTGCGAGGGCATTCGCTCGGCAACCTCCTGATCGCTGCGCTTGCCGATCTCGAGGGAGACTTCGGATCGGGATTGCACACCGCCGAGCGTCTTCTCGGTGCGCGCGGCTCGGTGATTCCCGCCGCTCCCGTTCATCTACGGCTCCACGCCGAGATCAGCGGGGACGTGGTCTCCGGCCAGGCAACGATCGGTCGGGCTCGCGGGACCATCGAGCGCATCTGGGTCGAACCGCAATCCGCCAGGGCGTCGGAAGAAGCGGTCCGGACGATTCGGGATGCGGACCAGATCGTGCTCGGGCCCGGAAGCTTGTACACGTCCCTGCTGGCGACCCTCGTCGTACCGGGTATCACCGAGGCGATCGCCGATTCGGCGGCGAGTGTCGTCTACGTTGCCAACCTCATCACCCAGGACGGCGAGACGTTGGGAATGGACCTAACGGCCCACGTCAAAGCGCTGTTGGACCTGGCTGGTCTCGGTGACCTGACTGCTATCGTCGCCGGGTCCGGGACGGTGGACGTGGCGTCCCCGCTCGAACCTGTTCAAGCAGATCCAGAAGGTGTTGCACCTCTCGGGATCGAGTTCGTGTCGGCCGAGCTCGCCGATCCGTCGGCACCCTGGCCACAGCACGAACCCGGCCGGCTCGGGACCGTGCTGGCCACGCTGGCGAATTGACCACCAGAAACCAAAGTCCCCGGGAGGAAACCCTCATGAAGGTCGCAATCAACGGCTTCGGGCGCATCGGTCGCAACTTCTTCAGAGCAGCCAAGCGCAGCAACGCGGGCTTCGACATGGTTGCGGTGAACGACCTGACCGACGCCCAGACGCTGGCCCATCTGCTCCGCTACGACAGCGTGCACGGCAGGTACGACGGTTCGGTCGAAGTGGTCGACGGGGATCTGGTCGTGGACGGCGACCGTTTCGACGTCTACTCGGAGCGCGACCCGGCAGCCCTCCCGTGGGGCGAGCTCGACGTCGACGTCGTGATCGAATCAACCGGGATCTTCCGCTCGCACGAAGCCGCTTCGAAGCACCTCGAGGCCGGTGCCAAATGGGTGCTCATCAGCGCCCCGTCCAAGGATCCGGATGTTTCGGTGGTGCTCGGCGTGAACGACGACGAGCTCGACCCGTCGGTGCACAAGATCATCTCGAACGCATCGTGCACGACGAACTGCATCGCCCCGATGGCCAAGGTGCTGGATGAGTCCTTTGGTATCGAGAGCGGGATGTTCACGACGGTGCACGCCTACACGAACGACCAGAGCATCCTCGACCTGCCCCACAAGGACATGCGTCGCGCTCGCGCGGCTGCGGCCAACATCATCCCGACGTCGACCGGTGCGGCGAGCGCGGTCGGCAAGGTGCTCCCGTCGCTCGACGGCAAGCTCCAGGCCATGGCCATGCGTGTGCCGGTTCCGGACGGGTCCATCACCGACCTGGTTGCGAACCTGAGCCGCGACGTGAGCCTCGACGAGGTGAACGCTGCATTCAAGGCTGCAGCCGAAGGACCGCTCAAGGGCATCCTCAAGTACACGGAAGACCCGATCGTGTCCTCCGACATCGTCGGCGATCCGCACTCCTGCATCTATGACGCCGGCGCCGCCATCGTGCCGGGTGGCTCGCTGGTCAAGGTCCTGGGGTGGTACGACAACGAGTGGGGCTACTCGAGCCGCCTCGTCGATCTCGCGGAACGGTTGGGCTGATTCGGCGAGACGGCGTATTGCCGTGAGCGCGGCTGCTGTGCAGGTGCCCTCCCTCGCCGACTGCGACGTCGCCGGCAAGCGCGTGCTGCTGCGCGCCGACCTGAACGTGCCGCTCGACGAGGGTTCTGTGAGCGATGACTTTCGCATTCGGTCGAGCCTGCCGACGATCCATGCGCTACGAGAGCGGGGTGCAGAGGTCGTGGTGTGCAGCCACCTGGGAAGGCCGAAAGGGTTCGATCCGGCGCTGAGCCTGGCGCCGGTGACGGCCCGGCTCGGCGAGATGGGTGGCTTCCCGACCTCCCAGCTGAGCGGTGTCGCCGGGACCGACGTGCTCGCCGAGTTGGCGGCGGTCGCTCCCGGGACGGTTGCCGTGCTCGAGAACACACGCTTCGAGCCGGGGGAGAAGCAGAACGATCCCGAGCTTGCGGTGGCACTGGCCGCACTTGCCGACGTGTTTGTACTGGACGCCTTCGGCTCCGCCCATCGGGCACATGCCTCGACCGTCGGCGTAGCTGGTCTGCTGCCTTCGGCTGCGGGCCCGTTGCTCGAAAGCGAAGTCGCCGCACTGAGCGGCCTGCTCGGTGAACCGGAGCGCCCGTACGTCGTCGTGCTCGGCGGGGCCAAAGTCGCGGACAAGCTCGGCGTGATGCAGCACTTGTTGCCACGCGTCGACAAGATGCTGGTGGGCGGAGGAATGTGCTTCACGCTGCTCGCCGCCCAGGGACACGCGATCGGTGACTCGCTCGTCGACGAGGAACGCATCTCCGAGGTGGCGTCGCTCCTGAAGGAGTATCCGGAGAAGATCGTCCTCCCAGAAGACGTGGTCGTTGCCGAGCGCTTCGCCGAAGATGCTGCGCCGTGGACCGTTCCGGCCTCGGCGATCCCCGCTGGCGTGATGGGGCTCGACATCGGCCCCGATGCCACGGCGAGGTTCGCCCAGATCATCGCTGGGGCCCGGAGCTTGTTCTGGAACGGGCCCATGGGCGTCTTCGAGTGGGAGTCGTTCCGTCGTGGCACCGCCGGGGTCGCGGCGGCGGCAGCGGCCTGTGCCGGCTTCAGCGTCATCGGCGGCGGCGACAGCGTTGCGGCGATCAGGATGCTGGGTATGGAAGACGAAGTGAGCCACGTCTCGACCGGCGGTGGGGCCGGTCTGGAGATGCTCGAAGGCAAGACGCTGCCCGGCGTGGCCGCACTGCAGCGTTGGAACGAGGAGTAACCGATGCGCAAGGATCTGATCGCCGGCAACTGGAAGATGCACGCAACGCATTTGGAGACCATCCAGATGGTCCAGAAGCTCAGCTACCGGCTCGACACGTCGGATCACGACCGCGTCGACGTCGTCGTGTGTCCACCGTTCACGGCACTTCGTTCGGCTCAAACCGTCATCGAGAGCGACAACCTTGCGATTCGGCTGGGTGCGCAGAACTGCCATTGGGAGGACAAGGGAGCCTTCACGGGGGAAGTCGCACCCCGCATGCTCTCCAAGCTGTCGGTCCGCTACGTGATCGCAGGGCATTCAGAGCGCCGGCAGCTGTTTGGTGAAACCGACGAGACGGTCAACCGCAAGGTCAAGGCGATCCTGGCGAACGAGATGACTCCGATCATGTGCTGCGGCGAGACGCTCGACCAGCGCGAGGAAGGCATTGCCGAGTCGTGGGTGGAAGGCCAGGTCAAGGCCGGCCTCAGCGGCTTGAGCGCTGAGCAAGTCGCCGGGCTCGTGATTGCGTACGAGCCCATCTGGGCGATCGGGACCGGTAAGACCGCCTCTGCCGACGACGCCGGTGCGATGGCGACGCTGGTCCGTTCCGTGGTCGATGACGGCTGGGGACGGGACGCCGCCGACTCGGTGCGCGTCTTGTACGGAGGATCCGTGAATCCGGGCAACGTTGCCGGACTCATGGCGAAACGCGACATCGACGGCGGCCTGGTCGGTGGCGCCAGCCTCGATCCCGACACGTTCGCCAGCGTGATCCGCTACTGGGCGTAGCTGCAGGGCGGTCGGAACCGAGCGCTGTTCTGCGGGCCGAGCCGCGCTCCCGCGCCGCGGTGGCTTTGGCTCGCGTGGCACTTCGAGCGCCCCACCCTGCAGGGACAATCCAGGCCGGCCCGCGTGACCTGTCCGGGTCGTCAGTGCGAAAATGCGTTGATAGCAGTGGGTTACGGGCCGGGCGACCCATTGCGGGGCAACCGATTGGCGCCCAAACTCTTGGAGTAGTACTCGGTAGAATCATGCGCTTCGGAAAGGAACGAACGGGCCATGGAGTTTTGCGTCACGTACGAGTTTGCGGTCAACCGCCGCATTCCGTGGGACGACGATGAGGAGACACTTCGCCGACACATTGGTGATGTGCGGCATCGCATCTCAGAGCACACCGCCATCGAGGAGGTGCGCGCTGAGTCCAACCTCAAGTCGGCCCGGCTCGCACTCCGATTCGTTGTGTTCGGTTCGAACCGCGAGACGGTGGAGCATGAGGTCCGTGACCTCATGGGCGAGGCCATCCGCGATTCCGGCGCGTACCACCAAGGGCTGTTCCCCGTGAACGAGGAGATGCGGCTCAGGCCCCGTCTCAACACCTGGTCCGGGCTTCGCACGCCGACATGGAGAGTGCGGAAGTCGAGCATTCAGCTGAGGCAGAGCCTCGGAGCCGCAGCCGCCAGTTGAGCTGGTCAGTTGCTCGACTCCGGTTCGGAGCGAAGCATCGATCAGGGCACGGTTGACGAGTGACGCGCACGGTGTGCGGCGCGGCCGGCGGCGAGTGTCTCCCCATTAGCCTTCGCTCATGACCTCCACGCTGATCCTTCTTCGTCACGGCCAGAGCACCTGGAATCTCGAGAACGTGTTCACCGGCTGGACCGACGTCCCCCTGTCGCCAAAAGGAGTCGACGAGGCGAAGTCGTCAGGTCGCCTCATGCTCGAGGCGGGCCTCGCCCCCACGGTTGCGCACACCTCGTTGTTGCGACGTGCGTTCGACACGCTCGAATTGGCGCTCGGCGAGATGACCCTCGGGTGGATTCCGGTCCGCAAGCATTGGCGGCTCAACGAACGCCACTACGGAGCGCTCCAGGGGCTCAACAAGCGGGAGACGGCGGAGCGCCATGGCGACGAGCAGGTGCATGTGTGGAGGCGCAGCTACGACACACCTCCTCCGGCACTCGACTGGGACGACGAGCGGCATCCCCGTCACGACGCCCGCTATGCGTGGATGCCGCCGGAGTTGATTCCCGCAACCGAATGCCTGAAGGACGTTGTCGAACGCATGCTGCCGTATTGGTACGACGCCATCGTTCCG
Source organism: Acidimicrobiia bacterium (assembly GCA_035458525.1). Taxonomy (GTDB): domain Bacteria; phylum Actinomycetota; class Acidimicrobiia; order Spongiisociales; family UBA5794; genus DATHZQ01. The sequence continues at coordinate 92,258 of DATHZQ010000051.1, forward strand.
GATCTTCGGGCCGGCCACGTCGTGATCGTCGCCGCCCATGGCAACAGCCTTCGTGCCCTCGTGAAGCACCTCGACGGGATCTCCGACGAGGAGATCCCGAGCCTCAACATTCCGACCGGTATCCCATTGGTCTACGAGCTCGACGCCGATCTGCGGCGTGTCGACAGCGCATATCTGGGCGATCAAGAGGCTGCCGCAGCGGCTGCCAAAGCCGTCGCCGATCAAGCCAAGCGGTAGTCGCCACCATCGATCGACCTCCGGCCGGCGCGGGACGATGCCAAGGGTCTCGCAGCGCCGGATGTGCGCATCCCGGCCCTCCATAACCCCCCAGGTGAGTTGCGCGAACGCCCTGCATCATCCATACTCTTTGCTCATGGACCCGCCGCTGTGTGCGGGTCTCGTGTGAGAAAGGGCTCTCTGCCGTGGCCGCAATCGTTGCTGCGCTGCACGCGTTGATTTCCCTCGCCCTCATCTTCTTGATTCTGCTGCATGCGGGTCGGGGTGGTGGCGTGTCCGACATGTTCGGGGGAGGATTCAACAGCGGTGGCTTCTCAGGGTCGACCGTCGTCGAGCGAAATCTCGACCGGATCACCGTGATTGCTTCGCTTGTCTTCGCCGTCACCACGTTCTTGTTGACGTGGTTGTGGCGTTGAGTGCCGTTCCGGCGTAGAGCTCGGATCCAAACTAAGGAGGCAACACCTTGACTGGATTCTTGCGTAGCCGCAAGGTCCTGTGGCTGGCCGCTCTCCTCGCCTTCGCTCTCGTAGCCGCCGCGTGCGGTGGCGACGATGACGCAGGCACGGACGAGACGACCGCTGCGACCGAAGCACCCGAAACAACCACTACAGCTGCCGCTGAGGAAACCACCACGACGGCAGCTGCCGAAGAGACAACCACCACTGCCGCTGCCTCGAACGAGAAGAAGTACGGTGGCGAGGCGATCGTGGCAGACGACCAGGAGCCGCCGACGCTCAACCCGTATGTGCCGGGCGGTGACAATTTCATCGTCTCCATCATCGGGCAGTCGTACCATCGCAGCCCCTATCAGATCGATGGCTTCACCCTGGAGCTGATTCCCGAGCTGCTGACGGAGCTGCCGACGACCGAGAACGGCGGCGTTGTCGTGAACGACGACGGCACCATGACGGTCAACTACACGATCCGTGACGAGGCCGTGTGGTCCGACGGGATCCCGATCAGCGGTGACGATTTCCAGTTCACCGTGGATACCATTCTCAACCCTGACAACCAGGCTGACATGACAACGTACGAGGACATCGTCGCCAGCGAAGCTGGTCCGAAGACGTTCTCCTACACGTTGGCAGCCCCGACCGTGCTCTACGAGCTGCTGTTCCCGAACGGCATCATTCCGAAGCACGCCGTCGAGGGTACGGACTTCGTTGCAGACTGGAACGAGACGATGTGGCCATCAGCTGGCCCGTTCGTGTTCGACTCGTGGCAGAAGGGCGAGTTCGTCAAGGTCGTCCGGAATGAGAACTACTGGAAGACCGATCCGGAGACGGGTCAGCAGCTGCCGTATCTCGACAGCGTGACGTTCCGCTTCATTCCTGAGACCGAGTCGATCATCAATGCCTTCCGCGCTCGTGAGGTGGACATCATTCAGCCGCCGCCGGCCACTGAGACCATCGAGGCCCTGCAGGCCCTGGAGCCGGAAGGCGCCACGGTCGAGGTGCTGTCGGGTCCGGTGTGGGAGCACCTGAACTTCCAGTTCGGTCCCGCACGTCTGGAGCGCAACGAGAACTCGGCGAACGAGAACCTGAACTACCGCAGGTGCGTCGCACACGCGGTGAACAAGCAGGTCATCGTCGACGAGATCTTGGCTGGGCAGGTCGAGCCGCTCGACTCGTTCCTCGACACGTCGGTGCCGTCGATCTCGACGCAGGCATGGGCGCAGTATGACTACAACGTCGAGGGCGCCACGGCGTTCTGTGACACGGCGAAAGAAGAGCTTGGTGTTGACACGCTCTCGACCGTCTTCTCGACGACGTCGAACAACGACGCCCGAGTGAAGCTGTCTGAGCTGTTTGTGGACATGTTCAGCGCCGTCGGCATCGAGTATGAGAACGAGCTCGAAGATTCGCAGCTGTTCTTCGGTGAGACGCTTGACAACGGTCGTTGGGACCTTGGCGAGTGGGCGTGGGTCGGTTCGCCAGGCTTGTCCGGCGCCGTCTCGCTCTACGACCTCTTCGATCCGGAGGCGCCGCCGCCGGACGGAGGCAACTACTACCGCTGGGGCACCGAGGACTCGGTGTTGCAGGATGAGAACACGGCTCGGTTTGCCGAGATTCGTGACGAACTGAACGCCAGCGTCGAGGAGGCTGTTCTGGTTCCCCTCATGCAGGAGGGTGAGCAGTTGCTCGCCGATCA